>NZ_CP060295.1:5361041-6036927 GCF_014302995.1 Variovorax sp. PAMC26660
GCCGAGAGCGTGTGGTTGTTCGAGAGGTAGAAGTAGCAGAGCGACGCGATCGAGATGTACAGCTGCACCGGATCGACGCCTGCGCGGAACAGGTTGTCCTTCTTGCCGCGCTCCAGCACGGTGTCGAGCAGTTGCACCAGCGGCGAGTTCATTTCCTGGATGCGGTCGGAGCGCTTCAGGTGCGCGGCGCAATGCAGGTTCTCGCTGTTGAGCAGCGTGATGAACTCGGGGTGCTCCAGGTAGTAGTGCCAGGTGAACGAGACCAGCTGGCGGATCGCCTCGACCGGCTCGATCTCGTCGAGGTGCAGTCGCTGCTCGGCCTCGCGGATGTCGGCGTAGGTGCGCTCCAGCACTGCGAGGAACAGGTCGTCCTTGCTGCCGAAGTAGTAGTAGATGAGGCGCTTGTTCAGGCCCGCGCGTTCCGCGATGCTGTCCATGCGCGCACCGGCCAGCCCGCGGGCGGAGAACTCGTCGCGCGCTGACGCGAGGATGGCGAGTTGCGAACGGTCGGCGTCGCGCGAGCGCGGCTCAATCGTTTCGGCGGTGGAATCCTTGGAGGCCTTCATGGCGCGAATTTAACCAATTGGGGAATTAACGCAAGACGTGAAGGGCGGGCGCACATAATTGCCGGAGACATTCGCAGCTGAGGTTCGACTTCTCATGAGTACATCACAACCCGCAGGCCACCTGATCGTCGAGTGCCTGATCGCGCAGGGCATGGAGATCGCATTCGGCGTGCCGGGCGAAAGCTTTCTGGCGGTGCTCGACGGCTTTCATGCGTACCGCGATCGCGCACGCTTCATCGTCAATCGGCAGGAGGGCGGCGCGGCCTTCATGGCCGACGCGCACGGCAAGCTCACCGGGCGGCCGGGCGTGTGCTTCGTGACGCGCGGGCCGGGCGCGACCAATGCGTCGATCGGCGTGCACAACGCTTTTCAGGATTCGACGCCGATGGTGTTGCTCGTGGGCGATGTCGGCAGCGACTTTCGCGACCGCGAGGCTTTCCAGGAGGTCGACTACGGCAGCTTCTTCGGCCCGAGCACCAAGGGCTTTGCCAAGCGCGTGGAGCGCATCGACGACGCGAACCGCATTCCGGAGTACGTGGCGCGTGCTTTCGCCACGGCGATGAATGGGCGGCCGGGGCCGGTGGTACTGGTGCTACCCGAAGACATGCTGCGCACCGAGACCGCCTCGAGGCCCTTGCCGCGCGTGGAGGCGGTGCAGCCATGGAGCGACCCCGGTGCGCTGCGCACCTTGCGCGAACTGCTGCTGAAGTCGCAGCGCCCGCTGGTGATTGCCGGCGGTGGCGGCTGGACGACGCAGGCCGCGCAGGCGCTGCAGCGCTTTGCCGAGAACTGGCGCCTGCCGGTGACCAACGCCTTCCGCTATCAGGACACCTTCGACAACCATCATCCGCTGTACGCGGGTGACGTCGGCATCGCCATCAACCCGAAGCTCGCGCAACGCGTGAAGGATGCCGACCTGATCCTTGCCATCGGCCCGCGCCTCGGTGAGATGACGACCGGCGGCTACACGCTGCTCGAAGCGCCCAAGGCGAAGCAGACGCTGGTGCACATTCATGCGAGTGCCGAGGAGCTGAACCGCGTCTATCAGGCCGACCTGGCGATCAACGCCGGCATGAGCGCCGCCGCGCGCAGCCTCGAAGTGCTGAGCGCGCCCAACACGTTGCCGTGGGAAGAGTGGACCGCGCAGGCACATGCCGACTACGAGGCCAACTGCGTGCCGCAGGCGCTGGCCGGCATGCCGGCAGAAGCACCGCGCGGCGCAGTCGACATGGCGGCCGTGATCGCGCTGCTGCAAAAGCACCTGCCGCCGGACGCGGCGATCACCAATGGCGCCGGCAACTTCGCGAGCTGGGTGCATCGCTACTTCCGTTGCCACGGGCTGACGAAGGGGTGCAAGACGCAACTGGCGCCGACCAGCGGCGCCATGGGCTACGGCGTGCCCGCGGGCATCGCGGCCAACCTGGCAACCGGGCGCGTGGCCTTCACCATTGCGGGTGACGGCGATTTTTTGATGACCGGACAGGAGCTGGCAACAGCTTCGCAGCACGGCGGCAAAAGCATCATCGTGCTGCTGAACAACGGCATGTTCGGCACGATCCGCATGCACCAGGAGCGCGAGTACCCCGAACGCACCAGCGGCACCGCGCTGCGCAACCCCGATTTCTGCGGGCTCGCGCGTGCTTATGGCTATGCGGCCGAGCGGGTGACGGAGACGTCGCAGTTCGAGGCTGCGTTGCTGCGTGCGCTGGCCGCCGACACCGGCACGCTGATCGAGATTCCGCTCGACCCCGAGGTGATCACCACGCGCGGCACGCTGGCGTCGATCACGCGCGCGGCGAAGCAGTCGCAGGCGCAGGGTTGAGCGCCGCGCGATGACGGGCCACCTCGTCTCGCAAGGCCGGCGAGCGCAGATCGAACACGTCGAACAGGCCCAATGCTTCGAGGGCTGGCAGCAGCGAGATCAAGTCGCGCTCGGCCGCCTGCCGCGTTTCGGGCGTGGCGTTCGGGTCTTGCAGCAACTGCGCGTTGACGAGGAAGGCGCCGACCGACCCTTTGCGCAATGTGAGGCCATTCCTGACGACGAAGTCCTGTCCGTCGGGCAATACATCCTGGGCTTGCATGAGCGTTCCTTTGAAGGCGTTGTGAAGATGAACTCGATGCTAGGCAGCAGAGCCGCCCAGGTCTTGCGGGGCCGGGCCAATCGATACCGCGTGCGGGCCATGTCGCCAAAGGGCGGGGCACATGGCTGCTGAAACGCCGGTCAAGCTCTGGATCAACGCCTACGAGGCGCCGCGCGTCACCGGCTACCACGCCCATGAGGACGGCCAGTTGTTCGCCTTGCGCGAGGGGCTGCAGGTCATCGAGACGCCTTCGGGACGCTGGGTGCAGCCGCCGGGCTGGATCGGCTGGATCGCGCCACGCTGTGCGCATGCAGCGCACAGCTTCGGTGCCACTGCGGGCTGGAGCCTGCACATCGATGCGGCCATGGCGGCCGCCTTGCCGGCCGGGCCTCATGTGTTTGCGGTCACGCCGCTGGTGCAGGGGCTGGTGGACCGGATGACATCGCTCGATGCGTCATCGGTCGTCTTTGCAGCGCGCCGTGCCCGCCTTGTCGCGGTGCTGATCGACGAACTTGCGGCGAGCGAGAGACCATCGCTTCACCTGCCGATGCCGCAGGACAAGCGCCTTGCCACGATGGCCTCGGCGCTGGCGAACGATCCGGCCACGGCCGACACCATCGACCGGTGGGCCGATCGCATCGGCATGGCGCGCAGGACGCTGACACGTCGCTTCGCAACGGAGACCGGGCTGAGCTTTGCGCAATGGCGCCAGCAGGCGCGTTTGCTGAAGGCGGTGGAGTTGCTGAGCCTTGGTGAGTCGGTGACGACCGTTGCGTTGACGGTGGGCTACAGCTCGGTAAGTGCCTTCATTGAAACCTTCCGCAAGCATTTCGGCTGCACGCCAGCGCGCTTCTTCGAGGAGGGCGTGGCCCTGCTGCAGGCGAAAAAAAAGCCGGTGTGAGCCGGCTTTTTGATTCAAGGGCGCGAGGCCCCTGAGTGCTTACTTGACGTGCTTGCCAATCAGCGCGGCCAGCTCGAACATCGAGACTTGGGCCTTGCCGAAGATTTCCTTCAGCTTGGCGTCGGCGTTGATGTTGCGCTTGTTGGCCTTGTCTTGAAGGTTGTTCTTCTTGATGTAGTCCCACAGCTTGCTCACGACAGCGGTACGCGGCAGCGGCGTCGAGCCGACCACAGCGGCCAGGGCCGGGCTGGGGGTCAGGGCCTTCATGAACGCGGCGTTGGGCGTGCGCTTCTTGGCGGGAGCAGCCTTCTTTGCGGGTGCGGCCTTCTTTGCAGGAGCAGCAGCCTTCTTCGCGGGAGCAGCAGCCTTCTTTGCAGGAGCAGCAGCCTTCTTCGCGGGAGCAGCAGCCTTCTTCGCAGGAGCAGCAGCCTTCTTTGCGGGAGCAGCAGCCTTCTTTGCCGGAGCTTTCTTGGCCGGAGCCTTCTTTGCAGTTGCCATGGTTGATTTCCTTTTTTGGTTGAACACTCACCAATGAAAAACTTGCGTCTCCAGTGGCAATGCGGATGCTAAAGGAGAAAAAACGCGTTTCCAAGGGAAAAAGCGCTTTTTTCATTGGGAGTTGTTGTTTTTTCAGAGGGGAGAAGCCCCGTTTTTCACGTTCGGCGACCGGGCCATGTCGCGAGCACCACGCCCACGAGTGCGATGACGAACGCAAGCAGCTGTGGCGAGGAGAGGCTTTCGCCCAGCACCAGCACGCCGACAAGGGCCGCGCTGATGGGCAGCAGCACAGCGAAAACACCCGCTTGTGCAGCCGGTACATGGCGCAGTCCGGTCATCCAGAGCCACACCGTCCAGATGCTTGCGGCCAGTGCGTAGGCCACGAGCAGGGTCCATGTGCCGAAGCGCACTGCAGTGAAGTCGAACTGCAGGGCGAACCAGATGCCGAAGGGCATGGAGAGCACGAAGCCCCAGAGGTTGATGAGCGACGCGATGCGCTTGGGGCCGAGCCGCCCGGTGAGCGACTTGCCGATCACCGCATAGGCGGTCTCGCAGAGCACCGCGCAGAACACCAGCAGGTTGCCGAGCCAGGGCATCGACGACTTCGTCGCGTCGGGCGATGCGGGTGCGTGTGTGGGGGATAGCGCAAGCAGGCCGATGCCGAGTGCGGCGCATCCGATGGCCATGCCGATACGCACGGTGATGCGTTCGCGCAGGAAGAGCCAGCTCGCCACAGCCACTGCGGCGGGGATCGACGCCATGATCACGCCCGCCGATACCGCGCTCGTCATGCTCACGCCGAACAGCATGCAGATCGAGAACAGGAAGTTGCCCAGGAAGGACTCGAGGAACACCAGCCAGCGCGTGTGCCTCGTCATCGGCGGTTCGTCGGGTGCGCGCTTGAGCCAATGCGGCATGGCCATTGCCGCGATGCCGAAGCGCAGCCACGCGAGGAGCAGCACAGGAAAAGCGGCGACGAGAGGCTTGGAGAGGGCGACGTAGCCGCCGACGAGCGACATGCTCAAGGCCAGGCAGCCATAGGCCACGAGGCGACCGGATGCGGGGGCAGCGGAGTTCAATAGACTGGAGTTTTGTTGTTGCACAGAGCGGATTCGATGATGCCCCACGTTTTTGTTTACGGCACGCTGCGTCGGCAGGGGCGCAACGACATCGCTCGCTTCAGGCCGACGCCTGAGTTCGTCGGCCAGGGGCGCATCGCCGGCACGCTGTACGACCTCGGTGCGTACCCGGGTGTCGTGCTGGGTGGGGCAGGGCGGGTGATGGGGGAGATCTATCGCATCGAGCCCGAAGTCGAGGCGGCACTCGATCGTCTCGAAGAAGTGGCCGAGGACGACTCGGGGGAATACATCAGACGCCAGGTGCGCGTGGCGCTCGACGCGCAATGGGTCGACTGTCTCGTCTACGAGATACACCCGACACGGATCGCGGGTAGCCGTGTGATCGAAAGCGGCGACTGGATCGCGCATGCGGCTGCTGTCGAGGCGCCGTTTTCACCACCGAAAGATTGATTGCGCATTGCGAAATTCACTGCTGCTGCGCCGCAATATTTTTTCTCAATATGAGAAAAATAATTTTGCATTGAGAAATATCTCTGTAACTTGTTGATTTTGTTGATTGAAAAATATGTCTTCTATAAGACATAAGAGTGTGCGATCGAATTACAGTAACTCCACGGCCGCAGCGCCCAACCTTCAATCAACCTCACGGAGTGACCATGCCCCAGACCCTCACAGAACAACTGAGCCGCGAACAGCAGATTGCAGCCCTCGAAAAAGACTGGGCCACCAATCCGCGCTGGAAGGGCATCAAGCGCGGCTACAGCGCCGCCGACGTTGTGCGCCTTCGCGGCTCCTTCCCGATCGAGCACACGCTGGCTCGTCGCGGTGCCGAAAAGCTCTGGGACCTGGTGAACAACGAGCCCTACGTCAACTGCCTCGGCGCGCTCACCGGCGGCCAGGCGATGCAACAGGTCAAGGCCGGCGTGAAGGCGATCTACCTGTCGGGCTGGCAAGTTGCCGCCGACAACAACAGCTACGCCTCGATGTACCCCGACCAGTCGCTGTACCCGGTGGACTCGGTCCCGACCGTGGTCGAGCGCATCAACAACACCTTCCGTCGCGCTGATGAGATTCAGTGGTCGAAGAACGTGAATCCTGGCGACAAGGGCTACACCGACTACTTCGCGCCCATCGTTGCCGATGCCGAAGCCGGTTTCGGCGGCGTGCTGAACGGTTTCGAGCTGATGAAGGCCATGATCAAGGCCGGCGCCGGTGGCGTGCACTTTGAAGACCAGCTCGCTTCGGTCAAGAAGTGCGGTCACATGGGTGGCAAGGTGCTTGTGCCCACCACCGAGGCGGTGCAAAAGCTGATTGCAGCGCGCATGGCAGCCGACGTCTGCGGCACGCCGACGCTCGTGATTGCCCGCACAGATGCGGAAGCGGCCGACCTGATCACCAGCGACTACGACGAGAACGACAAGCCCTTCATCACCGGTGAACGCACCGCCGAAGGCTTCTATCGCACGAAGAAGGGCATTGACCAGGCCATCAGCCGCGCCATTGCCTATGCTCACTACGCCGATCTGGTGTGGTGCGAAACCGGCACGCCCGACCTGGAGTTCGCCAAGAAGTTCGCCGACGCGGTTCACAAGGTGCACCCCGGCAAGATGCTGGCCTACAACTGCTCGCCGTCGTTCAACTGGAAGAAGAACCTCGACGATGCGACCATTGCCAAGTTCCAGAAGGAGCTGGGCGCCATGGGCTACAAGTACCAGTTCATCACGCTGGCCGGCATCCACTCGATGTGGTTCAACATGTTCGACCTGGCGCAAGACTATGTGGCCCGCGGCATGTCGGCTTATGTCGAGAAGGTGCAGGAGCCCGAATTCGCAGCGCGCGACCGTGGCTACACCTTCGTGTCGCACCAGCAGGAAGTGGGCACCGGTTACTTCGACGACGTGACCACCGTGATCCAGGGCGGCAAGTCCAGCGTCACGGCGCTGACCGGTTCGACCGAAGAAGAGCAGTTCCACTGATCTGCTGACACGGATCTTTTCGCTGTCACTTTCAAGCCCGGCCGTGTGTCGGGCTTTTTTATGGGCGAATGAATGCGCAGCCGATCAGCCTTCGAGGCACACTTCACGCACGCCGCAGCCCAGTTCGCCAGTCCGCCCTCGATCGAGCCCATCGAGGTGCTGGGGCTCAAGAATGTCGCGCCCACGTCCTGATCGTTCCGCGGCTAGAATTGCGGACTCTGCACTCAACAAGAGCGAGAAAGGCACCTTGGTTATGACACCGCGAACTACACCGCAAGGATTCAGCGGCTTTTTCTTCTTCGAAGGAAAAGGCCGGTAGCCCGCGCACGCTGGTTTCTTCCAGCTTCAAACCAAGCAAAGCGCGGTCGATCACCGCGCTTTTTTGTTTTTCTCCCGAGGTTTTCACATGATCCAGATCACGCTTCCCGACAACTCCCGCCGCGAGTTCCCAGGCCCGGTTTCAGTGGCTCAGGTTGCCCAGTCCATCGGACCCGGGCTCGCCAAGATGACGGTGGCCGGCAAGGTCGACGGCCGGCTCGTCGATGCCAGCGACGTCATCGACCACGACGCCAAGCTGCAGATCATCACGCCCAAGGACGACGAGGGCCTGGAGATCATTCGCCACTCGACGGCCCACTTGGTCGGTCATGCGGTGAAGCAGCTCTATCCGACGGCCAAGATGGTGATCGGCCCGGTGATCGATGAAGGCTTCTACTACGACATCTCGTACGAACGCCCCTTCACGCCCGAGGACATGGCCGCCATCGAAGCGCGCATGCGCGAGCTGATCGCGCAGGACTACGACGTCGTCAAGAAGATGACGCCGCGTGCCGAGGTGATCGAGGTGTTCAAGTCGCGCGGCGAAGACTACAAGCTGCGCCTGGTCGAGGACATGCCCGACGAGCAGGCCATGGGCCTGTACTACCACCAGGAATACGTCGATATGTGCCGCGGCCCTCACGTGCCGAACACGCGTTTCCTGAAGGTCTTCAAGCTCACGAAGCTGGCCGGCGCCTACTGGCGCGGCGACGCCAAGAACGAGCAGTTGCAGCGCATCTACGGCACGGCCTGGGCCGACAAGAAGCAGCTCGACCAGTACATCCAGCGCATCGAGGAAGCCGAGAAGCGCGACCACCGAAAGCTGGGCAAGGAACTCGACCTGTTCCACATCGATGAAGTGGCGCCTGGCGTGGTGTTCTGGCATCCGAAGGGCTGGGCGATCTGGCAGCAGGTCGAGCAGTACATGCGCGGCATCTACCGCGACACGGGCTACTGGGAAGTGAAGGGTCCGCAGATTCTCGACAAGAGCCTCTGGGAGAAAACGGGCCACTGGCAGAACTACCGCGACAACATGTTCACGACGGAATCGGAAAAGCGCGAGTACGCGCTCAAACCGATGAACTGCCCGGGTCATGTGCTGATCTTCAAGTCGGACCTGCGCAGCTACCGCGACCTGCCACTGCGCTACGGCGAGTTCGGTCAGTGCCATCGCAATGAGCCCAGCGGTGCGCTGCACGGGATCATGCGCGTGCGCGGCTTCACGCAGGACGATGGGCACATCTTCTGCACGGAAGACCAGATCCTCGACGAATGCATCGCCTACACGGAGCAGCTGCAGAAGGTCTACGCCGACTTCGGCTTCACGGACATCCTCTACAAGGTCGCCACGCGGCCGGAGAACCGCGTGGGCTCCGACGAGCTGTGGGACAAGGCTGAGCACGCGGTGATGGAGTCGCTGCGCCGCTCGGGCGTCGACTTCATCATCTCGCCCGGCGACGGCGCCTTCTACGGCCCCAAGATCGAGTACACGCTGCGCGACGCCATCGGACGCCAGTGGCAGTGCGGCACGATGCAGGTCGACTTCAACACGGCAGAGCGCCTGGGCGGCGAGTACGTCACGGAATCGAGCGGCCGGGCCCACCCCGTCATGCTGCATCGCGCCATCGTCGGCAGCCTGGAGCGCTTCATCGGAATGCTGATCGAACACCACTCCGGCGCCATGCCCGCGTGGCTCGCTCCGGTGCAGGTTGCGGTGCTCAACATCAGCGAAGGACAGGCCGATTACGCTGCGCAAGTTGCGAAAACGCTGCAAAATCAAGGGCTTAGGGTTCAGCTTGACCTGCACAACGAAAAGATTACGTATAAAATACGGAAGCATTCGTTGCAAAAGCTCCCTTACATCCTTGTCGTAGGTGACAAAGAGAAGGAAGCAGGTGCCGTCGCAGTGCGCGCCCGAGGCAATCAAGACCTCGGTGCAATGTCCCTCGAATCGTTCGTGCAACGGCTCGTCCAGGATATTGCTGACAAGCGTTGATTTGTCTCTGAAACACCCCCATATGTTTCCCTGCCAAATCGTGCTGCTTGTCCGCGAGGACTGACCGGCGTTCGCTACAGATTTTGTAGCAAATTTTGAAGGATTCTGACCATCGCTACTGCATTTCGCGACCGCCGCCACCGCGAGGAACGCCAACACCGCCTGAACCGGGAAATCATGGCCCCGGAAGTCCGCCTTGTAGGCCCGGAAAACGAGCCAATGGGTGTTATGAGTCTCTCGGAGGCCTTGCGCCTTGCTGGCGAGGCCGATGTGGATCTGGTGGAGGTCGTCGCGGCGGCCAACCCGCCGGTATGCCGCCTGATCGAGTACGGCAAGTTCAAGTACCACGAGCAGAAGAAGGCAGCCGAGGCGAAGTCGAAGCAGAAGGTCATCGAGGTCAAGGAAATCAAGTTCCGGCCTGGTACCGACGATGGCGACTACAACATCAAGATGCGCAATATCAAGCGCTTTCTTGAAGAGGGTGATAAATGCAAGATCACGCTGCGCTTCCGCGGCCGCGAGATCACGCACCAGGAACTCGGCTTGGCACTCTTGCAGCGCATCCGCGACGAACTGGGCGACCTGATCATGGTCGAGCAGTTCCCGAAGCTGGAAGGTCGGCAAATGATCATGATGATCGCGCCAGGCCGCAAGAAGGTCGGTGGTGGTGCTCCAAAGCCGGCAGCAGAAGCTGCGCCGGCAACGGCACCCGCGGCAACCGCCTGAGGCGTTTGCAGTAGACGAGGTTTTGAAGGGATTTCGCCGTTGCCGGCGCTTTGAAAGAAGCGCAGGCAGGGGCGAGATAAAGAAGTGTCTCGGGGCCAACAAGTCCGTGAAGTATTCGCGGCGCCTCACGAGCACAAACGATAGGAGCATTTACATGCCCAAAATGAAGACCAAGAGCAGCGCGAAAAAACGTTTCCGCGTTCGTCCCGGTGGCACCGTCAAGCGCGGTCAAGCCTTCAAGCGTCACATCTTGACGAAGAAGACCACCAAGAACAAGCGTCACCTCCGTGGTGCAGTCGCAGTGCATGAAACCAACATGGTTTCTGTCGCCGCCATGCTGCCCGGCCGTGGCATTTAACTCAGACGAACAAGGAGTACACACATGCCTCGCGTCAAACGTGGTGTAACGGCTCGCGCCCGCCACAAGAAAGTTCTCGCACTCGCCAAGGGTTTCCGCGGTCGCCGCGGCAATGTCTTCCGCGTCGCCAAACAGGCGGTGATGAAGGCAGGCCAATACGCCTACCGTGACCGCCGTACCAAGAAGCGCGTGTTCCGTCAGTTGTGGATCGCGCGTATCAACGCCGCCTCGCGTGAACTGGGCCTGACCTACAGCCAGTTCGCCAACGGTATCCGCAAGGCCGGTATCGAGATCGACCGCAAGATGCTTGCGGACATCGCCGTGCACGACAAGGCAGCTTTTGCCGGCATCGTGGAGCAGGTCAAGGCCAAGCTGGCTGCTTGATTTTGCACAGCAGGGGTGCTGCCTTCGGGCAGCTTCCTGCGCCCACGGCTCAAGGGCTGGCGCTTGAAAAGGCTCCAGCTCTTTTTTATTTCCCCCTCGAAGATTTTTGTTGCTATGAACGAGTTGGACTCCCTTGTCGACACCGCACGCGCCGCCTTCGCTGAGGCGAAAACGCCCGCCGAGCTTGAAAACGCCAAGGCCCAGTTCCTCGGCAAGTCGGGCCGCATCACGGAGCTGATGAAGGGCATGGCCGCGCTGAGTGTCGAAGAGAAGAAGTCCCGCGGCGCTGCGATCAACGTGGCCAAGCAGGCCATCGAGTCCGCACTCACCGAGCGCCGCCAGCAGCTGGCCGACGAAGAGCTTTCGCTGCAACTGCGCGCTGAAGCCCTCGACGTGAGCCTGCCCGGTCGCCGCCACGTCTCCGGTGGCTTGCACCCCGTGAGCCGCACCTTGGAACGCATCGAGGAGATCTTCTCGAGCATGGGCTTCGACGTGGCCGACGGCCCCGAGATCGAGAGCGACTGGCACAGCTTCACCTCGCTCAACAACCCGCCGAACCATCCTGCGCGTTCGATGCAGGACACCTTCTACGTCGACCTCAATGGTGACGACGGCATTCCCTACAACCTGCGTCCGCACACCAGCCCGATGCAGGTGCGATACGCGCATCAGCACATCAAGAAGTACGCGGCCGAGTTCGCCGCTGCTGCTGCCGATACCTCCGGTACGGTCAAGGCGCCCGAAATCCGCGTGATCGCACCCGGCCGCACTTACCGCGTCGACAGCGACGCCACCCACTCGCCCATGTTCCATCAGTGCGAAGGCCTGTGGCTCGGCGAGAACGTGAGCTTCAAGGACCTGAAGGTCGTCTTCACCGACTTCTGCCGCACTTTCTTCGAGCGCGACGACCTCGTGCTGCGCTTCCGCCCGAGCTTCTTCCCGTTCACCGAACCGAGCGCAGAGATCGACATCCAGTTCGCGAGCGGCCCGCTGGCCGGCCGCTGGCTCGAAGTGTCCGGTGCCGGCCAGGTCCATCCGAACGTGGTGCGCAACATGGGCCTCGACCCCGAGCGCTATATCGGCTTTGCTTTCGGTATGGGCCCCGACCGGCTCACGATGCTGCGCTATGGCGTGAATGACCTGCGCCTCTTCTTCGACGGCGACCTGCGTTTTCTCTCGCAGTTCCAGTGATTCGCTGACACGCCCTTTCCACACCAGAAAAACAGATCGAGATCGAAGAGATGCAATTCCCGGAATCCTGGCTGCGCGAGTTCTGCAACCCGCCCCTCGACAGCGCCACACTGGCCGAAACGCTCACCATGGGCGGCTTCGAGGTTGAAGAGCGCCGACCGGTGGCGCCGCCTTTCACGCGCATCGTGGTCGGCGAAATCAAGGAAGCCGAGCAGCACCCGAATGCCGATCGCCTGCGCGTGTGCCAGGTCGATGTGGGGCAGGGCGCCTTGCTCAACATCGTGTGCGGCGCACCCAATGCGCGCGTCGGCATCAAGGTGCCTTGCGCGCTGGTTGGCGCTGAACTGCCACCGGGCGAGGACGGCAAGCCCTTCCTCATCAAGCTCGGCAAGCTGCGCGGCGTCGAAAGCCAGGGCATGCTGTGCTCGGCGCGCGAACTTAAGCTGAGTGAAGACCACGGCGGTCTGCTCGAACTCGACGCCGATGCGCCCATTGGCGCCGACGTGCGCGATGTGCTCAAGCTCGACGATGCGCTGCTCACCCTCAAGCTCACGCCCAACCTGGCGCACGGCCTCAGCGTCTACGGTGTTGCGCGCGAATTGGCCGCGCTCACCGGCGCGCCGCTCAAGACCCCGGCGATCGCGTCTGTTGCCACATCGTTCAGCGACGTGCTCCCCGTCAAGGTCGAAGCGCCCGAACTCTGCGGCCGCTTTTCGGGCCGCATCGTCCGCGGCGTGGACACCAAGGTCGCCACGCCCGCCTGGATGGTTGAGCGCCTTGCGCGCTGCGGCCAGCGCAGCGTGACGCCGCTGGTCGACATCTCGAACTACGTGATGTTCGAGTACGGCCAGCCCAGCCACATCTTCGACCTCGACAAGATCCATGGCGGCCTCACGGTGCGCTGGGGCAAGGCGGGCGAACAGCTCAAGCTGCTCAATGGCACCACCATCACCGTCGACGACAAGGTCGGCGTGATCGCCGACGACCGCGAGGTCGAATCGCTGGCCGGCATCATGGGCGGCGACGCGACCTCCGTGTCCGACGACACGCACAACATCTACGTCGAGGCTGCGTTCTGGTGGCCCGAGGCCGTGCAGGGCCGTTCGCGTCGCTTCAACTTCTCGACCGACGCGGGTCACCGCTACGAGCGTGGCGTGGACCCGAGCCGGACGGTGCAAATCATCGAGCGCATCACGCAGCTGATCATCGAAATCTGCGGCGGCCAAGCCGGCGCGATGGACGACCAGAAGCTGAATGTGCCCGAGGCCGCGCCCGTCACGCTGCGTGTGGCACGAGCCGCGCGCGTGATCGGCATGCCGCTGACGCAGGTGCAATGCGCCGATGCGTTGAATCGCCTCGGCTTTGCCATCACGGAAGGCGAAGGCACCTTGACGGTTGCACCGCCGCCGCACCGTTTCGACCTGCTGATCGAAGAAGACCTGATCGAAGAAGTCGCACGCCTGATCGGCTTCAACAACCTGCCGACCACTGCACCGCTTGCGCCCATCACGGCCCGTGTGCGGACCGAATCGCAACGCAGCCGCTTTGCGGTGCGTCGCAGCGTCGCGGCGCTGGGCTATCAGGAAACGATCAACTTCAGCTTTGTGGAAGCGCACTGGGAGCAAGACCTTGCGGGCAACGCCAACCCGGTCAAGCTGCTGAATCCCATTGCCAGTCAGATGAGCGTGATGCGCTCGTCGCTCCTGGGCTCGTTGCTGCAGGTGCTCAAGTTCAATCTCGACCGCAAGGCGCCACGTGTGCGCGTGTTCGAACTGGGCCGTGTGTTCATGCGTGACGACAGCGTTGTCACCACCGACAGCACTGTGCGCGGCGTCAATCAGCCGATGCGCGTGGCAGGGCTTGCCTGGGGCGACGCTGACGAATCGCACTGGTATGGCAAGGCGCCACGCGTCGATTTCTACGACGTCAAGGGCGACGTTGAAGCCTTGCTCGCACCCCTGGTGCCGATCTTCGAGGCGGCTGAACATCCTGCGTTGCATCCGGGCCGCTCGGCGCGCGTGATGGTCGACGGCAAGGCCATTGGCTTCGTCGGCGAACTGCACCCGCGCTGGCGCCAGAAGTGGGACTTTGCCCATGCGCCAGTGCTGTTTGAACTCGACCTCGATGCGGTCATGGCGCGTCCTGTGCCGGTGGCGCAGCCGGTGCCGAAGCACCAGGCGGTCGAGCGCGACATCGCGGTCGTCGTGGCCGAGTCTGTTTCGCACGATGCGCTGATGCAGACCATCCACGCCGCGTCGGCTGCCCAAGGTCTGCTGCGTGATGCTGCGTTGTTCGACATCTACCGTCCGCAGCCGCTGCGCGATGGTGCCGTGGCTGCAACCGGCGCACTGGCGCAGGGCGAGAAGAGCATGGCGGTTCGCCTGAGCTTCCAGGACGACAGCGCGACGTTGACCGACGAACAGGTCGAGCCCGCTGTCCGTGCAATCGTCGAACAATTGGGCGCCAAGCTCGGCGGCCGCTTGAGAGGATGAAGATGAACGCTGCCGAATTCACGCTCGAAGCCCTCGAAACGCCGGCGCTCACGAAGGCGCACCTGGCCGATCTGCTGTTCGAGCAGATCGGACTGAACAAGCGTGAGTCCAAGGACATGGTCGAAGCTTTTTTCGAGCTTGTGGCTGGCAGCCTGATCGAAGGCGATGACGTCAAAATCTCGGGCTTCGGCAACTTCCAGATCCGCGTGAAGGCCCCTCGGCCAGGTCGCAACCCGCGCACCGGCGAAGCTATCCCCATCGGCGAGCGCCGTGTTGCGACCTTCCATGCGAGCGCGAAACTCAAGGAGCAGATCCACGGCAGCATCGACCAGGGAAGCTCTTCCGAAGTCGAGTGGAGCCTGGGCGCCGAATAGTGCTTGGTGCTGCGCGGTTGCGTAGAGTAATCTCTGAGGTTTCCTGCGCACCGTCTTGATTTCAATGGAGAAAACGCTCCCACCGATTCCTGTCAAACGCTACTTCACCATTGGTGAGGTCGGCGAACTCTGTGGCGTCAAGCCGCACGTGTTGCGCTACTGGGAACAGGAGTTCACGCAACTGCGCCCGATGAAGCGGCGCGGCAACCGTCGCTACTACCAGCACCATGAAGTGCTCATGATCCGGCGCATCCGTGACCTGCTCTACGACCAAGGCTTCACGATCAGCGGCGCGCGCAACAAGTTGCAAGAACTTGTGCAAGGCGAGCGCGACCGTCGCAAGGCTGGCGAGGTACCGCTCGAAGGCATGGAGGCGATCGAGATCGACCAGGAAGAATTCGATGCTGCCGTGCAGGACAGTCCCGAACAGATCGCGCCGCGCACGGCCGACCTGTCGCAGTTGCTGCATCTTCGGCGTGAACTCTTTGAAATTCGTGAGCTGCTGACCGTCGGACACTGAATTTCGCCCGCTATAATCGAGAGCTTCGGTGTGTGGCGCAGCCTGGTAGCGCACTTGCATGGGGTGCAAGGGGTCGAAGGTTCGAATCCTTTCACACCGACCAGTATTGACAGGGGTTAGCAGCGTAGTAGTTGCTAACCCCTTCGTCATTTCTGAAGCCCATGCCCTACTGGTGCCCCAAATTGCGCACATCCATTGATATGCATGGAGGTGCTGTGAATGAACGCACACCCCTTAACTGACCGGGAGATACTGAAAGTGGGCGGAAGAAGCGGGCCGCCCTAATGAAAAGCGGGCCTGCTGGGGGCTTCTGAGCTCCAGCGTCGTAGCTCTGGATGATGTCGCGGTTGCGGTGAGCCTTCAATGCCGCCTCGCATTTCGCAACATGCACACTGACGCGGCCGACGAGTTGGACGGCCACTGCGCGTCCGACGCATTCGACCAGCACAGCCCAAGTGCGCGAGGCGCCGTTGACCACCTCGGGAATTTTGATCTCGTCACCGCCGAACATCTTGAGCAGGTCGACGGTGGCGTCGATGCCAATCACGTCGACCAACGTCCGTGCGGTTTTCGGCAAGGCGTCGACGTATTCGACCTGGCGCGGTGGCACCGTGTCGTCGAGCAGGCTGAACTGACCGCCACAGCCAGCCTGCTGCCCCATCCCTACGCTGTTGGGTGCCAAGGGCCGCAATGATCTTGTGCGACTGGTCGTGGTTGCACTATTCGCAGAAGTCGGGCGCCTGGTCGCCAAACATGTGTTTCGCGGTGCCGTCCGCTTAGGTGTCGGACTTGCGGTCCAGGCTGATGCGCCCGGATCCGGCGGATGAGTTGGAGCTTGTCTGCGGCAGGCACCGGGCGCTTGGCCTCAACTTCGAACTCGGCAAAAGTGACTGGGCCTCTTGGGTTCAGGCCCTGGGCACTATCGCAGCGATCGCTGGCGCGTGGCTGATTTGTTAGTGCCGACGCAATCTTGACCAGCTAAACCGCAAAAGGTCAAACAGCATTGGGGATGGGGCGCAAAAATCGCTTCAAAGGCTCGGATACTGAGAGGCTTCTGGTCATGAGGCAAAACGGAAGCACCCACAGCCTCAAGGTGTGGGCTTTGGGAAAGTCGAAGACAGGCAGCGGTTGGAGAAACGCATCTGTCTTTGGGTAGATCAATACAACGTCGCCATCGCCATCAAGATAGTGATGGCCATAGGCAAAAAGCTGGTAGAAGTCGGCTTGGCTGAGTTGATATTTCTCCCGACTACCGTTCTTCGCCGAATCCAGGAGCTTCCACTTCGTATCGAGGACCAGATGCGTTTTCGCGTCATCATTGATCAATAAGTCGGGCTTCATGCGAAACCAACGCTGCTTCTGGTGGGAGACCAGATGCAGGTTGCTCGCTTGTCCCTTCAGTGCGAGGCCATCTTGGAGCTGGCGCTCCAAATACTTCCTCACATACGCCTCGAAAAGGGCCTCCATTGGGAATAGCAGCGACTGCGCATGATGTTTGCCGAATGACGAGAGAGGGCTCCGGCCTTGCAAAATAAGCCGGGCCCAGTCCAAAGCGTGTTCGTAGTGGCTTGTGGCTCTGTCTAGCCTGACGCGCTGTAGATCGGAGAGAGGATCTGCAGGCAACTGCACTTCGGCAAAGGCAAAATCAAGCTCGCGTGCGAGGCGTTGGTTCTCGTGAGAGCGGCATATGCCAAGTACCCTATGCAGCGCTGCACGGACCACACGATTTTCTGGCCGGTCGGGTGAGAACTCATCGTACTCGGAGTAGAAACGATCCCGCCGGATTAGATTTTGCGAGATCTGTCGTGCAACCAGGAGCTTGCCGCGCAACGAAAAAAGATTGCCTTCACGCGTGACATAGTCACTGCGCATCCCGCGCTTTACCAGATGGCTGACAGCCTGAAGGAACTGCTGGATAAAGAACTCCAGCAGCGGCATGCGGCCAGTGAGTAGATCGGCGTTGACTGGTTTGATGTGCCGGAAGCCCCACAAGCATTTAAGCATCTCGACGAACAACGCCCGTGACTCGCCCGCGGATGTATGGCGGCCAGTTTTGGGCAGCACCTCGATCTGAAAACCGCACGGCGCCTGAAGCACACCGACGTAGCTCGTGACTTGAATCGCTGGTCGTCCGCCGACGCTGCTTGGTTTCAGCCAAGGCGCCGTTTCGTTGCTGGTTCCCCTGGACATCGTCTCCAGCCAACTGAAAACGCGAGATGGCACCGCAGGCTCTCGAGCCTCTGCGTTCAGCTCAACGATCCTGTCGAACTCGAAGATCGTCAGTGTGTTCATTCGTTCGTGGTGGCCGCCGCACGTTTGGCGGCATAGATCCCGACATAGGCTTCCGGATGATCGAGGGCGTCCGGATTCAACTGGAATCGCGGACGGGTCGCGTACTGTTCCAGGTCGTGTTCACGCCCGAACAGCTGGAGCAAGTCTGTTTCCTGACTAACCTCGTGAACAAACTGTAGATGCCGTTCTGCCTTGGATTTCTGGTTATCGCCCAGCACCAGGCGGATCTTCTGCCAGTCCTCAAAGAAGTATTCTTCAAGGAGCGGAATGATCCGGTTCTTGAATACGGCCTTGAGGGCATAAAAACGCTGTTCTACGGGCGAGTCGGCGAGCGCGGTGAAATAGGCATGCCCGACCGTATGCTCGCGGTCGTAGAGCGCTTCGATGCGCCTGTTGAGCATGATCAGCATCTGCTCGATGCTGATATCGGTCCCCTTGTGGGCAACAAGCACGTCAGCAAGGACCCTGGGATTGGGCATCGATTCGATGAACTCAAAGCGCCTGCGCAGTGCTGTGTCCATGAGCGCTAATGACCGGTCTGCAGTATTCATCGTGCCGATCACATCCACGTTCGAGGGCACGCTAAAAATGGTCCCGGAGTAGGGCAGCATCACTTGCGCAGCGTGAAGGGCGCCTTCACGCTTATCCACTTCGAGCAGTGTGATCAGCTCGCCAAAGATCTTGCTGATATTTCCCCGGTTGATCTCGTCGATAACGATCGCGAATCGCTCTGAGGGCCTGGTGCGGGCCAGCTCACACAATCTCAGGAAGGCGCCACGTTTGATCTCATAGCGTATTTCGCCGGTCGCCGGGCTTGGTGACTCTGCATCCGCAGCCGGAGCGGCGTCGTCAGACACGGAAATGACCGGGCGCAACCCTTCGACGAATTCTTCGTACCCGTACGACTGGTGAAAGGTGACAAACGTGTATCGCTTCTGAATGTCCCCATCGGTGTACTCAGAAGCGAGAAGAGCCTGCAGCTGGAATGTCTTCCCGGTGCCAGGGGGGCCGTAATAGATAATATTTCTAGGTGGGCCCATGACGCTTACATCGCCCTCGACATCCTCGTCTCCTTCGATCACATAGTCATCAGGCCAGTAACCTTCGCGATCTGTGCTTGGTATCAATCTCGCGGGCCAGGGCTCGGCATCTTTGTCAGATTCTTCCAATAGTTGGACTATTTCGTGGCTCAGTGGCGTTGGCTCCAGCACATCCAAGCCAGCGAACGCGTCCCATCTTGCACGAATACCTGTCTGTTGCAGAAACAGCGAGCCGAGCGGCGAACCTTTGGCAGCATTCTTCTCCCTGCGTCCGAAACGCAATTGGCTGTTCGTTGTTTTCGTGAACCACCAATCCAAGCCAAGTTCATTGACAGCCTGCGCTACTCGTATGAACAGCGCTGTAGTTGCTGCTGGCCACAGCGGCTGCCGTTCTACGAAGTCAGGATGACTTTGGAAGTGTCGAAGTAGCGAGTTTGTCTCGTCGACTGCGGAGAGTTTCAGCTTCTCAGCAAGAGCTTCGTAGCTAAGAGAAAAGCCTTTGACGGCTTCCGCACTCCAGGCAACCAGTTTGTCAAAATCGAGCGAAAGCCCCTCAGCAATAGGCTTAATCGCGACGATGCGTGATGAATGGAACGGGCCGCGAATGTCCTCGTATGCCTTCCTCACGCTGCGGTCTTTGATCTTGCTGTCAACGACATCGATCTTGACGACAAATCCACCTTCTGCCTCGATCCCTACTGTGTACGCCAACCCGAGGGGCGCATTGCCTGAGGGATAAATTCTTCCCCAGTTGTAATGAAGGAACTGACCTTTCCACTGATCGGTGGGTTTACGCACCGTCTTGCACCATCCATTGGGAAACAACTGCTTCTGCAGCGCTACTGCCCACCTTTTCGTGACGTCGTAAGCTTGGCACAACTCAGCATATGCCAACTGATGGGCGGCGTCCGCGTTGTCGTATTCCGTCCCGCGCCACCGCTCGAGGAGTTCGAAGTGCTCGTTTCTGAAATATGGAGTTGGCATGCCTAGTTTTCTTCCGTCCGCTGTCTCGCCGGGCAACAGGCCCCGCGCCGATCAGGATCGTAACGATTTGTGCGAAAGCTTTCTATGGCGAGCGAAGAGTTCCCCGCGTTGCGTCTGAATCGCAACAGTCAATCTGACGTTAGCGTACTTGCCTGCGGGACGCGGCAGAAAAGCATGGCTTGGCGATTCCCAGACATGTCGAACCTGATTAAAGACCGACATGCGGCCCTGGCAAGGGCGACCGATGCAATGCCCTTTGGCTGCCATCGACGAGCTTGTACCTTGGCGGTCCGAATAGTTGAAGATCCCGGCAGCAGCGCCTTAGTAATTCGCGTATTTAGTGCTTGTGGCGCTGCGCGCAACTGCCAAGGTGATCATTGTGCTGGATGCCCGCGCGTCAAGCCGAAAGCTTTGGCTCCCTCGTTTGTCAGCCGTAAGTAAGCGTGATCCCCTGCAGGTGCTCGCAAGTAAGCGAGCGGCGAGGAGGAGGGAGTCGATCCTTAGGCGCTGAGCTCGCCAACACGATGCAGGATGCAACCATCGAGACGGTGGCCGACACTAACGACCGGCCCGTCGTTCACTCTGACCGTGGCGCTCACTATCGCTCGCCCGGCTGGCTATCGAGGATCGGTGAGGCGAAGCTCATTCGCTCGATGTCCCGCAAGGGATGCTCGCCTGATAATGCGGCGTGCGAACGCTTCTTTAGCCGGTTGAAAACCGAGCTGTTCTAACCTCGCAACTGGCAATCCACAACCATCGAGCAGTTCATGCAAGCCGTGGACCCCTACATCCGTTGGTACAACGAACAGCGGATCAAGATTTCTCTGGGCTCTCTCAGTCCCATCGAATACCGAGAGAGTCTTGGGCTTACGGCATAAAACCAGTCCAAGTTTTTATCCGCATCCCCTCGCGTCGGTTCAGTCCAACTTGGCAGACCAATCAGGCATCGATACGCCGTGCGCGCTGTAGAACGCCTCCAGACGGTTGCGGGTAGCCTCACCCTTGCGTAGGCCCGCCCAATCGGCCGCGTTCCCCCCGAAGAAGCGACCGGAGAGGTCGACGACTTGCTGTTGATGAATGACCGGCCTGGCCTCGAGTCCATCGAATAGACTCACGAAATCGGCCAGGTATTCGTTAATGCCCCCTTCCGTCAAGGTCATCTCCCAATCCGTTCCATACATGAACCGAGCGGCCAACGGAGCGCGGCCTGGAGGCAACGGGTCTTCGTAGAGTTGGCGAAGATTCTTCAGCAGTTCCGGCTGTTTCTTGAGGACTTCAACGAAGTATCCAGCGTCGGCAAACGCGTTCGCCCCAGCCGCTGTCCTGTCCTGGGCCATGAGTGCCGTAAAGCCCCGAGCTCGTTCCAAGCCATCCTCGACAAGTGATGTATCACCAAAGTGACCGAAGCTAACCCTCAGCCTGGGGAAGGCGGAGAGCGCTTGAGCCCAGTACTTGGAGCCGGCCAACGCCTCGAACTCGTCGATCACACCGTTGGACACGTTGGTGTGAGCCATCACCGGGACTTCATGCTGCTCACACCACCGGAGCATCATTGCCATGGCGTCATCCAGCTTCTGCCCAAGGTCCGGGCTTGCAGTCCAGCTCGGAAGCCAAGACCGTTTCCAAAAAGGACTGCCATCCTTCGTCTTCAAATCCTTGTTTCCAAAAGCCGCAAATCCCATTGGTGGATACAGCTTTACCCCCACACACCCTTTGGTCTGGATAGCGTCGGTGACGAGGGAAAAGGAGTCGCTGGAAGTCTTTCCGAGTTCGAACGCGACTTGGCGCAGTGGGTCGAACGGCACAAAGGCATGCACCCGGCCGCCAGTCACGATAGTAATCTGGCGCATCACTTCGACCTGTACAGCCAGAGGCATCCTCGTCTGGCTACCTTTCGCCAGCCAGAAATCGTAGTCGACCATGCTCGGAAGCATCAAGTCAACCACCCGGCTAACTGCCTGCCTGCGGTGTGCGAACCGCAACTCCTTCGATGCCGCGGAACACCGCCAGCAGTTCGTCCCGAATGGCCTGATGCTTGTTGATGCGGTCTGCTAGCCATCCCGCCGGCTCGGAGAACCAAGTCCGCATGACCGCTTGGCAGTAGCCGGGAGCGCGCAACGAAACGATGGCTTGGAGCTTCTCCATGCGCTGGACGATGCGCGCGCTTCCAAATGCCACACCCAGGCGATAACCACTCAACGATTCCGTTTTGGACGGGCCCATGATGGTTACGACGTTAGCTTCGTCCGCTAAGGTGCTGCGCAGGTGAACGTACGACTGGCCCTCATAGAGCAACCGGGAGTAGAGCTGATCGACGATGATTGTTGCGCCGAATCTATCCGCAAGCTGCGCGATTTGTCCGATTTCGCTTCGTGAATAGACAGCACCCGTTGGGTTGTTCGGGTTCGAGAAAAGGAAGACCTTCGCGTCTTTCTTGAACGCCGATTCCAGCTCATTCAAGTCCAGCCCTGCATTAGCTGAACCATTCAGATAGTCAAGCTTCACGGGGATCATTTCCGCTCCCATGAACTCGACCAACTTGCGATTGGCAAAGTAGTCGGGCTGAACGATCGCGACCTTGTCGCCAGCTGTCACCGTGCTCGCGATAGCGAGGAACAGAGCGCTTTGCGTGCCCGGGGTGATGATGAGTTCTTCAGCGGCTGAGACAGATTTGCCGGAGAAATCTGCCAAGTTGAGCGCGAGCTTTTCTCGGATCGAGGCATCACCTCGGTATTCCGTATAGGCCTGCCCTCCACCACGATGAACGCCCTGAACAAACGCTTCGAGCGATCCGGGTGCGGGCTCGAATGCAGTTGCATTCACGTCGCCATGGGAGAAATCGACCGGGGTTCCGGGCAAGTTTTCACCCTGAAACTTAAAGGGCTCATCCTTGAGGCTTGAGCCGCGTCGAGAGCGAGGAGTAGACGATGTTGCCGGCCATCAACGACGAGATCGCGTCGTCCGGGCGCTGCTGCCATGCCGTGGTTGCGATCGCGCGACTGGGCATCAGGTAGGTCTGCACGTCGGCCGATGCGGCGGTCTGCCCGAGGCTCACCGACACGGCGGACGCGGGCGTCACTTGCGACGCCGCAGCATCCGCGAGAGCCACCGGGCTGGTTGCGCGCCATGGGGGCGTTGCGCCGGGCGTCACCAGCGGGTTGACAGTGGTCAGGTTGACGATCACTCCACACTCCAATCGAAAAGAAGGCACCCGATGTCCGGGCAATCTTCTTATCGGCGTTCGGCGTGTGTTCTGAAGGGTTGCACGACTGCTACGACTTGAACGAGGGCAAGCACACGGTGATGGTGTCGCCGTCGCTGACGCCCACCACCAAGCAGTCGCGCGGCTCGGCCGCAGCGAGCAAGGGCAGGGCCAAGAGCAGGGCGGTCAGCTGTAGTTTCACGCGGGCGAACAGATCAGATTGAGGATTACAAGAGGGATGCGAATTGCGCCGACGCAAGGGTCTTTGAATTTTCCCTATCTTCCACCACAGGGAGTTAAGACCGCCATTCACTGGGGAGTGCAACCATGGCACCGGATTCGAGCGTAGGTAGCTATTTCTACGACGGATGGGAATTCAAGTTTCAAATCGAACGGGTTTCGAGCGAGGGCAATCTGACTGGCAGCGCCCATATCTATCGCGACGGGGCCCTTCATTGCGTCCTGACATCTTCGGGCGCTTCCAAGAGTCGAATACAACTGATTGAGGCGCTCAAATCCAGCGGGACACGGTGGGTTCGTGATCGAGGGACTCGCGAAACGCGGGCAGCCCCGGAGGCGTCCTAGCCACTGGTAAGCGTGACCTCGGTGCTGTCGGCGGCCACGATCACGCCCAGCTGCTGCGCCTTCAGGCCTGCCGCGGCGACAATCTGGAGCCTGCCTGACTGGAGAGAGACGGATGAATAAACTTACTGCGGCACTTTTGATTCTTTGCTGCTCATCGACCATGGCCATCGAGATCCGCGGTGCAACCTCGTGCGGCGCCTGGGTAAGCAGCCGGCAAGCCAAAAATGCAGCCGCAGGATCGGATCAGGTCTGGATGGTGGCATACCTTTCCGGCCTGGCTTCCGGGCTTGGCAAGGATGGCCTGAAGGGAACCGACAACGCCTCGATTTTCCTTTTCGTCGACGAGTACTGTCGTAAGAACTCCCTGAAGGATCTCGACGACGCCGGGAATGCAGTTTTCCGTGAGCTGCTGAAGAAGAACAACCTCTGACAGTCGCGCCGGCAGCCGAGCTCGCCGGGCGCCGCTACCACTCCTTCAATGGATTGCCACTGTTCCCTCGGCAAGCGTCCGATGCGCGTACTCGCATCTCGCTTCAACGGACATCAGGTAGACGCCCGCTTGCGGAGGATCTCGACCGGGCCCACGCCGCCATAGACCACCTCGCCCGCCTTCAACGAGGTGACCGTCCACCACTCGCCCGGGGCGCCCGGCGTGACCTTGTAGTCGCCTAGGGACAGCGGCAGCTCGCTCTCTTCGGTAACTCCTCTGCCGAGCCAGGAGGGCGTGCGGAGGATCGTGGACTGCTCGGGAAAGAAATCTTCTTGGCTCATGCTTAGATTTTCGGTCGCGGCCACTTCAGATCGGCCGCACTTCGAAGTACGCTTCGCCGACGTCGCCCAAGTCGCGGGAGCCAGTGGATCTGGCCGCGTCGTAGGCTCTGGCACCACGCCCTTAATT
This sequence comes from Variovorax sp. PAMC26660, assembly GCF_014302995.1. Lineage (NCBI taxonomy): Bacteria > Pseudomonadati > Pseudomonadota > Betaproteobacteria > Burkholderiales > Comamonadaceae > Variovorax > Variovorax sp. PAMC26660. The sequence goes on from NZ_CP060295.1 coordinate 5,385,503, forward strand.
GCGGACTGCAAAGGTGTTCCCGTGAGCACCTTGCGGCGATAGACGCGCTTCGTGACTTTCACGTCTTCGGGGTGCAGCAGCTCGAGAGCAGACACGTCGAAATCAGAATCCGAAGCTGCCTTGGCGCGCTTGTCGTGGAGGGTGTGCCCCTCGACCTATGTTGGTCACAGTCCAAGCGAGAGCACTTCGAGGCCTGTTTTCATGGGATATGCTGCAAGGCACAACGCAATTTCTTGAGCCTGGAGTGTATCGATGGAAGAAGTGAAGATCCTGCAAATCATGCCCGCTGATGGGTGGGTCGCTGTTTACGATGGAGGTGAAGAAGGCGAGATGGAAGAACCCTTGGCCTGTTTTGCGCTGGTCCAAGTCGATTACAAAAATGGCGACGGCCCTCAGACTGAAGTTCGCGGGATGGCGCCCGACGAAAAGCTCATGGCATTCGTGGAAGATGCATCAAATTTTGTGACGGTTCGCCGCGCTGAAGAAGATGCGGACGAAGACGAGTCAGATACCGAAACGGACGACTGAACGTCCACTTCGCTCCGCCAGCATGGCACGCGCGCGGAATCACCCGGGTCCATGACAGATGTGCGTGGACGCATTCGCTGCGAACCGGATCAGATGCAACCTCCGCGCACGTTCGCACGATGCGCCTCATTGGGGCGGCATAGCTCATCGCTTTCTCGCAATGCACTGTGTGTCGCCCAGGTGGCCGAGGCAATGCCTTGATCGGAGTTGGCGCAGCATTGAGCGGTTGTTGGAAGACGCGACACGAGAATCGAACTGATCGAGTAACCCGGAACGCTTCAACCGTGAGCAACCTGTTGGAACTCGACGCTCAGACCTTCTTGTCGCGATGCTCCTTGAGCAATGTATTCACAAGCGAAAGTGCATCGGAGATGTGTTGAAGGGCGTTGATCCGATGAGTTTCTGTTGGCTGCGCCGCCCGAAAATTTGCCAATTCTGATCTGGCCTTACCGATCGCCAGTTTGAGCTTTCTGTATCTCAGGTCGACTACCAATGCCATTCTTCTTTCTCCTCCGATTGATGAGGGGAGCCTCATAAAAATCTATGCTCGCAGTCCAGCCCATCCGCAATCAGATTGGGTTGCGTGATTCGGGGCCAAAAAAAGCGCCTGCCGAAGCGGGTGAGTCAACGGGTTCGATCAGGGACGGCTGTCATGACTGATCGCACCTCGGTTGTGCCATGCATCGTGTTGCACATAAGACACCACGACGGATACGGGCGGCGAAGCGTGACGTAGTGCGCGCGCAGGTGGGTACTCCTTCAGTCAAACCTAAGGTTGGCGAACGATACTGACCTCGACGATCTGTTGGCGTTGGTAGAGGAAGCTCTTGCACCCGCTCTTGACTGCGGTTCCTCGAGGTTGGCGATCGTCGCAAATCCCTCGATGTACCTGTTGCGATGCAGGTCAGAAAAATGCGCCACTCACTACTTCGATATCTTGCCGGTCAATCGCTTCCCGCCACCGTCGCAGGAACAAGCGGTGTTGCCGCTGTTCAGGCTCTGGTGCAGGACGGCCATGTGAAGGCGATCCTGCCTTCGAGCCGCTCTGCGACGACCGAGCCACCAGCGGCCACGGTGACCGAGTTCACTCGCCTGGGAAGGCGCGAGTTACGGCGCACTCGGACTGCTACGTCATTGCAGTAGTTGCAGCGCGCAGCCGTTGCCTGTTGGCGAGGTGGCGGGCTCTGCGCGCAATGCTTGCGAGCGTGAACTAGTCCTCGCTTAGGGCGTCGAAAACGATGAGTTTTTTGCCGCCAGTCGTGATGTCGGCGACGGCCTACTCTGAATACACGGCTCACCGCCGCATACTCTTTTCACAACGAAAGATCAGGTGATGCGATGGGAGCGATGAGTGAAGTCTTGCCGGAGGCGAGCGCGTTTCTGTGCCGCTTCAACATTCCAATCCGGCTGGACGAAGATCGTCATCAATACGTCCCGGTCTTCGGCATCTTCCGCCGTATTCCATACGACCAGCTCGATCGATGGGTGATGCAATCAGATGGTCGGCCGCGCACTGACCGAGATCTGGCGGCCGAGGTTTTGCTGGAACTGCGTCGACCGCTTGGGCCTACAGGCAAGACGGCCCCACTGCATCTGAGCGTGCGTGAGGTCATCGAATTTGACCGTGCCGCGACGATCATCGTGGCGACGTTCCTGGCAGAGCTTCCGCGCGAAGCGAGCGAAGAAGCTGGCCTTGAACTGGGGCGCGTGGCGTAGGCACCTCCAGCGCAAGAAAGCCCTCACGAGGAGGGCTTCTTTGCGAGCAGACGGAAGGGCTAGATATCAGCAGGCCTTGCCGTGCGCCACATGCGCGCCCTTTGCCTTTGCGTCGGCTTCGGACATGTACGAACCGTGCTTGGTCTTGCCGAAGTACTTGTCGTTTGCGCAGTGATAGACCTTGCCATTGACCCAGACCTGACCCGCCGTGGCACCTGCCGCAGGCGCTGCCGCTGCTGCAGTCGTCGTTGCCGCCTTTGCCGCGGGAGCGGCGGCTGGTGCTGCTGGAGCCGCGGGAGCCGTTTGCGTCGTCGGCGCAGGGGTCGCTGCTGCAGCAGCAGGAGCGGGAGGTTTCTGCGCGAAGACGGATGCGGCGAAGACAGTACCGGTGGCCAACAGAATCAGAGCTTTTTTCAAGGTTGCACCTCAAGGTTCGCACGGAAAGACGTGCATGTTGCAACCAACGTGCGCCCTGCGCGTCGGTTGACTGACTGGCCGCTCGCCCTGTAACTGGCGGTTGCGCGCTAGGCCTATTTGATTAACTGCGGTGCAAACTTCTCGTTGATGGCGGCCTGCTCGCTGTCATGACCGCGGATCCCGTCCTCGGCAACCGACCCTCAGGAAACGCCTAAGACGCGCACCCCTCGGCTTGCGAGGGCCGCTGCTTGGCCCACCAGCCCAGGGCCGCGACCGAGCCTGCGGCCGCGACGACGATCAGCACGGCCACGGCCAGCACCGCAAAGAACGCTTGGTCGAACGCCGCGTGCGCGAGCGAGACGAGTTGCGACGCCACTTGCGCTGGCAGCGTCTCGGCGGCGAGCAGCGCGGCGTCGATGCCGTCACCGGCAGACGCGGGAACGGCCAGGCCTTCGGGAATGGCCAGTGCGGCTGTGTAGCTCGACGAGAGCACGCTGCCCAGCAGGGCCACGCCCAGCACGCCACCCAGTTCGTACGAGACCTCCTCGATCGACGCGGCCATGCCCGCATGCGCCAGCGGCGCGTTGTTCATGATCGCGTTGGAGGCGGCCGTGATGGTCGCACCGACGCCCAGCCCCAGAAGAACCAGAACGGCCAGCTTGCGCATGCCATGCGCATCCGCGAACAGTGCCAGTCCGCACAGCGCCAGCGCTGTGGTAAGCAGGCCCAGCAGGATGATGCGGCGCGAACCCATGCGTGCCAGCATCAACCCCGCGACCGGGCCTGCCACGAAGGCGGCCAACGGAAGGGGCAGGATCGTCAAGCCCGCCTGCAGCGGTGTCAGGCCGGTCACCAGCTGCAGCCGCTGGCTGAAGACAAGTTCGACGCCGATCAATGCGACAGACGCCACGACGGCCGCAATCACGCCGCCCGAGAAGTACGGATTGCGAAACAGGCGGAAGTCGATCAAAGGTGCTGCGCTGCGCCGCTGGCGCCGCACGAAAAAGAACATGGCAACAGCGGCCAGCGTCCCGATCACTATGGCCGTGGTGCCCGACGGTGCGACCTTGGCAAATTCCTTGATCGTCAGCACCAGGCACACCAGCGCTGCCAGTACCTGCACCGAACCGATGAAGTCCCACGGCCGGTTGCCGGTCGGGCGTTGGCGCGGGAGCAGCCACAAGCCCAGCACCAACGCGAGGATCACCACCGGCACATTGATGAGAAAGACCGAGCCCCACCAGAAATATTCCAGCAAGATGCCGCCGACCACCGGCCCGAGCGCGGCCCCGCCGGATGCCACCGATGCCCACACGCCGATGGCAACGGCGCGTTCGCGGTCGTCGGTGAAGGTCAGCCGGATGATGGCCAGCGTGGCCGGCATCATCATCGAGGCGCCCACGCCCAGCAATGCGCGCGCCGCAATGAGGGCGCCCGAGGTCGGCGCATAGGCCGCGCACAGCGACGCCACGCCGAAGACGGCCAGCCCCGCGATGAACATGCGCCTGTAGCCCACGCGGTCACCCAGCGCCCCCATGCCCAGCAGCAGGCCGGAGACGACGACGGTGTACGCGTTGATGATCCAGAGCTTCGCGGAAGCCGATGCGCCGAGGTCGTGCGTGAGCGTAGGCAGCGCGGTGTAGAGCACGGTCATGTCGACCACGATCAGCAGCAGCGCCATCGAGACGATCACCAGCGTGATCCATTTCTTTGCGGTGTGTGTCATGTCTCAGGCCTTCAGTTCCTTGAGCATCGTGACGGAGACGGGCGTGCATCCGCGCGCCTTGAAGAAGCGATGCGCATCTTCATTGCCGATGCCGCTTTCGAGAAAAAGCCGCGCGCTGCCGCGCTGCTGCAGTTCGGTGCAAAGCCAGTCGAACATCTGCGTGCCCAAACCCGTGCCCTGGAATCGCGAATCGACGACGAGGTCGTCGAGGGTGGCAAAGGTGCGGGACGCGATCTTGGCTTCGTCGATCGACACCAGCGCGATGCCGGCCAGCGAATCGCCGGTGCGCGCAATTGCGACCAGCGTGGTCGACGTCGCCAGCGGTTGAGCCAGGGCATGACGCACCTGGGCCAGCAAGACCTGTGGAAGGTCGGGGCGCCATTCGCCGATGGCCACGGCGCGCTGCTCCTGCAGTTCGGAGTGCGAGATGTAGTGAGCGCCGAGCTGTCGCAGGAACAAAGCAGCAATGGCCTCGGCCTGGGAGGGATCGTTGCACCAGCTCAACTCGAACGGTGCTGTGTGGGTACGAGAAATCGTCATGGGTGCATATTGCGCCATTAAAATGAATGAATAAAGATGAAATCCATCCATAAAACAGATGGATAGAACCCATGGAATGGACCGTCGATCAACTCCGCCAATTCGTGACGACCGCCGACTGCGGCTCGTTCTCGGCGGCCGCGCGCCATCTGGGCAAGGCGCAGTCGGCCGTCAGCACCGCCATCGGCTTGCTGGAGGTCGACCTGGGCGTGGCGCTCTTCGACCGCTCGCGCAGGAATGCGCAGCTGTCCGAAGCGGGGCGGGTGCTTTTGCTCGAAGCGCGCGAACTGCTGCGTCAGGCAGAGCAACTGGACCAGCGCGCTCGGTCGTTGAACGCGGGGAACGAGGCCGCGCTGTCCCTGGCTTTCGACGAGGCCTTGCCGTACACGGCCATCGGCACGCTCATGCGCGAGATCTCGGCGAAGTTCCCCAGCCTCGAACTCACCGTGCTCAATGGCACGGCCACCGAAGTGGCCGACTACGTGGAGCAGGAGCGCGCCAGCGTCGCGTTCCATTTCGACCGCGGCCCCGTGCGGCCCAGCTTCGACCTGCGACACATCGGCAGCGTGCCGCAGGGCGTGTTCGTGGCGAGCGACCATCCGTTGGCCGACGGCCGCACGGTCCGCCGCAAGGACCTGGTGCGCCATCGGCAACTGCTGATGCACGCTGACGATGTTCACGAGGTGGCCTACAGCCCCAAGGTCTGGCGATCCGACAGTTTCTACAGCACGGCCGAGATGGTGGCCGACAACCTCGGCTGGGCCGTGCTGCCCGTCAACATCGCGCGTTACGAGGGCTTTCGCAAGGCCTTGCAGGAAGTGCCTTGCCCCTCGCTGGCACTGCCCCGGCTGTCCGTGCGCATGCTCTGGCTGCAAGGCCGCTCGCTGGGCGCAACGGCCCTGTACGTGCAGCAGCGTTTCACCGAGCTGCTGCTCGACACTCCCGAGTGAGCGGTTGGTAACCCTACGATATCGGCTTCGCCAACGACCTGAGTGCCCTGATGGAACCCTTGCGCATCTCCACCGACATCCACGACCAGGACGTGGCGCTCATTCACCGCTTCCTGTCCGAAGAGTCCACCTGGGCCCGGCAGATTCCCTTCGAGACGGTGCGCACATCCGTCGAGAACTCCTTGAACTTCGGCGGCTTCGTCGGCGCGGCCCAGGTCGCTTACGCGCGCGTGATCTCCGACTGCGCCACGTTTGCCTACCTCGTCGATGTCTTCGTGCTGCCGCAGCATCGGGGCAAGGGCTACAGCGCTGCGCTCATGGCGGCGGTCATGTCCCACCCGCGGCTCCAGGGCTTGAGACGCTTCATGCTGGCCACGAGCACCGCGCACGGGTTGTACGAGAAGTTCGGCTTTACGTCGCCGGCCAAACCGCAAACGCTCATGGAGCGCTTTGTGCCGGACGCCTATCGTTCCAAGGCCTAGGATTCATCCTGCGCCACAACCAGTAGCACGGACGCCTGCTGCTTGCCCACCGACGTGATCTTGTGGGGGATGCTCGAATTGAAGTGCGCGCTGTCGCCTGCATTCAGCAGCTCCACGCGGCCGGCGAGCTGAAGGCTGATGCGGCCTTTGAGAACGTACAGCAGCTCTTCGCCTTTGTGATTGCTCATGGGGTGATTGCGCACGGGCTCCTCGGTGGGTGTCAGCACGAACGCGACCATCCTGCGATCGGGCGACGCCCCTGACACAACGCGCGGCGTTTTCGGGCGCGCGTCCGTCGTCTTGGCTTCCGCGCGGCTGATGAGCACGGGGTCGCTGTCGGACGACTCCGCGAACACTTCCTCGACCTGCACATGCAGTGCCTTGGCCAGCTTCAGTGCCGCGCCCACGGACGGCGTCGAGATGCCTCTTTCCAGTTTCGACACATAGCTGCGGGTCAGGTCCGTCGCCTGGGCCAGCTCTTCGAGCGTCAATCCGGCCTGGACGCGAAGCAACTTCAGTTTGATGGACATACGCTTTTCTTTAGGACACTTGTGTCCTAAAATGATTTTGGTTTCCTGATTTGAACAATCTTTGCGGGGCTGGCCCGCTATCTGAGGAGTATGGTATGTCGGTACGCACGCGCCTTCGGGCTTTGTTTGTCAGCTCGTTCGCCGGGGCGCTCGCGTTGCTGGTGTCCGCTTCCGTGGCCCACGCCCAGCCGGCTTATCCCAGCAAGCCCATTCGACTCGTGATTCCGTTCGGTGCGGGCGGCATCACCGATGTGGCCGGGCGGCTCATCGGCCAGCATCTCGGCGAAGAACTGAAGCAGTCGGTCATCATCGACAACAAGGCGGGAGCCGGCGGTGCCATTGCCGCACAAGCCGTCGCACAGGCCCAGCCCGATGGCTACACCTTGCTGCTGGGCACGGTGGGCACGCAGGTGGTCAACAAGATGCTCTACAACAAGCTCAACTACGACCCGGCCGCCTTCACGCCTGTCTCGCTCGTGAGCAACTCACCTTACGTGCTGGCCGTCAACGGCATCGATGGCGTGAGCGACCTGAAGGGCCTGATCGCCTACGCCAAGGCGCATCCGGGCAAGTTGAACTTCGGCTCCGCAGGCAATGGCAGCTCGCCCCACCTGGGCATCGAGCTGTTCAAGCTGGCGACCCAGACGGACATCGTGCATGTCCCCTTCAAGAGCGGCGCCGAGGCGGTGAACGCGGTCATGGGCGGCCAGGTGCAGATCGTCATCGACGCCATTCCCGTCATCCAGCCGCAGGCCAAGACGGGGCGGCTCAAGATGCTGGCCATCGCGGCAAACCATCGCAATGCAGCAGTGCCTGATCTGCCGACCAGCACCGAGCAGGGGCTGCCCGACTTCCAGATCGGCTCATGGAACGCGATCGTCGCACCGGCCGGCACATCCCAGGCGCAGGTCGAGATCCTCAACCAGGCGCTTGCCCGCGCACTGAAGCGCCCCGCAGTCGTCGCACGCCTGGCCGAACTCGGCATCGAGCCGATGACCACCGGCGTGCCGGCCTACCTCGCCCACGTCAAAAGCGAAACCGCCAAGTGGAGCAAGGTCATCAAGGCTGCGGGCACGAAGCTGGACTGACGCAGGACGCGAGACATGAAGCTCTACGACACCCAGCGTTCCGGCAACGCATGGAAGGTGAGACTGCTCGCCGGCTTTCTCGGCATCGCGCTGGAACGCGAAACGCTTTCCATCGACCGCGGGGACCTGCGAAGCCCCGGCTTTCTCGCGATCGCGCCGATGGGCCAGGTCCCGGTGCTCGCGCTGGACAACGGCACGCACCTGGGCGAGTCGATGGCGATCCTTTATTTTCTGGCGCAAGGCAGCCCCTGGTGGCCGGGCGACGTGGCCCGACAGGCGCAAGTACTAGCATGGTTGTCGTTCGAACAGGAACGGCACATGAAGCCGTTGGCGCAACTGCGCCTGCATCTCGCCCTGCATCGCGACCGCGATCCGGCCGGCGAAGAGTTCATCCACTTCGCCCGCGAAGCCAGGCAGTCGCTGCAGATACTGGATGCGCAGTTGTCGCGGCAGGGCGCAACAGGCTGGGTCGCCACGACAGATGCGCCGAGCATTGCCGACGTGGCGCTCTATCCCTACACGCGCCTGGCGCCGATGGGCGGCATCGACCTGTCGGCCTGTCCGGCCATCACCGCATGGCTCGGCAGAATCGAGCAACTGCCCGGCTACCAGCCGCTCTTTCCCGGCGCGCCCGAGAAGAACTTTTCCACCAGCGAATCTGCATAAGGACAACGCCATGGCATCGCAAGACACTTTCAAACTCGACAAGGGCGAACTGATCCAGCAGTCATACGCCCAGATGGACGCGCACCTCGCGGACAGCACTTACACGCTGCGCCAGAAGCTGGCCCTGACATGCCGCATTCTTTTCGACAACGGGCATGACTCCGGCCTGGCCGGACAGATCACGGCCCGCACCGGCGTGCCGGGCGAGTTCCTGACGCAGCGGCTCGGGCTGGGCTTCGACGAGATCACCGAAGACAACCTGCTGCGGGTCGACGAAGACCTGAACGTCCTCGAAGGCGACGGCATGCCCAACCCGGCCAATCGCTTCCACTCGTGGGTCTACCGCGCGCGTCCCGATGTCAACTGCATCATTCACACGCATGCCGCGCACGCGTCCGCGCTGGGCATGCTCGAAGAGCCGCTGGTCATCTCCCACATGGACAACTGCGTGCTCTACGACGACGTGGCTTTCGTCGGCAAATGGCCGGGCATTCCCGTCGGCAACGAGGAGGGCGAGTTCATCGCGTCGGCCCTCGGAAGCAAGCGTGCCTTGCTGCTTTCGCACCACGGGATGCTCGTGGCCGGCGGCAGCGTGGAAGAGTCTTGCGTTCTTTCGATCGCTTTCGAGCGCGCGGCGCGCATGCAACTGCTGGCGTCGGCCGCGGGCAAGATCCAGCCCATCGATCCGGAACTGGCCAGGGAAGCGCACGACTGGATCTTGCGGCCTCGCCGCAACACGGTCGCGTTCGACTACTACGCGCGACGCTCGCTGAAAGATCCGCGCAACGCGGATTGCGTCCGAAGGGCCTGAACGCCAGCCGCCCGGAACGTCAGGCCAGTGCGGCCTCTTCCGACAAGGGCACGTGCAGCCCGACCTTGACCCGGCTCATCGCCACCAGCGTGTTGAAGCGCTTGACGTTGTTGTTCTCGAAGAAGAGTTCACGCGTCAGCCGGGTGTATTGGCTCATGCTCCTGACCGCGAAGATCAGGACGAAATCGCAGTCGCCCGCCACGTAGTAGCACTGCTGAATCTGCGGGCAGGCCTGAAACGTCCGCTTCATCGCGTCCAGCAGGTCGACGCGTTCGCTCTCGACCTTCACCTCGACGATCACCGTCAACTCGCATCCCACCGCATCGGGATTGATGATCGCGGCATGGCGCTCGATGACGCCTTCGTCCGCCATCCGCTTCAGTCTCCGGTTCACCGCTGCGGTTGAAAGATTGACCTGCTGGCCCAACTCGCCTTGAGGAATGCGCGCATCCTGCTGGACCAGTTCGAGCAGCTTCAGGTCGTAAGCATCCAGTCGTGTGGTCATGCGTCGAAACAGGAGGAAAAAGCGAGGAGGGATTGCATATGCGCATGCGCCAACGAGAAGAAATTCGCGGGCCGCACGCCTACGATTATGCGCATCACCCTAGGAATTTCGCCATGCTGGTCAACAACCCAAGAGCCCTTCGAGGCGAGTATCCGGACACGCTGCAAAGCAGCATGAGCATCGCCGAAGCGCGGCACACCCGGTCCTGGCTTTCGCGCTGGGACCTGCTCTCGCCGCAGCCCACACCGCTCTGGCGCCTGCCGGATCTGGCCCGCAGGCTGGACGTCGCCGAGGTTCACGTCAAGGACGAATCCGTGCGTTCCTCGCTGGGCAGCTTCAAGGCGCTCGGCGCGCCTGCTGCGCTTGTTCGCCTGATTGTTCGCAGCCATCCTTCATGGGCCCCCGAAGATGTGCTGGCCGGTGCGCACCGCAGCCATCTGGGCGACCTGGTCGTCATCAGCGCCACCGACGGCAACCACGGCCGCGCGCTCGCCGCTGCCGCCCGCAGTGCGGGCGTGCGTTGCGTGATCGTCCTGCACCGGCATGTCAGCCCTGAGCGCGAGCGTGCGATCGCGATGTTCGGCGCCGAGGTCATTCGCATCGAGGGGAACTACGACGCCTCTGTGGCACACGCGGCGCATCTGGCCGAGCAGCATGGCTGGCAGGTCATCTCGGACACCGCATACCCGGGCTATGAAGAGGTTCCCCGCGACGTGATGCAAGGCTACGGAACGATGATCGACGAGCTGCTGGAGCAGACGGAATCGCCTTCGCAAGCGTGCCCCTTCACCCATGTGGTTCTGCAAGGTGGCGTCGGTGGCTTGGCTGCCGGGGTCGCGAGCTATTTCTGGGAGAGGTTCGGCGCAGAGCGGCCAGCCTTCATCGTCGTGGAGCCGCGCCAGGCCGACTGCCTGATGCAGAGCGCACTTCAAGGCCGTCCATCCGCGGCGACCGGCAGTGTCGACTCGGTGATGGCGGGCCTTGCCTGCGGCGAAACATCCACGCTGGCCTGGCGCTTTCTGGAGCCGTCGGTGGATTGCTTTGCCGCCATCGAAGACAGCCACGCCGTGGAAGCCATGCAATGGCTTGCGCAGGGCTCCAGGCTTGATCGGCCCATCGTCAGCGGCGAGTCGGGGGCTGCCGGCGCGGCCGCGCTGCAGATGATTGCGCTCTCGCCCCAGTGGCGCCAACAAGCCGCGCTCGACACCGACTCGAAGGTGCTGCTGATCAACACCGAAGGCGCAACAGCGCCTGGCGTTTACGCAGAGCTTCTGGGCCGGAGCGCCGACGAAGTCCTGCAGGCGCAGCAGCAATGGGCGCAGACCGGGGGCGTTTGATCGTCTCGTCGGAGCGTCCAAAATCGATTCGGGGATGGTCAGCGAGACCCGTGGCCAGACCATCGTTGTACGACAGGGTTGCGTGTTCGGGCGCTGGACAGGCCTTGCAGATGGCCGCCTCGTCAACAGCCGACGCGGTTCATCCGTTGAAGACCCGGGAGGCCGTCTCCCTCACCCTGGATGGAATCACATGAAAAAGCTTCTTGTTACCCTGACCGTTCTGCTTGGTGCGGCGAGCGCGTTCGCGCAGTCCGACAACGGAGTCCGCGTGAGCACAGATCCGGCCCGTGCTGCCGCAGTGGAAAGCCATGCCCAGCAGCTGCAGGCGCGCCCTGCGGAAAAGCCGATGGCCATGCACGACCACGCGCCCAAGATGCACAAGCATCAGGCCCGCCACCATCACGCCAAGCCGCACGCCAAGAAGTCCTGAGGCCAGCGATGCCGCCCCGGCGGCCTGGCGCTAAAGTCCGTCCTGCTCAAACCTGAGGAGGGCGCGACATGCACATTCGGACCGGGCGGCTTTCAGGCCTCCTGCTATTGCTTCTTTCGGCCGCAGGCTCGGCATCTGCAGGAACGATCACGTGCGTTCCTGGCCCAGGCGCAGGGGCCGGCTCCTTCCACTGGGTTCGCAAGATCTCGATCGACGAGCACTCGCGGACCGTGCTCATGGACACCGTGCGCTCCAAGACAAAGGACGCCGAGACCATGAGCAAGATAAGGGGCGAGTTGGTGAGCATGGACGACACCCAATCCGGTGAGCCCATCTACGTCTTCAACTCGATTCCCGCCCCGGGCGTGGAAGTCATGAACCTCTTCAAGTTGTTCAAGGCGGGTGAATGGCGCCTGATCAGTGCGGGGGTGAGCTTCGTGAACAAGGTGCCGGCACTGCGCGCCGTCGAGCAAAGCGCGGTTTTCGACTGCAAGCGCTCCGGATTGGGGTGAACGTCACCTGAGGCGAGGCTGACGCTCAGCACGCCGTGTGACATTTGGGAACGATCTTCACACTCGCGATGTGCGCGGCTGCAAAGGGCATGGCGTTGTCTTCACATCGGGACTGTTCCCGTCCTTCAGGAGACGACGTGATGGCTCATCGAACCTTTCTCAAGCTGGCTGCCGCAAGCGCGATCGCTGTCAGTGCACTGTGCGCTGCGGTCTCGGCGAATGCCGGCCCGAGCTGGTCCATCGGCGTGACCGTGCCGGGCGTCGTGGTGAGCCAACCCGCGCCGGCGTATTACGAGCCGGCGCCTGTGTCTTCGCGACCGGCACCCATCTACTACCAGCCTGCGCCGCCCGTGCGTTACCAGCCGCCGTCTTACTACGCGCCGGCCCCCGGGTACTACGAGCGCGAATCCCGCTGGGATGAACGTCGCGCCGAACGCCGGGAATGGCGCCGCCGGGAGTGGGCGCGCGAACACTATCGCCGCTACCACGAAGACCGCGACGACTGATCGTTACGGCGGCCTCGCTGGCCTGTCAGGCCGTGGCTGTGGCAATCACGCGGCCGCGTCCCAGCGCCTTGGCGCGATACAGCACCTCGTCGGCCTGCGCCAGCACCTCGTCGACGTCCTTGACACCGTCGCTGGTCGCCACGCCGATGCTGACGGCGAACGAGCCGACCGCATGCGCCGGTGAATCGGGCGGCAGGGGCTCGTCGATGCCTTCCTTCAGGCGCGCCGCGATGGTCATGGCATCGGCCATCGTCGTGTGGGGCAGCAGCACGACGAATTCTTCACCGCCATAGCGCCCGAGCAGGCCCTGCGTGCCGATCACCCGCTGCATGCGGCTGACCGCCTCGCGGAGCACCGCATCGCCCATCTGGTGGCCGAAGCGGTCGTTGATGCTCTTGAAGTGGTCCAGGTCCACCATCAGCAACGCTGCAGGTCGCCCCTGCGTTCCGTGGCTCGCGGCGAATTCGGCCAGGCAGGCATCGAGCAGTGCGCGCCGGTTCAGCACGCCGGTGAGCGGGTCGCGGGTGGCGAGGTACTCGAACTCGGTGTGCACGCGGTCGGTGGCCATCAGCACGACAGCGATGGACAGAAACAGCACGCTGAAGGAATACATGGTGATGTAGACCGACTGGATCCACGTCGCTTCCATGATGCTGGTGCCGGCCATTCCCATGATCACCGACACGAAGCGCAAGCCGGCCACCAGCGACTGGGCCAGCAGCAGCCCGATCATCAGCCGCATGCCGTACACCGGGACCTTGTGCCGCACGTAGAGCATGGCGTGAAAGAAAAACAGCAGCGTCACCGCGAGGGTGACGATCGCCAGACGCGCCTCGAAGTCCGGTTGGATGCTGCTGAACCAGAACATGAGCATGCCCAGCACCAGGTTCAGTGCTGTCCAGCCCCGGGTGTCGCTGCGGCCCAGCAGAAACTGCTGGCTTCCCGCGTAGTAGATGACGCAGGCCTGGAACAGCACCATGTTGGCAACGACGATCGTGGCGAAGTCGGGCAGGAAGCCACGCGCGGCGAACAACAAGGTGCTGACAAACGCAATCAACGGCGCCCGGGACCAGTCGCTCAGCCCCCGGATGCTGGGCGGATAGCTGCGGCGCATGAAGAACAACACCAGCGACATCATGATGCCCATCAGACCCGCCAGCAGGATGGTGGAGCGGGGGTCGAAGAGATAAGGCAGGTAGCCCATGGTGCTCGATGTGTTTTGCGTCGCGCAGCGGCGTGTGCCGGCCTCCCAGGCAGGGCAAAGAACTCTGTCGACTGCGTCTTGAGAAGGCTGGAGGATATCGACTCGACGCAGCGGCCGAAAGCGGGCACGACCCAGCAACCGTGAGATTGCAAACAATCAAAAACAAAACATTAATACCAAGGAACTATTTCCTTGGGCTGCCGAAGGCCGAGACCTATCCTTGGCGCCATGTACGCAGCACAGCAACTCCTCGTCGAACTGCCCGATGGCTGGTCCAGCCGGATCGACATCAAGCAGACCAGCAATGGCCGCTATGCAGGTGTCGCGGAGCTGAACCTGCAGGGGCTCAAGTGGGGCGTGCTCGTGTTCATGCAGCAACCTTCGCTGGACGCCGCGCTGGCGCGCGTTCGTCTGCGGGCCAGCCAGTTCGCGAGGGAGCGGCTGTCCCTGCTGGACGCCGAGTCGAGGATGCTGCTCGACTGAACCAATGAAAAAGCCCGCACGAGGCGGGCTTTGGAATGTGGTCGTGAACTCTCACGCGGTCCACGGTTACGGCAAATGTTCAATTGCGGAAGCCACCTGTTGTTTTTTTCGTCGTAGTGACTTCGACGCGCCGGTGTGAGATTCGGCTTGCCTGGCCAGGCAACATTCGGAGCAAGTCCGGACGAAGCGCGATTGTATCAGATAGCGATGGCCTATCTGAACCGAGGTGCTTGCTCCAGGTTTTGCTATCGCGCGCATGAAGATTGCCAAACCCTCTCAGCCCGTCAAGGCGGCACCATCGACGCTGACTGACGGAGAACACATCGTGAACACATTCAGAAAATTCGTGGGTGGCGCCATTTCGCTCGCCGGGGCTGTGGTGCTCGTGGCCCGGCACCTTTAAGGGGCACCCTTTTTCATGGCTCGCGGCGTTCGCACCGCGGCGCGAAGGAAGTCGATGAACGCGCGGACCTTCTCGGGAACATGCCGCGTGTCCGGGTAGAGCGCGTACACCGACTGAGTGGGAAATCGGTAGTCCGGCAGCAGCCGGCGCAGGCGTCGTGCGTGGATGTCGTCGCGCACCAGCCATTCAGGCAACAGCGCAACGCCGGCGCCCTGCAGCGCAAACGCCCGCAGGGTGGAGGCCGAATCGGTCACGATCATCGCGGCGGGCGTATCGATCTCGAGCGTTGTCCGCCCACCCTGCGGCGTCTGCAGCGGCCAGCGTCGCGGCGATGGCAGGCGGCTGTGCCCGAGCCATTGCGCGCGGCCCAGTTCGTCCGGCGTCGTGATCGCCTTGCCGGGTACGCGCTGGAGGTAATCGGGCGCCGCCACCGCCACGATGTCGAAGGTCTCGATCAGCGAGGCCCGGTAGCTCGAATCCTGCAGCCGGCCGAGGCGAATCGCCAGGTCGAATCGCTCGGAGATCAGGTCTTCCTGCTGCGAAGACGATGCGTGCCGTATCTCCAGCAACGGGTTCTCGCGCGCAAACGCCGCGAGCGCGGGCACCACCGCGTGCACACCGTATTCCGTGGTCGTCGTGATGCGCAGCGTGCCGCTCAGCCCTGCATGCGCCTTGCGTGCGGTATCGATCGCTTCTTGCGCCTCTCGCAGAACTTCCTGGCAATCGCGATAGAAGCGCTCGCCCACGTCCGTCAGCACCAGCCGGCGCGTGCTGCGCGTCATCAGCGACACGCCCAACTCCGCCTCGAGCTGTTTGATGTTGAAGCTCACGACCGCCTTGCTTTGCGCCAGTTGTTCGGCCGCCGCCGTGAACGAGCCGGCCTCGACCACGGCAACGAAGGCGTTCAGGCGGTTCAGGCTGACGTTGTTCATTGCGTTCATTGTCAAATTCGATAAGACAGTGTAGTTACCATTAGGCCGTTTATCGAAAGCCTATGCCTGTCTAAGCTCTCGCCTTTCTGAAGACGGAGCACGTCGTGTTGTATCGAAAAAAAGTGGCAGCCCTGTATCTGCTCGGGTTCTTCGTCGACCTGGTCAACATGTTCATCGCCAACGTGGCGTACCCCGACATCGCGCATGCGTTCAATGCGTCCATTGCCACGCTGGCGTGGGTCGGCAACGCCTACATCCTCGGGCTGACCGTGGTGATCCCGCTCAGTGCATGGCTGGCGCGGCGCTGCGGCAGCCGGAACATCTTCATGCTTTCGCTCGCGGTGTTCATGCTTGCCACGCTGGGCGCCGGTGCCTCCGGCACGATCCCGACGCTGATCGCGTGGCGCTTTATCCAGGGGCTCGGTGGCGGTTTGCTGATCCCACTGGGCCAGACGATGGCCTACCGCATGTACCGGCCCGAGGAGCGGGCCAGCCTGTCCAGTCTCATCATGCTTGTCGGCCTGCTCGCACCGGCACTGTCGCCTGCGCTGGGTGGCCTGATCGTCGACGCTCTTTCGTGGCGCTGGATCTTCTTCCTGAATGTCCCGTTGGCCGCGTTCACGCTGGTGCTGGCCTGGCGTTGGTTGCGGCCGGAGCAGGTCGGCACCGTCCACACGCCGCTCGACCTGTCGGGCCTGGCCAGTGGCGCCCTTGCCATCGCGCTCGCCTTGCTCGGCCTGACGATGCTCGGCGAACATGACCGGCAGGCGGTCGGCGCGGTCGTCCTCGCGGCAGGGTTGCTCGTATTCGCATGGCATGTGCGCGGCGCGCTGCGCAGCGCACACCCGATCCTCAATCTCAGGCTCGCGCGCGATCCGCTGTTGCGCGTGTCGATGCTGGTCTACCTGCTCGTACCGGGCGTCTTCATGGGCGTGAGCCTGGTCGCGATGTTCTATCTGCAGACCGTGATGGGCATGTCCGCATCGCACACCGGCCTGCTGATGCTGCCGTGGTCGCTGGGCGCCTTCCTCGCCATCTCGCTGACCGGCAAGAGCTTCAACCGTGTCGGACCCAAGCCGCTGTTCCTGCTCGGTGCGCTGTTGCATGGCGCAGGCATCGCGTTGCTGGCCGGCGTTTCGCCGCCGCTGCGCTGGCCCCTGCTGACAGCCGCCTATGCCCTGATGGGTTTCGGCGGCAGCCTCACCAGCAGCGCCGCGCAGAGCACGGCCTTCCTGCAGACCGCCGATGACCAACTGGGCGAAGCCAGTGCGCTCTGGAACATCGGCCGGCAGATCAGCTTCTGCCTTGGCGTGGCCCTGCTGAGCGTGCTGCTCAACCTGCTGCTCGGCCTGGACGGCATCACCGACCCGGGCGATCCGGCCATGAGCGTGCGCGCGACCCACGTGTTTCACCTCTGCTTCGCCATTGCCGCCGCGAGCGCGGTGCTTCCGATCCTCCTTTGCATGCGCATCGGCAACGCGGACATCCTGCGTCGCCTGCGGATGCAACCCCACCCGAAGACGCAACCATGACCATGACGCCCCTCCACATCTACCTCCAGGAAATCACCGACACCTGCGCGCTGATCGAGCGCCTGTTCAATGCGCCTGCACAAGACGCGACGATTCACCCCGAACTGCTCGCGCATTTTTCGCCCGAGTTCTCGATGCTGACGACCGGAGGCCACAGGCTCGATCACACGGCGCTGGCCGATTTCTTCTCGGCCATGGCGGGCCGCAAGCAAGGCCTGAAGATCGACGTGTCAGACCTCGCGCTGCTGTACGAGAGCGAGCGCGGCGCCGTCGTGACCTATGCGGAAACGCAGACGCTGAATAGCGAGGTAGAAGTCCGCCTGGCGACCGTGCTCCTGGACAGGCGACAGGACGGCGCGCTGCAATGGCGGCATCTGCAGGAAACCACCCGAGGCTGATTCAGGGCCGCGTGATCAGCGGCGAAGCCGGCACCACCGGCGGTGGCCGCTGCGGATACACCGACGTGCCGAAGGTGTTGCCCATGCGATGTTCGGTCGCCGCCCGGTTGAACAGGCCGAGCTGGTTGGACGGCCGCTGCGCGATGGCTTCCGACGCCATGCCCGGCTGCGCTCCGTCGGCCGCGCGTGGCGGCGCGGTGGGGCGCAGCTTCTGCGTGAGGCAGGCATAGGAGGGCGTGCGCTCGCCATTGACCACCACTTCCACGCAACTGTCCGCGCCCGTGTCCTCCGCCTTCGCGGCTGGCGAATCCTGCGCCATCGCAACACCGTGGGAACCGAATGCCAGCAACGCCATGGCGCCATACAAGAGACCTGCGCGCATCCTCACTCCCCATCGTTCGATTGGCCGGCCGGGACGGCGGCGAACCCGTCAGTCTAGGCAGCGCGCAAGTCAGCCACAAGACGGCGCGACCGCTTCAACCGAAGGTGAACACATAGGCTTGCGCACCGGCATCGAGAAACTCGATCTCGAACAGCCGGTCCTTGCCATTCACCGACTGGCGCACGAGTTGATAGAGCCGTTGCGCGTCGATGACGCCGTTGCCTTCCGCATCCGTATCGGCGCCGTGGTCCGCCAGCGGCGGCTTGCCGTCCACCCGCACTCTGAAGCGCACGGGCTTTCCGTCGGTCGACGGGCCCAGCACCAGGTGCAGGTCGCGCGCCTGAAAGCGATAAGCGATGCGCCCGTTGGCGCGGGCCAGCACCGCGCGTTCACTCCCCACGGTCCATTCACCGCTCAAGGCCCATTGGTCGGTTCGCAGCGAAGGTGCGCTCTGGTAGACGCGGGTACGGTCGCTCGCAAGGCCGCCGGGCGAGGCGAAGTTGTGCGCGCGTTCATAGCCGAGGTAGGTCTCGCCCGACAGTGCAGGCGACGCATCGGGCGCGGCCTGTGTGCCCTGGCCTTGTGGCGAGACCACCTGAGCCGGCACATCCGCCCGCCCGGCCTCGGCCAGCAGTTGCTGGATGACCTGCTCCGACTTCGTGTACCGGTTCTCCCCGACCTGTTGATGGCGGATGCGCCCCTGCGTGTCGATGAAATAGAAAGCCGGCCACGACTGGTTGCCGAATGCACGCCAGATCGCGTAGTTGCTGTCGACGGCCACCGGGAAGCCAACGCCCAGGTCCTTCGTCGCCCTGCGCACGTTGGACGGCAGCTTCTCGAACGCGAACTCGGGCGTGTGCACGCCAATGACGACCAGGCCTGCGTCCTTGTACTTCTCTGCCCATGCGCGGACATAGGGCAGCGTGCGCAGGCAGTTGATGCACGAGTAAGTCCAGAAGTCGATGAGCACGACCTTGCCGCGCAGGCTCTCGGGCGTCAGCGGGGGTGAGTTGATCCATTCGGTCGCGCCGGCGAGAGACGGAAGCGAGCCCTCGACACCGAGTGGAGGCACAGGCTTCTTCGGCTCCTGCAGTGCCGATGTCAACATCAGGCCAGGCGCCAGTGACGTCGACACCGGCGCGGCGAGCAGAGGCGACGGCTTCGGCGCGTTGATCTTCTCGACAAGCGCCTGCTCCAGTGCCGACTTGGTTCCGGCCGAGAGTTGGCTGAGCAGCCCTGTGTCCAGCCCCAGCGCGATCGCACCGACGCCCGCCAGCACCGCCACGCCAGCCGCACGCCGCACCCATTCGCCCGTGCGCAGCGAGCCCTTCATCACCGAGAACACGCGGCCGCCGAAGAGCAGCGCCGCCGCCAGCGAAGTGCACGCGCCGGCGGCATAGGCCAGCAGCAACAGCGAGGTGCCGACGCTCGCGCCGTTGAGCGCCGCGCCGGTCAGGATCAGCCCGAGGATCGGTCCCGCGCACGGCGCCCACAGCAGGCCGGTGCCAACGCCGAGCAGCAGCGGCGCGAAGACCGAAGGCTTTGTCGCGGCACCGTCCGGCTGCCGTTGCGACAACCGGTTGCCAAGCGCAACCAGCGGCCGGCTCAGCCGCTGCGCCACCGACGGAAACAGCAGCGTGACGCCGAACACCGCTAGCAGCCCCATCGCCGCATGGCGCCCGTACTGGTTCAGTGCCACCACCCAGCCACCGCCCACCGCCGCCAGCGTGGCGATGGCGGCAAAGGCCAGCGCCATCCCCAGCAGCAAGGGCAGCCCGTGCGAGCGGAACGGACGGTCTGCGCGTGCGAACACGAAGGGGAGCACGGGCAGGATGCACGGGCTCAGGATGGTGAGCACGCCACCCAGGTAGGCAACGAGGAGGATGAACATGGTGTGGTTCTCTGCGGTGGATGGATGAAAACGACAGGGCGAGCAAGGTCTTCACGGCCTCGACGAGCGAGCCGCTTTTCAAAAAGGGACTTGGTGCGGCTCAGCCCGGCGGCGCAGCGCGGGTGTTCGTCAGGGTCAGCCGGGCTTCCAGCCCGCCTTCGCTGCGGTTGCGCAGCGTCAGCTCCGCGCCCATCGCCATCGCGAGCTGGTGGGCGATGGCCAGGCCCAGCCCGGTGCCGCCGGTGCCGCGGTTGCGCGAGCCTTCCACGCGGTAGAAAGGCTTGAGCACGTTCTCCAACTGGTCCGGCGGAATGCCGGGGCCGTTGTCGATCACGGCAAGGACCAGTCGATCACTGTCCGCCCGCACCTGCAGCCGAACATCGCTGCCGAAATTCAGCGCGTTGTCGATCAGGTTCGCCAGGATCCGGCGCAACGCATTCGGGCGCGTCACGATGGGTTCGCCGGTGCGGCCTTCGAGCCGCACCGCCTGTCCCGAGTCTTCATAGTCGGCCACCATGCTCTCGAACAGCGCGTCGGCGTCGATGCGGCAGGCCGGCTCGGTGGCGCCGTGGAGCGTTCGCGCGTAGGTCACGCCTTCGCGCACCAGCGCGTGCATCGCGTCGAGGTCTTGCCGGAACTTGTCGCGGTCGTGGTCGCTGTCCATCAGCTCGGTGCGCAGGCGCATGCGGGTGATCGGCGTCTGCAGGTCGTGCGAGATGGCCGCAAGAATTTCCACGCGCTCGGCCATGTAGCCTGCGATGCGACGCTGCATGGCGTTGAAGGCGCGTGCCGCGTGGGCCACTTCGGTCGGACCGTCTTCCAGCAGCTTCTGTGCCTTGAGGTCGGGCCCCAGTTCGTCGGCAGCCGCGGCAAGATCGGCCAGCGGCCGCGTCACCAGCCGCACGGCGAACCAGGCGCACAGGGCCAGCACCACCAACTGGATGGCCAGCAGCCACATCACCCAGCGCGACACCGGCATGCCCACCCGCCTCGCATGCACCACCACCGAAGAGCCGTCGCTCAGTCGCACCTGGATCTGCAGGCTCTCGGTCGGTTGCGCCACCTGCCCGATCTTCACGATCTCGAAAGGCCGCATCGCATCGGCGATGGCCGTGGCGAACTGCTGCAGCAGCACGGACTGCGGTGCGATGCCCTGTGCGCTGCCGCCCAGCACGAAGCGGTAGTTGCGCCGTTCCAGCCGTTCCAGCCAGCTCGCGCGTTCGGCGGCGGGCAGGCGGTCGAGGATGGCGACCGAACTGGCGATGTCGCGCTCGATGCCGATCATCATCAGCTCGCGCAGCGCCATGTCGCGTTCGTAGCGGATGGCCGCGAAGGTCAGCAACTGCGCAATTGCCAGGCCGATCACGATGATCAGCGTCACCCGGGAGAACAGCGAACGCGGCACCAGCCGGTGCCAGTTTTTGCGAACGGGCGCCTGAAGGCCAGTGCTGGCGGGGAGGGCGTCGGGGCTGGCTGATGTGGGCATGGGCTGGTTTATAGACCCGTGCCCGCCACCGGTGCCGTTTGTTTGTATTGCAGTGTGTTGAACCCCGCAAACGACATGGAACATTACCCGCGCGTTCGCGCTTTCCGTTTTTGTATGCCCGTGTATCTCGCGGCGCCGGCACACACGGCCATACAAGAAGGCCCCTTTCAAGACACATCGCGAATACACGCCGCGAATCCAATGAGGCCATCGCCAGCCGCACCCCATCCGGTGCCCTGGCGATGAGATCACTCAACGCATACGAAGGAACGCGCATGTCTGCACCCATCAATCGTCAACGCCGCTTCTTGCTGGGAGGCGCGGCTGCGAGCCTTGCGGCCATAGAGCTGGCCTTCATGGGCAACACCCAGGCGGCCGAGACGCGACCCACCGGTTCATCCGGCAAGTCGCCCAGGCTGGAACCGATCCGCCAGATCAAGGCGGGCGAACTCGACGTCGGCTACTACGAAGCCGGCCCCGCCGACGGCATTCCCGTGCTGCTGATGCACGGCTACCCCTACGACATCCACAGCTATGCAGAGGTCGCGCCGCTGCTGGCCGCAAGGGGCTGCCGCGTCATCGTGCCGCACCTGCGCGGCCATGGCAGCACCCGCTTTCTCGACAGCGCCAACCCGCGCTCCGCACAGCAGGCGGCCGTGGCGCTGGACCAGATCGCGCTGCTCGACGCGCTCGGCATCGACCGCGCCGTGATGGTGGGCTACGACTGGGGCGCGCGCACCGCCTGCATCATCGCGGCGCTCTGGCCGCAGCGTTGCCTGTGGCTGCTGTCGGTCAACGGCTACATCATGACCAACCGCCCCGGCAACAAGCTGCCGCTGCCCGCCAAGGTGGAGCTGGGCTGGTGGTACCAGTACTACTTCGCCACGGAGCGCGGCCGTCTCGGGCTGGAGGCGAACCGGCGCGACATCGCGCGCATCCTGTGGACCACCAACTCGCCGAAGTGGAACTATGACGACGCCACCTTCGAGCGCAGCGCCGCGTCCTTCGACAACCCCGACTATGTGAACATCGTGATTCACAACTACCGCTGGCGCCTGGGGCTCGCGGAGGGCTTTGCGCCGTATGAAGACCTCGAAAGGCGCCTCGCCGCCTTCCCGACGATTGCCGTTCCCACCATCACCATGGACGGCGATTCCGACGGCGTGGTGCCCGCTACCGACGGCAAGGCCTATGCCGCGAAGTTCACCGGGCCGCGCACGCACATTGTCGTGAACGCGGGCCACAACGTGCCGCAGGAAACGCCGCAGGTGTTTGTCGATGCGATCTGGAAGCTCGCATCCGCGCGCGGCTGAACCGACTCTTTTTCTTTCTCCCGACCCACCCCGACTCACTCCAAAGGAACCACCATGACCATGAAGCTCGACAAAGTGCTGTACACCGCATCCACCCACACCACCGGCGGCCGCGAAGGCGCAGGCAAGGCCAGCGACGGCGCGCTCGACGTCAAGCTCAGCCCACCCGGCTCGGGCAAGCCCGGCACCAACCCCGAACAGTTGTTCGGCATCGGCTACTCGGCCTGCTTCATCGGCGCGATGCGGCTCGCCGGCGGCCGGCTCGGCATCAAGCTGCCGGAAGACGTGGCTGTCGATGCCAGCGTGTCGCTCGGCAAGACGGAAGGCGACGCGGCCTATGCATTGGCCGTGAAGCTGGCCATCACGCTGCCGGGTCTCGACGCCGCGCAGAAGAAGCAACTGGTGGAGGGCGCCCACCAGACCTGCCCCTACTCGAACGCGACGCGGGGCAACATCGAGGTCGAATTCTCGATCGCCTGATCTCTTCAGCGAACCGCGACGATGAACAGCCTTGGAAAAGGCAGCAGCACCGTGCCATCGTCCAGTGCGGGATAGGCCTTTGCAATCTCGGTCTGGTACTGCGCAATGAACGCGGCCTTCTCATCCGCGTTCAGCCGCGCCAGATAGGGCAACAGCGCCGAGCCTTTGAACCATTCCACCACCGCCGCAGCGCCGGCGAGCGGGTGGAAGTAGGTGGTGCGCCACACATCCACCTGGCTGACATGCGGCCGCAGCAACGCGTAGTAATGCGCCGGGCTGTGCCGCGCCGGGTGCTTCACGTCGCCGATCTTTTCGGCCCAGCGCTTCGATGCCGCGACTTCGCGCGCCAGCCGGTGCGCGGGTTCTTCCAGGTTGTCGGGCGTCTGTATCGCGAGGCTGCCGCCGGGCGCGAGCTTGCTCGCCAGGCGCGGATACAGCGATGCGTGGTCCGGCAGCCATTGCAGCGAAGCATTCGCCAGGATCACGTCGAAGGCCTGCGACGGGTTCCAGCTTTCGATGTCCGACACCTCGAAGCCGATGGCGGGCAGGCGCTTTCGCGCGGCAGTCACCATGTCTTCGGAGCTGTCCATGCCGGTGACCGTCGCGCCAGGAAAACGCTGGGCGAGCACGTCGGTGGAATTGCCGGGCCCGCAGCCCAGGTCGACGGCCAGCCGAACGTCTTTGGAATGAATGGCGGCCACGAGATCGCGGACCGGCCGGGTGCGTTCGTTCTCGAAGGCTGTGTATTGCTTGGCAGACCAGTCGCCGCTGGTGGCGTCGGGGGTAGAGGCAGTCATCGGAGGCTCTTCTTGAAGTGGGTGCGGATAGTTTGCGCAGCGTGCTTGTCTACGTAAAATGAATTTATTTCGGCCATTCATTCAAATCGCTCATGAAAATCGACATCCTGGGCATTCAGGCTTTCGTCGCGATTGCAGAGCGGGGCAGCTTCCAGGCTGCGGCCGACCATCTCAGCGTGACGCAGACGGCCATCACGCAGCGGCTGCGCAAGCTCGAAGAATTCCTGGGCGTGGCGCTGGTCGAGCGCACAACCCGCTCCGTCGGGCTCTCGACCATCGGCCAGAACTTCCTGCCGCAAGCGCGCCGCCAACTGATCGAACTGACAGACGCCTTGCTGGAGATCCGCGAAAGCGGCAAGGCCGAGCGCGGCGACGTGTCCATTGCCTGCGTGCCGACAGCGGGCGTGCAGTTCCTGCCGAAGATCATGCGGGCCTATTCGGCGCGCTATCCGCAGAACCGGATCAAGATCCTCGACCACTCGACGTCGGCCGTGACCGACGCGGTGCTGCACCGCGAAGTGGAGTTCGGCATCGGCATGTCCGGCTCGCATCCGCCCGAGCTGTCGAGCGTGCCGCTGCTCGAAGACAAGTACGTGCTGATCTGCCACCAGAGCCATCCGCTGGCAAAGCGCCGCAGGATCGCGTGGCGGCAATTGAAGGAATTTCCGCTGATCTTCGCCGGCCAGGTCAACGGCAACCGCGACCTGCTCGACATGGCTCTGGACAAGAGCGCGCTCGGCCTGCAGACCTTCTACGAAGTCCAGCGCAGTTCCACCGCGGTCGGGCTGGTCGCCCAGCAGGTGGCCGCCGCGATCGTGCCCAGGCTGGCGGTGCAGGCGGGCGCCTATCCCGACATCCGCATCGTGGAGCTGATCGATCCGGTGGTCTCGCGCACGCTGGTGCTGATGGCCCGCAAGACGGCGCACCTGTCGCCGGCGGCGCAGGCGCTCTACAACATGATCAAGGCGCAGGCCTCGCGAAAGCAGAACGGGCAGGCCTGATCGATGATTCGGGCTGCCACACGCATATTCATCAGACTTGTCCAGGAGTGAACACATGAGCCACGGCACCACAGCCACCATCGTTTCCACGGGAACCGACTACAGCCATCGCATCGCGGTGGGCAAATTCGAGCTTCTCGCGGACGAGCCGGCCGCCCTGGGCGGACAGGGGCTCGGTCCCGCGCCCTACGACTACTACCTGGCGGCACTGTCGGCCTGCACCGCCATCACGCTGCGCATGTATGCGAAGCGCAAGGGCTGGGAGCTGGGCGAGTTTCGTGCGGAACTCACGCTGACAAAAGACGCCGACGGCAAGGCGCACATCCGCAGGGTTCTTCACGCCGATGCGCCGTTGAGCGATGCCCAATGGGAGCGCCTGCTCGAAGTGGTGGCCAATACGCCGGTGACGAAGACGATGCGCGAGGGCGCGGAGATCACGAGCGAGCGTGGACCCGCAGCGGATTGACCCAGCGCGATGAACCGGTGCCGCAGGTTCATGCAACGTAATGTGGCGGCCCGGTCCGCCAGATACACAGGCATACAAACCCGCTCGTTCCGCGCGTCAACCGGCATACATTGCGGCTATCGCGCCATCCGGCGCCCCATTGCACCGCCATGACGCCCAAGACCTCCGACCACATTCTCATCGTAGACGACGACCGGGAAATCCGCGAGCTGCTCACCACCTACCTGGTCAAGAACGGACTGCGCGTGGTCGCGGTGCCCACGGGCCGGCACATGCGCGCGGCGCTGGAAGCGTCGGGCCCGTTCGACCTGATCATCCTCGACCTGATGCTGCCGGGCGAAGACGGGCTGACGCTGTGCCGCGACCTGCGCACGGGAAAATTCAAGGCCACGCCGATCCTGATGCTCACGGCCCGCAGCGAAGAGGCTGACCGCATCCTCGGCCTGGAGATGGGCGCCGACGACTACCTGGCCAAACCCTTCTCCGCCCGGGAACTGCTCGCGCGCATGCGTGCGGTGTTGCGCCGCACGCGCATGCTGCCGCCGAACATGCGCTCGACCGAGGCCGCCTCGAAGCTGGCGTTCGGCGAATGGCAGGTGGACACCACCGCGCGCCATCTGATCGATGACAGCGGTGTGATGGTGGCGCTGAGCGGTGCGGAGTACCGGCTGCTGCGCGTGTTTCTCGACCATCCGCAAAAGGTGCTGAGCCGCGACCAGTTGCTGAGCCTGACCCAGGGCCGCGAGGCGGAATTGTTCGAGCGATCGATCGACCTGCTCGTGAGCCGTCTGCGCCAGCGTCTGCGCGACGATGCGCGGGAGCCGCGCTACATCAAGACGGTGCGCAGCGAAGGCTATGTTCTGGCATCGTCGGTCGAGGCGCTGGACTGAGGGGCTGGCCAGATCCTG
The DNA here is from genome assembly GCF_014302995.1 of Variovorax sp. PAMC26660. NCBI lineage: Bacteria > Pseudomonadati > Pseudomonadota > Betaproteobacteria > Burkholderiales > Comamonadaceae > Variovorax > Variovorax sp. PAMC26660. Next base: position 5,411,923 of record NZ_CP060295.1, read on the forward strand.
GCGATGCGGTCGCGGACCTACACTCGCGAAATGATCAAAGCTCTCTTGTTGCCATTGGGTGCTCTCCTGGTTACCGCGTGCGCTCAGCCTGAGCCACCGCAACCACCGCGGGTCGGCATGGCGAACCCCGCGTCGGTTTATTGCCAGAGCCTTGGGGGAACGACTTTGATGAAGTCGAATGACAAAGGCCAGTACGGCATTTGCCAGCTGCCGGATGGCAAGCAGATCGAAGAGTGGGAGCTTTTTCGGCGCGACCATCCGGCGAAGTAGGGTTCGCTGCACTACGACGGCTTGCGCGTACGCACGCGGGGTCCGTCGGTCTGCCGCGCTGAGATGCACTGGCAGTTCACCGGGTTGCGTATCTCGTGCGCAATGCCGCCGGTCAGGAAGAGCAGGGCTAGCCAGAGCTTCTTCATATCAGTGACTCCTTTCGGGGGGCTGCGGTTTGCGGCTTTCGCGCTGTTGTGTTCGGGGCGGGTTCGGGTTTATTCAGGGCTCGTGCGAATGACGCCAGGTACTCCCCTCCGCGAATGTCCCCCGCTTCGCTCCTCCTTTATTTCGCTGCGGGGAGTACCTGGCGTCATTCGCACAGGACACGCTGCTGGCGATCGCCGGTCAACAACCGCTCTGAGCGCTCACGTCGATACGGGGCTCTTTTTCGCGAAATAAAGGAGGAGCGAAGCGGGGGACATTCGCGAAAAAGAGCACCGTGTCGGCGTGAGTGCCGCCCTGAACAGCAGCAGCACCTCGAATCAAGCACAACGCGACGAACAGCAAAGCAAGGCGTCATCCTAGGACCCCGCCGTCGAAGGTTCCGACAGCAGCGCCTGAATCTTCTTCTCCGTCGTGCCATAGCTGCCTTCGCCGAAGTGCGAGTACACGACTTTTCCCTGCCTGTCGATCAGGTACACGGCCGGCCAGTACTGGTTCTTGAACGCCTTCCAGGTGCCATAGCTGTTGTCCTGCGCCACCGCATGTTTGATCTGCAGCCGCTGGACCGCGTCCTGCACGTTCTTCGTCGACTTCTCGAACGCGAACTCCGGTGTGTGCACGCCCACCACGACAAGGCCCTGGTCCTTGTACTTCGCGTTCCAGTCTTTCACGTAGGGCAGGTGGTTCAGGCAGTTGATGCAGGTGTAGGTCCAGAAATCGACCAGTACCACCTTGCCGCGCAACTCGCTCAACTTCAACGGTTGCGTGTTGAGCCACGCGTCGATGTTCTGGAACTCGGGCGCGGGCAGCGCTTCGGCGGCGGGCACGTCACCGCCCAGCGGCGGCGCGGCGAAGCTCAGGGTAAGGGCGACCGCCGAGGCCGCAACGGCCACGGCGAAGAAGGCGGCGAGAGAACGAAGGCGCATGTTGATTCCTGCAGGGGAGAGTGACGGGCGGGTTCTTGAACGGAGCCGATTCTTCGCCGCGTTGTCCTCTTCCGGCGCGCAAGGCGTATGCCTGTGTATCCGTCAAGGGACGTCGACACACAGCGTTTCACGGCCGCACTTCCAACCCGCGCATTGAACGCGATGCGCCGCCAGTTTCATCGCGGTGTCACAAAGAAGAGCCTCCTACGTCGAGACCATTCTTCTTACGCGCAGGAAAACCCATCGCGGCGGACCGAGTGCCATTTTCTTGATGAAGTTTTCGTGACAAACGACAGTCGCCGCGCACGCCGCGCGTCTAGATAACCGTACGCAACAGCGACATGAAGGCTCTGCCTCATGCGCCGTTGCCAAGCGAGCTTCATCTTTGAGAACCGAGCTGTAAATGCATGACATGAAGAAGAACGCCCCACCGAATTGCTGGAGAGCGGTGTGGCTGGCAGTGATGGCAATAGGTGCCCAAGGGGCGGCCTTTGCCCAGGCATCCGCACCCGCCGCAGCATCCACAACCCCACCCGCCTCGGCGGCCACACCCTCGACCCCGACGCCGGTTGCCGCACCGGCTGCGACCCCCGAATCGACCCGCAAGGTCGACATTGCCGAATACATCGTGCGCGGCAACACCGTGCTCGACGCCCGCGCCATCGAGAAGGCGGTCACGCCCTTCCTCGGCCCCGAGCGCACGCTGAAAGACGTGGAGGGCGCGCGCGACGCGCTGCTCGCGGCCTATCAGGCGGCCGGCTACCAGTCGGTGTACGTCGACCTGCCCGAACAGCAGGTCACGCAGGGCATCGTGTTCCTGCAGGTCAATGAAACCCGCGTGGGCCGCGTGCGTGTGGTGGGCGCCGAATACAACTCGCCGGTCGACGTGCGCGACCAGGTGCCCGCGCTGAAAGAAGGCGGCGTGCCCAACTTCACTACCGCGCAGGCCGAACTCACCGCGCTCAATCGCAGCCCCAAGCGCCAGGTGATGCCGCTGGTGCGCCAGGGCGCGATGCCCGGCACCATGGACGTGGACCTGAAGGTCGACGACAGCAGCCCGTGGCGTGCCAGTGCCGGCTTGAACAACGACTACAGCGCCGACACGCGCAAGCTGCGCTCCACGCTTTCGCTGGGCCACGACAACCTCTGGCAGATGGGCCACAGCGCGTCGATCAGTTTCTTCGGCGCGCCGCAGGACCTGAGCCAGACCAAGGTGTTCTCGGCTTCCTATACGGCGCCGCTGCCGGGCACCAACTGGAGCCTGGAAGCCAATGCGTACAAGTCCGACAGCAACGTGGCCACCGTCGGCGGCACCAGCGTGCTGGGCAAGGGCCACTCCATTGGCGTGAAGGCCACCTACACCGTGCCGAACACCGGCAACTGGTGGCACGCGTTCAGCGTGGGCGTGGACCTCAAGAACAACCAGGAGGCGTTGCGCCTGAAGGGCAGCGGCGACACGGTGCCGCTGAAGTACGCGCCGATCACGCTGTCGTACTCGGGCTTTCGCCAGACGGACAAGAGCCAGTACGGCGTCGGCATCTCGCTGGTGGTGGGCACCAGCAGCTCTTTTGGCTATACCAGCGACTGGGCCGCCTTCGACTACAAGCGCTACAAGTCTTCGCCCAGTTTCATGGTGCTGAAGACCGACCTCAACGGCACGCACACCTTCGACGGCGGCCAGCAACTGGCCTTCCGCTTCAACGGCCAGATGACCGATTCGCCGCTGGTGTCCAGCGAGCAGATCGCCGGCGGCGGCATGAACTCGGTGCGCGGCTATCTCTCGGCCGAAGCCACCGGCGACTACGGCGTGGTCGGCTCGCTCGAAGTGCGCAGCCAGCCGCTGACCTTCCTGGGGCCGCTGGTCGAGAACTGGCGCGTGTATGCCTTCGCCGATGCGGCGCGGCTGCGCCTGAAGAGCCCGCTGCCCGAGCAGGCCGAGCGCTTCTCGCTGTATTCGGTGGGCCTGGGCACCACTTTCAAGATCAGCCAGTACTTCGCTGGCCGCGTCGATTTCGGCTACCCGCTCACGGACGGTCCGCGCACCAAGAAGCACGACCCGCGCGTGAATTTCAGCTTCACCGCGAACTACTGATCCACGCAGACGCCACCTTTTTCTTTCTATCTTTTTCTCTCTACGAGTTTTTCGGAGAACCCTGTCATGCGACGAATTCTTTTTATCGTGCTCACGTTGATGAGCACGCTCTTGCCGGGCCTGGCCCACGCCTGGTGGCAAGCCGAATGGTCTTACCGCAAGCCCGTCACCATCGACGGCGGCCCGCAGGCCGGCGCCATCGGCAGCGATGCCGGCCGCGTGCCGGTGCTGGTGCGCCTGCACACCGGCAACTTCAAGTTCGAGGGTGTGAGCGAGACCGGCGCCGACCTGCGCTTCGTTGCGGCCGATGACAAGACCGTGCTGAACCACCAGATCGAGCAGTTCGATCCGCTGCTGGGCATCGCGCTGGTGTGGGTCGATGTGCCCAACGTCTCGGCCGGCACGCCGCAGAAGCTGTGGATGTACTACGGCAACCCGAAGGCTCCCGCCTCGGGCAACGGCCAGCGCAGCTTCGACCCCGACTACACGCTGGTCTACCACTTCGCCGAAGGCGCCGTGCCGCCGCGCGACACCACCGCCTACGCCAACAACGGCCAGACCTCGGCCGTGCCGGTCGAAGGCACTGTCATCGGCAAGGGCGCGCAGCTCGGCAGCGGCCCGCTGATGCTGCCCTCCACGCCGTCGCTCGCCGTGCAGGCCGGTGGCGCGCTGACGTTCTCCGCATGGGTCAAGCCCGACCAGCTCGGTGCCCGCCAGGCGATCTATGCCCGCCGCGACGGCGCCGGCGAACTCGTGGTCGGCATCGACCAGGGCGTGCCCTTCGTGCAGGTCAACGGCCAGCGCAGCACGCCCGGCCAGCCGATCCAGGCCGGCCAGTGGTCGCACCTTGCCGTGAAGGCCGAGGGCGACAGCGTGGCGCTGTATGTGGGCGGCCGTCCCACCGTGTCGCTGGCTGCGAAGCTGCCCGCGCTGAATACCGCTGCGGCTCTGGGTGCCGATGCACCGGGCAGCCTGCCGGTGGCGCAAGGTGCGCAACCCGCCGCCACTTTCGCCGCATTCACCGGCGCCATCGATGAAGTGCGCCTGTCGAAGGTGGCACGCGCCGATGCGCTGCTGCTGGCCGATGCCGTGTCGCAAGGCGCCGAGTCGCGCCTCACCGTGTTCGGTGCCGACGAGCAGCAGGCCGGCAAGAGCCACTTCGGCTTCATCCTGGCCGCGATGCCGCTGGACGCCTGGATCGTCGTGGGCCTGCTGGGCCTGATGATGGCGATCTCCTGGGCCATCATGATTGCCAAGGGCCGCCACTACGGCGCCACCTCGCGCGCCAACACCACCTTCATCGAGCACTTCCGCGAAGCTGCCGGCGCGCCACTCGATCGCCTGGCCGTGAACAACACCGTGCCGCACGAGGTGCGTGCCGATTCGTCGCTGTGGCGCCTGTATGAAGTGGCAGTGGACGAAATGCGCCGCCGCCACGACCGCGGCTACGACCTGAGCGCCGTGTCCAGCGCCACCATCGGCGCGATCCGTGCCGCCATGGACGGCGTGATGGTGCGCGAGATCGAGCGCATGTCCAAGCGCATGAACTGGCTCTCGACCACCATCGAAGGCGCGCCTTACGTCGGCCTGTTCGGCACCGTGATCGGCATCATGCTGGTGTTCGTCGTGGCGGCCATGGCCGGCGCGGTGGACATCAACTCGGTGGCCCCGGGCATGGCGGCCGCGCTGCTGTGTACCGCCGCCGGCCTGGGCGTCGCGATTCCCGCGCTGTTCGGCTACAACTGGCTCGCCTCGCGCTCGGACGCCATCACCGCCGACATGGCCGTGTTCGTCGACGAGTTCGTCACGCGCCTGGCCGAAGAGCAGGGCGAAGGCCGCTCGCTTCCGATGGCATCGGCGCGGGCCTGAGGAGCGCACGACCATGGCAACCCCAGCCAAGTTCTCGCCCCGCAGGCGCACGGGCGGCATCAACATCACGCCCTTCGTGGACGTGCTGCTGGTGGTGCTGGTGATCTTCATCCTCACCAGCAACGCCAGCATTCCCGGCATCAAGGTCGACCTGCCGAAGGCCAGCGCCTCGGTGGCGCTGGAGAAGCCCAAGACCAAGGCCATCACGATCGACAACGCGGGCAACGTGTTCCTCGACGCCTACCCGGTCACGCTGCCGGAGCTGGAAGAGCGCCTGCGCACCGAGAAGGCCCTGTCTCCCGACTTCCCCGTGATCGTGCGCGGCGATGCCAGCGTGCAGTACGCGAAGGTGGTCGATGTGCTGGACCTGCTGCGTCGCATCGAGCTGAACCAGATCGGCCTTGTGACCGGCAAGCAGAAGTGAGGAACGCAGAGTGAAACCTCGCGATCCGACTTCTCCTCTTCCCACCGCGCACCGCGCGGGCGGGAAGGCCGGGACGCGCGGGCTGTGGCGCCGCTGGGGTGGGGTGGTCATCGGCGTGGCGATCGTCGCCGCGCTGGTGGCCCTGGTGTGGCATCTGCTGTCGGACACCGCGAGCAAGAAGCGCGTGGTGGCCGATGCGCCGATGCTGATGCTGCCGCCCCCACCGCCACCGCCACCAGAGCCCGAGAAGCTGCCCGAGCCCGAGCCGGAAAAGATCAAGCCCGAAGTGGTCGAGAAGGAGCCCAAGCCGGTCGAGCCGCTGGAGCCGCCCAAGGACGACGCGCCCCCAAGCCCATCGAAAGACCTGGGCGACCCGGTGACCATGGACAGCGCCGGCCAGGCCGGCAACGACGCCTTTGGTATCCAAGCCGGCAGCGGCGGCGGCATGAGCGGCACCGGTGCCGGTGGCGGCCTGGGCAGCGGCTCGTATGCCCGCTACGTCTCGAGCATGTTGCAGCAGGCTTTGTCGCGCGATCCGCGCACCCGCCAGCTCGTGTTCGACGACATCCAGATCGACCTGTGGCTCGGCGCCGACGGCAAGACCGCGCGGGCGCAACTGGTGCGCAGCACCGGCACGCCCGAATCCGACGAAGCGGTGCTCGCCATGGTGCGCGCCCTCGACCGCATCGACGAGAAGCCGCCGGCCTCGCTGCGCTTTCCGATGCGCGTGTCCATGAAGGGACGCCGGCCATGAACTCCGTGACCCGAGTGACCGCCACTGCGGCCACCGCCGACGCCCCCTGCCAGTCCCATTCAATCCTGTGAACGAAGCGATGAACCATCTCAAAAACATCCAGAGCAGGGGCGCCATGCCGACCCTGCGCAAATGCGCGCTCGCGGCGGCCGTGGCCTCCGTGTTCGTTTTCGCGGCCACGAGTGCCACCGCGCAAACCGGTGCAGCGCCTGCCGAATCCGCCATGGTCAAGCTGATCCGCGGCCTGATCCAGAGCGGCACGCTTGCCAAGGACGTTGGCGAGGCGCTGCTGGCCCAGGCCCAGACCGAAGCCATTGCCGCGCAGCAGGCGCAGCGCATGTCGGCCGCCACCACCGCCGCATCGGCCAGCGTGGCCGGTGGCGTGCGGCTCGAAGCCGGCGACGTGCGCGTGCCCTACATCTCGCAGACCGTGCGCGACCAGATCCGCGACGAGATCAAGGCCCAGGTCATGGCCCAGGCCCAGACCGAAGGCTGGGCCGCGCCCAACGAAACGCCCGAGTGGAGCAAGCGCATCCGCGTCGAAGGCGACGTGCGCGTGCGCAACGAGTCGCGCAACTACGCCGGCAACAACAGCAACATCGAGATCAACTGGTCCGAGCTCAACAAGAGCACGGGCTACGACGTCAACCCGAACACCAACCTTGCGCTGCCGTCGATCCTCAACACGCGGCAAGACCGCAAGAACCTGTTCCGCGCCCGCGCGCGGCTGGGCGTGTACGCCGACCTCACCGAGAACACCAAGGCCGGCATTCGCCTGGCCTCGGGCAGCGACGACAGCCCGGTGTCGACCACGCAGACGCTGGGCGGCGGCCTGGGCAAGAAGAGCGTGTGGCTCGACCAGATGTGGATCTCGCACAAGCCGGTCGACTGGCTCACCGTGACGGCCGGCCGCTTCGGCAACCCCTTCATGTCGACCGACCTGCTGTACTCCAGCGACCTGAACTTCGACGGCATTGCCGCGCAGTTCGAGAAGAAGCTCGCGTCGAACAAGGACCTCACGCTGTTCGGCACGCTCGGCCTGATCCCGCTCGAATACTCGTCGGACAATTCGCCGAGCCGCAGCCAGGCCAAGATGAAGAGCGAGAACAAGTGGCTCTTCGGCGCGCAGGCCGGCGCCGAGTGGAAGATCGACGCAGACAACCGCTTGCGCGGCGCTCTTGCTTACTACAACTTCAACAACATCAGCGGCAAGGTCTCGCAGCCCTGCGCGCTGTATGCCGGCGCCGACGGCTGCAGCACCGACTGGTCGCGCCCGGCCTTCATGCAGAAGGGCAACACGCTCATGCTGCTGCGCGACATTTCGCTGGACCCGCTCAACCCGGCCGGCACGCCGCAGCCCCAGTACGTGGGCCTGGCCTCGAAGTTCCGCCTGATCGACCTGAACCTGCGCTGGGACACGGCCGTGGCCGGCAACAACCTGCGCCTGGATGCCAACTTCGTGAAGAACACCGCGTACGACGCCAACGACATCTGGAACCGCGCGGGCATTCGCGGCGCCATCGTCAACAACTTCGGCGCCACCGGCGGCACCGGGAAGGCCGACTACAAGAGCGGCGGCAACGCCTACATGGTGCAGGCCACCTACGGCAAGCCGGCACCGTCGGCACGCGGCGACTGGAACGTGCTGGCGGGCTACAAGCGGATCGAGCCCGACGCGATGCCCGACGGCTACAACGACTCGACCTTCCACGGCGGCGGCACCAATGCGCGCGGCTACTTCCTGGGCGGCTCGTACGCGATCGACAAGAACATGTGGTTCACCGGCCGCTGGATCTCGACCAAGGCCGTCTATGGAGCGCCGCTGGCCATCGACACCCTGCAGCTCGAATTCAATGCGCGTTTCTAAGGAGCTTGCCGTGTCCAGAAAAATCTTCCCGGCGCTGGTGCTGGCAACGCTTGCCGCCACGGCCGGCGTGACCCACGCACAGCAACAGCCGCAGGGCCAGAGCATGGAGGAGCGGCTTCGCGCGCAGTTGCGCGTGACGACCACGCAGCTCCAGCAGGCACAGAACGAGCTGGCCGCGCTCAAGGCGGGGCAGCCTGCGGGCACGCCAGCCGCGGGTGCTGCGGCCGGTGCGGCGCCGGCCAAGTCCGACATCGAGGCGCTCAAGAAGGAGCTTGCGCAAAGCCAGTCGCAACTGGCTGCCGAGCGCCAGGCTCATGGGCAGGCGAGCGCCGGCAGCCAGCAACTGCGCCAGCAGGCGCAGGCCACGAGCGAGAAGGCCACCGCGCAGATCGCCCAATACCGTGGCGCGTATGACGATCTGCTGAAGATGGCGCGCGCCTCAGAAGCCGAGCGCCAGCGCCTGGCCACCGAGGCCGCGACGCACCGCACCGCGATGACGCAATGCGAGGCCAAGAACACGCAGCTCTATGCCGTGGGGCAGGAGATATTGCGTGCCTACGAAACGGTGGACCTGGGCAGCGTGCTGGCGTCGCGCCAACCTTTTGCCGCGCAGAGCCGCGTCAAGTTCGAGCAGATCGCGCAGCAGTACGGCGACAAGCTGTACGAAGGCAAGTTCGATGCGCGCGCGGTGAATGCGCCGGCACCGGCACCTGCTGCCGCCGCTGCATCCGCAACCACACCCGCTTCGGGAGAAAAGCAATGACACGACACATCAGGTCTTCCTCCGCCATGCTGGCCCGTCGGCTGCGCGTCGCTGCCGGCGCACTGCTGGTGTCGTCCGTCGGCATGGCCGGCGCGCAGACGCCGGCGCCGGGCAACACCGTGGTGGCCCGCCTGGGCGAAGTCACGGTGGGGCAGGACGAAGTCGAGAAGCTGCTGCAGACCCTGCCCGAAGCCGAGCGCGCCGCCGTCAAGGCCGACCGCGCCACGCTCGACGGCTGGCTGCGCCAGCGCCTGCTGAGCGAAGCCGTGCTGCGCGACGCGCGCGCCAAGGGCTGGGCCGAGCGGGCCGACGTCAAAGCGAAGATCGACGCCGCCACGCGCGAGATCAGCGCGCGCATCGTGAGCACCAGCTACCTGGAGTCGGTGAGCCAGGTGCCGGCGGGCTTTCCGTCGGACGCTGAAGTCAAGGCCGCTTACGAGCAGGGCAAGACCGGCTTCAACCTGCCGGCCGCCTACCGCGTGGCGCAGATCTTCCTGGCCACGCCGCAGCGTGATGCGGCCGCCGTTGCCAAGGTGCGCGAAGAGGCGGGCAAGCTCGCACGCCAGGCTCGCGCCGGCGACTTCGCGGCCGTGGCACGCGCCAGCTCGCAGGACAAGCGCAGCGCCGAGCGCGGTGGCGAGGTCGATACCTTGCCGCTCGCGCGCATGCTGCCCGAGCTGCGCGACACCATCGCCAGGCTCAAGCCCGGCCAGGTCAGCGAACCGGTGCAGGCCGAGGCGGGCTTTCATGTCGTGAAGCTGCTCGACATCCAGCCCGCGCGCACCGCCACGCTCGACGAAGTGAAGCCGCAACTGCAGGCCGCCTTGCGCCAGCAGCGCCAGCAACAGCTCGTGCAGGCCTACCTCACGCAAGTGGCGCCTGCCACGAACCTGAGCATCGACGCCGCCGCGCTCGATGCCGCCATCAAGAAAACCAACTAACCAGATCATTCCCACAGGGTCACAACACATGAACAACACAACGACGAACATCACCGAAGCCACCGACATCGCGGCGGCTCCCGCCCTCGACCTGCTGGACGCCGTCACGCCCGAGCAGGTGTCGGACGCCATCAAGGCCGCCGGCGGCGCCGTCACCACCATCGAACAAGACGGCGTGGTGCGCCTGCACAGCGCGAGCCACGGCATCGGCTTCCAGGTGCTGTGGGGCAACCCCGTCACCACCACGCAGTACACCGACTTCACGCTGAGCTGCCCGCTGCATGTGCAGGGCGGCACGCTGCCCGAGGCCGTGCTCGCCTCGTGGCACCGCACCAAGCGCTTTGCGCGCGTGGCACAGCACGGCGACTTCGTCGTGCTGGAGATGGACGTGGTGGTGGCCGGCGGCGTGAGCCACGCCTACCTGGCGTTCGCCGTGCGCCTGTGGATGCAGATGATGGGCGAGTTCTTCCTGCACCTGCGCAACTACGGCCCCGCCTCGGAAACCCGTGGCGACGCCGCGAACGCAGAGGCCCGCGACGCTGCCGGTGTGTCCGCCGCTGCGTGATCCAGCAGATGCCAGCCAGCGCCGCATCCAGTCCGTCGTCGGTGGACCTTCACGATTCGCCGACCAGCCGTGCCATCCAGGCCGTTGCGCGCCAGGCGCAGCGCGCGCGCCGCGCCGAGACCGTGCGCTTGCGGCAACGCGCCGCATTGCTCGAGCTGCTGGTGCAGACCATGGCGGAGCTGCACATCTCGATGGCCGAACTCAATGCGGCGCGGCGGGCCCACGCGCCGGCGTGGAAGCATCCGGAAGACGGCACTGCCTGAGCGCTTCGGATGGAGGTCGGATGCGGCCCTGATCCACCGGGATTCGAAGACACCGGCGCAGTGACTTCCCGCCCGCTTCAGCCCGGATTCATCGCAGCAAAAGTGGCGACGTAGCGACTGTCCCGCTCGGCCCAGCGCCGGGCCCTGTCGCGCTCGACCAGCACTTCGCCCCGGGGGTGATCCTTAGCCGCCAGCAACTGCATGACTTCGGCCACGTACACGGCAAGCGGCATGGCGCGCGGGTCGGATGCTTGGCCGCCGCCCGTGAGTTCCGTCTGCACATAAGGCGGTGCCAGTTCGAGCACCTCGACGGGAACCTTGCGCAGTTGATGGCGCATCGATTGAAGCCACGAGTGCAGGAATGCCTTGCTGGCGCAGTAGGTCGGAAAGTCGGCGCGGGGCACGAAGGCAAGGTTGGAACTGGTCGCGATGATGGCCGCGTCGGGTTGCCCTTTCAGCACCGGCAAAAGCGCCGCCATCACGCGCAGCACGCCCATGATGTTCGTGTCCACGATCGACTGGGCGTCTGAAGCATCCCAGCCGTCTGCCGTCACGTCTTCCGCCCGCGAGATGCCGGCGTTGGCGATGAGCACATTGAGTTCGGGAAAGCGCGCGCGAACGTCTTCGGCCAAACGCGGCAATGAAGCCGGGTCGTCGAGATCGAGCGGCATGCCGATCAGGCCGGGTCGGCGCGCAGTCATATCGTCGAGCAGGGCCTGCCGGCGCCCGCTGACGATGACGCGATTGCCGCTGTCGTGGAACGCTTCGGCGAGCGCGCGGCCGATACCGCTGGTGGCGCCGGTGATGAGGATGGTGTTGCCTGTCGTCTTCATGATTTGCTGCTTGTGGTTTGCGTTGAGGTTGTCGTATGCATGGGGGGCGCTATGCGCTGCGACTGAGCCGGATGGCAGGCAGCAGGCACAAGGCCGCGCAAGTCGCACAGGCACCCACGAGGAAGGCCGACGAGATGCCGAACCATTGCGTCGCGAATCCGACCACGGGCCCGGTCACACCCAGTGCGATGTCGGCGAAGGCGATGAAGTTGCCCACTGCACGGCCGCGTTGTTCGGGCGGAACGGAACGGGTCGCCAGCACGCCCATCGCCGGGAACACGAGGGAGAAGCCCAGGCCGGTCAGCGTCGCGCCCAGCACGGCCATTCCCGGCGCGGGGGCACACCAGATCAGCACTTGCCCGATGGCCTCGAAGATCAACGAACCCACGGCGACCTTCGTCGCGCCGAAGCGGTCAGGAAGCCCCGAACCGACCAAGCGCACAAGGACATAGGCGGCAGCGAAGCCGAGCAGCGCCGTGCCGGCGTGCGGCCAACCGTGTGCTGCGTAGTCGAGCGTGAGGAAGGCTGCCATCGCGGCATAGGGCACCGTGGCCAATGCCAGGACGAGCCCTGGCCGCCAGATCAAACCGAGTACGCGATGGAAAGGCACGCGCTGCCCGCCGGCGGCGGGAACAGGCGAAAGCCGCAGGGCGATGGCCCAGCCCAGCATCGGCGTGAGCAGCACAAGAACTCCGACGCCGACGAAGCCGTATGCCGCTTGCACGGCCAGCCCCAGCGGTGCGCCGAGTCCGAGCGCGGCGTAGATCGCAATGCCCGTCCAGGACATGACCTTGCCGGTGCGGGCGGCGCCCACGCGCGCGATGCCCCAGCTCATCAGCCCTGTCAGAAACAGGCTCTCGCCAAGGCCTGCGATCAGGCGTCCGATGAGCAGGACGACCAGCTTTGCAACGGGGTCCATCGGCAGAACGCTCGACAGGCCATACGCCAGGCCCGAGCAGGCGGTGAGTGGAAGTCCGAGAAGAACGGCAGCGCGCGGGCCGCGTTGGTCACAGAGCGTGCCGGCTTGATGGCGGGTGAGCAGCGTGGCCAGCGACTGGGCACCGATGACCCAGCCGATGGTGGCCGAGCCGAACCCGAGGTGATTGCGTACCTCGAGCGACAGCGCCGCCAGAGGGACGCTGATTGCGAGGAAGCCGAGGAAGACCGCCAGCACCACGGGAGCGAGCCCCGTGAAAGCGGAGGTCTCGAACGGGCGAGCGGATACGGGAGAGGAAATTGATGTCATGCCAAAGCGCGTCTGTATTGATCGAGATATTCCCAGCTGGGATCCTCTCGACAAGGGACGCGTTGGATGACGGTAACGCTTACGACAGTCGCCTTGCGGCAACTGCGGCGGCGAATATAACGTGGGCGCTGCGCCAGCGTCAACACCTTCCTGGCAAACGCGCAACGGCCTGCTGGTGCGGCTGCACGGCCGAATCACCGCCGTACCATCGCCGTACCATCGCCGCATGGAATCCCCACTCGCTACCGCGCTCATCTACGCCCGCGACATGAAGAAGTCGGCCGATTTCTTTGCAATGCACTTCGGCTTTGTCACGAGCGGCGAGGTGCATGAAGGCCTCATCGAATTGCATGCGCCGCATGGCGGCGCGGGCATCCTGATCCACCAGGCCGCGAAGTCGGTGACGCTGGGCCAGGTCGGCGTGAAGCTGACGTTTCAGGTGCGCGACGTGGCGGCCTTCGTCGCGGATGCCGCAACGCGCGGACTGAAGTTCGGCGCCATTCACCAAGCCAACGGCTATGCCTTCGCCAATGCGAAGGACCCCGACAAGAACTCTGTCAGCGTTTCAAGCCGAGCCTATCGCGCAGCTTCTTCCACGTGAGTCTCGACCGGCCTCAGTACCGATCCATCCCCGCAAGGTAGCGCTCAACGACGGGCTGCCAGAGCGATGGTTCGGTGTGCAGCGCATGCCCATCCCGACCGGGCGGCGGATCGAAGCTCAGGAACTCGCCGCGTCCACCTGCCGCGGTGAAGCTGTCGAAGTTGGCGCGGCTGTGGCGCAGTGCATAGAACGGGTCGTGATCGCCATAGAGCCACAGCATCGGCTGCTTGAAGGCGGCGCCCCTTCGCATGAGCAACGGATTCACTTCGTTCGCCTTGGGGCAGGCGTCGCCGACCCAGCCGCCGACGAAGTTGATCACGCCCGTGAACATCTCGGGGTGCATGCCGGCATAGCCCACGGCAAGGATGCCGCCACGCGACACGCCGCCGATCATCAGGTGCCTGGAATCGACATCGGGACGCGCGAGCACCTGTGGCATCACCACATCGAGGTCTTCCACCGCGCGATCGAATCCGGCCAGCGCGCGCCTGGGCTGGCATGAATAGCCGGCCGAGCGATCGGCCTCGAAGCCTTCGTCGTACAGGCCGTCGGATTGCCCGCGACCGCGCCGTTGGGGGAACAGCACCTGCCAGCCCCTGGCCGTGAAGTAGCGTGCGATTTCGGGGCTGGTCCAGGTCAGCTTGAACCATTCGGGCCGGTTGCCCCGGCCGGTCGAGCCGTGGTGAAAGATCAGCGTCGGAAAAGGGCCGATGCCCTGCGGGCGGAAGACGACCATTTCGAGTGTCTGCGCCTTGCCGTTGTCGCTCCACGGGGTGGGCACGCGTTCGATGGTGCGCGTGTAGGTGGACGCCAACGGCTTTTGCGTCAGCACGCCGGCCGAGACCAGTTGCGTGTCGGGCTTCCACAGCGACATCTCCATGTCGCCATCGGCCCGCAGGCGCAGCACGAGGCGCGAACCGGTGCGCAGGCGCACTGCCAGCTCTTCGTCTTTGAACAGACCTTCGGCGCGGTCGGTGAGCAGCCCCTGCAATGCGTTGGCGCCGGCATAGGCAACGGTGGCCCGCTCGGATGTGACTTGCTCGACCGCAATGCGCACGTCGCATTGCATGCCGCCGCACGCCCAGCCTTGCCACAGGCCGTGCCAGCGTTTGCGGGCGGCAGGGAGCGTGGGGTCGGGCGGCACCATCGTTCCGCCTTCTGGCAAGACGGCGGCCACCGGGCTTTCAGACACGGCGGGCTGCAGGCGCGATATGTAGTCCGGCCAGGCCGTCTGTGCACCAGCGACGGTGGTGAGCAGCCAGGCGGCTGCCGCAAAGATCCATGTGCGGTGTTTCTTCGACATGCGTTGCTCCTTCAGCGCGAGGACTCTAGCCGATGGGGCGGCTCAACAGGTGTGTGCGTCGATCGCGCGCCTGACCTTCGTGAGTGCATCACCGAGCATGTCCAGCGGGACTGATCCCAACGCCAGGCGAATGGCATGCGGCACGTGAGTCGATGTCGAAAAAGGTTCAGCCGTCGACACCGAGATCCCATCGCGCATGAGTGCCGCCGCAACCTGGTCGGCGCGAACCTCTTGCGCCATCGGAACCCACACGAAGTACGACGCCGGATGGCGAACGCACCGCAGTCCGGCAAGGGCGTCCGTGGCGATGGCCTGCCGGGCCCTTGCGTCATGGCGCTTCTCGGTTTCGAGACGGGTGACCGTGCCGTCGTCGAGCCAGCCGCATGCCAGCGCCGTCATCACACCGGGCGTGTTCCAGGTCGTGACCCGGATCGCGCGTTCGAGCTGGGGCACCCATGCCGCCGGTGCGGCCACGAACCCGACGCGCAAGCCGGTCGCAATGCTCTTGGAAAGTCCAGAGACATAGACCGTCGACTCGGGGGCCAGCGCTGCCAGCGGAGCGGGCGGATCTTCCGCAAGAAAAGCGTAGGCCGCGTCTTCGATGATGAGCAGCCCATGCCGGCGCGCGATCGACACGAGCTGCCGTCGCCGGCTTGCGCTCATCACCCAGCCGAGCGGGTTGTGCAGCGTCGGCATCACATAGACGGCCCGCACTTTGCGGCTCTTGCACAGCCGTTCGAGCGCGTCGAGGTCGAGGCCGTGCCCGGCTGCGGGCACCGGTGCCAGTTCGAGGCGATGCGCCTCAGCAAGCACCTTGAAACCCGGGTAGGTGAGCGCATCGGTCGCGACCACATCACCGGGCTGCAGCAGCGCCATGACGGTCGTTGCCAAGCCATGCTGCGCACCGCTCACGATCATCACCTGATCGGCACCCACCGAGATGCCTCGCTGCGCGAGGTGCCGAGCCATGGTGGCCCGCTCGTGCGGTCGACCTCCGTGGGGCTGGTAGCGCAGCAGGGCTTCCAGGTCGCCCGCGGCGGCGAGCTGGCGCAGGCCCGTGCGCAGCAACTCGGCCTGGCCGGGCAGCGACGGGTAGTTGAAGTTCAGGTCGACCACGCCTGACGCCACGGCATGCTGGTCGATGCCCTGGTCACGCGGAAGGAGGGTCTCCCTGACAAAGGTGCCGCGACCTGTCTCGCCGCTGACCAGGCCCATCGCCTGAAGCTCCGCATAGACACGGCTTGCGGTGGCGAGGGCCAGGCCCTTCTGTGCAGCGAGCTTGCGAAGCGTGGGCAAACGGGTGCCTGGTGGCAGGCTGCCAGCGCGGATTTGTGCGGCGAGCACATCGACCCATTGTTTGTACCGGGCTTGAGTCATCGTGCCAATGTATCCATGACAATTTTTTGATTGTATTGACTGCAGTGTCTACGATGCCCTCATTCCCATCCCATCCGGCACGGAGAAATCGACCCCATGCACATCGCCATCCTCACCTTCGAAGGCTTCAACGAACTCGACTCGATCATCGCGCTCGGCATCCTCAACCGCATCAAGAAACCGGGCTGGCGGGTCTCCCTTGCGAGCCCGGCGGCGCGCGTGCGTTCCATGAACGGCGTGGTGCTCGAAGCGCAGGCCTCGCTGCATGAGGCGAGCGCGGCGGATGCGGTCATCGTCGGCAGCGGCATACGCACGCGAGAGGTTGTCGCCGATGCGGCGCTGATGGCGCAACTGCGGCTCGACCCTTCCCGTCAACTGCTGGCCGCGCAGTGCTCCGGCACGCTCGTGCTGGCAAAGCTGGGCTTGCTCGCCGATGTGCCGGCATGCACCGACCTGACGACCAAGCTCTGGGTCGAAGCCGCCGGCGTCTCGGTGCTGAACCAGCCGTTCGTGGCCAGGGGCAACGTGGCTACGGCGGGCGGTTGCCTGGCTTCGCAGTACCTGGCTGCGTGGGTCATCGCGCGGCTGGTGGGGCTTGATGAAGCGCGCGAGGCGATGCACTACGTCGCGCCCGTGGGCGAGAAAGAAGACTACGTTGAGCGTGCGATGCGGAACATCACGCTGTACCTCGAAGCGATGCCCGCGACGGTGTAAGGCCAGCCGCATCGCCGGCGCAGCCTGACTACACTGCGCCGGATGAACAGCCCCCCGCCATCGCATCGCGCGAGAGACCGCCTGACCTCCTATTTCTGGAGCGGCGACAACCTCCGCAGCCGAAGCGTGAGCGATGTGGTGCTGTCAGCCACGCTCGATGTGCCCGTGCTTCCCGCGCGCCTCATGGCGGATTGCGAAAGGGAGATCGCCACGCGCCTCACGCTGGAGCCCGGAGACGTCGAGCCCTTGTCCCTGGCGCGCGCACGCACGCGCTGGCCGGACTACAGGCACTGCGTACAGGCCATGTCCGATTGGACGCACATGCAGGGCCTGCCCGAGGTGCTTGCCGCCAGCGACATTGCGCTCATGGCGTGTCGCGGCGCCAAGTACCACCACGACGGCGCGCAATACGGCAGCGCGGCCTTCTGCAATCTCTTCCTGAGCGAGGACAAGGGACTGGACCTGCACTTTCCCTCGTCAGGCCATCGCTTTCCGCTGACGCGGGGCACTGCCGTGGTGTTCGATACCGGCCAGCCGCATGCCGTCATCCGGCGCGGCAGCAGCGGCTTCGACGCGGCCGACTTCGCGCCTGACAAGGACTGCACCCAACTGTTCCTTACGTGGGAGCTGCCCATCGAAGACGCCCACGTGGCGCGCGTGCTTCAGGTCGCCTTCGATGTCGATCCTTCGACCTCGTCGCAGTTGGAAGAAGAGGCCGTCTGGGTGAACGGCGAGCGCGCCGTTCTATGCCCCGACTCAGGCCGCTGGTGCAGCGCCGACTGAGGCCGCCATGCAATGACCCCCTGCGTTCGCGCCCGTACCTCGGGAGAGGCCAGGCAGCTCGCGACGGCCTCGTAGCCCGGCGCACCCGGCCATGGATCGACACGGGTCGGAGGGCTGTGATTGGCAGGGCAGAAGATGATCGACTCGTGCGCGCCGACGGCCGCGAGGTCCAGGATCACACAGGAGCGCGTGAGCAGGAAGAGCGGACGGCCATCAGGCCCACGGCGACGCAGATGGGCGATGACAGCCTGCTGCGTGGCGTGGTCCAGCCCCTGTTCCACCATGTCGACGACCAGGACGGATGGGCCTTCAGTTTCCAGTCCTGCAAGCAAGGCGATCAATGCATCGGATGCCGTTGCACCGTCCTCGATGAGCCAGGCCAGGGCTTGATCGACGCGCAGCCTGAGGGCCGGATCGGCATTCAGTTGCGTTGTTGCGCTGCCGTCTTCCTCCCGCTCCAGACCCAGGAACGCCGCATCCGGCAGAACCTCGGCCAGACGCAAGGCCAGCCGCGTCTTGCCGCTGCCCAAGGGGCCGACGATGTAGTTCAGCGGCCGTATGTCGCGCAACATGAACGGTTCACCACCCCAGGGCCAGGGCAGCTCGAATTCGACTTCAAGCTTTGCGGTGGGCGCCAGCAGATGCGTCAATGCCTCGACGGTCGGCGTCTGGCCCCGTGCGAGATCGGCCCGCAGGTTGCGGACCGTCTCGATGGTCCCCGCGAGCTGACGGGCATGTGCTTCGAGCGTCGTCTGGTGCGCAGCCAACGCGGGCTCCAGTCCCTCGGCGTCGCCATCCAGCACGCGCGCGACCTGGGCGAGGCTGAGGCCGAGCGCGCGCAGGGCCACGATCTCGGCGCCACGGGCCATCTGCTCGGGGCCATAAGAGCGCCATCCGGCCGCGTTGCGCGCCGGAGCCACCAGCCCACGCTGCTCGTACAGCCGCAGCGCCTTGGCGGAGACGCCGAGGCGCCTCGCAGCTTCGGCGGGGTTCAGGAATCGGGAGGAAGAGTTCAAGAAAGCACCTCGATGGGTTGACCGGATATTGCCTTTATCGAGGTGGCCCCAAGGGCCGGGTCAAGTGGGTCCCGGTCACCCGTTCCATCCATGGGCGTTTGCACCGGCAAGTCAGGCAGCGCCGTTGATGATGAAGGCCGGCAGTGGTGTCTTTCTGCCGGAGTTCGGTTAGGGTGCAGTGGCGCCGCAGCACATTACTGCGGCGCAGGTGCGTTGGCAACCGGAGCCCGACGCGCCAACGTGGCGCCGGTCGAAAGACGCCGGCGCCGGATTCAAAAAATCAACAACGAGGAAAGACCGACATGAAGACTGCATACCTTTCATTGATCTTCGTCCTGGCGACGGCTTCGGCTTCGGCGTTCGCCCAGCCGGCGGCCGGCACCTGCGAAGCGAAGCGCCAGGAAATCAGCAACGACATCGCGGCCGCGCGCGAAAAAGGCCTGACAGAAAAAGTGCGTGGGCTGGAACGCGCGCTCGCCCAGAACCAGCACCACTGCAGCGATGCAAAACTGTCGGCGGCCCACGCGAAGAAGGTGCGGGCCGAGGAAAAGAAAGTGGCGCAGCGCCAGCGCGACCTCGACACGGCGCAGCACGATGGCAACGCGAAGAAGATCGCGCGCCGCCAGGCCAAGCTCGACGAAGCCAAGGCCGAGCTGGAGCGCGTCAAGGCTCAGCCGCCGGGCGCCACCGTCAAGTAGAACGGCATCAACGTTCCGGCCACGGGCCGCAACAGCTTGAGCAGCAGCGGTTGCCCATAGCCTTCGCCCGCCAGCCGCTTGAGCAGGTCGGACAGCTGCGCAAGCGGCGTGCCGTCGCAGCCGACCAAAATGTCGCCGCTGCGCAGCCCGTCGCGCGCCGCGGCCGAGCCGGCCACCACCTCGACCACGCGCAGGCCGGTCGCCACCGGCCATTCGTTCTCGCGCACCCAGCGCCGGGGCAGTGCGACAGCCGCGCACTGCACGCCCAGCTTGCCGCGGCGCACGGTGCCATGGCGCATCAGCTCACCCGCCACCCAGCGCGCGGTGTCGATGGCCACCGCAAAGCTCAAGCCCTGCGCCGAAGGAATCACGGCCGTGTTCACGCCGATGACCTGCGCCGCGCTGTCCAGCAGCGGGCCGCCCGAGTTGCCGGGGTTGAGCGCCACGTCGGTCTGGATCACGTCTTCGATCATCCGGCCACCGCGCGAGGGCAGGCTGCGGCCCAGCGCGCTCACGATGCCCGCGGTCACGGTGAAGTCGAAGCCCAAAGGATTGCCGACCGCCACCGCGATCTGGCCGGGCAGCAGGGCGGCCGAGCTTCCGAGCGGCAGGAAGGCGCCGGGGTTCGACTCGATGCGCAGCACCGCGATGTCGGTCGATGCGTCCATGCCCACGAGGCGGGCGGCGCTTTCGGTGCCATCGGCAAACGCTGCCCGCAGTTCGCTCGCGCCCTCGACCACGTGCGCGTTGGTCAGCGAAAAGCCATCGGGCGTGAAGAGAAAGCCGGAGCCGCTGCCCTGGCCGCCCGCGTTGCCGCGCTGCGCCGGTTTGCGGACCTTGATGTGTGCCACCGCCGCGCTGGCGGTGTGCGCCACCTGCGTGACGGTGGCGGAGTAGGAGTCGAGAAGGAATTCGTCGCGTGCGCCCATGAAGCACCTCTTTCGGTCGCCTGATCTCCTTGTGAAATGGCGGCGCGCCGGGTGTTTTCAATCCGTGGGAGCTGGGGCTGTCGCGTCGCGAACAGCCGACCGTGCGGGACCCGCTGTCACCGGTGTTTTCGAAATCAGGACAATGCGCTCGGCCTGACTTGGGAGATTTGGGAGATGAGAGTGAAAAAAATCAATGCGTGCTTGCGCGGCACAAGGTTCGCGTGGCCCGTTTTTCTGGCCGCAATCGTCGGTGGCTGTGCAACGGGGCAGCCACCTGTCTTGTCGGACGGTGTACCCGAGAGGCCCGTGCAGAATGACGCGAGGCGATTCTCCGAGGAGGTTCTTCGTGTGGCTGTCGATGCGGGTATCGCGGCACCTCGCCATCGGCTGCTGACGCTGAAAAAAACAGAAACCATCGATCCCTCGCAGTGGGGTACTCCGGCCTCGCCGGTGGAAACCCGGAATTTTTCGCCCTACGACAAGACCGTGCTTCAAGCCATCGAATGTAAAACCGAGCCGAACTCTTCCAGGATGGTTACGCGCGATATCTCATTCCTCGGATTGGTCAATTTGCAGAGCGAGTCCCGATCGATGACTTTCTTCAGTCGCGCACACCTGACGTCGCTTCAGTTGCAAGGCGATTGGCGTCGAATGGCCATTGGCTCCAGGCTGGAGGTCATTGCCAGGCTCGATAGCATGGTCGAATCGATCATCACAAAGTTCGATCAGACCTACGCCTATGAGATCGCGTGTCTTGTCGAAAGCGAGCTGCCGGCGAGCGATCTGCATCCGGCGTTGCTCGGCGTGGCCAAGAGACTGGGCTGCGCATCGGACAGGCCGCAGAAAGGACGCACGGATGTCTACTTCTACCTTGAGGACTACGCATTCGCGGTGCGCCTTGAGACCGCATTCGAAAGCAGACGTCCGACGAAATACCGGATCACTGAAGTTCGCCAGGAATGAGCGGCCGCGACAGCGACGGCGTGCCCGATCATTGCGGCCGCCGGTCCGCTGCCCTCACAGGTACTGACGCGCAAAGCGGCGCGCGACTCAGGCGCGCTGCTTGAGCGCCAGCACCGACAGCCCCGCCGCGATGAAGGTCAGGCCCGCGCCCAGGTTCAGCCCGGTGCCCACGCGCGGATGGCGCCGCAGCCATGCCGACATCTTGAAGGCGAAGCATCCGAGCACCGTGAAGATCAGGGCAGTGAGCGCGGCGAAGATCGCGCCGTAGACCAGCATCTGCAGCGCCACCGGGCCCCGGCCCGCGCTGACGAACTGGGGCAGGAACGCCAGCACGAACAGGCCCGGCTTCGGGTTCAGCACGTTCGACATCAACCCCGTCAGGAACACCTTGCGCAGCGACTGGTGCGCGCTGGGCTCGAACGAGATCAGGTTGCGCGAGGCCAGCGCCTTGTAGCCCAGCCACAGCAGGTACAGCCCGCCCACCGCCTTGACGGCCCAGAACGCCACGGGCGAGGCCTGGATCACCAGCGACAGGCCCAGCGCCGCAGCCACCGTGTGGCACATGATCCCCAGCCCCGCGCCGATGGAGGACAGCGTGGCCGCCGCCTTGCCCTGGCTCAGCCCCCGGCTGATCGCCAGGATGTTGTCGGGGCCCGGCGCCATCACGACCACCAGGCAGGCGGCGATGTAGGCGAGGAGAACGTCATGGGGAAACATGGGGCTTGTCCTTGATGGGCCGCAGGGGCTGGGCCGGTTGCGCGATTCTGACGGTGTTGCCGTTCAGCGGCTGGGCGGCGTTGCCTTGGGCTTGGACGACGGTTCCCACGAATCGGGCGTGGTCGCCACCAGTGACTTGAAGTTGGTCCACGGCCGGGCGCCCGGCAGCTTGCCCTTGCCCACGATCACCTCCTTGGCATAGGCCACCATGCGCTCGCGCAGGTAGGTGCGATCGGATTCGGGCCAGGTCTCGATCGAATGCGGCCCACGCGCCAGCACGATCTCCTTCACGCCGCGGATGCGGTTGTAGGCGGCCACGGTGCCTTCGAGCGATTCGGCGCGGTCCCACAGGCCCTTGCCGAAGAAGGCAGTGGGCCAGCGGTCCATGCCCGCGAGCGTGGCCGAGTTGGGATAGAACACGATGTGATGGTCCGCCGCCATGCCGCCCAGAAAGAGGTTGCGGTCGGCCAGGTCGGGCGAGTCGCCCACATAGCCCGCGCCGCTGGCAAACGACGACAGCAGGATCGCACCCCGGATGTTCTTCAGGCCCTTGGGTGGCGTGCAGTTGGGCTCGGGCATGTCGAAGCTGCACTGGGCCACGTAGTTCCTGGTCATGGCCCAGGCGGTCGACATCGAGCCGCGCGAATAGCCACCGAGCACCAGCGGAATCTCGGTGGACTTCATGCCCGCCAGCAGGCGGCCCTTGGTGGCGGCCCCCTCGAGCACTTCGCCCGACGGCGTGAGGATGCGCAGGCCGCGCCCGTCTTCCAGTTGCGAGAGTGCGCGGAACACATCCTCGCCTTGCTCCAGCGTGTTGGTGTCGCTGAAGCCGCCCGACAGGCCTTCGCCGCGCCGGTCGTAGGCCAGCACGTCGTAGCCGGCCTGGTTCAGCGCATACAGGTTCTCGCGCCACCAGCGCTGGCCCATGGTCTCGGTGGTGGCGTTGGGAAAGCTGACGGGCGTGGTCTTGCCCGTCTTCTCGTCGATGCGGTAGGAGGCTTCGTCCGGATGCTGGATGGCCGTGAGCTGCCCGCCGCCGCCCGGCGCCATGATCGCCAGCGCGCGCACCTTCTTGCCCTTGCCGTCGTCCACACCCGCGCCTTCGATGTACCAGCCGCGCAGCTTGATGGGGTCGGTCATCTTCAGGTCGATGCGCTCGAAGGCATCGCGCGGCGCGCTGAACTCGACGATGTACGTGCGGCCATCGGCCTCGGCAATGCCTTCGCGGTAGGGCGCCTTCGCGAAGAAGGCGGGCCGGCGGATCTGCCGCAGGTCGACCTGGCCTTCGGGATCGATCTTGCCGGATGGATCGACCACGCCGGTCGAGCGTGTGGCGCGTTCCTTGTTCGGCGGCAGCCAGCGCTGCATCTGCGCATCGATGCGCTTGAAGCACGCCGGGTCTTCCTTGCAGGCGCGCCAGCGGGCCTTGAGCTTGTCGTCGGTGAATTCGCTGACGTGGTAGTCGCCACCGGCGTAGTCGGTGGGCGTCGGGTTGGCCGTCATCATCACCGGCACGCAGACCTTGGTGCCGCTGCCTCTGGGGCCTTGCGGCAGCAGGTAGCCGCCCATCATGGCGTTGCGGTCGGTGCCGACCCAGGCGGTGCAGTCGGTGGGCGGCGGCTTGCTGTTGGTGGCCTGTCGTTGTGCCTCGCTGGTGGCCGTGCAGCCGGCCAGTGCCATCACTGCGCCAACGCCCAGCAGGGCCCAATGCGTTGCCGGTTTGCGGAGTGTGGCCATCTTTGTGCGCGTTGCCTTGTGTGTCATGAGTCGATGTGTTGCAGCCCGCAATGGTAGGGCGCGGGCGCTATGTGTCTGTAGGCCGGGTTCGGCGGGTTCAGGCGGCGTTGGAGCACGGCGCGGCGGCTCAGGTTCCGCTCGTGGCCGGCGCCACCATGCGCTGCAGCAAGGGTTGCCGCGCCAGCACCGCATCGCGCGGGCCCGCGTCGAGCACATGGCCGGCCTCCATCACGATCACCGTGTCGAAGCGCTCGAGCAGGCTCAGGCGGTGGATCGACGCGATCACGCAGGCATTCGGGAACGCGCTGGCGATGCGCTCCAGCACGCGCGCCTCGGTGGCGGCGTCGAGCGCGCTGGTCGGCTCGTCGAGCAGCAGCAGCGAGCTGCCCTGCGCCGCGAGCACGCCGCGCGCTAGGCACAGGCGCTGGCGTTGCCCGCCCGACAGGTTGAAGCCGCGTTCCGACACGGCCGTGTCGAGGTTGCCGTGCGTGGCCTTCAGCACTTCGTCGAAGGTGCTCGTGTGCAGGGCTGCCAGCAGTGCGTCGTCGCTGGCCGATTGGCCGAAGGCGAGGTTCTCGCGCACGCTGGCCTCGAAGAGTTCGGTCTCTTGCGGGATCAATGTGGCGAGCTGGCGCAGTTGCGGCCAGTCGACCAGCCGGCCATCGAGCGACAGCGTGCCGCCCTGCGGCGCATAGAGGCCGGCGAGCACGCGCAACAGCGTGCTCTTGCCGCCGCCGCTGGGGCCGACCAGCGCGATGCGCTCGCCGCGGCGCAGGTTCAGCGACACGTCGTGCAGCCCGCTGCGCGCGGTGGTGGCCGGTCCTTCGGCGGTGGTGTCGCGCGGCGCGTAGTTCCATTGCAGCGACCGAACGCCAAGGCTCGTCCACGCCGCATCGGCATCAATCCGCTCGCGCTGCGGCACCTGCTCGGGCGTGGCGGAAATGGCCTCGCTCGACGGCGCCTGCCAGATCGGCGCCGCGCTGCTGTAGTCGGTGTGCATGCGCGCGAAGAACTGGAAGTTGGCCGCCACCGAGGTCACCACGCCAGCCGCCTGCTGCGCGTACTGGTAGATCATGAACACCGCGCCCAGCATCACCGCCTGCCCCGGCGTGCGCGCCTGCCACACATAGATCACGACCAGTCCCCAGGTCAATGCCAGGCCCATCAGGTCGACCGCGAACCACTTGCCCTCGTTCAGCACCACGGTGCGCTTGAGCGGCAATGAGATCGCCGCCATGCGCCGGCGCAGCAGCAGCCGCGAGGCACCCTGCAAGCGCAGGCCGATCACCGTCGATGCGTTGCCCAGGAAATCGAGCAGCGCAGCCACGTAGCGCCGGTCGGCGTCGTTCTCGGCGCGCGCCAGCTTCATCAGCGCGCGGTCGATGCGCACGATGACAAGGCCGATCAGCACATAGCCCGCCAGCGCGGTCGCGCCACTGGTGCGCGACAGCAAAGCCAGCGCCACCAGCGGCCCGACGAAGTTGACGGCGTTGGTGAGCCAGATGAACTGGTTCTGCGCGAAGTCCGCCAGCGCGCGACTGGCCTGGTGCACGCGATGCTGCAACTCGCCCGAATGGTGGCCGTCATGCCAGGTCAGCGGCGCGGCGGCAATGCGCGCATAGAGTTCGTCGGCCAATGTCTCGCGCACCTTCATGCCGACATTGCGCTCGAGGATGCGGCCCGGCCCGTGCAGCACCCACGCGCCGACATACACGGCCGCCAGCGTGCCGATCCAGCGGCCGGCCGTGCCCAGGTCGCTGCGTTGCAGCGCGTTGATCGCCTGCCCCGCGAGGTAGGGCAACGTGAGGCGGATGATCTGCGAGGTGGCCAGCAGCGCCGTGGCCCCGAGCAACTGCCCGCGTGCACCGGCCGCGAAGTGCCACAGCGCGGCATAGAGTTCGAGCATCGCGTTGCGCGGATCGTCTTCTTTCTTCTTCTGCATGCGTGTCAGCCCGCCTTGCGAAATGTGAGGTTGATGCGCACGGGGCCCAGCACCGGATGCGGCGCGTCCTTCAGGGGCAGCACGCCGTGATAGCGCAACCGGTCTTCGCCGCCCCAGACCACGACGTCGCCATGCTGCAGCCGCACACGCACGGCCTTGTCGCCGCGCGCGAGTCCGCCGAAGAGAAAGACGGCGGGCATGCCGAGCGATACCGAGACGATGGGCGCGCCGTAGTCGTGCTCGTCCTTGTCCTGGTGCATCGAAAGCCGCGCACCGGGCGCATAGCGGTTGACCAGGCAGGCGTCGGGCGCGAAGCCGTCGAAGCCGGCCGCTGCGCCGGCCTCGCGGGCCAGGCGAGTGAACGCCTCGGGCATGGCCGGCCAGGGCCGGCCCGTGTCGGGGTCTGTGGCGCTGTAGCGGTAGCCGCGCCGGTCGCTGGTCCAGCCGAGCGTGCCGCAGTTGGTCAACGCGACGGACATGGTGAAGCCGCCGGGTGTCACGAGATGGCGAAAGGGCGCACGCTCCTGCAGCGCGTGGATCGCCGGGAGCAATTCATCGACGAAGGGCAGGGCGAAGCCGGGCAGCACGAAGGCGCCGGGGCCGAGTGGTTCACGCGCTTCGCGGGGTGGGTCGTCGAACAGGTCGAGCGTCATGGGCGCATTGTCGCGTCGGTTGGATACAGTCGATCCGATGACTGCCCGATCGCACGACATGCCGCCGATGCACATCCGCAAGGCAACCAAGGACGACGTACCCGCCATCAGCGCGCTGATTCTCTCGCTCGCACACCATTTCACCTTGCAGCCAAACGGCGCGGGCGCACAAGAGTTTCTGCTCTCGCTGCAGCCATCGGGCATCGGCCGTTATGTGGATGCAGACCCGTTCGATTACTGCATCGGAACGGTCGATGCGCAGATTGCCGGCGTGGTAGCTGTCCGCGCGAAGACGCACCTCTTTCACCTCTTTGTCGCCGAGCCATTCCAGCGCAGAGGATTGGCCAAGGCGCTTTGGCTTCGCGCGAAGTCGCTGCACGAACAGGCGTCTGTTCCGGATGCGATGACGGTCAACGCCACGCCGTTCGCACTTCCTTTTTACGAGCATGTCGGGTTTCGCGCGACAGGGCCTCGCGTTGAAACGCGAGGCATCGCCTTCGTACCGATGGTTTGGGTTCAGGGTTGCGCGGCCGCAACCCCTGTGCAAAGCGCTGCTGACTACCTCGAGAACGCGATGACCTGCGGGTTCATTCCCGCAGCGACAGTCGGCACGCTCATGGGGCTGAACGCGCCTGTGCCGGCATCGACGTTGTAGGCCGACACGTTGCCGAGAGCGGAATTCACCACGTACGCAAAGCGGCCCGTGGGGTCCACCTTGACGGAGATGGGTTGGGACCCCACGGTGGTAATCGATGGCACGCTCATCGCACTCAGCACGCCGGTGCTGGGGTTGATGTTGTAGGCCGACACACTGTCGGAGTCGATGTTCGCGGAATAGGCAAAGCGGCCCGTGGGATCCACGCCGATGGAGAAGGGCGTCAGCCCCGATCCGATCGTCGGCACGGCCAGCGGGCTCAGGGCGCCGGAGCTGGCGTCGATGGCATAGGCCGACAGAAAGGAGGCCCCGGTGTTCGCCACGTACGCGAACCGGCCGGTGGGGTCCACGGTGATGCCATAGGGGCTGGGCCCCGCGGCAATCGTGGGCACGGCCATCCGGGAGAGAACGCCCGTGTCGGGATTGATGTTGTAGGCCGACACGGTGTCTGAGCCGACGTTCGTCGCATAGGCAAACCGGCCCGTGGGATCGACCGTGACGATGGGCGTGCCCGTGCCCGCGGCGACCAGTGGCACACCTGCGGGGCTGAAGGTGCCTGTGCTGGCATCGATGGTGTAGGCCGACACCGTGTTGGCATTCACGTCCGACACGTAGGCGAACCGGCCTGTGGGGTGCACGGCGACGCTGTAGGGCGCGCCGCCGGCGACAACCACGACCTTCGGCACGGCCATCGGCGTGAGTTCGCCAGTGCCGACATCGATGAGGTAGCCCGACACGGAGCTGTCGTAGGGAGTGGCCACGTAGGCAAACCGGCCCGAGGGGGCCACGGTGATGTTGATGGGCTCCGCTCCCACGGCGAACGTCGGCACGGCCATCGGGCGAAGGGCTCCCGTGCCGGCATCGAGGGTGTAGCCCGACACGTCCTTCGAGTCGAAATTCACCACGTAGGCAAACCGGGCCGCTGGCGGTGCACAGCGCACGGCCACGTTGCTGACGGCTGCTCCGACCACCTTGCCGCTGCCGTTGCTGCTGACGGTGCACACGATGGTCGCAAGACTGGGCTGCGTCTTGACCGTGACTGTGTAGCCCGCGCCATCGGCGATCTGCGTGGCAAAGCTGAAGCTGCCGTTGGCCGCGATGGCCAGGTCATCGCCCGCGTTGTTCTGCAGCACGAGACCGGTGCCCATCAGACCGCTGACCGTACCGCCGATGGTTTGGGATGCGGCGACGGGGGCGGGCGGTGCAGGAGGTGCAACAGGAGGAAGGAAGCCGAGGCCGTTGGAGCCACCACCACCGCCGCAGGAAGCCAGGATGAAGATCAACGCCCCGGTGGCTGCGCGGCGAGTTACGGCCCGTACATCGAGGGAAGAAAAGAGAGCGAGAGGGCGTGAAATCGGCGGCATTTGAAACGCTTTCTGACGGAGGGCTGAAGGCCGGCCGCGCGATTCTAGGAAGCCGTTGCAAGGGCGCTTGTCGCTCAAATGTTCTATATGACTGGGAAGGAAAAGTGCTGTGGAATCTGTCGATATCTTGGTGAAGCGCCGAGCTACTTCAGCAGTTCGATTTTCTTGACGAAGTCGAGCCGGTCATTCGGCCCCGAGCCGGCCACCCTGTCGCGGTTCGGCTCTTTCCTGTAGTCGAGAAGCACCTGCTTGCCCAGCAGCTTCTTCTTGAGGCGGGAGCCTTCCGTCTCCTTGTCCTCGTCGAACCAGTCGCCGCATTGCCCGTCGCAATAGGCCTCGATCTGCTGGCCGCTGGCGGATCGCACGATGACGCGCAGATCGTCGATTCCGCCTCCTCCCGTGAGCGTTCCGGACAACGAGGCAGCAAGGGCGATGCCGGGCGAAAGGAACGCCAGCGGGAGCACAAGAAAACGCGTCATGGTTGAAATTTTGTTTGTCATAAATCGGACGAAATAGCGATGCGCGCAAGCAGGCGGCCCATCGTTTGTACAAGTATTGCGGACAGCACCGCCATGCCACTCACAAAGGTCACGAGGTTCTCCCCGAGCTTCAGGAGGGCACCCGTCGAGAGGGATGAGATCAACGCGAAAAGCACAGCCAGTCCGCACAGATGCCAGCGCGAAAACACCAGCTTCGCGGGCAGCAAGCGAAAACCGGGCAAGCCACCCAGGAACGCGCCGACCGCCGTTGCCGTGATCAGGATCACGTGCAGCATGCCCCGCTCTTTCCAGTCGCCCGACGGCGGCTGCACAGGCATTTCGAGGCTCGCCAGTTCCCAGGCAACAAGCACCACCAACACCGCAAGGGCGAACCAACTGCTTCGGGCAAGTGCTGTGCGCATTTCAATGTTCCTGCGTGGAGATCGGGCGAATCGCGATGGTTTTGGGGCGTGAGCGAGGCCTTGAAGTATCAGCGCCCTTCATTTTTGGCCCGCGATGCCGATAGTCCTCTTTTACGTCAACAACCAAGGAACAAGATGCTGACTGCAATCGGTGCCACAGGGAGCGCGGGGAGCGCGGGGAGCGGGCCCAACGTCAATGCGGAGATGGCGAAGATCCAGCGCCAGATCGCGGGAATACAGGAGCAGATGAAAGAAAAGCAGGGCCTTCTGCTCACGACGCCCGTGGGCGAGCCGCGAAAGGCGCTTCAACAGCAACTGCAGTCCATGGCGGGCCAGATCGCCATGCTGCAGGCGCAGTTGAATGCATTGCGCGCCGCCGGCGCGCTGCAGAGCGCGACAGCTCAGCTCAGCGGGACAGGCAAGACATCGGATGACAACGCGGCAAAGGCCGACAAGGCACGCGTCAATGCCAGTGGCGTGCCGATCGGCTCCGTGCTGAACGTGGAGGCCTGACGCGAAGAAAGAAAGGGCGGCAGGCAGACCCGCACGCCGCCCTCAGCCTTTGTGGCCCACCACCCGCGCGATCCAGGCCAGCAGCACGGCCACGACTTCCTCGCGGTTGGTCTCGTTCAGCGTTTCGTGGCGCGCGCCACCGAACACGTGGCATGACACGTCGCGCAGCCCCGCCTCGCGGTAGCGCTGCACCAGCGGGTAGAACCACTCGGCCTTGTTGCTGACCGGGTCCTCGTCGCCGACGAACAGGTACAGCGGCAGGTCGGCCCGGATGCGCGTTCGCAGGGCTGCGGGCGCGAGGTCGGCGAGGTTCGCGAAGATCGATCCCATGCCCTCGGCCGAGACCGTGAATCCGCACAGCGGATCGGCGATGTAGGCATCGACTTGCGCCGGGTCGCGGCTGAGCCAGTCGAAAGGCGTGCGAACGTCGGGCAGCGCGGCGTTCATGTCTTCCAGCCGGAAGCCGGCTTGCAACGCGGTGCCCAACAGGTCGAGCGCCGTGGTGCCCGAGAGCACCGCGCCGGACAACAGCGCGCCGTGCTGGGCCAGGTAGTACTGCGTGGCGAACGAGCCCATGCTGTGGCCGACAAGAATCAGCGGCAAGCCGGGGTGCACGCCGCGAACGTGGCGGCTCAGCAGGGCCATGTCGTCCACCAGTCCGGCGAATCCGCGGGGACCGAATTCACCAAGCTCGTCGCGCGCCGCCGCGTCCTTGCCGTGGCCGCGATGCTCGTTCGCATAGACGACGTAGCCGGCCTGCGTCAACGCGTCGGCCAACGGCCGGTAACGCAGCGAATGCTCGCCCATGCCATGCGCCAATTGGATGATGGCGCGCTGCGTCGGGCCTTGCCAGCGGTGCGCCTCCACTTTGCGGCCATCGTTGGCGGTCAGGTCGAAGTGTGTCTCTGTGCTTGGCATGCGGTGTCTCGGTGAGAAGGATGTCGCCATCGTAGGGGGCGGTCGCTGCGCGGGGCATCAGGGCTTTCCAGATTTGCCCCGAAGTGAACCGGGCGCATTGCATTCAACCTGTCACAAATGCTCACTAGCATCCGGTCGACTGAAAGTAGTACGGCCACGGTTCTCGCTGGCCCGCAGCAAATTCCATTTCGTGACAGGACCAGGCATGTGGTGCATTGCTCGGTCGCGGTGGTGGGTGAGCGTCTTGACCTTGATTTTCGGAATCCTGTCCTTGGGTGCATCCTTCGCCACCGTTGCCGATCGCGTGAGCTTCGACATTCCCGCGCAGCCGCTGGCTTCGGCGTTGCAGGCATTCGCGCAGGCGAGCGGGCAGTCGGTGTTCTTCGACGGGCAGCTCGCGGCCGGGCTCGAATCGATGCCCGTGCGCGGGGAGTTGGCGCCGCGCGATGCACTGCATCGGATGCTGGCAGGCACGCGGCTGGTGGCGCGCTATGCCGACGACACCACCTTCACGCTTGTCGAGACCGAGGCTGCCGTGCAGGCCCCGGTGGCTGCATCTGCTGCGCCATCGGTCGAAGCCACGGGCGATGGCAACGCGCGCATCGTGCAGCAGGCGCTGGAGCGCACGCTGTGCCGCTGGCCGCGTGTGCAGCCCGGCGACTACCGCGCGCTGGTGCAGTTGTGGGTCGGCCCGGCCGGCCATGTGCGGCGCACGCGCCTGCTCAGCTCGACGGGCGTTGCGCAGCGCGATGCGGCGCTCGAAGCCGCGATGAACACGCTGGTGCTGAGTCCGCCCAAAGACGGCACGCCGGACGAACCCCTCACGATCCTGCTGCTGCCCCGCACCGGGCGCAGCACCGATGTGTGCGCGGGCCTGATACCCGCCGCGTCCTGAGATCGCCGTGGAGCAAGACACCCCCGGCTTCCTGCGCAGCCTGCTCACGAGCCGCTACCTCGACTTCAGGAACCGGCTGCGCCGCCGCCTCGGTTCCGAGGACGTGGCCGACGACGTGCTGCATGAAACCTGGCTGCGCGTGAACCGCATGAGCGACCCCGGCGCGGTGCAAAGCCCGATGGCCTACCTGCTGCGCATTGCGTCGAACGTGGCGGAAGACCGGCGCATCTCGAACGGTCGGCTGCTCGACTTCGTGGAGGTCGAGGAACTGCTGCACTTTGCCGATGAAAGCCAGGACCCGGCGCGCCTGTCCGAAGCCCGCAGCGAAGTGCAGGCGCTGGAGCGGGCGCTCGAAGAGCTGCCGCGCCGCCGCCGCGAAATCTTCCTGGCCTCGCGCGTGGACGAAACGCCGCACAAGGACATCGCGACGCGCTACGGCGTGTCGGTGCGGATCGTCGAGCGTGAAGTGAAGGCCGCGCTGGTGCATTGCGCCGGGCGATTGGGGCGCGATGTGATCCAGCGGTTCGGTCCCGGGGCCGGAAAACAGTCTTAGTAGAGATGCTGGCCGTGAACACCCCCAACGACGACCGCGCCGCGCTGCAGGCGCAGGCGCAAGACTGGCTCGTGCGCCTCACCTCGGGCCGGGCCACGACGGTGGACGCGCAGGACTTCAAGCGCTGGTGCGCCCAGAGCCCGCTGCATGCGCAGGTGATGGCCGAGACGACCCGCGTGTGGGACGTGGCGCGGCCCGCGGCCGAAGCCGTGGCGCAGCGCATGCGTGCCGTGCAGCCACCGCGCGCCGCCGTCATCGCACGAACGCACCCGAACCGCCGCTACATCCTCGGCGCCGCGCTCGCGGCCGGCGCGGCGGCCTTCGTCGTGGTGCGGCCACCGGGCCGGCTCTGGCCCGCGCTGTCGGACATGACGGCCGACTACAGCACCGGCACCGGCGAGCAACGCCAGGTGGTGCTGGCCGACGCGGCGGTGGTCGAGATGAACACGCAGACCAGCTTCAACCTCTCGCGCGCATCTGAAGCAGAGGCGGCCACGCTCGACCTGCTGGACGGCGAGGCGCAGGTGCTGCTCGACGCATCGCGCGCCACGCCGTTCACGATGACGGTCGGCGGCGGCCGGCTCGTGGCTTCCGCCGCCAGCCGCTTCAACGTGCGCGCCACCGGGTCCGAGGTGTGCGTGACCTGCATGGCCGGTTCGGTCGAACTGAACTACGGCGGCCGCGTGCTGGTCGCGAAAGAAGCGCAGCAGATCAGTTATGGCAAACGCGGCGCGCAAGTGGCACGCGCGCCCGACATGTCCACCGTCAACGCATGGCGCGACCGCGTGCTGGTGTTCAACGACACGCCGCTCGCGGCCGTGGTCGAGGAGATCAACCGCTACCGCCCCGGGCGCTTGATAGTGACCAACGCCGAGCTGGGCCGACGCAAGGTGCAGGCGCGCCTGCGGCTCGAACAGCTCGCGCGCATCGAGACCCTGATCGGCGCCAGCTACGGCGCCAAGGTGACGACGCTGCCGGCGGGCATCGTGCTGCTCGGCTAGGGCCGCGCGGCCCTTCTGCCTTCGCTTCGTGACACGGCTGTGAAAAACACGGCCACCCGCATCGCCCCGCAAATTTTCCCAGTCTTTTATCTCGGTCGTGTCGGTCGCATCCGGTGAGCCCGGTCTCTTAACCAGAGCGCGGTGCAACACCGCCGTGCCACGCAATCACGCGAACGGGTTTTCCTCTGGGGTATGAAATGAG
This sequence comes from Variovorax sp. PAMC26660, assembly GCF_014302995.1. Classification (NCBI taxonomy): domain Bacteria; kingdom Pseudomonadati; phylum Pseudomonadota; class Betaproteobacteria; order Burkholderiales; family Comamonadaceae; genus Variovorax; species Variovorax sp. PAMC26660. Next base: position 5,445,333 of record NZ_CP060295.1, read on the forward strand.
CAAACAGACATTCCGCCGCGCACCGGTCGCGCACGCGGTCGCCATCGCACTGGCCATGGCGGGCCTTGCGGGCAACGCACATGCGCAACGCGCGTTCAGCGCAGCCTGGATGGCGCAGAAGAACGTGGCGCAAGGCACGGCGGCAGCCACGGGCTATCTGCCCAACGGCACGCCAGCCTCGATGCTGACGAACCCGCTGGCGCAGCAGCAAAAGGCCAATGAACAACTGCAACGCTCCATCGGCAATCTGAACCTCGCGGCGCAGGCGATTGCCGCGCAGCAGGCAGCGCAAGCGGCGGCACGGCTGGCCGCGCAGAACGGCGGCACCGACGTGCCTGACGGCCTGGTCGAAGGCGGCCTGAAGGTCGACACGAACAGCCTCACGGCCGGCTGGCACAACGCGAATGCGCCGACACCCGGCACGGCCGCAGGCCGCACCACGGTGACGGTCCAGCAGACCGGCGACAAGGCGATCCTGAACTGGGAAACCTTCAACGTCGGGCGCAACACCACGGTCGAGTTCAGGCAACAGGCCGACTGGGCGGTGCTCAACCGCGTCAACGACCCGGCCGCGCGCCCGTCGCAGATTCGCGGGCAGATCAAGGGCGACGGCACGGTGCTCATCGCCAACCGCAACGGCGTGGTGTTCAGCGGCAGCAGCCAGGTCGACACGCGCAACCTGGTGGCGGCTGCGGCGAGCATCAAGGATTCGCAGTTCACCACCGGTGGCATCTATTCCAACGGCACCGCGCCGAGCTTCACCACGCTGAAGGAAGACCTGGGCAAGGTCGAAGTGCAGGCGGGCGCGCGCATCACGACGAAGGAGCCGGGCTCCGTCACGCAGGGTGGCGGCTATGTGCTGCTGCTCGGCAAGGAGGTGTCGAACGCGGGCGAGATCGCCACCCGCAAGGGGCAGACGCAGATGGCGGCGGGCGACAGCTTTCTGATTCGCAAGGGCATCGGCACCGACGGCAACACCTTCTCGACCACGCGCGGCAACGAGGTCGCACCGCAGTTCGTGCCCGACAGCACGGCGGGCAAGGTGAGCAACACCGGCCTGATCACCGCGCGCGAAGGCGACATCACGCTGGCCGGCCGCGACGTTCGGCAGGACGGCGTGGCGGTGGCCAGCTCCACTGTGAGTGCGCGCGGCACTGTGCACCTGCTGAACTCGGCCGCCGACAAGCTCGGCAACGTGAGCATGGGCAAGGGCGCCGTCACGGCCGTGGTGATCGAGGACGACGGCAAGGCCAGCGCGCTCGACAGCCAGCGCGATGCGCTCATCAAGGAGTCGGCCGCGCAGGACGTACTTCGCACTGCGGCGGCGAGCGGCGCCTTCGACAACCTGGCCAACCTGGCGGACCGCCGTGACCAGTCGCGCATCGAGATCGTCTCGGGCGGCGACATCCGCTTCGAGGGCGAATCGCTCACGCTCGCCACCGGCGGGCAGATCGCGGCCAGCGCCGCGCGCCGCAGCTTCGTGGCAGACAAGGCGCGGCTCGACGTGTCCGGCGCGGTGGGCGTGAACGTGGCAATGGAGTCCAACAACGTCAAGGTGAACGTGCAGGGCAACGAACTGCGCGATTCGCCGTCGAACCGCGAGAGCGGCAAGCTGTTCAACAACGACGTGTGGATCGACCGGCGCAACCTCGTGCGCGTGGCGCCCGGCGTGGGCGGCTACGAAGGCGAGCGCTGGTATGCGGCGGGCGGCCTGCTCGAAGTGGGCGGCTACCTGGGCAACCAGGGCCACGGCATCGGCGAATGGGCCACGCAGGGCGGCACGGTGTTGCTGGGCGGCAAGGAAGTGGTCACGCAGGCGGGCTCCAGCGTGAACCTCTCGGGCGGCACGCTGAACGTGCAGACCGGCTTCATCAACCAGACCTGGCTCAAGGGCAGCGACGGCCGGTTGTACAGCTTGAACAAGGCGCCGTCGGACATGGTGTTCGAGGGCGTCTACAAGGGCTTCGAGGCCGAGCACGTGCGCTGGGGCAAGAAGAACACCGAGTACTTCTACAACCCGCTGATCGGGCCGCAGCGCCTGCTGGAAAACGGCTACACGGTCGGCCGCGATGCGGGCCGGCTGGTGGTGAGCGCACCCACGGCGGTGCTCGAAGGCGACATCGTGGCCGATGTGTTCAACGGCGCGCGCCAGACGCGGGCGCGCGACGCCATCGAGGACGGCTACAAGCAGGCACAGACCGCAGTGGCACGCGGCGGCGCGCTGGCGGTGGGGCGCTATGCGTCGCAAGGCCGTATCGACCTGTTCGACACCGACGTGCGTTTTGGCGACATCGCGCAGGCGACGCTGCAGATGGCGGCCAGCGATGCGCTGGGCACCGAGCGCATCGGCACGCTGTGGCTCGACAGCGGCCACCTGAACGGGCAGCACCTGGCGGTGCTGGACATCGGCACGCTGGGCACCGTCAAGATCGACAAGGCCGTCACGCTTGCCGATGGCGGCCAGATGAGCCTGCTCGGCGCGTTCATCGACATCGGCGCAACGGTCACGACACGCGGAGGCAAGTTCAGCGCCGGCAATGTCTTCCAGTCAACGTTGAACGGTGCGCCGGCACGCGCGCTGGTGAAGGATGCGGCTTCGTCGATCACGCTGCGCGATGGCGCCGCGCTCGATCTGCGCGGACGCCGCACCGACACCGTTGCCACCCCGGAGGACGCGGCCACGCTGGCCTACCTGGACGGTGGCATGGCGCGCATCGAATCGACGCACGGCGTGATGATCGAGAAGGGCAGCCTGATCGACGTGTCTTCCGGCGCGGCGCTGCTGGCCAAGGGCAAGCAGAAAGGCGGCAAGGGCGGCAGCGTGGCGCTGGTGGCCGATTCGGCCGCCACGGCCACGGATGCGCAGGGCGTGCTTTCGCTGGGCGGCGAGATTCGCGGCCACGGTGTGAGCGGCGGCGGCATGCTGCAGATCGAGACGGGCAACGCCATCGTCATCGGTGCGGACCCGGCGGCGCAGGACGCCACGGCGCTGGTGCTCGATGCGTCGCGCCTGCAGTCGGGCTTTTCTGCCTACGACATCAACGGGCACAAGGGGCTGTCGGTTGCGCCGGGTGCGCAGGTCGATGTGGCGATGCCGGTCTACCAGATTGCGCCGTACGCCACGGCCGGCAATGAGGGTGGCTTCGCGCTGCAATTGTGGACGCCGCCGCTGCTGCAGCAGGACGTGCCCAACCGCCAGGTCGTGCAGCGCCAGGGCGCCGACCTCGTGCTGCGCGCGCAGCGCCGCGTCAGCGAAGGCGGCGATGTCGCCATCGGCGCGGGCTCGGTGGTGTCGGTCGATCCCGGCCGCTCGATCCGCCTGCTCGGCGGCGGCAAGAGCAGCTTCGTGGTGGACGGCAGGCTCAACGCCTGGGGCGGCAGCATCGCCATCGACATCGAGGCGCCCGATTTCACCTCGTCGCTCAGCACGTCGAACCAGGCGCACAACCGCTCGGTGTGGATCGGCGAGGGCGCGGTGCTCGACGTGGCGGCGCGTGCGCAAACGGGCACCGACGCCAGCGGCCGCCGCTACGGCACGGTGCGCAACGGCGGCACCATCTCCATCGGTGGCGCGCTCGACTGGGAAGCACGGGGAGCGGCCAAGGCGCCCGACCTGGCATTGGTGATCCGGCCCGGTGCGGTGCTCGATGCCTCCGGCAGCAGTGCCATCATCGACGCGCCGGTCGACGGCCGCTGGCGCGAGATGAATGTGGCCAGCAATGGCGGCAGCATCGTGCTCAAGTCGGCGCACAGCCTCTACCTCGACGGCACGCTGCGCGCACGCGCGGGCGGCGCCAATGCGGCAGGCGGCACGCTGGCGGTGGCGCTCGAAGCGCCGGTCTTCTCGACCATCTACCCGGTCGACAACGAGATCCGGCAGGCGCGCGAGCTGATCCTGTCACAGACGCAGCAACCCAGCGGATTGCCTTCGACGCTGAAGCCGGGCCAGGCCGATGCGGCGCTGGCCTACGGCAAGGGGCGGCTGGGCGTGGACCAGGTACAGGCCGGTGGCTTCGGCAACCTGTCGCTGCTGGTCAACGGCCTGCTGAGCTTCGACGGCAACGTCGACCTGTCGACCGCGCAGAGCCTGCGCATCTACGCCGGCAGCTTCGCACTGGCCGAGAGCGCAGCAACGGATTCGCAGGTGAGGCTGGCGTCGTCGTACCTGCGGCTGGCTGGCGTCACCGCAGTGCCGCAGCGGGACAACGAAGCGCTCTACACCACGACCTGGCGCCACGGTGCGTCGACCCGCTCGAGCGATGCGGTCTTCACGGCGGAGGCCGACCAGATCGACGTCCGTGATCGCGTCGGTTTCGGCGCACACGGCGAGATCGCGATGAAGGCAGGCCCCGCGCAGGTGGTGGACCGCCGCGGCTTCGACAAGGTGAACGTGACCAGCCGTGGCGACGTTCGCATGCTCGGCGGCGCGTCCGGTGCGTTCGGCCTGCGCGGTGCGACCACGACCGAGCTGGCCACGATGGGCGACCTGACGATCACCGCCGCGCAGATCTATCCGGCCACGGGCGCCAACGCGCAGATCGTCGCGGGCTACGACAAGGGCCGCGTGCTGGACATTCGCCGCCAGGTCGAAGGCGATGTGGCCATGCCGCAGTCGGCGTTCGGCATCCTCGCGCTCGGCGGCGACACGGTGCGCCAGGGCGGCATCGTGCGCGCGCCACTGGGCAACCTGATCGTGGGACAGGACGGCCGGGGCAGCAGCGAGGCGCATGCCAGCCTGGTCGAGCTGCTGCCGGGCAGCATCACCTCGGTCAGCGGCACCGGCTTGCTCATGCCCTACGGCGGCACCACCGACGGCATCGGCTACAGCTATGCGGGCAAGCCCGTCGTGGGGCGCTCGCTGGGGACCAGCGGCATCACGATCACAAGCGACAGCGTGGTCGGCCGCGAAGGCGCGCTGCTCGACCTGTCGGGCGGCGGTGAACTCACGGGCGCTGGCTTCGTCACCGGCCGTGGCGGTTCAGTGGACGTGCTGCGCACGCCGCTGGCGAACGCCAATCCGGCCAACACCTTCAGCAAGGCCGGCAACGGCGTTTATGCGATCGTGCCCGGCTTCCAGGGCGGCTATGCGCCGGTGTCGCCGGACGCGGGCGCATCGGAGCCGGCCATCGGCCGGCAGATCACGCTCGACAGGGATGTGGCCGGGCTCAAGGCCGGCACCTACACGCTGCTGCCTTCCACCTATGCGCTGCAGCCGGGTGCCTTTCGCGTCGAACTCGGTGCGGAAAGCGCGCTGCCCACCGCGCCGCTGTCGGTGGGCAATGGCTCCTACGTTGCGAGCGGCTACCTGGGCGTTGCCAACACAGCGCTGAAGTCGTCGCTGGCGAGCCAGTTGGTCGTGACGCCGGCCGCTGCGGTGAAGCAGAACGCGACCTACAACCCGATGGGCTACGACGCCTTCGTGGTGGCCGACACGGCACGCCGTGGCGGCGTGCGCGGCGAGATCGCGGCCGATTCCCGCAACCTGCTGCTCGACTACTTCTATGTGCGTCCCAAGGACGGCGTGTCGATGCTGCAGTTCGACGGCAAGGCGCTGTTCAATCCGGCCGCCGGCAGCGCGGGCTTCGGCGGCACGCTCTCGGTCAGGGCCTTCGGGGTCGAGGTGCTGGCGCCGGGCGCTGCGCGCACGCCCGATTTCGTGGGCGTGTCGCTTCAGGCCGACCAACTCAATGCCTTCGGTGCGCCACGGCTGATCGTGGGCGGCGGCATCGAACTGAACTACGCGGACAACTTCGCCACCTTCAAGCCGGACGCCGGCAGTGTCTTCGTGCGAAGCGGCGCCACATTGCGCGGCGCTGAAATCTTCCTGCTGGCAAGCGGCTACGGCGACGGCATCAACCTGGAGCAGGGGGCTTCGCTGAACACGCTCGGCAAGGGCGCGCCGGCCTACGACTCGACCGACGGTGTCGTGTTCTCGGCCGGCCGTGGCGCCGTGCTGGGGTTGTCGAACGGATGGATCAACCTGCTGCCGCCCACGCTCGACGGATCGCCTTCCACCATCCAGATCGGCAACTGCCCGACCGTGGCCTGCACCGGCAACACCACGCTGTACGGCGAGGGCACGCTGGCGGTGGCCACCAACCGCTCGTTCACGCTGGCCGACAACGTGCGCTACGGCGCGAAGAACCTCGTGCTGGCGGTGTCGTCGGTCAACCTGGGCAGCGACGCAGCGCTGCAGCAGGCGGCGGCCAACCACCAGTTGCCGTTGGGCCTGTCGATGAACCAGGGCATCCTGGCGAACCTGCTGGCCGGCAACAAGGGCGAGGGCGTGCCGGCGGTCGAGACGCTGGTGCTGAACGTGCGCGAGTCGGTCAACATCTACGGTGCGGTCTCGCTGGACACGCTCAACCCGGCGACCGGCGTGTCGTCCATCGCGCGGCTGGTGCTGGGCACGCCGGCCATCTACGGCTACGGCGGTGCGGGCGACACCGCGAAGATCACCACCGGCGAGTTCATCTGGACCGGGCTGACACCGACGCCGACAGGCACGAACGAGAGCTTTCCCGGCGCCAACACGCCGGGCAGCGCCATCGGCAGCCTGCTGGGCGCCGGCACGCTCGACGTGTCGGCTGCGCGCATCGTGCTCGGCCATGGCCCCAACACGCAGCCAGACGCCGGCTTCTCGGCCGACCGCCTGGCGCTGGGTTTCGCGGCCGTCAATCTGAACGCGACCGAGCGCATCACCGCCAACGACAAGGGCACGCTGGGCGTGTACCAGCGGCAGGGCGACTACGTGGCAGGCAAGGGCTACGACTTCAGCGGCGGCAACCTGAACCTGCGCGCACCGCTCGTCACCGGCGAGGCGGGATCGAGCAACCACATCACGGCGGGCGGCGACATCCTCGTCAGCGCGCTGGCAGGCGGCGCCATGCCTGCCGGCGACCGGACGCTGGGCGCGGAGCTGGCCCTGGCGGGCCGCAACATCACCATCGACGGCACGGTCGGCCTGGCCTCGGGCAAGCTGCAGCTCACGGCCGCCGGCGACGTGACGCTGGGCGCCAATTCGCGCATCGACCTGTCGGGCCAGGCGATGAAGTTCTTCGAGCAGACGCGCTACAGCCGCGGCGGCGACCTGCTGGTGTCGAGCACGGCGGGCAACATCACGCAGGCGGCCGGCTCGGTGATCGACCTGTCGGCCACGCACAACCGCGGCGGCACGATGCAGGCGACGGCGCTGGGCGCCGGCGCGGGCCGCATCGACCTGGGCGGCCGGATTCTCGGCACCGCCAGCGGCTCGTATGACGCGGGCGGCACGGTAGTGCCCTACGACGCGGCCGAGATCAACGTGCGCGGGCAGAGCGTGGCCGATTTCGCCGGCCTCAACGCGCGCCTGAACGAAGGCGGCGTGTTCGGCGCGCGCCGCTTCCAGATCAAGCAGGGCGACCTCGCCATCGGCGACGAAGTGAAGGCACGGCAGGTCGAGGTGGTGGTGGACGGCGGCAACCTCACGGTCAACGGCCGCATCGATGCCAGCGGCTTCCAGGTCGGCTCGATCCGCCTCGCCGCGAAGGGCGACCTCACGGTCAACGGCACGCTGGATGCGCACGGCACGGGCCTGCGCGTGGACAGCTACGGCAAGATCATCGACAGCCCGAACCGGGCGATCGTCGATCTCACCAGCACCCAAGGCACGTTGACGCTGGGCAGCGGCGCCAGCATCGACCTGCGTGCGGGCACCGGCGTGAGCGCCGCGCAGGGCAACGACGGCGTGCCGCGCGGCACGCTGGCTCTGAATGCGCCGCGCCGGGGCGAAGACGACGTGGCGGTCAGCGTCAATGGCACGCCCGCCATCCAGGGCGCGAAGAGCATCGCGGTCAACGCCTTCCGCACCTACAGCGACGCACCGCCCGCCGACGCGCCCGACGTGTCCGGCCGCAAGCCGCAGCTCATCACGCAGAAGTTCCTCGACGACATCGATGCCGACAGCAGTGCGTTCATCGACAAGGCCCTGGGCAACGCATCGCTGTCGGCACGCCTGGCCGGCCTGGGCAGCTACCACCTGCGGCCCGGCGTGGAAATCGTCAGCAAGACCGCGGACGGCGACCTCAGCGTGGTGGGCGACATCGACCTCTCGAACTACCGCTATGGCCCCGGTGTCGACCGCAACGATCCGGCGCGGCGCGGCTTCGGCGAGCCCGGCGTGCTGGTGATCCGCGCGGGCGGCAACCTCAACATCTACGGCAGCATCAACGACGGCTTCGCGCCGCCGCCGGCCACGCCCGACGACAAGGGCTGGTACCTGTCCGAGCAGCGCACCAAGTACGGCCTGCCGTTCACGCCTTTCGGTGGCGACATCGTCGTGCCGATCGACGGCGTGGTGCTGGACAAGGGCACGGTGTTCCCGAAAGACGCGGTGCTGAACTACGACGTGCCGGCGGCCGCCGTGCTCCTGCCCGGCGGCACGGTGCTGCCGGTGGACGTGACCCTGGGCGCGGCCTACACGCTGCCTGCCGGCACGGTGCTGCGCGCCGACGTCTACAACACCAACGGCACCGTCCGCCTGAAGGCCGGCACGGTGCTGGGCGAGGCGGTGGTGCTCGACAGCGGCATGAAGCTGGGGGCCGGCACGGCCCTGCGCGGCGAGGCCAGCGTGCAGGCACTGGTCTGGCCCAAGGGCGTGCGGCTGCCGGTCGCGCTGAAGGCCGACAGCACCATTGCGCTGCCGCGCGGCGCGCTGATTCCGTCGATGACGGTCGTCGAACTGCCGAACGACGAGGCCGTCAACCTGCGGCCCGTGGTCGACGGCATCCAGGGCCGCAACTGGGCCGTGGCGCCGATGCTGGGGCAGGGTGCGAGCAGCTGGAGCCTGCAACTCACGGCCGGTGCCGACCTGGACTCGGCCGACCGCCGCGCGGTCGATCCCGCGAAGCACGCATCCATCATCCTGGCCGACAGCCACGCGATGACGAACATCAAGACCGTGTCGGGCGGCACCGGGCTCGTGTGGGGCCCGGCCGGACCGGCCAACGGCTTCGACGAGGGCACACCGGTGGAAGACTGGGTGATTGACGCGGGCTACTGCGACTTCCTCGGACCCGATGCCTGCCTGGTCGACCCGGTCCGCATCGTCAAGAAATGGGGGCCCGGCGGCATCAAGCTGGACCCGAGCTTCAAGGAGGGGGAGCTGGTCCCGGAGAAGGAGCTGTTCCGCTGCGATTCCGGCGATGTAGCCCTTTGCGTTTCGTTCATCAACCCCGTCAAGGACGTCATCAAGTACACGCCGCTGTCGCCGATGTTCAGCGTGGTGCGCACCGGCACCGGCGACCTGGGCGCTGCCGCGGCGGGCAACTTCGTCATGGAGTCGCCCTTCGGTTTCTACACGGCCGGCACGCGCTCGGCGCCCCTGCTCGATGCCAACGGCCTCGACCCCTTCAACCTCGCACGCGGAAAGACCATCGATGGCTCGGTGATCGGCCCGCAGGCCAACGACTACGGCGCGGCGCTCGCGGCCTACCAGGCGTGGTATCCGGAGCACGGCGGCAACGTGGACATCGCGGTGCGTGGCAATGTGCTCGGCGACGTGTGGGGCACGTTCGGCGAAGACCGCGCGCAGATTCCGAGCGCGTCGGTGGGCAACTGGCTGTGGCGCCAGGGCTCGGGCACCGCGCTGGCGGGCAGCGACAACATCGCCACGGCCTGGTGGATCAACTTCGGTGCGTACGCGCTGCCGCCCCTGAATCGGTTCAGCGAAGGCACCACCGAGCCCTACCTGGCGGGCTTCACCGGCATGGGCACGCTGGGCGGCGGCAACCTGACACTGCGCGCGGATGGCAATGCAGGCACGTCCGTGCGGCTGGGCAACGGGCAGCAGTGGGCGCGCAGCGAGGCCATCGTTGCGGCGGTGGGCAGCACCGGCCGCGTCGATGCGAACGGCAAGATCACGCTCACCGGCGGCGGCGACCTGCAGTTGCGCATCGGCGGTGCCATCAATCCGAACCTGGCGGCGGCGCAGTACGCAACCTACGGCAACAATTCGCAGTACCTGGACCTGAACGGCGCGCTGGTCAACCTGCGGGGCATGAGCGCGGTGTCCGCCGGCGCCATCGGCGGCATCGAGCTGAAGTACCGCAAGGCGGTGCGCGCGATTCCGGGGCAGGAGGGCGACGCGGGGGACACGCGCCCGATCGATCCGTTCACCGCGACCATCGGCATCGGCAACGCCGGCATCGTGCTGGTGCCGGGGGATTCCGCGATGTACCTGGACACGCCGGGCGACCTGGTCATGGCGAGCGTGGTCGATCCGGGCCGCGCGCTGGTGCCGAACGCTTCGGACTTCAAGCTCGGCAGCAAGGAATACAACCTCGGCCAGAGCTGGTTCTCGCTGTGGACCGGCCGCACGGCCATCAACCTGTTCAGCGCCGGCGGCAACCTCACGCCCGGCACCGACCTTGCCAACATTCGCCCTGGCAGCGGGGACTTCGGCAGCGTCAACGTGAGCGACACCGCCGTCGTCTATCCGTCGATCCTGCGCGCCACGGCGGCTTCGGGCAGCCTCTACTACGGCTTCTCGGCGGCGACGGGCGCACAGGCCGCCGGCAACGCGCTGGTGCTGGCACCGTCGCCTTCCGGCGAACTCGAATTCCTGGCGGGCACGTCGCTGTTCGGCGGCGGCTATCCGGTCAGCATGTCGGGTGCGGTCACGCCGCTGCCGACACCGCTGGCGCCCGCATTCGTCGGCTACGACGCTTTCCAACGGCCCGTGGTCTACAACACCAGCTCGGAGGGATCGGTGGGCGCGGGGGAACGGATTCCGGTCTACGGCATGCTCAACAGCTTTCCGCTGTTCGCCTTCGGGCCGGACACGCTCGGCAGCAAGACGCTGCACCCGGCCGACGCGCCGCCCACGCTGTTCTATGCGGTCAAGGGCGACATCCTCGGCCTGGCCAGTGGCACGGCCCGGAAAGTGACGGCCAGCGGCATTCCGACCGTCGACACCTGGAACCGATCGGCCGCACCGGCACGCATCCGCGCCGGGCGCGACATCGTCGGCACCGATGCGCTGATCGTGAACAACGACCCGCGCGACGTCTCGCTGATTCAGGCCGGGCGCGACATCCTGTATGCGAACGTGCGGGTCGCCGGACCGGGCGCGCTGGAGATGTCGGCCGGCCGCCACATCACCCAGGACGACCGTGCCAGCGTGGTGAGCCAGGGCGCGCTGGCCGAGGGCGACAGCCGCCCCGGCGCAAGCATTTCGATGATGGCCGGCATGGGCGCCAACGGGCCCGACTTCTCGGCCATGGCCGAGCGCTACCTCGATCCGGCCAAGCGCGCCGAAACCGGTGCCGGCCAATCGCTCGCCAGCCAGCCGGACCGCGTGGTGAAGACCTACGAAGTCGAGCTGGCCGCGTGGCTTGCCGAGCGCTACGGCTTCGCCGCCACGAGCAAGGACGCGAAGGACCCGGGCAGTGCGCAGGCCTACTTCAGGACGTTGGCGCCTGAGCAGCAGCGCGTGTTCCTGCGCACCGTGTACTTCGCCGAACTGCGCGCGGGCGGCCGCGAATACAACGACGAGAACGGCCCGCGCTACGGCAGCTACCTGCGCGGGCGCGGCATGATCGCCACGCTGTTCCCCGACCTCGATGCCGCAGGGCAGGAGATCGTGCGCAAGGGCGACATCATCATGTACGGCCCCTCGGGCGTGCACACCGATTTCGGCGGCGACATCCAGATGCTCGCGCCGGGCGGGCAGATCGTGGTGGGCGTGCAGGGCGCGGTGCCGCCGGGCAGCGCGGGCGTCATCACGCAGGGCATGGGCAACATCCAGTTGTTCAGCGAAGGCAGCCTGCTGCTGGGCCTGTCGCGGGTGATGACCACCTTCGGCGGCGACGTGCTGGCCTGGTCGGAGAAGGGCGACATCAACGCCGGCCGCGGCTCCAAGACCACGCTGGTCTACACGCCGCCCAAGCGCGTGTACGACAACGTGGGCAACGTGAAGCTGTCGTCGCAGGTGCCCAGCTCGGGCGCGGGGCTGGCAACGCTGGCGCCCATTCCCGAAGTGCCGGCGGGCGACATGGACCTGATCGCGCCGCTGGGCACCATCGATGCCGGCGAGGCGGGCATCCGCGTGTCGGGCAACGTCAACCTGGCGGCGCTGCAGGTCGTGAACGCGGCCAACATCCAGGTGAAGGGCGAGTCGGCCGGGCTGCCGGTGGTCGCGGCGGTGAACGTGGGCGCGCTGACGAACGCCAGTGCGGCCGCCTCGCAGGCCACGGCCGCGGCGCAGGACGCGATGCAGCGCGAACGCGCGGCGGCGCGCCAGAGCCTGCCGTCTGTGTTCACGGTGCGCGTGCTGGGCTTCGGCAACGAGGGTGCGGGTGAAGGCGCAGCCGCGCCGGAGCCGCACGGCGCGGCGGCCACCAAGGTCGGCTACGACGTGAACAGCCCGGTGCAGGTGCTGGGTCGCGGGCCACTGGGCGAGGCGCAGAAAGCGAAGCTGACGCCGCAGGAGCGGCGCCTGCTGGGGCAGTGAAGGCGGAGGGCGGAGCGGTCTTTACATGAAGCTTTTGTGACAAACGACAGTTGTGCGCGTCGCGCTTCGTCTTAGATGCAGCGCCTTCGCGACCGCCTTCATGCCTTCCGCACCTTCATCCGCCTGTCTCGGCCTGCTGTTGTCAGCAGGTCTTCTTTTCTTCATGGCGGTGGCCGTTGCCAACCCCGCATCACCGCCGGACACCAACGCCAGCGGCGTCTTCCTCAACGAAGCCGGCGACGTGCTGACCGCGCGGCATGCCGTGTCGGACTGCCGCTCGCTCTTTGCCATCAAGGGCGCGCAGGTGGCGCAGGCCACGGTGATCGCGGCCAGCCCTGAGCTTGACCTCGCGGTGTTGCGCACCACGCTCAAGCCCTACCTGAGCGCGACGCTCGCGCGCAGCGATGCCGCGTCCGGCCACAGCGTCGGCGTGTTCGCCGAAGCCTATGCCGTGCTGCAGCGCCTGCCGGACCGCGCTGCCTTGCTCAGCAACGCGATGACGGTGCCCGGCGCCGAAGGCCTGCAACTGCTGTCGGGCGTGCAGCCGGGCGCGAGCGGCAGCGCGGTGCTGGGCGCCGACGGCCTGCTGCTCGGCGTGGTGGTGGAGCGCGTGGCCGCTGCGCCGCATGCCTCGGGCATGACCACCCTGAGCCGTGCGGCCTCGGCCGCCGGCGTGAAGGGCGGCGCGACCCAGGTGCGCGCAGTGCCTGCGTCGCAGGTGCGGCAGTTCCTGAACAGTCACGGCATCGCCTTCGCGGAAAGCGACAGTCCCCAGCTGAGCCCGATGCAATCGCCGGCCGCCAGGGCGTCGACCCTGTCGGTCGGTGTGCTCTGCGGCTGACCAAATTTCATTTTTTCGAAAGACCCATGAACGCTTCTCCCACAACGCGGCCTCGCTGGGGCCGCCTGCGTCTCGCATTGGGCTGGCTCGGCCTGGGCCTTGCGAGCGCCACCGTGCCCATCGCCGCGCCGGCGCAGACACAGCAGCAGGTGCCGCAGCACTGGGTCAGTTACGCCAACCTCGCGGGCAACCAGTTGCAGTCTTCGCTGAGCGACCCGGCCAACGAAACCGTGGTGCGGCTGCATGCCTGGATGCAGGAGCGCATGCTGAAGGAAGGCCAGCCCGTGCCGCCCGCGCCGGTGGTGGTGCGCGTGTGGGTCGCTGCCAACGGCAAGGTCGAGCGCGTGGCCTTCGATTCGCTGGGCAATGCGCAGGCCGACGCCGACCTGCGCGCATTGCTCACCGCGCAGCCACTGGCCGAAGCACCGCCGCGAGACATGCGCCAGCCGATGGTGTTGCAGCTCACGCTGAGCTTCGTCACCAACACCTGAACGGGGCCGCGCATGAGGATGTCGCGCGCCGATGGCTGGCGCCGCACCGGCGTGGCGGCAGCGATGGCTTTCGCCTGCCTGGCCCCGAGCCTGCCGCTGCAGGCCGCAATGCCATGGCCGGCTTCCGGTCTTGCGCAACTGGTCAAGACCTACGGCCCGGCCGTGGTGCACATCGGCGTGGAGCGGCCCTCGGTGCCGGTGCGCCGCTACAGCGACCGTTGGCTGGTGCCCGCGCCGGGCACGCTGCCGCAGCAGGGCGGCATGGACGAAAGCAGCCTGGGCACCGGCTTCATCGTGAGCGCCGACGGCCTCATCCTGACCAACGCGCATGTGGTGGCGCGCGGCACGCAGATCAACGTCAAGCTGCCCGACCGGCGCGAGTTCAAGGCGCGCCTGATCGGGCTCGATGCGGTGGCCGACGTGGCGCTGCTCAAGATCGACGCGAGCGGCCTGCCGACCGTTCGCATCGGCGAGCTGTCGAGCGTCGAGCCCGGCGACGGCGTGGTGGCCATCGGCTCGCCCTACGGCTTCGGCAACTCGGTCACGGCCGGCATCGTCAGTGCCAAGGGGCGGCTGCTGCCGGGCGCCGAATACATGCAGTTCCTGCAGACCGACGTGCCGATCAACCCCGGCAACTCGGGCGGGCCGCTGTTCAACCTGCGCGGCGAAGTCATCGGCATCAACTCGCGCATCTACAGCCGCAGCGGCGGCTACCAGGGCCTGTCCTTCGCCATTCCCATTGACGCGGCCATGCGCATCAAGGACCAGTTGCTGTCGAGTGGCACCGTCACGCGCGGGCGCATCGGCGTGTCGGTGCAGGAGGTGGGGCAGGCGCTGGCCGACACCTTTCGCCTGCCGCGCCCGGCCGGCGCGCTGGTGAACTATGTGGAGCCGCGCGGCGCGGCCGACAGGGGCGGGCTCAAGTCAGGCGACGTGATCCAGTCGGTGCAAGGCCGCGAAGTGGTGCAGGCGGCGGATGCGCTGGGCTTCATCGCCGACCAGACGCCGGGCGAGACCATCCGCCTGATGGTGTGGCGCGAGCGCGCGGAGCAGGTGCTCGAAGTGAGGGTGGAAGGCTTCGACACGCCGCGCCTGCAGGCCGATGCAGCCGATGCGCCTTCGGCACCCTCGCGGCTCGGTTTCGCGGTGCGGCCACTCGCGCCCGCCGAGCGGCAGTTTCTGCGCTTGGAGGGCGGGCTGCTGGTGCAGCGCGTCAACGCGGCCGCTTCGCGCGCGGGCGTGCAGCCGGGCGACCTGATCATCGCGCTCAACGGCCAGCCCATCGACAGCGCCGAGGCGCTGGTGCAGGAGCTGGACGTGGCGGACGGCTCCGCGGCCTTGCTGGTGCAGCGCGGGGGCACGCGCATCTTCGTGCCGATCTGCGCGCGGGCGGGCATGTCGCGTTGCTGAAGGCGGGGTAAGAAGAGGGTGGGGCAGCGTGTGGGAGAAACGGCCGTGTTGCAGGTTCAATGGCGGTCGCGGGCATCCGCGTGGAAGAACGAGGCGAAACTAGGCGCCGTTCACCCGATTCCTTTTCCCGGAGCCCACCTTGTCATCCAACAAAGTCTTCCGCATTGCCCTGTCGGCATCCGCGGCTGCCATTGGAAGCCTCGCGGCGTACTGGACCCTCCTGGCCACGCGCCAGGGAGACATCCTGTTCAACGCGCGAAAGCTGCCTGTCGTTCATCTGTCCGACGACTTCTCGACCTATTCCCATATCGTGCCCGGCGGCATGGTCCGTGGGTACGTCTACCACCCCGATGGCGAAGCCGCGCTGCAAGACCTGTTCATCTACTTCGCGGGCCGCAGCGAAGACGTGCGCGCCACTGCGCAGATGCTGCACTGGCTTCCGCAGGGCTTCGGGTTCGCCGCGATCAACTACCGGGGCGTGGCCGATTCGCAGGGGCATCCTTCGGAGATCGCGTCCGTCGAAGACGCGGTCCAGTTCGCCAACCACCTGCGCCGGGCCTTCCCGCATGCGCGCCTGCATGTCGTCGGCCGCAGCCTGGGAACCGGCGTGGCCATCCAGCTGGTGGCGCAGCAGAACTTCGCGAGCCTGCAACTGGTCACGCCCTACGACACCTTGCTGGAGGTGGCGAAGCGGCGCTTTCCGCTCGTGCCGTTGTCGCTGTTGCTGCGGCATCGCTTCGACTCGCTCGCGCACAGCGCGGAAGTCGCGGCAACCACCCAGGTGCTGCTGGCCGCACAAGACGATGTCGTGCCGCACGAACGCTCCGAAAAACTCATTGCCGCGTGGCCGACGCCCGTCAGCGTGCAGACGATTCCCGATTCGGACCACTACAACATCATGGAGCTCGAAGCGACCTGGCTTCATCTGATCGACTTTGCGTTGACGGCGATTCTTCCGGAGCCTGTGGCTGCTGCGCTCGAAGCCGCTGCGTAATGGCACTGGCCTGACCTGGACCTCAGGCCAACAGGATCACCTTGAAAGCGCAATGCTCCTCGGGAAGAGCCCCGCCGCCGCCGTCGGCGGGGCCATCGGACTCAGGGCGCCCGTGGCGGCATCGATGGTGTAAGCCGACACGGTGTTGGAACCGACATTCGCCAAATAGGCAAACCGGCCCGAGGGGTCCACGGTGACGGCGTACGGGCGGTTCCCTGTCGGCACCGTCAGCCCGGCCATCGGGCTCAGCCTGCCCGTGGCGGCATCGATGGTGTAGGTCGACACGGTGTCGGAATTCCAATTCGCCACATAGGCAAATCGGCCCGTGGGGTCTACGGCGACGGCGGAAGGGAGACGCCCTGTCGCCACCGTCGGCTCGGCCACGGGGCTCAGGGCGCCCGTGGCGGCATCGATGGTGTAGGTCGACACGGTGTCGGAATCGGCATTCGCCACATAGACAAACCGGCCCGTGGGTTCCACGGTGACGGTGTACGGGCTCCCGCCTGTCGGCACCGTCGACACGGCCATCGGGCTCAGCGCGCCCGTGGCGGTATCGATGGTGTAGGCCGACACGGTGCGGGAACCTGCATTCGCCACATAGGCAAACCGGCCCGTGGGTTCCACGGTGACGACGTACGGGCTCCCGCCTGTCGGCACCGTCGGCACGGCCATCGGGCTCAGGGCGCCCGTGATGGCATCGATGGCATAGGCCGACACGGTGTTGGAGTTGAGATTCGCCACATAGGCAAACCGGCCCGTGGGGTCCACGGTGACGGAGATCGGGGAGATCCCTGTCGGCACCGCCGGCCCGGCTATCAGGCTCAGGGCGCCCGTGGCGGAATCGATGGTGTAGGCCGACACGGTGTTGGAGTTGATGTTCGCCACGTAGGCAAATCGGCTCGTGGGGTCCACGGTGAGGGCGTACGGTTGGCCCGGTGCCGGCACCGTCGGCGGGACCATCGCGCTCAGGGCTCCCGTGGTGGCATCGACGGTGTAGGCCGACACGGTGTCGGAGGCCTGATTTGCCACATATGCGAAGCGCGCCGACGGTGCCGAACTCACGCAACTTACTCCTACTGACGTCACAGCCGCCGATACCACCGTCCCACGGCCATTGCTGACGGTGCAGACCTGGTTCAGGAACTGAGGTTGGGTTTTCACGGTCACCGCATAACCTGCTGCGCTGGCCACTGGCGTGGTGAAGCTGAAAGTGCCGTTGACCGAATAGGACAAGGCAAGGTCATCGCCCGCGTTGTTCTGCAGCACCAGGCCGCGCCCCCTCAATCCGCTGATCGTGCCGCTGATGGTGTAGCTGTTGGTTGCGCAGATGACCTGGACTGTTTTGACATCGGCATCGCCCACCGTGGCGCTGGCATTGTTGACGGTGCAGGTTTGCGAAGGCGCCGTGGGCTGTGTCTTCACCGTCACCGCGTAGCCGGCTGCGCTGGCGACGGGCGCGGTGAACTCAAATGCGCCATCGGCAGCAACGGACTGGTCATCGCCCGCGTTGTTCTGCAAGACGAGTCCGCCACCCTGCAGGCCCGTGACGGCACCACCGACCTTGTAGCTGTTGACCGAACACACCACGGCGACATCGGCAATCGCCACGTCCACCACGGTGCCGCTGCCGTTGTTGACGGTGCAGGTCTGGGCGGAATTCGTCGGCTGGGCCTTCACCGTCACTGCATACCTTGCGCCGCTGGCCACGGGAACAGCGAAGCGGACAACGCCGTCGGCTGCGACTGGCAAGTCGTCGCCCGCATTGTTCTGCAGCACCAGTCCGCTGCCCTGCAGTCCCGCGACAGTGCCACTGACAGGGTAGGTGGCGCCGGGAGGCGGTGGCGGTGTCACCGGCGGCGTGACCGGCAGGAACGGGAGGCCGCCACTGCCACTGCCGCTGCCACTGCCACCGCAGCCCGCGAGCACGCCGCCCACAAGGACGAACAGAGCCATCAGGGCCGCTCTCGCGATCGCGTTGCGCAAGAAGGTACAGGCATTGCCCAACACGGAAAACAGCGCACGGGCGTGGCTGGATGAAAGCAAGAGCGTGGGCATGGAGCAGCCTGTGGAACCGAGTGAGGCCGCGATCCTAGGCAGTCTGCCTGCGCTGCGCATTGGACTAAAGTCCAATGACAAGTGCAATGACAGGTGCGGTGAATTGCACCCATCGTCGAGATCTGTCAGTTGCGCTCAGGTCCCTGCACGCAGCCGCCTGAGCCAGCGCGTTCCGGCATCGAAACCCCGGCACGCCCCGGCGGCGATCAGGCCCGTGGTGGCCAGCATCGCCGCCGTGTGAACGCCGACAGCCGCGAGCGCCAGCATCAGCGAGCCCGATGCGGTGATCTCCCGTGCCGATGCGTCTCCCATGCACAGCGGGACCAGCGCCGGCACCAGCATCAGCCCGGCGCCGTGCGCGGTGGCCGTCATGAAGGACCACAGCGCCAGCCCGGCATGTCCCGCCGGTGCGCGCACATGCCGCGCCGTGCGTCCCCACAGGTGAACCATCGCCGCAACGACGAACAGCCCGCCCGCCAGCGCCTGTAGCACAAGCCGGTCCATCGACAGGCCGTAGGCCACGGCGCCGGCCACCAGCGCAACCGATGTGGCATGCCCGATCGCGATAGGCAGCAGGGCACGCAGCGCCTGCGCCCGGTCGTGCGAGCGCAGGCCCCAGGCGGCGGCGAACATCCAGCCGGTGGCGGGGTTCAGTCCGTGCAGGGCACCGACCCCTGCGATCACCAGCCAGGGCCAAAGGCTTGCCATGACATTCCCGCGCGTTCAGGCCGCACGCCGTTCAGGTGGAGGCGTGACAGCACGAACCGGCCTCGGGCTTCGCGATGGGGGCCGGTTCATAGCGGTCGTGGTGCCGCACCCAATCCATGGCGTAGACGGGGTTGGGTTCGTCGCGGCCCTTCGGCGTGAGGTCGATCAGGCTGTACGTGCCCATCATCACTTCCACGCCGCGTTCGTAGGTCGAGTAGGTGTGGAAGACCTCGCCCGCGTCGTCCTTGTAGAACACGCTGATGCCGGGTGCTTCCTGCGCAGGGAAGGGCCGCACGCTGTAGTTGTAGAGGACCTCGCCCTTGCCCTCGGCCCACTCCTGCGGCTTGAAGCTGACGCCGAAGTCGTAGTTGAAGTCGCTGTCATGCGCCGACACCCACTTGAACTGCCAGCCCATGCGTTGGCGAAAGCGCTCGATCTCGGCCAGCGGCGCGCGCGAGACGACCCGCAGCGTGATGTCGCGGTGCGCCAGGTGCACGTTCATGCCTTCGATGTGGTCGGACATGAAGGAACAGCTCGGGCACCCTTGTTCCCACTCCGGGCCGAGCATGAAGTGCTGCACCAGCAACTGGCGGCGGCCCTCGAAGAGCTCGGCCAGCGAGCGCCGACCCTCGGGCGTGTCGAAGCTGTAGTTCTTCTCGACGCGCGTCCATGGCAAGGCACGGCGCTCGCGGGCGATCTGGTCGCGCAAATGCGTCAGTTCCTTTTCGCGCGCCAGCAGTGCTTTGCGCTGGGCAAGCCACCGGTCCTTCGACACGACGGGGTGGTTCTTCACTGTGCTTGTTTCGGCAATGGCTGTGTTCATGAGTGGCTCCTTGGCCCGACGGGCCGTTCGAGGGTCGTTCATGCGCGGCTCCGCCTGCCTGGCGGCCGGCGCGCTCGTCTTCGGTCGGTTGAACCGAAAGGGGGTTGTCAGCGCGGGTGCGTTGTCACCTTGCGCGCCGGGTGGGGATCAGGCCCTGGTGGCTTTCGGGCGCCGCACGGCGCGGACTTTTCCGCTGCCTCCGCCGCCGCAGTAGAAGAGGCCGGCGCCATCGGACTCCAGCCCGCTGACACCGATGCCGTGCGGCATTTCCAGCCGCTCCAGTACCGCGCCGCTCTTCGGGTCGATGCGGCGGATGTCGCTTTCCTCGGCCTCCCAGGTGCCGTGCCACAGCTCGCCGTCAACCCAGGTCACGCCGGTGACGAAGCGGTTGGACTCGATGGTGCGCAAGACCGCGCCGGTCGCCGGATCGATCTGGTGGATCTTGCGGTCGCGGTACTGCCCTACCCACAGGCTGCCTTCGGCCCAGGTGAGCCCCGAATCGGCCCCGTGGCCGGGCGCGGGAATCGATGCGAGCACGTGGCCGGTGACCGGATCGATCTTGTCGATGCGCTGCTCGGCGATCTGGTACAGGTGCGTGCCGTCGAACGCGGTGCCGGCGTCGGCCGCACGGTCCAGCGTGCGCGTGGTCTCGCCGCTTTCAGGGTCGAAGGCGATCAGGTGGGCGCCGACGGCAGCCCAGACGCGCTGGCCGTCGTGGGTCACGCCGCCCACGTTGTCGGCGCCGGCGAAAGGGCCGTATTCGCGCACGATCTCGGCCGCTTGCACGGTGGCCTGAAAACTGTTCTTGCTGCCTGTCTTGCTGCTCGTCATCGTCGGCTCCTTGTGGTGCGCCTCGGATCGGCGCCTTGGGGACAACTCTATTCAATCGGCAGCGCAGCGGGGAGTAACAAGATCGTCGTGAATCCGGCCAGCGGCGGCGCCAGCCAGCGCTGTGCCCGCGCCCGCCCGATGGCGCGCACGCGCCCGGCGGATTCCAGCTCGACCAGTGCGCGCTGCACGGTGCGCTGGCTGGCGCCAAGGGCCAGCGCCAGGGCCGACGTCGACCAGGCCGCGCCGTCGGAGAGCAGCGCCACCAGCGAGGCCTGGTCGCCGTCGATGGGGGGGGCCAGCACGACGACATCGCGCGCGCCGAGCGGCTTGAGGACAAAGCCCTGCGCAGTGGCCTCGATCTGCGCGAGGGCCTTGACGAGTGCGCGCAGCCGGCCGATCTCGACCCGCAGGCGCGCTCGATGCGTTTCGTCGGGGTGGCGGGTGCGGAACGCGCAGGCGATCAAGGCTTCCCGGTCGACATCGCCGGGCCATGCCTCGGCGAGCGCGCGCGCCAGCGCGAACAGCACCGGCCGCCGTGCCAATGGCCGCCACGTATCTCCAGTGCCCACGCCGCGACGGCACGCGTCGACCACCAGCGCGTTGGAGGCCAGCAGTGCTGCGACTTCATCGAGGCGCAGCGGCTGTTCGCCATCGGCGAGAAGGCGCCGGGCGGCGGGGCGATCGAGCGCGGCCCGCGCTTCCGCCACCTCGGCCAGCAGCGCCGGCACGCGCGCGCGGTCGGCTGCCTCGTGCGCACGGGCGAGTGATTCCCGTGCCGCGTCGACGTGCAGGGAACGCAGCGACAGTTCTGCCGCAGCCAGCTCGGCCACTGCGGCGAGCGATGGCGGCAGGCCACGCACATCGAGCTGTGCCAGTGCGGCCGTGGCCTCGTCGAGGCGGCCGATCAACAAGAGCTTGCGCGCCGCGATCAGCCGGGCCTGCAGCGCGTTGGCACGGTCGCCATGCGCTTCCAGCGTGGCCGAGGCCGCCGCCAGTGCGCGCGGCGAGCCGCCGATGTCGCGCATGGCCAGCGCCACTTCGGCTTCGGCGACGACGCAGCGCGCGCGTGCCAGCTCCTCGTGCGCGCCGAAACCGCGGGCAGCGCGCCGAAGCAGTTCGCGCGCGCGTGGATGCTCGCCAAGCTGGGCCATGGCGATGCCGCGCAGGGCCAGGGCCGGTGGATCGTCGCGCAGGGCGACCCGCTTGAGGGCGCCGAGCGCATCGCCGGCAGCGAGGGCGCGTGCGGAAGCGGCGATCAGGGAATCCATGGAGACGGTGCGATCAGCCCCGGGCCTGAAAGGGGCCTTCGGCATCCGCCCCGATGTGAAGGGGCAGCCAGAGCGTGAAGCGGGTCCCGGTGCTGCCCGATTCCCAGTTCACGGTGCCGCCGATTGCCAGCGCGCGCTGCTGCTGGTTGCGCAGCCCCCGGCCATGTCGGTGCAGGGCCTCGTCCACGGCGAAGCCCGTGCCGTTGTCTTCGATCACCACGCGCACACCCTCGTCATCCGTTGCGGTGCTGAAGGTGATGATGGTGGCCCGCGTGTGGCGCAGCACGTTGGCAATGCACTCCTGCATGATCCGCAAGATGTGCAGCGCGCTGCTCGGGTCCAGCCAGGGCAGCGCGGGCACGGTCTGCACTTCCCAGCGCAGCGCAACGCCAGCGCTCTCGATGCGCGGCGCCAGGCGAAAGCGCAAGGTTGCCAGCAGCAAAAGCAGATCGGCGTCCACGCTCTCCATGGAGTCGATCGCCAGCTTCAGGTCGTCCATGCAGCCTTTGAGCACGCCGGAGATTTCGGCGTCGTTCATGGC
Organism: Variovorax sp. PAMC26660; assembly: GCF_014302995.1. Taxonomy (NCBI): domain Bacteria; kingdom Pseudomonadati; phylum Pseudomonadota; class Betaproteobacteria; order Burkholderiales; family Comamonadaceae; genus Variovorax; species Variovorax sp. PAMC26660. The sequence continues at coordinate 5,467,785 of NZ_CP060295.1, forward strand.
GCCTCGCTCGACGGAGCGGATGGCGCTGGTCAGCGACGAACCCAGGCCGTCGTGCATGTCCTGCATGAGGCGGCGGCGCTCGGCGCTGAGCATGTGCTGGTTCTCGATCACGCGCAGCCGCTGGTAGCTTTGCTCCAGTTCGGCTTCGCGCTCCTGCAGGCGCTGGGCCAGCCCGGTGTTCAGGCGGCCCACCTCGGCGAATGCGCCCGTGTACCGCTGGAACATGATGTACGAGAAGATGAAGAACAGGCCGATGATGGCGTAGGGCGAGGTGTACACGCTCTCCGCGCTGACAAGGTTGTTTTGCAGGAGCCCGTCATAGGAGGTGAATGCGACGGTCAGGACAGCCCAGCCCGCCACCAGCCGCCCTTCGGGAAATTTCGCGCGCAACGCCTTGCGCAAGTTCACCGCAAAGATCAGCACAGCGATGGGCAACACCGTCAGGTTGAGCAGGGGCGTGAACAGGTAGAGACTGGCGATCGACGCCGACACATGAGGCAGCGTCGCGATGTTGCAGACCAGTGTCAGGGTCAACGAAAAACGGGTCAGCCAGGCCGAGGGCTGCTTGTGCAGGCGTTGCAGGAACAGGTGGATGAGGATGATCAGCCAGAGCATGGACGCAACGGTGATCCATTCGAACCACTCGTCCGAGACCGGAAGGTAATCGCCGCTCACGTAGTAGTGAAGCATCCGCAGGAAGGCGGTGGCCGAGATGGCGAAGAACAGCAGGTAGAGCGACTCGCGCCTTTTACCCACCCACACCGCGAACGCGAATGCACCGACCGCCAGGAACGCGGCGCTGCCCATGAACGGCAACTGCACCTGCAGCAATTGGCGAATCTGGTAGCGCCAGTTCAATGAAGCCTGGTCGCCCACCCACAAGGTCGAGAATCCGCTCCCGCTGCTGCGCAGGCGGTTGACGCGAATCAGCACGGTCGCCGGTGCAGGCGTATCGGCCGTTGCGTTCAACGGCAGCAGCAGCGGACGGTTGAAACCGTTGTGCACGGGGCTGCCATGCGACTGATAGAGCAGGACACCGTCGCCGTACACCGCAATGTGGCCCAGGGTCTTCCAGCGCGGAAGGTAGAGAAGGCGCTGCTGTGTCGATGGCGCGAGCCTGCTCAGATCGATGCGATACCAGTCGGAGACGGTTTGCACGGCGCCCGACGATGTGGGGACGAGTTCGCGCGGGGCTGTATAGGGGAGGCTGACCAGCTTCCATCCGTCGGCTGGAAGCCCGGCGTCTTCGACAAGCCGCGCAGGGGCGGAATAGCCCACGCCGGGAACGGACAGCAATTCAGCCTGCGTGAAGTGGACGGCGCCATCGTGCGTTGGCAAGTCATCGGCGTGGGCCCAAGGCAAGGCGAACAGCGCCAGCGCCAGCCACAGCTTCGCGATGATCCATCGGGCAACCCACCCACAGCCCTTGCTGCCCAGCGTGGTACGACGGCCAAGGGCAACGGGGGGCGGTTTCATCAGGACACAATTATGTCCTCGACCAATCCAACGTCTTGTCGCGGGTTCTTGTGACCTGCAATCGAGCGTGCGGTGCCCTCGATGAAGGCATGCCCGAGAATCTTCGTCATGCCCCACGCCGTTTCTCTCCTGCGTGCCGCCCGTCTGGCGCGCAGTGCCAAGCCTTTTCTCGCCCGTGGCGGTTTCAAGCGCGAGCGCTGTGCCGGCTGCCGGCTCCTGCCCACCCACTGCATGTGCAGCTTGCGTCCGTCGGTAGACACACGCGCAGGGGTGTGCCTGCTCATGGCCGACATTGAGCCGCTCAAGCCGAGCAACACGGGCTGGCTGATCGCCGACGTGGTGGCCGATACCTTCGCCTTCGGCTGGGCGCGTACCGAAACAGACCCCGCGCTTCTGGCGCTGTTGAGCGATCCGCAATGGCAACCCTATGTGGTGTTCCCGGGGCAATACGCGGCGCCCGAGCGGGTGGTGCGCGCCGTCCAGTCGCCCGAGCCTATTCGTGGCGAGACCGGAAAACGCCCACTGTTCATCCTGCTGGACGGAACCTGGGCCGAGGCACGCAAGATGTTCAGCAGAAGCCCCTACCTGGACCCGTTGCCGGTGCTGAGCCTGGAGCCGGAACAGGCATCGCAGTACAAGCTGCGCAACTCCGGCCGCGATGACCACTTCTGCACCAGTGAGGTCGCCGCCCTGTGCATGCGCCTGGCGGGCGAGCATGTTGCCGAGCAAACGCTGCAGGCCTATTTGGCGGTATTCACCCACCACTATCTGCGTGCGAAGAACCAGCAGCCCATTGCGTGGGACGGCGCTGCACACCAGCGATTGCGCGAGGTGTCTGTCTTGTCCCGCGAAGAGGGTGCTGCCGCTTTTCCGCCTGCCACACAATGAGCGCCATGCACAAGAGATCACTTTTCCCCATGCACATGTGGGTGCTCGTCGCCGTGTATTTCATCGCCAGCCTGGCGCACTTTGCCCACAACGCCGAGTTCATCGCCTTCTATCCCAACATGCCGGGTTGGCTGACCCGAGAGCATGTGTACCTTGCCTGGTTGGCCATCACCAGCCTGGGCGTTGCCGGTCTCCTCGTTGCGCGGCTCGGTCTTCATGCGTTGGGCGTTGTTCTTGTCGGCGCCTACGGGGCCTTGGGGCTCGACGGCCTCGCTCACTACACGCTGGCCCTTTGTTCCGAGCACACGCTTGCAACGAATCTCACCATCTGGTGCGAGGCTGTCAGCGGGCTTGTGCTGATGCTTGCTTCGGTGCTGTGGCTTGCTCGTCGCAACGGCTTCCCGCGCATTTGAGTGCTTCTGCGGGGCCTCGAGCCCCCTGATGTGCCCCTGTCCGGAAAGACGACCGGTACCTCAGCCGGCTACAGTCCACCAGAAGAAAGAGTTCTCCCGTCCATGACCTGGTCACTGTTCTACCGTTTCGACAACGAGGTGCCCACCGACTTCCACGAACTGCGCCAATTCGGTCGTTCGCTGTGGTCCGCGAACGGCAAGACGAAGACCATGGGGCGCACCATGGTCACCGAGTTCGCCAGTCCGCAAGCCGCGAAGGATGCCCTCGCGCAGCGCAACCGCGAGATCGAGGCTCAGGGCTACAGGCGGGTGCGCCAAGGCACGCACGATCCCGACCGCCTCGACTTCCCCCTGCTCACCGCCGAAATTCGCGAAGGCGCTCGCCGCGCCTTCCAGGCCATCCGCGCGGCCCACCCCGACGAGACGATCCGCCTCTTCGCGCTGGGCAGCGACGACGGCGCGATGACCATCGTCCACGCCGTCAGCCATCTTGCCCTGGGCGCACCGGGCGAGATGGACGATGAAAGCGAGGTCTGGTGCTTCGCCGAGTGGCCACACACAGAGGGCGGCGAATTTCTCGACATCGCCTACCGCATGATCCTGGCTTGCCACCGCAGCGACTTGCCTTGCAACGTTGAATTCGACGTCTTGTACGCCGGCCTCTTCGAGGCTTGCATCGCCGCGATGGAGCAACTCGACCGCGAAGGCTTCTTTGGCGCCGGCGACGTGCGCGAAGAGGTGGTGCTGCTGTGCCAAAGCGAAGGCACGGAGGATATGGAAGGCTCGATCGGTCGACTCAACACGCCGCGCGTGGTGCGTCGACTCGAACGCTGGATCAAGCTCTGCGAATGAGGCCCTCTGGCGGATCAACGATGTCCGCCTGCGGATGACCGGGTTCACCGATTGACCTAGGCTGAATCGGGTATGGCACCCCGGTGCAGTTTCGATGTCCACTTGCCTCCCTGCAAAAAGGGAAAAGCAAATGGGAACGAAGGCATTCCACAGCGCAATCGTCAGTTTGAAGCTGCCAGGCGACATGAGCGCCAGCGAGGAGATCGCGGCCCTGAGAGCGGCTGGTATTCCAGTCGACGCGCTGTGCAATGCCGAATCAGGCTTTCTCTTCGTGCGAGCCAGTCTGGACAAAAGAACGAACTACTTCCGGTGGTTTGCTGGTGACATCGGGAGTTGCGGGGCTCCATCTTTTTCCGCCCTGAAAAATACGGCTCTATCCGTCGCACCGTCACCCGTCCAGCATCGTGCGGGCGTACCTGGACTATTGCCAGAACCATCCGACGCCATGTCTCGGTGCACGTTGATGGAGAGCGGGGCCCGGCGCACCCTGAGCCCGCACAGGCGCTGAACCCACGTCGCGCCACGCGAAGTCATTCGACCGTCACGAAGCGTCACTAGCATCCGCTTGAACATGCCCCCGCCGGGCGGCGGCCTTCGCCGGGCGTATCGACGATCTCATGCGGCATGAACCTCCCTTCACTTTCACATTGGCAAGCAGCTTGGCTGCGCCCGCCGTCGCGCTTGCGCTGGCGGGCTGCATGACGCTGGCGGCCTTGAATGTGCGGGCGCAGACCGGGGTGGTGGCGCCGCGCGGCGACCGCACCGATGAGCGCGTCCGCTTCGACATCGCACGACAGCCGTTGACAACGGCGCTGGAGCAGTACGGCCTTGCGACGGGTCTGCCGGTGTTCTTCGACGCGGCGCTGGTGGCCGGGCGCAACTCGACGCCGGTGCAGGCATCGGCCACGCCGACCGAGGCATTGCACACGCTGCTGCAAGGCACCGGCCTCGTCGCCGACTACACCGGCACCGGGTCGAGCGCCGTCTTCGTGCTCAAGCCCGCATCGAACGATGTCGCGCAGCCCACGCCCCGCGCGATGCCCGACGCCGCACCCGCAGCCCCCGTGCACCGCAGCTACGACGGCCTCGTTCAAACCCGCATCTGGGAAGCCTTCTGCGGCAACCCGCGCACCGCGCCCGGCAGCTACCGCACCGCCATGCGCTTCGTGATCGACGGCACCGGCCGCATCGCCAACGCCTTCCTGTTGCACACCAGCGGCGACCGCGCACGCGACGGCGCGATCCTCGACACCCTGCGGCAGATCCGCATCGAACAGCCGCCGCCGCCCGACATGGCGCAGCCGCTCACGATGCTGATTCTTCCGCGCTCGCAAACGCCGGGGCTCGAATGCCCGGCGGCGCGGCACTGAGCCGCCTGCGATGCCCGAGAACGCGCTGCCCGCGCTTCGCAATTTCCTGGTCGCGCGCTATGACGAGCTGAAGCAGCGCCTTGCGCGCCGGCTCGGCAACGCCGACCAGGCCGGCGATGCGCTGCAGGACACCTGGCTGCGCCTGGAAAGCCGCGACGACATCGACGGCGTGCGCGATCCGGCTTCGTACCTGCTGCGCGTGGCCGTCAACCTGGCCTACGACCAGTCGAGCCGGCAGGGCCGGCTGGCCACCGCCGAAGAAATCGATGCGGTGCTCGAAGAGGCGCATGACCCCGCGCCCGGCCCGGCGCAGATCGCGGAAGACCGCTCCGAGATGGCCGCGCTGGCCGCGCTGATCGAGCGCATGCCGGCACGGCGCCGGCAGATATTGGTGATGGTGCGCTGGGAGCATCTGCCGCAGCGCGAGGTGGCGGCGCGGCTCGGGATTTCGCTGCGCACGGTCGAGAAAGAACTCAAGGACGCGCACGACTACTGCGCCGCCCGCATGGGCCGTCCGCTCGCCATGCCCGCGTCGACGTCTGCACCGCATGAAAAATAAAGTGCGGTTCCCCGCGCCCAGAACAGTCTCATGGATATGACACACAACGGCGAGCCCGACAAGGCGGATCAGCTGCGGCGCGAAGCGCAGGCCTGGTTGCGCCGGCTCACGTCCGGCGAGGCCACGCAGCGCGACATCGAGGGCTTTCGCCGCTGGCAGGGCAGCAGCCCGCTGCATTCGTCGGCGTTCGTGGAAGCCAAGAGGCTGTGGAAGGTGCTCGACCCGGCCATCGGCCAGATGATGGCGAACAACCCGGCGCTGCTGTCGAGCCATCGGCAGGCGGGGCGCCGGCCGTTGGTCGCGCGCCGCGCTTTTCTCGGTGCGGCTGCGAGCGCAGCGGGTGTGGCCGGCATTGCCGCGATCTGTCCGCCGCTTGGCCTGTGGGCCCCGGTCAGCGAATGGAATGCCGACTTCCGCACGGCCACCGGCGAGCAGCGTTCTGTGGCGCTGGCCGAGGGCATCGACCTGACGCTGAACACGCAGACCAGCGTGCAGCGCCAGACCGTCGAGGGCCGCACCGTCGGCATCGACCTGATCGCGGGCGAGGCGGCGGTCGACATGTCTTCCACGCGGCAGGCCTTCAACGTGGTCGCGGGCGCGGGGCGCAGCGAGGCCGACGCCGGGCGCTTCGAGGTGCGCTATCTCGACGGCAGTGCCTGCGTGACCTGCATCGAAGGCCGCGTGCGCGTGGCGCATGCAACCGGCGCGCGCGTGCTGGAGGCCGGGCAGCAACTGATCTACAACGCCGACTCGCTCGGCAAGGTCGCCGCCATCCAGCCGGCGGACGTGTCGGCGTGGCGCACCGGTGTGCTGGTGTTCCGGCAGACGCCGCTGGCGCGCGTGGTGGAAGAAATCAACCGCTACCGGCCGGGCCGCGTGCTGCTGCTGGCCAAGCGCCTGAAAGACCGCGAGGTCAGCGGCCGTTTCGCCGTTGCCGCGCTCGACACGGTGCTGGTGCAGATCCAGCGCTCGTACGACCTTGATGCACGTGCGCTGCCCGGTGGCGTGCTGCTGCTTAGCTGATGTTTGTGACAGCTTGATTGGCCCCCGCACACGGTCAGGATTGAAAAAGTTAGCGGTTTTGTTTGCGTCCCCCGGTCTCTCCAGTGAGGGGCACAGATTCTGTGCCGGTGCATTTCATTCTTTACTGGGCGTCAGATGAACACACACGAGGGACACAACAAGCGCAAGCAGGGCGCTGTTGTGCATGCGAAGAGCTTCCGGATTTCGCCACTGGCGCAAGCGATGGCGCTGGCATTGGCGGCCGGCGCGGCCACGGCGCCGGCGCACGCGCAGCAGCGCGCCTTCAGCCCCGGCTGGTTCAATGCCAAGGGCGCCGCGCAGGCCACGGCGACAGCCACCGGCATGCTGCCCAACGGGCTGCCCGCGTCCAGCCTCACGAATCCGGCCGGCCAGCAGCAGCGCGCCAACGAACAGCTCAAGCAGTCGATCAGCAACCTGAACCTGGCGGCACGCGGCATCGCGGCGCAGCAGGCGGCACAGGCCGCCGCGCGCGCGGCTGCACAGAACGATCCCTCGGTGCCCGACGGCCTGGCCGAAGGCGGCCTGAAGGTCGACACGAATTCGCTGACGGCCGGCTGGCTCAATGCGCGTCCGCTGACGGGTGACTCGCAGAAGAACGTCGACGGCCGCACCGTGGTCACGGTCGAGCAGACGGCCGACAAGGCGATCCTGAACTGGGAGACCTTCAACGTCGGCAAGAACACCACGGTGGCCTTCGCGCAGCAGAAAGATTGGGCGGTGCTCAACCGCGTCAACGACCCGGCCGCGCGTCCGTCGCAGATCCAGGGGCAGATCAAGGGCGACGGCACGGTGATGGTGGTCAACCGCAACGGCATCGTCTTCAACGGGACGGCGCAGGTCGACACGCGCAACCTCGTGGCCGCGGCAACGCAGTTCGATGACGCGCAGTTCCAGTCCGGCGGCGTGTACGGCAACGGCCTCACGCCCAATTTCAAGAACGCGCAGGGCCGCGTCGAAGTGCAGGCGGGCGCGCGCATTTCCACGCCTGCGCCGGCATCGGCCACGCAGGGCGGCGGCTACGTGCTGCTGCTGGGCAGCGAGGTGCGCAGCGCTGGCGAGATCGCCACGCCCGGCGGGCAGACGCTGCTCGCGGCGGGCGACAGCTTTGCCATCCGCAAGGGCGTGGGCACCGACGGCAACCAGACATCGACCACGCGGGGCAACGAAGTGGCCGTCACGCTGGCGGCCGACAGCAAGGCCGGCCTCGTCGTCAACACCGGCCTGATCCAGGCGCCCACCGGCGACGTCACGCTGGCGGGCCGCGAGGTGGTGCAGAACGGCGTCGTGCTCTCCAGCACCTCGGTGAATGCGCGCGGCACGGTGCACCTGGCCGCGACCGGTGCCGCCGGCAAGGTCACGCTCGGCGAGGGCAGCACCACGGCCATCGTGCTCGACACCAGCGGCACCACCGCGCTCGACAGCCAGCGCACCGCGCTCATGGCACCGGCCGTGCCTCAGGAGGGGCAGAGCTTCAGCCTGGCGGGCAACGACCGGCGCGACCTCTCGCGCGTGGACGTGGCCAGCGGCGGCACGGTGGAGTTCCAGAAAGACTCGCTCACGCTGGCCACCGGCGGCCAGGTGGTCGTCGACGCCAGGCAGCGCAGCCTGGTGCGCGAGGGCGCGCGCATCGACGTGTCGGGCGCGGTGGGCGTGAAGCTCACCATGGAGTCGAACAACGTCAAGATCAACGTGCAGGGCAACGAGCAACGCGACGCGCCGCTCAACCGCGACAGCAAGAACCTCAACAACAACGACCTGTGGATCGACCGGCGCACGCTGGTCTTCGTGCCCGGCGGCACCAACGGCTACCAGGGCGAGCGCTGGTACACGGGCGGCGGCCTGCTCGAAGTCGGCGGCTACCTGGGCACGCAGGGCCACACGGTGGGCGAGTGGATGGCGCAGGGCGGCGCGGTGAGCTTCACCGGCGGCGACGTGGTCACGCAGCGCGGCTCCAGCATCAACCTGTCGGGCGGCACGCTCGACGTGCTCACCGGCACCATCAACCAGAGCTGGCTCAAGGGCGCCGACGGTCGGCTGTACGAAGTGTCGAAGGCGCCGGGCGACCTGAAGTACACGGGCGTCTACAAGGGCTTCGAGGACGAGCACGTGCGCTGGGGCAAGAACGCCACCGGCTTCTTCTACAACCCGCTGATCGGGCCGCAGAAGCGGCTGGAAAACGGCTACACCGTGGGCCGCGACGCGGGCATGCTCATCGTCGGCACCAAGGGCGCGGTGCTCGAGGGCGACATCGTCGGCGAAACCTTCCAGGGCGACCGGCAGACGCAGGCGCCGCAGGCCGGGCTCGACGGCTACAGGCAGTCGACCAGCGCGGCGCCGCAGCGCGGGCAACTCATCGTGGGCAACTACGACGCGTACTTCGACAAGAACACCGGCACGCTGTACCGCCGGCTCGACCCCGCGGGCATCAAGAACGCGGTGCTCGGCGACACGGCACAGGGCATTGCCGCGGGGCTCGACCTCGCGACCGTGCTGCCGGCCGAGCGGCGCGACACGCTCTATCTCGACACCGACCAGCTCAGCGGCTTCAAGCTGGGCGCGGTGCGCGTGGCGACCACCGGGAGCATCGCGGTCACGGGAGCGCTGCAGGCAGGCAATGGCGGCAACATCACGCTGTACAGCCCGGGCGTGAAGGTCGATGCCGACCTGGTCGCGCATGGCGGCAGCATCCAGCTGGGCAACGTGCTCGAGCAGATCAGCAACAACTACCTGAAAGACACGAGCTACATCCGGCCACCAGCCGACGGCACTGCGTCGGTGGTGCTCGCGGGCGGCGCGAAGCTCGACACCAGCGGTCTCTGGGCCAACGTGCTGAAGAACCCGCTCGACGCGGGTGGCCTGGCGTATCGCAACGGCGGCATCGTGTCGCTGCGCAGCATGGGCGACGTGGTGCTGGGCAACGGCAGCGTGGTCGATGTGTCTTCCGGCGCCGGGCTGCTGGCCAAGGCCAGGCAGCAGGGCGGCAAGGGCGGCAGCGTCACGCTCGAGGCCGATGGCTTCAACACCGGCAACGGCCACGTCGCGCTCGATGGCGCCGTGCTGCGCGGCCAGGGCGTGGACGGCGGCGGCACGCTCACGGTGCAGACGAGCCGCATCGCCATCGGCGACACATCGGGCACGGCGCTTGCCGACACGCTGATGCTCGGCGCGAATTTCTTCGACAAGGGCTTCAGCCGCTATGTGCTCATCGGCAACCACGGCCTCACCGTGGCCGATGGCGCGCTGATCGACGTGACGATGCCGGTGTACCGCTTCGGCGCGAACGCGCAGGACCTCGCCATTGGCGGCAAGCCGGCCGATGCGCTGGAACTGTGGACGCCCCCGCTCTACCAGGAAGACGCCAGCAAGGCCGTGCTCACCCAGCGCAAGGGCGCGAGCCTGTCGCTGCAGGCCGGTACCTCGACCACGCTCGCCAAGGAACTGCCGATGGTGCAGGCCGTGGTGGGCAGAGGTGCCGCGATCAATGTCGACCCGGGCCAGGCCATCGAGGTGCGCAGCGTCGGTCAGCTCACGGTGGACGGCACGCTGCGTGCGAACAGCGGGCGCATCGTGCTGAACACGGTGGACATCAGCAACACCGAGCTCGACAAGGCCACGGCGCAAGCCCATGCGCGCTCGATCTGGATCGGTGAGCAGGGGGTGCTGGACGCCTCGGCGCACGCGGCCACCGCCACCGACGTCAACGGCAAGCGCTACGGCCTGGTGCGCGACGGCGGCAGCATCGTGATCGGCGGCGAGATCGACACGGCGCTCGGCAAGACCACCGCGTCGCAGGACTTCATCGTCGTGCGGCCGGGCGCGCTGCTCGATGCATCGGGCACGCATGCGGTGCTCGACGTGCCCGGCATGGGCGCCACCGACGTGGCCAGCAACGGCGGCAGCATCTCGCTGGCCTCGTACAACGGGCTGTACCTGAACGGCACGCTGCGCGCATTCGCGGGCGGTGCACGCGCGGCCGGCGGCACGCTGGCCGTGGTGCTCGACACGCCGGGTCTGCGCCTGCACCTGGACCCGCTGGAGCAGGCACAGGACCGGGTGCGCCGGCATCGCGTGCTGGTGCTGGGCGTCGAGCAGGGCGCGCCCCTTGCGCCCGCCGCCTTGAAGCCCGGCGTGGACGACGGCATCCTCGAATACGGCCAGGGCCGGATCGGCACCGACACGGTTCGGCGCGGCGGCTTCGACAACCTCTCATTGTTCAGCGGCTCGACGCTCGCGTTCGAAGATGGCGTCGACCTGCGCATGCGGCAGAGCCTGCAGATCTATGCCGGCGGCCTTGCGCTCGCCAAGAACGCGCCCGATGACGCGCATGTGTCGCTGGCGGCCGCGCAGGTGCGGCTGGCCGGGTCGATGACATCGATCACGCGCGAAGTCCTGAGGGCGCCCGTCGCCGAAGGTGGCGTGGTGCGCGTGCCGTCCGGCACCCGCCTGGAGCTGTCGGGCGACCTGATCGATGTTCGCGACGGCATGGGCCACGGCGTCGCCGGCAAGGTCGCCATGCTCGACAGCAAGAGCGAATCGCCCGTGACCGACCTGGCCGCCTTCGGCCAGATCACGCTGGCCAGCACCGGCGACCTGCGTTTCCTGCAGGGCAGGTCCGACGTCGGCACCTCCACCAGCCTCGTCGTGCCCGGCAGCCTGACCCTGCGCGCCGCGCAGATCTACCCGGCCACGGGCGTGGTGGCGCTGGTGTCCGCCGGCATGGCGCCGGACGGCAAGTACCGGCCCGACACGAAGCTGCGCATCGAGGGCACTGGCGCAACGCCGGACGTGCCGTACTCGGCCTTCGGCGACCTCACGATGCGCGCCGCCGTCATCGAGCAGGGCGGCGTGGTGCGCACGCCGCTCGGGCACCTGACACTCGGCGACGCGCTCACCACCGACATCCGGCTGCTGCCCGGCAGCCTCACGTCCGTGAGCGGCGGGGGGCTGAACATGCCCTATGGCGGCACCGTCGACGGCATCAACTACCTGTACAACGGCAAGCAGGTCAAGCTCACCGGCGTGGGCGCGGGCGATAGCTTCAACCGCAACCTGACGATCGGCCTCAGCTTCATGGGGGCCAGCGTGCAGGGCCAGGAGGGCGCGGCGCTCGACCTGTCCGGCGGCGGCAATCTCACGGGCGCGGGCTTCGTGAGCGGGCGCGGCGGCTCGACCGACGCGCGCTTCAGCCCGCTGATGCAGATCGGCGCCAACGGCGGCTTCACGCTGCCGGGGCTCGCGACCAACCCGGTGTATGCCATCGTGCCCGGCGCGCAGCCGGCGGTGGCACCCACCGGTGCAGAGAAGGGCGCGGTCGATCCGCTCGTCGGCCAGCAGATCACCATCGGCGCCGGCGTGCCGGGCCTGCCCGCGGGCACCTACACGCTGATGCCCTCGACCTACGCGCTGCAGAAGGGCGCCTTCCGCGTGGAGCTGAACGGCGCGGGCGGCCTCGGCGCGCCCACGCGTACGCAGGCGATGCGCAATGGCTCGTGGCTCGCCGCCTCGCAGCTGAGCGTGGGCCGCACCGGCGTCGGCGACACGCTGTTCCGCCAGGCCATCGTGACTTCGGCCGACGTGCTGCGCAGCTATTCGCAATACAACGAGACCGGCTACGCCGACTTCGTGCGCGCCGACGCGCTGCGCGTGGGCGTGCCGCGCGCCATGCTGCCGGTGGACGCCCGCAACCTGCACCTGCTGCTCGCTCCCGGCGCGGGCGCCGACGCCTTCCGCTTCAGCGGCGCTGCACGTTTCCAGGCGGGCGAAGGCGGCCGGGGCGGCTCCGTGGTGGCCGCGGCCTCCAATGCGACGACAGGCCTGGAGGTCGTCGCGGCCGGCGCGCCGGCGACGCCGGGCTTCAAGGGTGTCACGTACGACGCCGGCACGCTCAGCGGCATGAACGTGTCGCGCCTGGTCATCGGCGGGATGCAGGGGGCTGTATACGGCCAGGGCGGCAACGTCATCAAGACCGGCGACAACGTGCAAAGCGTGGTGGTGCGCCAGGGTGCAGTGCTGTCGGCGCCCGAAGTGTTCCTGTCCGCGGTGGGCGTGTCGAGCGCCATTGCCCTGAGCGTGGTGGTCGAGCAGGGTGCGCGCATCAACACCATCGGCCGGGGCAAGGCGGCCTACGATTCGACCGACGGTTTCGTCTACGACGCGAGCGGCCAGATGCTGATGGTCTCCAACGGCAGGGTGAGCACGCTGCCGGTGCCGCCGAGCGAAGGCACGCAGGACAACCGCCGCCTGCAGATCGGCGTGTGTTCCAGTGCCTCTTGCAGCGGCCAGACCGAGCTGTATTCCGAAGGCACCATCGCGATGGTCACGCCAGACCGCTTCGAGATGGGCGACGCGGTGCGCTACGGCACGCGCCACCTCACGCTGGCGGTGCGCGGCATCAACGTGGGCGACAACGCTGCGCTGGCCGCCGCCGCGGCGAACAACACGCTGCCGCCGGGGCTGGCCATGAGCCAGAGCCTGCTCGACCGCCTGCTGCGCGGCGACCGGCAGTACGGCGCGCCCGCGCTCGAGACACTGGAGCTCAGCGCGAGCGGTGGCGTCAACTTCTTCGGCACCGCGGCGCTGGACACCATCGACCCCGCCACCGGCAAGTCGACGATGGCGCAGCTGGTGCTGGCCACGCCCGCCATCTACGGCCAGGGCGGCGCGGGCGACGTGGCGACCATCCGCACCGGCCGCCTGGTGTGGCAGGGCATGACCACGGCGCCCACCTCGGTGGCGAGCGGCGGCGCGGGCACCGGCAGCGGCACGCTGAACATCGAGGCCGAGCGCATCGAGTTCGGCTACGGCCCCAACAGCCAGCCGAGCGGCCTGGACGACACCGCGCGCCTGGTGCTGGGCTTCGCCGACGTGAACCTCGAGGCCAGCGAGCGCGTGAGCGCCAACCACAAGGGCAGCCTCTCGGTCTACCAGTCGCAGGGCGCGTACGAAGCGGGCAAGGGCTACGCGTACAGCGGCGGCAACCTGAGCATCGTGGCGCCGCTGCTGACGGGCGAAGCAGGCTCAGTGAACCGCATCACGGCCGGCGGCAGCCTGCGCGTGGCCGCACCTACGGGCACAGCGGCGGCGGCCACCGGCGATGCTGCATTGGGCGCCGAACTGAGCCTGCGCGGGCACGACGTGACGCTCGACACGGCCGTCGCGCTGCCCAGCGGCAAGCTCACGGTGAGCGCCGAGCGCGACCTTACGTTGACCGATCGCGCGGTGCTCGACCTGGCCGGCCGCAAGGTGCCGTTCAACGACGTCACCAAGTACAGCGCCGGCGGCGACCTGGTGCTCGAAAGCCTGCACGGCAACCTGCGGCAGGCGGCGGGCTCGGTGATCGACATCTCGGCGCAGAACAACCGCGCCGGCACGCTGAAGGCGATGGCGCTCGACGATGCGGCCGGCACGGTCGACCTGCAGGGCCGCATCCTCGGCGCGAGCAGCGGCCGCTACGACGCGGGCGGCACGCTGGTGCCGTTCCTTGCGGGCAGCGTGGAAGTGCGCGCGCGGCAACTCGGCGACGCCGAGTTCGCGGCGCTCAACCAGCGCCTGAACGATGGCGGCGTGTTCGGCGCGCGCAGCTTCCAGCTGCGCCAGGGCGACCTGGCCATCGGCAACGGCCTGAAGGCCGGTGAGGTGAACGTGTCGCTCGACAACGGCAGCCTCACCGTGACCGGCACCATCGACGCCAGCGGCGAGCGCGTGGGCCGCATCAGCCTGGCCGCGAAGAACAACCTCACGCTGGCCGGCAGCGCGGTGCTCGACGCGCACGGCAGCACGCTGCGCGTGGACAGCCACGGCAAGATCATCGATTCGCCGAACCGCGCGATGGTGGAGCTCACGTCGCACAACGGGCAGCTCACGCTGGGCTCGGGCGCGCGCATCGACCTGCGCCACGGCACCAACGCCAAGGTGGGCGGCGAGCCCGGCCAGAACGACGGCATGGCGCGCGGCACGCTGGAGCTCAACGCGGGCCGCACCGGCGAGACCAGCGGCGACATCCGCATCGACGCCAGCGGCAGCATTGCCATCGACGGTGCGCGCTCCATCGCGGTGAACGGCACCTGGCGCTACGACGACGCGCGCTTCGGCACCGATGCGGCGGCCACCGGCCGGCCCTACCAGGTCATCGACCAGGCCTACCTCGATGCCAAGCACCTGCAGAGCACCGCCTTCATCGACAACGCGCTGGCCAACACCGCGCTGATGAACGGCAAGCTCGCGGGCCTGAACAACGCGCGCTATGCCGACGCCTTCCATCTGCGCCCCGGCGTGGAAATCGTCAGCAAGACACCCGACGGCGACATGGTGGTGCAGGGCGACATCGACCTGTCGGGCTACCGCTATGCCAGTGCCAACCCGCATGCGCAGAAGACCGGCGTGTACGGCTCGGGCGAGGTGGGCAAGCTGGCCATCCGCGCGGGCGGCAACCTCGACATATTCGGCAGCATCAACGACGGCTTCATGCCCCCACCCGCCACGCAGGACGACGGTGGCTGGCTGCTGCTGCCCGGCACCAACCTGCTGGGCGGCGATGTCGTGGTGCCGCGCGGCGGCGTGGTGCTGGCCGACGGCACCGTCTTCGAGGCCGGTGTCACCCTGAACTACGACTTGCCGATCAGGCCGATGGATTTCGGGGCCGGCCAGTTGATTCCGACGACAAGCGTGCTGGCCGCGCCGCTCGAACTGAAGGTGGGCACCGTGCTGAGCGCCGACGTGCGCGACGCCTCGGGTGCACTGTTGTATGCGGCGGGAAGCATCGTGGGCGGCACCAGCGTGACGCTGCCGGTGGGCACGCGCCTGGGGGCCGGCATGCGCCTGCCGTCGAATGCGACGCTGTCCGGCGTGGTGTGGCCCAAGGGCGTGCCGCTGCCCGGCGACGGCACGAAGTACGTGATGAACGGTGCCGTCACGCTGCCGCTGGGCGCGGTGTTGCCGGCAGGCACCAACATCAAGCTGCCCGACGGCGTGGCCTCGGTGAACCTTCGTCCGGACGGTGCCGGCAGGTTGTGGGCCGCGGCGGCGATGCTGCCCGAGGGCTCTCAGTCGTGGTCGGTGCGGCTGCTGGCCGGCGCGGACCTGGACGCGGCCGACAACCGCATCGTGCAAGTGCATCCGGCGGCGGGCCAGGGCAACCTGCGGCTGGCGGACAGCCACTATGGGCTGTTCGGCAAGCTGCTGCCGCCCAAGGGCGCCCAGCTCTGGACCCAGTTCGCGCAGGACGACCTTGGCTCCCTCGGGATCGAGGTCAAGGCCGGCGAGCCGATCGACGCGAAGTGGCTCGAGGACATGGGCGCGGGCACGATCGAATCGCTCTGCGCCAATACGCCGGCCTACTGCGTGCTCAAGAGCGCCTGGGGCTGGTCGCAGAAAGCAGCGGACGACCTGGCGCAGAGCGGGGTGACGGTCAAGGTGGGCGATCCGGTCGATCCGCAAGTTGTCGGCAACGTGGACGACTTCTGCATGAGTTCGCCGGAATACTGCGTTTCCGCCAACAAGCCCGAATACGCACCCACGCCAGCCAGCGTGCGTTTCAGCGTGGTGCGCACCGGTGCGGCCGATCTCGACCTGCTGGCAGCCGGCAACCTGCGCATGGACTCGCTGTTCGGCGTGTACACGGCCGGCGCTTCGTCGCAGGCCGCGCGGGCCGGTGACCCCTACAACCTGCCGCGTGCGGTGGGACCCAACGGCACGGTGCTCAACGATGTGGACGGCGCTTACGAGAAGTTCGTCAACGGCGGTGCGCAGAGCCTGGCGCGCGCCTGGTATCCGGCTTCCGGCGGCAACCTGACGCTCAAGGCCGGTGGCGACTTGAGTGGCGACATCATGCTGAGGCGGACAGACTCCGGCGCGGGGCGGCCAAATCCCGCCGACACCGGGTTCGACAGCAGTGCCATCGGCAACTGGCTGTGGCGCCAGGGCACGGGCGGCACCTTCGGCGGCGCAAACGATCAGCCCACGGCGTGGTGGATCAACTTCGGCTCTTATGCGGGCGTCGGCAAGGGTGTGGCCGACAAGTTGCTCGGCTTCACCGGCTTCGGCACGCTGGGCGGTGGCGACCTGCGCGTGGACGTGGGCGGCAACGCGGGCACGCAGACGCTGCGTGGCGCAAAACTGGAGGGCTTCACCGACAACCGGCGCAGCCAGGGCCTCGTGCTGGCGGTGGGCGGCACTGGCCGCGTGCTGGCCGACGGCAGCCTGAGCCTGACAGGGGGCGGCGACGTGCAACTGCGTGTAGGCGGCGCCCTCAATTCGCTCGATCGTCCGTTCTTGCAGGGGAGTGGCGGCGACGTCGACGCCGCGCTCAACGGCGTGGTCGTCAATCTGCGGGGCGATGTGCAATTGCAGGCCGGCAGCATCGGCAGCCTGCCCCTGACCTTCGGAACCTACTCGGTGCAGCAGTCGCCGCGCGAGACCCGCGCCTACGACCCCTACACCGCGACCCGCGGGATGGCGCAAGGCGGCATCGTGCTGGCGCCGGGAGACGCGAACTACACGCTGAGCACGCGCGGCGACCTGGTGGTCAAGGGCGTGATCGACCCGACGCGCGAGAACTTTCCCAATGCCACGCCGTTCAGCGCGAACGGCCTGTCGGGCCAAGGCAGGAGCTGGTTCAGCCTGTGGACGCCGAACACCGCCATCAACCTCTTCGGCGCGGGCGGCAACCTCGTTCCGGTGGCAGGCGGCACGGGCATCGCCGCGACCGACTCCGCGTATGTGTATCCCTCGATCCTCAGCGCGGTGGCCGCCAGCGGCTCGCTCTTCTATGGCGACTCGGCAACCGCCATCGACACCGGCACCGGCACTGCGCTGCTGTTGGCGCCAGCGGCCAACGGCAGGCTGGAGTTCCTGGCCAGGGACTCGATCTACGCGGGCGGCAATACCGTGAGCCAGTCGGGCGCGGCGGCCGCGGCGCTGGCGACACCGCTGCATCCGGCCTTCACCGGCACGGCCATCGACGGCACGGGTTTCGGCAACCTCTCGGGCGGCAACAGCCTGCAAGACGCCGACCGCCGCCCGCTGTTCGCATTCGGCGCCGACACGGTGTCGGGCGAGGCGGTGGGCACCGGGCCGGCGCGCTTCTATGCGGTGCGCGGCGACCTGGTCGGCGTGAGCAGCGGGCGCATCATGCGCTTCACGACCGAGGACGAGATGCGCGCGGGCCAGACCTGGTACGACGGCGCACAGCCGGTGTGGATGATGGCCGGGCGCGACATCGTCTCCAGCGGCACGCCGATCGGAGGGGCCGACATCGTGAATGGCTACAAGATGCCTAGCTTCCGCAGCACCGGCAACCTGTTCGTGCACCAGAAGCCGGGCGACATCTCGGTGATCTCGGCGGGCCGCGACATCCTGTTCAGCACCTTCAACGTGGCCGGCCCCGGCACGCTGGAGATCACGGCGGGCCGCGACATCCGCATGGACGGCACGGCCTCGGTCAGCAGCCTGGGGCCGGTGGTGCCGGGCGACAGCCGGCCCGGCGCGAGCATCGCGATGCTGGCCGGCGTGGGCGCCGGCGGGCCCGACTACGCGGGCTTCGCACAGCGCTACCTCGACCCGGCCAACCTGATGCAGAGTGGCCAGCCGCTGGCCGACCAGGCCGGCAAGGTGGTGAAGAACTACCACGGCAAGCTCAAGCTGGGTGACTGGCTGCGCGCCGAGCACGGCTACAGCGGCGACGAGGCGGGCGCGGCGGCCTGGATGGCGCAACGCCAGGCCAGCCTGGACGCGGAAGCCGGCAAGCCGCGCCGCGTGCTGGCCAACGACTACAGGCAGGCCAGCCAGCTGTACCTGGTGAACTGGCTCGAAGCCTCGCAGGGCTACGGCGGCAATGGCGGTGCACAGGAGGCGCTCGCCTTCTTCAACGCACTGCCGCCCGAGCAGCAGCGCAGCTACCTGCGCGGCGTGTACTTCGCCGAGCTGAAGGAAGGCGGGCGCGAATACAACGACGAGAACGGCGTGCGCTACGGCAGCTACCTGCGCGGGCGCAACACCATCGCGTCGCTGTTCCCGGGCACCCGCTACAAGGGCGACATCACGATGTTCGGTTCGGCCGGCATCAACACCCTGTTCGGCGGCGACATCGCGCTGCTCACGCCGGGCGGGCGGCAGGTGTTCGGCATCGAGGGCGCGGCGCCCAAGGCGGTGGGCACGCTGATTCCGGGCGTCATCACCCAGGGCGCGGGCGACATCTCGCTGTATTCGCTGGGCAGCATCCTGCTGGGCCAGAGCCGGATCATGACCACCTTCGGCGGCAGTGTGCTGGGCTGGTCGGCCGAGGGCGACATCAACGCCGGCCGGGGCTCGAAGACCACGCTGGTCTACACGCCGCCCAAGCGCGTGTACGACCGCTGGGGCAACGTGGTGCTGTCGTCTGACGTGCCGAGCACGGGCGCGGGCATTGCCACGCTGAACCCGATTCCGGAAGTGCCGGCCGGCGACATCGACCTGATCGCGCCGCTGGGCACCATCGATGCGGGCGAGGCAGGCATCCGCGTGTCGGGCAACGTGAACCTGGCGGCACTGCAGATCGTGAACGCCGACAACGTGGCGGTGCAGGGCAAGAGCACAGGGCTGCCGGTGGTCGCGTCGGTGAACGTCGGCGCGCTGACCAACGCCAGCGCGGCCGCCTCGCAGGCGTCGGCAGCGGCGCAGGACGCGATGCAGCGCGATCGCGCGGCACAGCGGCAGGCCTTGCCGTCGGTGTTCACCGTGCGCGTGCTGGGCTTCGGCGACGAGTCCGCGGGCGGTGCGCCGGGTGCCGGCGAAGTCAGGCGCAAGCCGGCGGAACAGGCGAGCTACGACTCGTCAGGCTTCATCCAGATGGTGGGACACGGTGCGTTGACCGACGCGCAGATCGCGCGCCTGAGCGAGAACGAGCGCCGCGGCCTGCCGCGCGGACGCTAGCCGACGACGTCGCCGCCATGATGTCGTTCTCTTGTGTGCCCTGCGGTGATGCCGCAGGGGGAGCTGCCGCCGTTGCCGCGCCACCGGATTTCCAGGCGCTGCTGGTGGCGAACTACGCGCAGTTGCACCGGCGGCTCGCGCGGCACCTGGGCTGCGCCGATGCAGCCACCGAGGGCCTGCACGACGCGTGGCTGCGCCTGGCCGACGCGGCGTATGCGGCCTCCGTGCAGAGCCCGGTGGCCTACATCTACCGCGTGGCCTGCAACGCCGCGATGGACCGCGTGCGCGCCGACCGCCCCTGGCAGTACGCCAGCGATGCGCAAGACACGCTCGAACACCTCGTCGACCAGGCGCCAGGCCCGGAGCTGATCGCCGAGGCACGCTCCGACCTGAAGGCGGTCGAGCGCGCGATGCGGGGGCTGCCGAACCGGCACCAGGACATTCTGGTCGCCCTGCGCGTGCATGAACTGACGCGCCAGGAGGTGGCGGTGCGGCATGGGCTGTCGCTGCGGCGCGTGGACACCACGCTGCGGCAGGCGCTGATGCATCTGCCGTTAGGCCGGCAGATTGCGGCATAAATTGGCGAAAAGTAATACTTAGGAATCAAATTATTGATATTTGCAAATAAAAGGATTACGGTGACTCCACCATGGACACCGCAAGGCTCGACATCGCAGTACCAGCAGGCTGGAAGTGTTGGATCGAGCTCAAGCGAACGCCGAGCGGCACTTACGCCGGCATCGCCGAGCTGAGCCTGAGCGGCATTCCGCGCTGCGCGCTGGTGATCACCCAGCAGCTTTCTTGGGACGCGGCGGTCGAGCGCGCCACGTTGCGCGCGGGCCATTTCGTGCGGCAATGGGGGCCGGCGCGGGAGCACTGATTCACTGCTTTTTTCCTCCATGAACCGGAGGCATTCGGCGTGCCCGCAACACCGGGCCCGCGGCCCGCAGCGTGTTCGGCGGGCGCATGGTAGAAACCGCCACCCCACGTTTTCTTCTCTTGCGCCGCACCGCCATCGTCTCCATGCCGAACCTCCAGGACCGGGCCGACAAACCGCATGCCCGGTGGCTGGCGTGGCTGCTGTTCGGCATCGCAGCCTTGTTCCTGGCCGGTTGCGCAGGCTTGCCCACCGACGTGCAGCGCAAGCCTTCGACGGCAATCACGAACGGCGCAGACACCACGCTCGGCCGCCTCGTGCAGGCGGCAGCGCCGCCCGGCGAACCGCTGAGCGGCTTTCGCCTGCTGCCGATGCCCCAGTTTTCGCTGCATGCGCGCATCGAACTGGCACGCCGCGCGCAGCGCTCCATCGACGTGCAGTACTACCTCGTGCAGAACGACGAGACCGGGCGCTACCTG
This sequence comes from Variovorax sp. PAMC26660, assembly GCF_014302995.1. Lineage (NCBI taxonomy): Bacteria > Pseudomonadati > Pseudomonadota > Betaproteobacteria > Burkholderiales > Comamonadaceae > Variovorax > Variovorax sp. PAMC26660. Next base: position 5,488,649 of record NZ_CP060295.1, read on the forward strand.
TTGCGCGCGCTGGGCGACGCGGCCGACCGTGGCGTGCGCGTGCGGCTGCTGGTGGACGACCTCTATACCGCCGGCGCCGATCCGCTCTTCACCAGCTTCGCCTCGCGCCCGAATGTCGAGGTGCGGCTGTTCAACCCGTTCCCCGCGGGGCGCGACCGCTTCGGCACGCGCCTGGCCGCGTCCTTCCTGGACTTCGACCGCATCCACCGCCGCATGCACAACAAGCTGTACGTGGTGGACAACACGGTGGCGGTGATGGGCGGGCGGAACATGGCCAACGAGTACTTCCTGCGCGACGGGGGCTCGAACTTCATCGACATCGACACGCTGGTGGCGGGCGCCGTGGTGCCCAAGCTGTCGTCGCTGTTCGACATGTACTGGAACAGCCCGTACGTCTATCCGATCGAGTCGCTGGTGGCCTCGGGCAGCGAAACACCGCAGCAACTGCGCGAGCGTTTCGACCGGCTGACCACCGGGCCGGCGCAACTGCATCCCGAGGAGCCGGACTCCACCGACCTGCTGGGCAACAACCCGCTCGCCAAGGACCTGGACGCGCGTGTGCTCAAGCTCACCTGGGCACGTGCCGAGGCTTATGCCGATCCGCCGGACAAGGCGCTCGCGCCCACGGAGGAGGGGCGCGGCCTGCCCGCCGACGAGTCGAAGGACAGCGTGCTCTACAACCTGCAGCGCTACCTGCGCGGCGCCGAGAACGAGATCATGCAGACCACGCCCTACCTGATTCCGGGGCGCGGCGGCATGGAGACGATCCGCCTCGTGCGCGGCAACGGCGTGAGCTACAGCATCGTGACCAACTCGCTGGCGGCCACCGACGAATCGCTGGTGCACATCGGCTACCGCCGTTATCGCGCCCAGATGCTGCGGCTGGGCGTGGAGCTGTACGAACTGAGCCCCAAGCGGGTGGAGCAGACCAAGCGCTTCGGCATGTACGGCTCGGCCAGCGGGCGGCTGCACGGCAAGTCGGCGGTGATCGACCGCAAGATCGTGTTCATCGGCTCGATGAACTTCGACCCACGCTCGATGCTGCACAACACCGAGATCGGCCTCTTCATCTTCAGCCCGCAGATTGCGCAGCAGCTCACCAGCCTGATCGGTTTCATCCGGCTGGACGGTGCCTACCAGTTGCAGTTGGGGCCCAGCGGTGCCATCGAATGGGTGAGCCCGGCTGCGGGGGATGCGGCCGACACCATCTTGCACACCGAGCCCGAAACGCATTTCTGGGCGCGCTGGAAGCTGGAGCTGCTGGCACCGCTGGTGCCCGAGAGCCTGCTTTAGCGAACGGTCGACATGACCGTCGCACGACACCTGGCGCGGTCGAGGTGGGTGGGCAGCACGATGCAGTTGTCGAAGGCGCGTTGCTGCATGTCGCTGAGCCTTGGCCTGTCGCGGGCAGGCGGCGACTCCCGCTCGGACTCGTAGTAGGGGCGCGAGGGCGGGGCGCCGTAGTACTCGTAGTCCCGATCCCGGCTGTGGCGATTGGTCTCGCAACCGGCAAGGCATAACAAGGCCAACATACCGCCCCAAACAAGCAGACGCAAAATTCTTCTCCGTTTCGAGGGCGGGCTGCAAAAGGTGCCCGGCCTCGGTGGCGCAAAGCTTAGTGCCGCATCCGGGGCGCAAGCTGAAGGGATCATGAATGCCTGATGAATGGCCGATGGGGCAATGCATTCACAACAAGCTGTGCGGCGGCATCCATAAAAAAGGGGATGGTGGGCAGGAGGGGGTCATCGAAGAATCGCCACGCTCGTGTGACGAGTTGATTCTTTTGTTTGACCTCCTTCATCCAGAACCCTCCATGAAAACAAATTCTGCGACCCCGGCTGCTTCGAACCAGTTCTACAAGACGACGCGCTGCGCATGCGCCGTGGCGCTCCTGATCTCGCTCGTCGCCTGCGGTGGGGGCGGAGGCGGCGGCGGCGGCGAGTTCGCCGGCTTTCCCGTCGGCGGGGGCAACACCCCGCCGGCGAGCGATCCGCCGGCCGTGGCCCAGGGCTTCTCGGGCACGGCGGCCGCCGGCCTGCCGCTGTCGGGCAGCGTGACCGTGAAGGACGCGAAGGGCGCCACCAAGACGGTGCCGCTGTCGACCGACGGCAGCTACAAGGTCGACGTGACCGGCATGACCGGGCCCTTCGTCTTTCGCGCCGAAGGCACGGTGGGCGGCCAGCGCACGGTGATCCACTCGGCGGCCACCCCCGCCGATGCCAACGGCACCATCAACATCACGCCGCTGACCGACCTCGTGGTGGCCAACATCGCGGGCCGGCTGGCCGACAAGTACTTCGACAGCGGCGACTTCGGCTCGCTGACGGCGGCCGAGCTGAAGGCTGAGTCCGAAGGCCTGAAGGCCAAGCTGCTGCCGGTGCTGCTGGCCATGGGCGTGGACGCGAGCATCGACCTGCTGCGCACCGCCTTCACGCCGCTGTCGAGCGCACTGGACAAGGCGCTGGACGTGCTGCGCGTGAGCGTGGACCCGGTGACCAACGTGGCAACCATCACCAACATCGTGACGCAGCAGCAACTGGTGGACGACCTGGCCGTGAAGGCCGCCGCCGAAACCGCGACCACACCGCTGAGCGGCGATGGCATGGCCACGGCGGCGGACGACATCACGCTGATCCGCAAGGTGCTGTCGGACTACGTGGGCAAGTTCGCGAATGGGTTGCCGTCGCCGGCCGAACTGACGCCGCTGCTGACGAGCACGGACCCTGTCACCGGCGCCTACGACTTCCGTTCTTCCGACATGACCGCGGCCGACTTCGTCAATGAATCGGCGGCGGACGTGAACCTCGTCGGCGCCAGCTTCGCGGATGTGGTGATCCAGAAGATCAACTACACCATCGACGCCAACAACCAGAGCCCGCGCGCCTTTGTCGAATTCACGCACAAGGACAAGAACGGCGTGGCCTTCAGCAACAACCAGGGCATGCAGATCGTGAAGGGCACGGACGGCACCTGGCGGCTGCGCGGCGACGGGCGCGTGCTGGACCTCAATCCGCACGTTCAGGCCATCAAGGACAACGCAACGGGCTGCGTGAGCTCCGCGCTCCAGTTCTCCATCAAGGACCTGGATACGGGCAACAGCGGCAACGTCGCTTCGGTGGTCGTGACCGGGCCGGGGCTTCCTTCGGCCGGCCTGCGCCATATGCGCCCATCGAGCGGAGGCCTCTGGTTCCTGCAGGGTTCCAGCAACAACAATTTCTTCTACCTGGCGTCGAACTGCAGCAACCTGCCCCCAGGGTTCGTGGCAATGGCCGAGAGCGATATCGCTGCGATTCCCGCGAGCCCCGAGTACACATTCACGGCGTACAAGAGCGACGGCGTGACGATCGCGCAGCGCGGCGGCTTCGACATCGTCTACAAGCACCGCTTCCACGGCCGTCCGCTCACGCTGGCGGAAACTTCCGCCGTTGCCTTCCCGAGCTTCACGACCTCGCCGGCCCTGGCTTCCTACAACGGTGGGGGTGACTTCACGGTCAGTGCAACGGGCCTGAACCCCGGCTTTTCTGCGGAGTTCTTCCTGAACCTGATGACGGGCCCTTCCACCGGATCGCAGGACCAGTCCGACGTGGCGCCATCGACCGCGGGTGCCGCGTCGAAGACCTTCAATCTGCCGCTCGTGTCGGGTCCGTTCGCCTACCGGAACATGTATGTCAGCACGCGTGACGTGAACTGGCGCGACATCGTGGTTCGCGATCAGAACTGATGACGCATCCGACGCATTGAAAAAGCCCTCGGAAGGGGGCTTTTTGCCGAGGGGAGGAGAGAAAGGGCTACTGCTGCAGCAGCCCGTTGAGGTAGGGCTCCGGATTGACGGCGTTGCCGTTCTTGCGGATCTCGAAGCGCAGCTTCACGCGGTCGGCGTTGCTCTTGCCCATCTCGGCGATCTTTTCGCCCTGGCGCACCACCGCGTTTTCCTTCACGAGGATGGCGCTCAGGTGGGCGTAGGCGGTGAGGTAGGTCTCGTTGTGCTTGACGATCACCATGTTGCCGTAGGCCGGCAGCTCGCCACCCACGTACACCACGCGGCCATCGGCCGAGGCGACGACTGCATCGCCCAGGTTGCCGGCGATGTCGATGCCCTTGTTGCTCACGCCGTCGAAGCGCGAGATGACGCTGCCGCCCGCGGGCCGGATGAACAGGGCCTGGCGCTGCGCGGGTGGCGCTACGCCAGGGCCGGTGCGCTGGGGCGTGAGATCGACCGTTGTGCAGGCTGCGAGGCTCGCGGCCATCAGCGCTGCGGCGGCGGAACGGAAAACAAAAGTCTGAAGGTGCATGGCGCTGTGTTGGAACGGATTCGTTGGGGAGGGTTCCTTCGGCTTGGCGCGCAGGGCGTGCCAACCGGACGATGCTAGCAAACTCGTGCGCCGACCCTTCCAGAAGAACCTTGCGCGAAGGGCCATTGAGCGCTGCTGTTACTTGAGCGGGATCGGCGTGCCACGGTCGATGGGCACCGCCGTCACGCTGTTCTTGGGCGAGCCGTCGATCAGCAGGTCGGAGTAGGTCAGGTAGACCAGTGTGTTGCGCTTGGCATCAACCATGCGAACCACGCGCAGGCGCTTGAACAGCACCGACAGCCGTTCGCTATAGACCTCCTCGCGCTTGGGCAGCGGCTGCGTGATGCTGACCGGGCCGACCTGGCGGCAGGCGATGGAGGCCTCGGCCTTGTCCTCGGCCACGCCGAAGGCGCCGGCCAGCCCGCCGGTCTTGGCGCGCGAAACGTAGCAGGTCACGCCGCTGACCTTGGGGTCGTCATAGGCTTCGATCACGATCTTGTGGTCGGGGCCGATGAGCTTGAAGGCGGTGTCGACTTCGCCCACCGTTTCCCCCTTGGCCGCCGACGCCGCCAGCGCAAAGCCGAGGCTGGCGCCATAGAGGAGGGTGGCGCGGAGTGTCTTGTTCATGGATGTCGTCAAACGATGCTGAGTTCGTGCACGCGGTCGAAACTGCCGCGCCGCCGGTCTTCGAAGAAACGCTCCAGCGCTTCGCGCACGGTGCGAAAGGCGATCTCGTCCCAGGGAATTTCTGCCTCGGTGAAGAGCTTCGCCTCGATGGTCTCGTGGCCCGGATCGAAGCGGTCGTCGAGCAGGCGGGCACGGTAGAACAGGTGGACCTGGCCCACGCGCACCACGCTGATCACCGCGAACAGGCTTTCCATCTCGAAATTGGCGCCGGCTTCTTCGGTCGTCTCGCGGGCGGCGCCCTGGGCGGTCGATTCCTCCAGCTCCATGAAGCCGGCCGGCAACGTCCACTTGCCCCAGCGCGGCTCGATGTTGCGCTTGCACAGCAGCACCTTGTCGCCCAGCACGGGGATGGTGCCCACCACGTTCAGCGGGTTCTCGTAGTGGATCGTGTGGCAGGCCGGGCAGACGGCACGCGGCTTGGTGTCACCGTCGTCCGGAATACGGTAGACCACCGCGGTGCCGCAGTTCTTGCAATGCTTGATGGGTACGCGCAGGAGCATGTGGCCGTCTTCGTCGTGGGTCTTCAGACGACCTTGACGGTCAGCTTCGGCAGGCCCGCCACTTCACCCACCAGGGTGTCGCCGGCCACCACGGCGGCCACGCCTTCGGGCGTGCCGGTGAAGATCAGGTCGCCGGGTTGCAGCTCCCAGGCGGCCGAGAGGTGTTCGATGGTTTCGGCCACGTTCCAGATCAGCTTGCTCACGTTGCTGCGCTGGCGGTCGGTGCCGTTGACCTGCACGGAGATTTCTGCCTTTTCGGCATCGCCGGCCTGTGCCACGGGCACGATCGGGCCGATGGGCGCGCTTTGCTCGAAGCTCTTGCCGATGTCCCAGGGGCGGCCCTGTTTCTTCATTTCGCCCTGCAGGTCGCGGCGCGTCATGTCTAGGCCGACGGCGTAGCCGTAGATGTGCTTGTGCGCGTCCGCTGCCAAGATGTTCTTGCCGCCAGTACCGATGGCGACCACGAGTTCGATCTCGTGGTGCAGGTTCTTGGTGAGCGTGGGATAGGCCATGGTGCCGGTCTGGCCCGCATCGACCACCACCACCGCGTCGGCGGGCTTCATGAAGAAGAAGGGCGGCTCGCGGCCGGTGAAGCCCATTTCCTTGGCGTGATCTTCGTAGTTGCGGCCCACGCAATAAATGCGGTGCACCGGAAAGCGGGCCGGCTGGCCGACCACCGGAATCGAAACCGTGGCGGGCGGGGCGAAAACAAACTCGGAAGCCATTGCGACGTGTCCTTTGTCAGCGAAACCTGTGGGGGAGACCGGCAGTGTGCCAGAGGCAGGGCGCGGTTGCCTCGGTGGCGCACCGGGATCGGCGGGCGGACCACAATAGACGCCCCGTGCCGTTCTTCGTTCCTTTCTCTCTTTCACCATGCCCCTTCGACTCGGTAAAGCCGGCAAAGCCACCGCCCTCAACGAACTCGGTCGCCAGCGCGACGAGGAGGGTGATCAGGACGGCGCGCTGCACGCCTATCTGCAGGCAGGCCAGGCCCATCCGCAGTGGGCCGTGCCCTGGTTCAATGCCGGCCTGATTCACAAGTACCGCGGCGACTGGGCCGCCTCACTGGCCGCCAACGCCGAAGCGGTGCGCCGCGACCCCGGCAACGAAGGCGCGCTGTGGAACCTCGGCATTGCCGCCACGGCGCTGGGCGACTGGGCCACGGCGCGGCGCGCGTGGCAGCGGTACGGCGTCGGCGTGCCCGATGGCGACGGGCCGGTCGACTTCTTCATCGGCCTCACACCGATCCGCGTGCATGGCGACGAAGCCAGCGAGGTCGTCTGGTCGGACCGCATCGATCCGGCGCGCGCCATCCTGCGCAACGTGCCGACGCCCGCCTGCGGACACCGCTACGGCGACCTCGTGCTGCACGACGGCGCGGCCAACGGCTACCGCCTGCGCGGTGAGCGCGAGGTACCGGTGTTCGATGCGCTGGAGCTGATTGCCCCCTCCGACTACGCGACCTACGAGGTCTCGATCGAGGATGCGACAAGCGCGGACATCGACGCGCTGATCGAGCGCTTCAAGGCGACCGGCGGCAGCGCCGAGAACTGGAGCACCAGCATGCAGATTCTTTGCAAGGCCTGCTCCGAAGGCCGTCCCTACGGCGAGGGACACGACCACCCACCCGGGCAAGCCCCTGGCGAGACAGGCCCCTGGCGCATCGGCATCGCCTCCCGGGAGGAAGCGGCGGCCCTGCGCATCCTCGAAGAATGGCGCGACGCCACCACCCCGAAGGCTGGCCTGCACGACCTGCGTTGCGTGCTGCCGGCTGTTGCGCGCTCATGACGGGCGCTATGCTTGGGAAATCATGAAGCTGCATAACTATTTCCGCTCCTCCTCCTCGTTCCGCGTGCGCATCGCCCTCCAGTTGAAGGGCCTCGATTTCGACTACGTTCCCGTGCACATCGCGCGCGGCGACCACCGCACCGGCCCGTACGCCAATCTCTCGGCCGACAAGCTGGTGCCACTGCTCGAAGACGAGGGCGAGCGCTTCTCGCAGTCGATGGCCATCATCGAGTACCTCGACGAAACGCACCCCGAGCCGCCGCTGCTGCCGAGCGACCCCGTGGGCCGTGCCCATGTTCGCGCGCTGGCGCAATCCATTGCGTGCGAGATCCACCCGCTCAACAACCTGCGCGTGCTCAAGTACCTCGTGAAGGACCTGAAGCTCGACGACGAAGCCAAGAACGCCTGGTATCGCCACTGGGTGCGCGACGGCATGCTGGCCTTCGAGCGCCAGCTCGAGCAGTACCCCGGCAGCACCTTCTGCTACGGCAACACGCCGACCCTGGCCGATTGCTGCCTGGTGCCGCAGGTCTTCAACGGCCGCCGCTTCGACTGCGACTTCAGCGGCCTGCCGCGCAGCATGGCCGCCTTCGAAGCCTGCATGGAACTCGATGCCTTCCAGCGCGCACAGCCCTCGCAGGCGCCCGACGCGGAAGCCTGATTGAGCGCCGCCACCATGGACGCGCACTGGCTCGTGCCGGACTGGCCGACGCCGCCGAACGTGCGGGCCGTGTGCACCACACGGGATGGCGGTGTTTCGCTGGGGCGCTACGAAAGCCTGAACCTGGGCGATCACGTGGGTGACCTGGCGGCGGATGTGGCCACGAACCGCGATCGTCTGCGGCAGGCCATCGGCGCGCGGCCGGTCTTCCTGCAGCAGGTGCACGGCACCGGCGTCGTGGCGCTTGATGCCGATCAAGACATCGTGCGCGACGGCACAGCGGCCGATGCCTGCACCGCCACGGCCGTCGGCCTGGCCTGCACGATCATGGTTGCTGATTGCCTGCCTGTGCTTTTCACCGACGAGGCGGGCGAGCGGGTGGCCGCTGCCCACGCCGGCTGGCGCGGCCTTGCCGGTGGCGTGCTCGAACAGACTGCCCAAAGCTTCATGCCCGAATCGGCAGCGGGTCCAACGCATGGCGCTAGCAAAGTCATAGCGTGGCTGGGGCCGTGCATCGGCCCGAAGGCCTTCGAGGTCGGCCCCGAAGTCAAGGCCGCTTTCGAGGCCCACGCGCCCGAAGCCGCAGCCTGTTTCTTGCCTGCGCCGGCGCCCGGCAAATGGCTGGCCGACCTGCCCGCGCTGGCCCGCCAGCGGCTGCGCACGGCTGGCGTCGACGCGGTCTACGGCAACGACGGCAGCGACGGCTGGTGCACCGTCGCCAACCCGTCACGGTTCTTTTCGCACCGGCGCGACGGCATCAGCGGACGTTTCGCCGCCCTGGTCTGGAAGGTCTGACGCCACGGGTGCAGCCGCTGCCTTGGCAGCGGCTGCACTGCGTGCCGCTTCCTGCGCCTCGGCCTCGCGCTGCTTGATCGCGCGACGGCGGGCCGGGGCTCCCATCAGGTAAACCACCAGTGCCACCGGCGCCAATCCGTACAAAAGAAATGTGAAGATGGCGCCCAGCACGGTGCCCGTGGTGTTGGTGGCTTCGGCCACCGCCATCATCACGACAACGTAGAGCCAGCCGATGACGATCAGATGGATGAACAAAACAGGTTTCAGTCGGTAAGGGAAAAGAGCGGCGTTGTCGGTGCCGTGCGAATGCAGGATACTCAAAACACGCACCCATCCGGATTCGACTCAGGCGAGGACCAGGAGACATGATGAAGCAACAAGCGACGGGGGCGGATGCATTCGCGCCCTTCCAGAAGGCACTTTCAGAGGGATGGACCCAGGCGCTGGAATCCTTCCAGCAGTCCGCCACGCAAGGAGGCACGGCTTTCAACGTCGGCGGCAGTCCGCTGTGGCAGATGCCGCAGGCGGCCAAGATGCCCGAGATGCCCAAGTTCTCCATTGCCCCCGAAAAGCTGCAGGCCATCCAGCAACAGTACGTCGCGGAAGCCTCCGAACTCTGGCGCAACGGCCTCCACGCCAAGCCCGAGGGCGACAAGCGCTTCGCCAGCGAAGCCTGGGGTAGCAATCCGCTGGCGGCTTTCTCGGCCGCTGTGTACCTGCTCAACGGCCGCACCATGCTCAGCATGGCCGAGTCCATCGATGCCGATGAAAAAACCAAGGCGCGCATGCGCTTCGCGGTCGAGCAATGGATGGCGGCCTCGTCGCCCAGCAACTCGCTCGCCTTCAACGCCGAAGCGCAGAAAAAAGCCATCGACAGCCAGGGCGAGAGCATCGCCAAGGGCATCCAGAACCTGCTGAACGACGTCAAGCAGGGCCACCTCAGCATGACCGACGAAAGCGCCTTCGAAGTGGGGCGCAACGTGGCCACCACCGAAGGCGCCGTGGTGTTCGAGAACGAGCTGTTCCAGTTGCTCGAATACAAGCCGCTCACCGCCAAGGTGTACGAGCGGCCCTTCCTGCTGGTGCCGCCTTGCATCAACAAGTTCTACATCCTCGACCTGCAGCCCGAGAACTCGCTGATCCGCTATGCGAATGCGCAAGGCCATCGCGTGTTCGTGGTGAGCTGGCGCAACCCCGACGAGTCGCTGGACAAGGCCACCTGGGACGACTACATCGAGAACGCCGCCATCAAGGCGATCCACGTGGCGCAGGAAATCAGCGGCAGCAAGCAGATCAACACGCTGGGCTTCTGCGTGGGCGGCACCATCCTGAGCACCGCGCTGGCCGTGCTCGCGGCGCGCGGCGAGAAGCCGGCGGCGTCGGTCACGCTGCTGACCACGTTCCTCGACTTCAGCGACACCGGCATCCTCGATATCTTCGTGGACGAATCGATGGTGGCGTACCGCGAAATGCAGCTCGGCAAGGGTGGCCTGCTGCCGGGCATGGACCTGTCTTCGACCTTCAGTTTCCTGCGGCCCAACGACCTCGTGTGGAACTACGTGGTCGGCAACTACCTCAAGGGCGAGACCCCGCCACCGTTCGACCTGCTGTACTGGAACAGCGACGCCACCAACCTGCCGGGCCCTTTCTATGCCTGGTACCTGCGCAACACCTACCTCGAGAACAAGCTCGCGAAGCCAAATGCGCTCACGGTGTGCGGCGAAAAAATCGACCTCGGCAAGATCGACATTCCGGCCTACATCTACGGTTCGCGCGAAGACCACATCGTGCCCATCGGCGGCGCCTATGCATCAACGCAGTTGCTGCCGGGCAAGAAGCGCTTCGTCATGGGTGCATCGGGCCACATTGCCGGCGTGATCAATCCGCCATCGAAGAACAAGCGCAGCCACTGGATTCGGGAAGACGGCAAGCTGCCGAAAACACAGTCCGAATGGCTCACGGGCGCGCAGGAGCACCCCGGCAGCTGGTGGACCGACTGGGCACAATGGCTCAAGGGCCACGCGGGCAAGCAGGTGCCGGCGCCCAAGGCCTACGGCAAGGGCAAGACCTACCAGGCCACCGAGCCGGCGCCCGGCCGCTACGTCAAGGCAAGAGCCTGACCCGCACACCTTCATCAGATTTCAAATCACCTCAACGGAGAACCTCATGGAAGACATCGTCATCGTTTCGGCCGCACGCACGGCGGTCGGCAAATTCGGCGGCTCGCTCGCGGGCATCTCGGCCACGGAGCTGGGCGCCATCGTCATCAAGGAAGTGATTGCGCGTGCCAACCTCACGGCCGACCAGGTGGGTGAGGCCATCATGGGCCAGGTGCTGGCGGCCGGTGCCGGCCAGAACCCCGCGCGGCAGGCATGGCTCAAGGGCGGTGGCACCAAGGAAACGCCGGCGCTCACCATCAACGCCGTGTGCGGCTCGGGCCTGAAGGCCGTGATGCTGGCGGCGCAGGCCGTGGCCACGGGCGACAGCGAGATCGTCATTGCCGGCGGCCAGGAAAACATGAGCATGGCGCCGCACGTGCTGCCCAACTCGCGCAACGGCCAGCGCATGGGCGACTGGAAACTGGTCGACACCATGATCGTGGACGGCCTGTGGGACGTCTACAACCAGTACCACATGGGCATCACCGCCGAGAACGTGGCCAAGAAGTTCGGCATCGACCGCGCCGCGCAAGACGAACTGGCGCTGGGCTCGCAGACCAAGGCCGCCGCCGCGCAGGACGCCGGCAAGTTCAAGGACGAAATCGTCGGCGTGAGCATTCCGCAGAAGAAGGGTGACCCGCTCATCTTCAACCAGGACGAGTTCATCAACCGCAAGACCAGCGCCGAAGTGCTGGCCGGCCTGCGCCCCGCCTTCGACAAGGCCGGCGGCGTGACCGCGGGCAATGCCTCGGGCCTGAACGACGGCGCTGCCGCCGTGATGGTGATGACGGCCAAGAAGGCCGCCGCGCTGGGCCTCAAGCCGCTGGGCCGCATCGCCAGCTACGCCACCGCCGGCCTCGACCCCGCCATCATGGGCATGGGCCCGGTGCCCGCGTCGACCAAGGCGCTGCAGCGCGCCGGCTGGAAGGCCGCCGACCTCGACCTGCTCGAAATCAACGAAGCCTTTGCCGCGCAAGCCTGCGCCGTGAACCGCGAAATGGGCTGGGACGTGAACAAGGTTAACGTGAACGGCGGCGCCATTGCCATCGGCCACCCCATCGGCGCGTCGGGCTGCCGCATCCTGGTGACGCTGCTGCATGAAATGCAACGCCAGAACGCCAAGAAGGGCATTGCCTCGCTGTGCATCGGCGGCGGCATGGGCGTGGCGCTGACCATCGAGCGCTGAGCGGACATGGGATCGTGGGCGCGTTCGTTCGTCGACGAACGCGTTCCAATTGATCCGTCGCTGTGACCTTGGCCATGTGGATAGGCCTTTCCCGGGAACCGTCGCGCGAATCTGTCGAGCGGGCGCTTGCGCGCCATCTACCCGGCGTCAGCGTGTGGTGGGGCGATCTCGCGGATCCGGAGTTTCGCGGCGATATCACCCTCGCCATCGAGCCGAACCCCAGCGAGTTTCCGTTCGTCATCAACGGATGGGCCATTGGTGGGCGTGATAGGTACCAGTACGAGTTGGGACTTCGATTGGCGAGGGAGCTTTGTGTTGATCTCGATTGCTCGACCATTTGCGATGGGAGTCACCATGGACCGACCAAGAGCCCGTACTGGAGCATCGTCTGGCAGCAAGGTATTCCATACTTGGCCGACGATTGCCGCACACTCTTTGCTGACTGTCAGGATGACATGTTGCTTGAAGAAAGGCAGCAGCTTGGCCCAGTCAGGCTGCTCCACGTTATCGAGGTAGAACTCGGGCCTCTTATTTGAGTTCGCCTCTTGGCGCAGGCTGGTCGAGTGCTCTGTTGCCGCTCAGCGCGACATCGACGGCCGCTGCGCCATGGCCGCGCGCCAGCGCAGCAGCTCGGGATGCTGCTCCCCGGGCTTGACCCGCACCACGCGGGCAAAGTCCACCGCCACCACCGCGGTGATGTCGGCAATGCTTAACCGGTCGGCAGCGATGAAGTCGCGGCCGGCCAGCCGTTCGTTCAGCGTCTCGAAGAAGTGATTCACCCGCGCCAGTCCGCGCTGCGCCAGTTCGGGTATCTGGGCGTAGTTCACCGGGCCGGGCAGCGCCCGGTCGGCCATGGCGGGTGAGCCATTGCGCAACGTCTCGGCAATGGCTAGCAGGCCTTCGAACTCGATGCGCCAGTTCCAGCTGGCGATCTCGGCCTTTTCCTTCGGCGTGCTGCCCATCAGCGGTGGCTGCGGGTAGCGGGCCTCCAGCCAGGCCGCGATGGCGGCGTTGTCGGTCAGCAGCAACCCGTCTTCATCGTCATCGGTGCGCAGTGCCGGCACCGTGCATTGCGGATTGATCGCGCGGTAGGCATCGCCCATTTGCTCACCATGAGCGAGGTTGATCTGCACGGTCTCATGGGCAATGCCCTTTTCGGCCAGCAGGATGCGCGCGCGCCGCGGGCTGGGTGCGGTTGCGCAGTCGTAGAGAATGATCATCGTCCGTCCAACTCCTGGGGAACACATCGCATGAATGGCACCACGGCCTACACGCCGCCCACCGTCTGGTCCTGGAACAAGGAAAGCGGTGGCCGCTTCGCGAACATCAATCGCCCGATCGCCGGCGCCACCCACGAGAAAGATCTGCCGGTGGGGCGGCATCCGCTGCAACTCTATTCGCTGGCGACGCCCAATGGTGTGAAAGTCACGGTGATGCTGGAGGAACTGCTGGCGCTGGGCCACGCTGGCGCCGAATACGACGCCTGGCTGATCCGCATCAGCGAAGGCGACCAGTTCGGCAGCGGTTTCGTCGCGGTGAATCCGAACTCCAAGATTCCTGCGCTGATGGACCGCAGTGGCGACACGCCCATTCGCGTGTTCGAGTCCGGCGCGATCCTGCAGTACCTGGCCGAAAAGTTCGGCAGTGCCTTCCTGCCGACCGAGCGGGCGGTCCGCGCCGAATGCCTGTCGTGGCTGTTCTGGCAGATGGGCAGCGCGCCGTACCTGGGCGGCGGCTTCGGGCACTTCTATGCCTACGCGCCGACGAAGATCGAATACGCGATCGACCGCTTCGCCATGGAGGTCAAGCGCCAGCTCGACGTGCTCGACCGTCGGCTGGCCGAGAGCCGCTACCTGGCAGGCGACGACTACACCATCGCCGACATCGCCGTCTGGCCCTGGTACGGCACGCTCGCCAAGGGGCAGTTGTACGAGTCGGGCGAATTCCTCCAGGTGGGCGAATACAAGAACGTGCTGCGCTGGACCGACGAGATCGCACAACGACCGGCGGTGCAGCGCGGCCGCATGGTCAACCGCGCCTGGGGCCAGCCAAGCAGCCAGTTGCACGAGCGCCACGACGCGGGCGATTTCGAGACCCGGACGCAAGACAAGCTCGAAACACCCACCTGAGCGCGAGGCCCACAACCATGAGCGACAGGATCCTGGTCTTCTACGGTTCGTACCGTTCCGATCGCATGGGCGTGCGGCTGGCGGACTACATCGTCTCTGGCATCCGGGCGCGTGGCGACGATGCGCAGTTGATCGACGCGAAGCAGGTCGACCTGCCCATGCTCGACCGCATGTACAAGGAATATCCCAAGGGCACCGCACCTGCAGCCATGGAAGCCCTGGCCGAAAAGATCCGCACGGCCGATGCCTTCATCTTCGTCACCGGGGAATACAACTGGGGGCCGCAACCGGGCCTGAAGAACCTGACCGACCACTTTCTCGAAGAGTGGTTCTGGCGGCCGGCTGCCATCGCGAGCTATTCGGCGGGACGCTTTTCCGGCGTCCGCTCGGGCACCGTGTGGCATTCGATCCTGTCGGAGATGGGCATGGTCGTCGTGTCGAGCACGCTGGCGGTCGGGCCGATTTCGCAGACGCTGGATGCCAGCGCAAAGCCGACCGGGCCCGCGGGCGAAGCGCTCGAGCGGTCGTTCGGCCGGTTTGCGGATGACCTCGCCTGGTGGACCGAGGCCGCGCGCGAGCAGCGGGCTCGCAAGGCGCCGCCTTACTGAATGCGCATGGGCGGCCCCTGTGCGATCACGATGCGGCCGATAGCCCGCAATGCAGGCCTGATTTGTCGGTGCTCGGCCATCTTGTTCACCGCTCAAAATTTAAGCATTCTGTCAAATTTCTTTATAAAACAAAGACTTAGAAACTCTTTACAAGGCTTCGCATGAGTTATCCCCAAAGTTGTGCACCGAAAATGGGGATGACGCGGGTTTTCCCGGGCTTCGCCGACAAGTCGATGGATGGTTGAGACTTTTGTGTTCACAAAAACCGAACCGAACCCGGCTTTCGAGCCATTTCGGGCTAATCGGCACCCCGGAGGCCACCAATCTTGTTCACTGCTCAAATTTTGAGCAAGTTAAAGAATGTCCTTGTAAAACAACGAGTTAAATTGCTTTTACAAGGCTCCTCCTGAGTTACCCCCAAAGTTGTCCACGGAAAATGGGGATGGTGCGGTCTTGTTCACAACTCGGCCGCAAGTGGCTGTTTTTCCGGCCTCGCGGCGGCGCTCAGGCAGATTCGGTCTGCTGCCCCGCGTAGTGCCGGCACAGCGTCTCGACCAGCGCCTGCGCATAGATCGGCAGCGCCGCCCGGTCCCGCACTAGCAGATACCGCTCCCGCACGCACCATGCGTCGCTGAGTTCGATCAGCGCCAGTTGCATGCTTTCCTGGTTGCGCCGCGCGGCCGACTCGGGCACCACGCCAATACCCACGCCGCTGCCGATCATTCGGCACATCGCGTCGAAGCTGCCGAGCTGGATGCGCAGCTTCTGCCGCTTGCCGAGGTTGTCGGTGATCTGCGCCAGGAAGGCCTGCAGCGTGCTGCCCTGCTGCATGCCGATGGCGTCTTCGTCCAGCGTTTCCGCGAATGAAATCTCGCGCCGCTTCGCGAAGCGGTGCTGGCCCGAGGTGACGAGCACCAGCCGGTCGGTGCTGAAGTGGATGGCCTCCAGCCCGAGCGTGTCGACGCGGCCGGCCACGATGCCGATGTCGGCGCGGCCGTCGAGCACGCCGCGCGGAATCTGAGCATTCGGTTTTTCCTGAAGGTCGACGTTGATGCGCGGGTTGTGCGCCAGAAAGCCCGGCAGGATCTCGGGCAGGAAGTCGGTCACGGCCGTGGTGTTGGCGAACACGCGCAGGTGGCCGCGCAGGCCGCCGCCGTATTCGAGCAGGTCGGCGCGCAGTTGCTCGGTCTGGCGCAGCACCAGCCGTGCGTGATGCAGAAAGGCTTCTCCCGGCGGAAGCAGGCGCACGCCGCGGGCCTCGCGCTGCAGCAATTGCAGGCCGGCCTGCGTTTCGAGCGCCTTGATGCGCGCGCTGGCCGCTGCCAGCGACAGATGCTGGCGCTCGGCCGCGCGGGTGAGGTTGCCCAACTCGGCGGTGGCAACGAAAAGGCGCAGGTCGGTCAAGTCGAAAAGCATGGGCGATGGTAGCCAAGCCTTCGGGATTTCAGAAGACTGGCTTCCGAAATCGCAGATTGCGCGCGCGGGGAGGGCGCACGACCATGCGGGCATGGAGACACAACACAAACCAGCAAGCAACGGATTGAAAGTCCGCTGCTCTGCCAACACGCGCTTTCGCGCATTCGCACTGCTGGCGTTCGCCGCCGCAGCCACTCTTGTCCACGCGGGCCCGGCGAGCGCTGAGCCCTACCCATCCCGCCCGGTCACGCTCATCGTGCCGCAGGCGGCCGGCGGCACCAACGACATCGTCGGGCGCCTCGTCGGCCAGAAGCTGGGCGAGGTGCTGAACAACGCGAGCGTGGTGGTCGACAACCGGCCCGGTGCCGGCGGCAACATCGGCACGCAGCTCGTCGCCAAGGGGCCGAAGGACGGCTACACGCTGCTCATGACGATCAGCAGCAGCCAGGCGATCAACCCGGCGCTCTACAAGAACCCGGGCTTCGACCCGGTGAAGGACTTCAAGCCGGTGGGCCTGATCGGCGCGGTGCCCAACGTGCTGCTGGTCAACCCTTCTTTTCCGGCGAAAGACTTCAACGAGTTCCTGAAGCTCGCGCGGCAGAAGGGCGCCAACTACCAGTACGCCTCGGCCGGCAACGGCACGCTCAACCACCTGCTGGGCGAAATGCTCAACAGCATGGCCGGCATCTCGCTGCAGCATGTGCCCTACAAGGGCGTGGCGCCCGCGCTCAACGACGTGCTGGGCGGGCAACTTCCGATCGTTTTCGCGAGCCTGCCTTCGGCGCTCTCGCACATCAAGGCCGGCAAGCTGCGCGCGCTGGCCGTGAGCGGCGACAGGCGCTCGCCGGTGCTGCCCGACGTTCCCACCATCGCCGAAGCGGTGCCGGGCTACAACGGCACGCTGTGGATCGGCCTGTTCGCGCCTGCCGGCGTGCCGCCCGATGTGCTGGCCACGCTGCAGGAGGCAACGCGCAAGGCACTCGCCGCGAAGGACCTGCGCGACAAGCTCGACCAGCAGGGCGTCGAGATCGCGCCGCCCACCTCACCCGAACAATTTTCGAAACTGCTGCAGGACGACCTTGCCAAGTGGGCACGCATCGTCAAGGCCTCCGGTGCTGCGGTCGATTGAAGAACCCATGAGCAACACCCATCCTGATAAATCTTCCCCGCTGATCGACAGCGACGCCCTTGCGAAGCTGCAAGCCTGGCAGGGCCGCAGCGAAACGCTGGTCGACGACATCACCGCTGCGCCCGTGCGCGCGCTCTCGGCCACGCTCGACCGCGACGACGCGCTGCCCGTGGCCGGCACGCATCTGCCTGCGTTGTGGCACTGGCTCTATTTCCTGCCGCACCACCGCCAGTCGGAGATTGGCGACGACGGCCATGCGAAGCGCGGCGGTTTTCTGCCGCCCGTGCCGCTGCCGCGCCGCATGTGGGCCGGCGGGCGCCTGAGCTGGGAATCGGGCAATCCGCTGCAGGTGGGCGACAAGATCGAGCGCACATCGACCATCGTGTCGGTCACCCACAAGGCAGGCCGCAGCGGCGAGCTGGTGTTCGTGCTGGTGCGCCATGAAGTGCGCAATGCGAGAGGACTGGCGCTGACCGAAGAGCACGACATCGTTTACCGCGCCGCTGCCGAACCGGGTGAGAAAGCGCCACCGCCGACGCCGGCCCCAAAGGACGCCACCTTCAGCCGCAACATCGTCCCCGACGACGTGCTGCTGTTCCGCTATTCGGCGCTGACCTTCAACGGCCACCGCATCCACTACGACCGTCGCTACGTGACGCAGGTCGAGGGCTATCCGGGCTTGATCGTGCACGGCCCGCTGATCGCGACCTTGCTGGTCGACCTGCTGCGCCGCAACCTGCCGGGCGCGCAGCTTGCGCGCTTCGAGTTCCGCGCCGTGCGCCCGACCTTCGACATTGCGCCGTTCCGCGTGCACGGCAAGCCGGCTGAAGGCAGCAGCGACGGCAAGACCTTCAGCCTCTGGGGCGAAGACGCCGATGGCTGGCTCACGATGCAGGCCACGGCCGTGCTGGCTTGAGGGAAAGAAACAGATGACAAGACCTCTCGATGGCATCACCGTCGTGTCGCTCGAACATGCGATCGCGGCACCGTTCTGCACCCGGCAACTGGCCGACCTCGGCGCCCGCGTCATCAAGGTGGAGCGGCCCGGCGACGGGGACTTCGCTCGTGCCTACGACGGGCGCGTGCTCGGCGAAGCCTCGCACTTCGTGTGGGTGAACCGCTCCAAGGAAAGCATCACGCTCGACCTGAAGCAGCCCGCCGCGCTGGCGGTGCTGCAAGAGCTGGTGGCCGATGCCGACGTGCTGGTGCAGAACCTCGCACCGGGCGCAGCGGCGCGCATGGGGCTCGGGGCCGCGGCGCTGCAGGCCAGGCACCCGAAGCTCATCGTCTGCGACATCTCGGGCTACGGCGAAGACGGGCCGTACCGCGACAAGAAGGCCTATGACCTGCTGATCCAGAGCGAGGCGGGCTTCCTGTCGGTCACGGGCACGCCGGACGATCCGTGCAAGTCGGGCAACTCCATCGCCGACATCGCGGCCGGCATGTATGCCTACACCGGCATCCTGGCGGCGCTGCTCCAGCGCGGCAAGACCGGCAAGGGCTCGCACATCGACGTGTCGATGCTCGAATCGCTCGCCGAGTGGATGGGCTACCCGATGTACTACGCCTACGACGGCGCGCCGCCGCCGCCGCGCAGCGCTGCGTCGCACGCGACCATCTATCCCTACGGGCCGTTCCCCGCAGGCGACGGCGGCACGGTGATGCTAGGCCTGCAGAACGAGCGCGAGTGGCGCGCGTTCTGCGAGAAGGTCTTGCTGCAGGCTGGGCTCGCAAGCGATGCGCGCTTCGACAGCAATGCACGGCGCAACGAGAACCGCGAGGCCTTGCGCGCGGTGATCGTCGAGACCTTCGGCGCGTTGAGCACCGCGCAGGTGCTCGAACGCCTCGACGCAGCACAGATCGCCAACGCACGCATGAACGACATGGCCGGCCTCTGGGCCCATCCGCAACTGCAAGCGCGCGAGCGCTGGCGGCAGGTGGGCTCGCCGGCCGGCGACATTCCCGCCTTGCTGCCGGCGGGGCGGCAGAGCGCCTTCGACTACCGCATGGACCCGGTGCCGGCGGTCGGCGAGCACACCGAAACGATCCTGCGCAGCCTCGGGCGCAGCGATGCGGACATTGCGGCGCTGCGCGAAGCGAGGGCGGTGTGAGCGGGGCTGCCGATACGCCGCTGGCACTGGCGCGCACCTTCCTTTTCGTGCCGGCCGACCGGCCCGAGCGCCATGCCCGCGCGTTGGCGACGGGCGCGGGCGGCGTCATCGTCGATCTTGAAGATGCGGTGGCACCTGAGCGCAAGGCAGTGGCCCGTGCGGGGCTGGCCGTCTCGTTCGCCGCGCTGCCCGAGGCGGACCGCAAGCGGCTGCTGGTGCGCATCAACGCAGGCGGCACGCCGTGGCACGCCGACGACCGTGCAGCGGTCGGCGAGCTGGTGGCGCAGGGGCTCATTGCCGGTGTCATGCTGCCGAAGGCCGAGCAGGTTGCCGATCTGCGGCAACTGGCGCAAGCCGTCGGACCGCAGGGCGTGCTCGTGCCGCTGATCGAATCGGCCGCCGGTCTGGAGGCGATCAACGAACTGGCTGCTGCCCCGCAGGTGCTGCGGCTTGCCTTCGGCAACCTCGACTTCCAGGCCGACCTGGGGCTCGCCTGCGATGCGGATGAAACCGAGTTGGTGCCCGTGCGCCTGGCGCTGCTGCTGGCCTCGCGGCGTGCGTGCCTGCCCGCGCCCATCGACGGCGTGACGCCCGATTGGCGCGACGCGCAGCGTCTTGCCGCCGATGCGGCGCGCGCCCGGCGCGGCGGCTTCGGCGCCAAGCTGTGCATTCACCCTGACCAGGTCGCGCCAGTGCACGCCGCGCTCGGCCCCAGCCCCCAGGAGCTGGCCTGGGCTCGCCGTGTGATCGACGCGACCCAGTCCGCTGGCGGCGGCGTGGTCAGCCTCGACGGACGCATGGTCGATGCGCCCGTGGTCCGGCTGGCGCAGCGCCTGCTGGCACTCGACGCTCAGGCGCCGCCCTGATCCGCGACGGCCGCAGATTCCCAATAACCACAGGAGACAACGAAGTGACAGCAACGAAGAAGAACTGGAAAGTCCGCAGCCTGCTCGCGGCATCGCTGGGCGCAGCATGCCTGCTGGCCGGCCCATCGCCTGCGATGGCGGAGGCTGCGTGGCCCGACAAGCCCATCGTCATGGTCGTGCCGTACTCGGCCGGCGGCCCGACCGACGTGGTGGCGCGCATGCTCGCCATTCCCATGGGCAAGTCGCTCGGGCAGACCGTGATTGTCGAGAACACGGTCGGCGCGGGCGGCACCATCGCGCCCACGCGCGTGGCCAGGGCGGCGCCCAATGGCTACACCATCCTGATTCACCACATGGGCATGGCCACTGCGCCGGCGCTCTACAAGAAGCTCAACTACGATCCGCTGAAAGACTTCGAGTACGTCGGCCAGGTGATGGACGTGCCGATGACGCTGCTCTCGCGCAAGGACTTTCCGGCCAACAACTTCCAGGAGCTGCTGGCCTATGTGAAAGCCAACAAGGACAAGGTCACGCTCGCCAACGCCGGCACGGGCGCGGTGTCGCAGCTTTGCGGCCTGCTGTTCATGCATCAGATCGGCGTGCAGCTCACCACCATTCCCTACAAGGGCGCTGGCCCCGCACTCAACGACCTCATGGGCGGGCAGGTCGACCTGCTGTGCGACCAGACCACGCAGACCGCGCCAGTCATCAAGGACGGCAACCGCGTGAAGGTGTTCGGCGTGACCACGCCCAAACGGCTGTCCAGCATGCCGAACATCCCGACGCTCGACGAGCAGGGTTTGAAGGGCTTCGACGTGAAGGTGTGGCACGGCATCTACGCCCCCAAGGGCACGCCGCCGGCCGTGATCGAGAAGCTGAACATTGCCTTGCGCGCCGCGCTGCAGGACGACATGGTCAAGAAGCGCTTTGCCGAACTGAGCACCGAGGCTGCGCCGATGGACAAGGTCACGCCCGAAGCGCTGCGCACGCACCTCGCGGCCGAGATCGACAAGTGGGGCAAGGTGATCCGCGCGGCAGGGGTGCAGGCGGACTGATCCAGGGAGGCGCCGACGCTGCCGCCATCAAGGCGCGCGCCGGTGCCCGGCAGGATGTCACGCAAGGTTACTTCTGCTGAGCAGGGGTGAGGCCCGGCCGCGTTTCGCCAGTGTAGACTGCCGAGTTTTTCGTTCGGGCGGTATGGCGCAAGCTTCACAGCGCACAGTTTTTCACGGCTCGACGCTCGTTCGCCTCCTTTCTCGACTGACCGACATCGACGTCCGCGAATCCAGACAAGGCACTGCGGACCGATTGAGCCAATGGTTCGGCTGGACCGACGCCATTTCGCTGTCCGCGGCGCTGGACGGCAGTCCGGCGGCCGTGCAGTCCAGTGCACGTGCGTCCGGCAGCGCCGAAGAAAACGAATTCACCCGCGTGCGCGCCGCATTGACACAGGCCATCGCCGAAGACAGCGCGCCCACGGTCGTCAAGAAGCGGGGCAACCCGCATGCGGCCGCCGCACCCACCGGCGACACGCCCGTGGACTCCGCACCCACTTTCGCTCCTTATCGTCGGCGCTACCTCACCCGGCAGCAGGCCATGGAAACGCGCATCGCCCCCTTGCGCGCGCGCGTGCGGGCCACCTTGGCGGTCAGATCACCCACCATGGCCCGGCTCGCCGCCGTCGATGTCGTCATGGAACAGGCGCTCGCGGCACAGGAGCGCCGCTTGCTGGCGACCGTGCCCGTGCTGCTTGGAAAGCATTTCGAGCGCCTGCGCCAGGCCGCCCAGCCGACGCCGGACGACACACAAGCTGTGGACGAGCCCGACAGCGAAGCCCCGTCCACCGAGTGGCTGAACG
The DNA here is from genome assembly GCF_014302995.1 of Variovorax sp. PAMC26660. NCBI lineage: Bacteria > Pseudomonadati > Pseudomonadota > Betaproteobacteria > Burkholderiales > Comamonadaceae > Variovorax > Variovorax sp. PAMC26660. The sequence continues at coordinate 5,510,834 of NZ_CP060295.1, forward strand.
TTTTTTGCAAACACATGCAAGACGTGCTGCTCGCAGAACTCGATATTCGATTGCAACCGGTCGAAGGGCTGCTTGAAGCCCTGCGCACCAGTTAACCAGACCTCCATGAAAAGATTTCTTCACTACGCCGCATTTTTCGTAGGCTTGGCCGCCGTGTGCTGGGTCGCCGTCGGGTACATCGGCTCCAACCCGCTGGCGCTGTTGATCACGCTGCTCATCGGCGCGTTCTACCTGATGGGTGCGCTGGAACTGCATCGCTTTCAGCAGGCCACCGCCACCCTGTCGCATGCGGTGACGGACATGCCCCAGCCTCCGACGAGCCTGGGCCAATGGCTCGACCAGTTGCATCCTTCGCTGCGCAACGCGGTGCGCCTGCGCGTCGAGGGTGAGCGTGTCGGCTTGCCCGGTCCGGCCCTGACGCCGTACCTCGCAGGGCTGCTGGTGCTGCTGGGGATGCTGGGCACCTTCCTCGGCATGGTCGTCACGCTGAACGGCACCGGCTCGGCGCTGGAGCACGCGACGGACCTGCAGGCCATGCGCGCCTCGCTGGCCGCCCCGGTCAAGGGCCTGGGCGTGGCGTTCGGCACCTCGCTGGCTGGTGTGGCCGCGTCCGCGATGCTGGGCCTTGTGTCCGCCTTGTGCCGGCGCGACAGGCTGCAGACCGCGCAGTTGCTCGACACGCGGATCGCGACCACCTTGCGCGTCTTCTCGCTGGCGCATCAGCGCGAAGAGTCCTTCAAGCTGCTGCAGGCCCAGGGCCAGGCGATGCCCGCGCTGGTCGACCGGCTGCAGCTCATGATGGAAGCGATGGCACAGCAGAACCACGCACTGAACGAGCGGCTGATCTCCAGCCAGGACAACTTCCACGGCAAGGCCGAAGCGGCATACGCCAGCCTGGCCACTTCCGTCGATCACTCGCTCAAGCAGAGCCTGACCGAAGGTGCCCGCATCGCCGGTGCGACGATCCAGCCGGTCGTTGAAGCGACCATGGCCGGCATCGCACGCGAGACGGCTGCGTTGCACGACACCGTCGGGCACAGCGTGCAGCGGCAACTGGACGGGCTGTCGACCCGCTTCGAGGCCAGCACCGCCACCGTGGCCGACATCTGGAAGAGCGCGCTTGACGGGCATCGGCGCGCAAGCGAGGAAGTGTCGAAAGACCTGCGCAACTCGCTCGGCCAGTTCGCCGAGACCTTCGAGCAGCGCTCGGCCTCGCTGGTGGACAACGTCTCCACCCGTCTCGAAGCCACGGTCGGCAGCATGTCGGACAACTGGCGCAACGCCTTGGCGCAACACGAGCGCGTGAGCGAGACCCTGTCGGGTGATACGCACCGTGCCCTGACTGCCGCTTCGGCCACCTTCGAGCAGCACTCGGCGTCGCTGCTGCACACGGTCGGTCAGGCCCACACCGACCTGCAGACGGAGATGGCGTCGCGCGACCAGCAACGGCTCGCGGTCTGGACCCAGTCGCTCGAAGCGATGGCTGTGTCGCTGCAACAGGAATGGCAGCAGGCCGGCGCGCGCAACGAGAACCAGCAGCAGGAAATCTGCAAGACGCTCGCCGAAACCGCCCGGGAAATCACAGCCCAGACCGAAACACACGCGAAAAACACGATCGCCGAGATCGGCCAGCTCGTGCAGGCTGCGTCGGAAGCGCCGCGCGCGGCAGCCGAAGTGATCGCCGAGCTGCGCGGGAAGCAGGCCGACTTCGAGCAGCGCTCGGTGTCGCTGCTGCAGACGGTGGGCCAGGCCCACACCGACCTGCAGACGGAAATGGCATCGCGCGACCAGCAACGGCTCGCTGCCTGGACCCAGACGCTCGAAGCCATGGCCACATCGCTGCAGCAGGAATGGCAGCAGGCCGGCGTGCGCGGCGAGAACCAGCAGCAGGAAATCTGCAGGACGCTCGCCGAGACCGCCAGCCAGATCTCGGCTCAGGCGGACGCACATGCGAAGAGCACGATCGCCGAGATAGGGCAGCTCATGCAGGCCGCCTCGGAAGCACCGCGCGCCGCGGCGGAAATGATCGCCGAGCTGCGCGGGAAGCAAACCGACTTCGAGCAGCGCTCGGTGTCGCTGCTGCAGACGGTGGGCCAGGCCCACACCGACCTGCAGACGGAAATGGCGTCGCGCGACCAGGAACGGCTTGCAGCCTGGACCCAGTCGCTCGAAGCGATGGCCGTGTCGCTGCAGCAGGAATGGCAGCAGGCCGGCGTTCGCAGCGAGAACCAGCAACAGGAGATCTGCAAGACGCTCGCGGAAACCGCCCGCGAGATCTCCGCCCAGACGGAAGCCAGCGCCAAGAGCACGATCGCCGAAATCGGCCAGCTCATGCAGGCCGCATCGGAAGCGCCACGGGCCGCTGCCGAAGTGATCGGCGAGCTGCGCCAGAAGCTGACCGACAGCATGGCGCGCGACAACACGATGCTGGAAGAGCGCAGCCGCATCCTGGGCACGCTGGAGACCCTGCTCAATGCGGTGAACCATGCCTCCACCGAACAGCGCACTGCCATCGACGCGCTGGTGACTGCATCGGCGGACCTGCTGGACCGCGTGGGCACGCGCTTCACGGACAAGGTCGATGCAGAAACCGGAAAGATGGCCGAGGTCGCCGCGCAGATCACCGGCAGCGCCGTCGAGGTGGCGAGCCTGGGCGAGGCCTTCGGTTTCGCCGTGCAGCTCTTCACCGAATCGAACGACAAGCTGGGCGCGCACCTGCAGCGCATCGAAGGCACGCTGGGCAAGTCCATCGCGCGCAGTGACGAGCAACTGGCCTACTACGTGGCGCAGGCGAGGGAAGTGATCGACCTGAGCATCATGTCGCAAAAGCAGATCGTGGAAGACCTGCAGCAAATGGCCAGCCAGCGGATCGCGGCGGGCAGCGAAGCGTGATGACCGAGGACATCGACGCAGGCGTCGAGCCGACGGTCCCCGTGTGGGCCGTCTTCGGCGACCTGATGGCGGGTCTGCTGGGCGCCTTCGTGCTGATCCTGGTGTGCGTGATCGGCATGCAGCTTGAACTGGCGAACAAGCTCGAAGCCGAGGTCAAGCAGCGGCAGATCGAGGCGAAGCGGCTGCAGACGCTGGAGCAGGCCCTGGCAGGGCCGCTCGCCGCGGGCCGGGTGACGCTGAACAACGGGCGCATCGGCATCAGCGGCAACGTGCTGTTTGCCCTGAACTCGGCCGAGCTGCAGCCCGAAGGCCGCCAGTTGCTCAAGAGCCTGTCCGCGCCGCTGACCGCCTACCTCCAGTCCCGCGACGAGATCCTGATGGTGAGCGGCTTCACTGACGACCGGCAGGTGCGCGGCGGCAACCGCCAGTTCGCCGACAACTGGGAGCTGTCGGCCCAGCGCGCGCTGACGGTGACGCGGGCATTGATCGAAGAGGGGCTGCCGTCGTCCTCGATATTCGCCGCGGCCTTCGGCGCCGAGCAGGCGGTGGCGTCGAATGCGGATGCAGACGGACGATCCCGCAACCGGCGCGTGGAGATGGCGCCGACGCCCCGGCCGTCGAGCGCCGCACAGAAGCCCCGTGAGTAACGACGACGCAGGCACAACCGGCACGGCGTCCATGGCTGAGAACATGGACCCCGGTGCGATGCTCGACGCATGGCGCGCGCGTGGCGATCACCGCGTCGACCCGGTGCGCTTTCGTTTCATCGAGGCGCTGGCCCGGCGCACGGTGGCCCAGCAAGGCGATGCGCGGCGCATCCTGGATGACAAGCTGGCCCGCTTGCTCGTGGCGTATGGCGAAGGTGTTGCAAGGGCTGAGGGCCTTGACGGCGCCGCGGCACCATCGGAAGCCGCTGCGCGGCAGGAAGCCCAGCCGCAACGCGGGGCGCTCGCGGAACTCGTCGATCACATCGGCCGCGTGTCGGCCCATGGGGACGGCCCGGCGCCCGGCGATGCGGTGGCCAGCCTTGCGCCCTCCGGCGAACAGAAGACGCTCAGGTATTTCAGGAACACGTGGTCGAGGCTCAGCGCCGAGCGGCGGGTGACGCAGTCGCTGGCGAAGGTGCCGGAGAACGCCGGCCCGCTCAACTCGCACCACCTCGTGCACCGGTCGCTCACGCTGATGCGCGACCTGTCGCCGGAATACCTCAACCGGTTCATGGCGTATGTCGACACCTTGCTTTGGGTCGATCAGGTGAACAGCGCTGGCGCTGCTTCGGCAGGTGCCAGTACCACGCGCGCCGAGAGCGCAAAGAAGACGACAGGGCGCGCTAAGGCTGGTTGATGCTGGCGGCGGCCTCGGGGGCCTGCAGCGTCTCGTCGAACAGCCTGAGCAACTGCCGCGCGAACACTTCCATGTTCGCCGGGCGATCCGTGTCGCCCGTTTCGATGGTCCGGCTGGCCGTGACTGCACCGGCGACGGCCACGCACACATGCCCCGGCGCATCGCCGTACGGGCTGCCCGACGGTCCGGCCGCGCCGCTTTCGCAGATGCCCCATGTCGCGCGATGGCTGTCGCGCATCCTTGCGGCGATGAACCTCGCGTAAGGCTCGGTTTCGCCGCGCATGCCGGTCATGTCCTCGCGGGTGAGCCCCAGCAAGGCTTTGCCGGCGCGCCGCGAATAAACGACCGCGCCGCCCAGGAAGAACGCCGACGCGCCCGGTATGGCGAGCAGCGCCGCCGACACGAGGCCGCCGGCCGACGACTCGGCGACCGCCTCCGTCTGGCGCCGCTCGCGCAGCGTGGCGCCGATGCGGGCGGCGAGCACGGCAAGCGGTTCGAGGTCAGGCGCAGCGGTCATGGCGTTCCGGGGCGCTTGGCGGGCCGCCGCAGGTAGGCCGGCGCCCGTTCATGGCTGGCCGTGCTGCCGTAGATCGTGTCCGCCGGGTAGTACTCGGCCTGCAACTGCACCTTCGCGGCCGCTTCCTCGCCGGCGGTGTGGGCAATGAAGGCCAGCATCAGGTCGGTGCCCGCCGACACGCCGGCCGATGTCCAGACATCGCCATCCTGCACGAAGCGCTGCTCGACCACCTTCACGTCGCCCAGCGCGCGCAGGCGATCGAGCGATCCCCAGTGCGTGGTCGCGGTCTTGCCCGAAAGCAGGCCGGCCGCATGCAGCACGAAGGCACCGGTGCAGACCGACAGCAACGCCTTGCAGCCGGGGGCTTGCGCGGCCAGAAAGCGCACCATCTCGGGGTTGTCGACTTCGCGGCGCGTGCCCATGCCGCCCGGCACCAGCAGGTAATCGAGCGGCGGGCAGTCGGCGAAAGACACGTGCGGGTTGATGGACAAGCCCTTGGCGCAGACCACCGGCTCGCGCTTCTGGGCGACGATCAGGCAGTTGGCGGGCCCCGCCGCCAGCTTGCTCCACATGGTGAGCATTTCCCAGGGGCCGACGAAGTCGAGTTCCTCGACATCGGGAAATACGATGATCCCGAAATTCATACTTTTGAACTCCTTGGTGGTGAGGTCTGTGCAAGCGCGTACAGGCGCAAGCATAGAGGCGGGTGCCACGCCACGTCTTCGTGACAGCTGGTTGCAAGCTTGGCTCAGTGTTTTCCTCAGAGTTCGATGGCGTGAAAATGGCTAGAGTGAAGGCGGCCGTTCAGGCTTTTGCTACGTACACATCAAGGAAATTTCATGAGCAAGAAAGTTGCATATGTCACCGGAGGCATGGGTGGCATCGGAACAGCCATCTGCCAACGTCTGCACAAGGACGGATTCACCGTGATCGCCGGTTGCGGTCCTACGCGCGACCACGCCAAGTGGCTCGCCGAACAGAAAGCCGAAGGCTTCGAGTTCCACGCCTCCGTCGGCAATGTCGGCGACTGGCAATCCACCGTCGAAGCCTTTTCCGCCGCCAAGGCGGCCCACGGCGCCATCGACGTGCTGGTCAACAACGCCGGCATCACGCGCGACCGGATGTTCCTCAAGATGACGCCCGAGGACTGGAGCGCGGTGATCGAGACCAACCTCAACAGCATGTTCAACGTCACCAAGCAAGTGGTGGGCGACATGGTCGAGAAGGGCTGGGGCCGCATCATCAACATCAGCTCGGTCAACGGTGCCAAGGGCCAGGCGGGCCAGACCAACTACTCGGCGGCCAAGGCCGGCATGCACGGCTTCACGATGGCGCTGGCGCAGGAGCTGGCGGCCAAGGGCGTCACGGTCAACACCGTGAGCCCGGGCTACATCGGCACCGACATGGTCAAGGCCATCCGCCAGGAAGTGCTCGACAAGATCGTGGCCACCATTCCAGTGAAGCGACTGGGCGAGCCGAGCGAAATCGCCTCGATCATCGCGTGGCTGGCGACCGACGAAGGCGGCTACTCGACGGGGGCCGACTTCTCGGTCAACGGCGGCCTTCACATGCACTGAGCATGCTGACCTGCACCTGATTAAAAAACCCGCTTCGGCGGGTTTTTTTGTTCGCGGATGTGGCTTGTACGAATGAAAAATCGACCAGTCGCACCCTACAGTTCCGAACCCTTCGGAGGCACCATGGAAAACACAACAAGTACACCCACCAAAAAGCTCCCTCTGTACCGCTCCCTTTACGTGCAGGTGATCACCGCGGTGGTCATCGGCGTGCTGCTGGGCCACTTCTATCCCACGGTCGGGGAGGCCATGAAGCCGCTGGGCGACGGCTTCATCAAGCTCATCAAGATGATCATTGCGCCGATCATCTTCTGCACGGTCGTGGTCGGCATCGCCGGCATGGAAGACATGAAGAAGGTGGGCAAGACCGGGGGTCTTGCGCTGCTGTACTTCGAGGTCGTCAGCAGCATCGCGCTGCTGGTCGGGCTGGTGCTGGTCAATGTGCTCAAGCCCGGCGCGGGCATGAACATCGACCCGACCACGCTCGATACCAAGGCGCTGGCCTCGTACACCGGCCCCGGCAAGATGACGGGCACGGTCGACTTCATCCTGAACATCATTCCCAACACGCTGGTCGATGCCTTCGCCAAGGGCGAGATCCTGCAGGTGCTGTTGATCGCGGTGCTGTTCGGCTTTGCGCTGCACAAGTTCGGTGGCCGTGGCACGCTGGTGTTCGACGTGATCGAGAAGGGCTCGCACGTGCTCTTCGGCATCGTCAACTACATCATGAAGCTGGCGCCCATCGGTGCCTTCGGCGCGATGGCCTTCACCATCGGCAAGTACGGCGTGGGCAGCCTGTTCTCGCTGGGCAAGCTGATGGGCACGTTCTACCTGACCTGCCTGTTGTTCATCTTCGTGGTGCTGGGGCTCATTGCGCGCTTTCACGGCTTCAGCATCTGGAAGTTCATCAAGTACATCAAGGAAGAACTGCTGATCGTGCTGGGCACGTCGTCGAGCGAATCGGTGCTGCCGCGCATGATGGAAAAGATGGAGAACCTGGGCGCGAACAAGACCTGCGTGGGTCTGGTGATCCCGACGGGCTACTCGTTCAACCTCGACGGTACCTCGATCTATCTGACGATGGCGGCTGTGTTCATCGCGCAGGCCACCAACACGCCGATGACGCTGGTGCAGGAGATCACGCTGCTGGCCGTGTTGCTGCTGACCTCGAAGGGCGCGGCGGGCGTCACGGGCAGCGGCTTCATCGTGCTGGCCGCCACGCTGTCGGCGGTGGGGCATGTGCCGGTGGCGGGGCTGGCGCTCATCTTGGGCATCGACCGTTTCATGTCGGAGGCGCGCGCGCTGACCAACCTGATCGGCAACGGCGTGGCCACCATCGTGGTCGCCAAGTGGACCAACGAGCTGGACGAGAACCGGCTGCAGGCCGGGCTCAACAACGAGACCTGGGTCGAGGCGCAGGAGCCCGAGGTTCTTGAGGGGGCGCGCGCTGGGAAGATGTCTACCTAGGATTACTGCGTTCGTTGTTTGAAGGCGGGGCGCTGCTGTTCAGGGCGCGCTCACGCCGACACGGTGCTCTTTTTCGCGAATGTCCCCCGCTTCGCTCCTCCTTTATTTCGCGAAAAAGAGCCCCGTATCGACGTGAGCGTTATCAGAGCACTGGTTGATCGGCGATCACCAGCAGCGTGTCCAGGTGCGAATGACACCGGGTGCTCCCCGCAGCGAAATAAAGGAGGAGCGAAGCGGGGGACATTCGCGGAGGGGAGCACCCGGTGTCATTCGCACTCGCCCCGAATGAACCCGAACGAACCCGAGCCCAAGCACGCGCATAACACAGCGCGAGGCGACATCACCCAGATGGCCGGCTGACACGAAGGGGTAGACATCGTTCCTGCAAAATGCGGCGATGCCCCACAGCGTTTCCCTCATCAACACGATCGCCGCCGGCCTCGGGCTGGCGCTCGTGTTCGGCTTCTTCGCAGCCAAGCTGCGGTTGCCGGCACTGGTGGGCTACCTCCTGGCGGGCGTGATCATCGGCCCCTTCACACCGGGCTTCGTGGCCGACGCGGAGATCGCCGCACAACTGGCCGAAATCGGCGTGATGCTGCTCATGTTCGGCGTCGGCCTTCATTTTTCCCTCGACGACCTGCTGGCGGTGCGCAAGATCGCACTGCCCGGCGCGCTGGCGCAAATCGCGGTCGCCACGCTGCTCGGCGGGGCGCTCGCCCTGTGGTGGGGCTGGAGCTGGGGCGAGGCGCTGGTGTTCGGCCTCGCGCTCTCGGTGGCAAGCACCGTCGTGCTGCTGCGCGCGCTCGAAAGCCTGGGCATTCTGGATTCGTTCACCGGCCGCATCGCCATCGGCTGGCTCGTGGTCGAAGACCTGGCGATGGTGCTGGTGCTCGTGCTGATGCCACCGCTGGCGAGCACGCTGGGCGGCCATGGCGCGCAGCCGGGCGAAGTGGTGGCCCCGCTGTGGCAGACGCTGGGGCTCACGCTGCTGCAGGTCGGCGGCTTCGTCGCGCTGATGCTGGTGGTCGGGCGGCGCGTTTTCCCCTGGATCCTCTGGCAAGTCACGCGCACCGGCTCGCGCGAGCTGTTCACCTTGTGCGTGGTGGCTGCAGCCGTGAGCATTGCCTTCGCCTCGGCGGCGCTGTTCGGCGTGTCGTTCGCGCTCGGTGCCTTCTTCGCCGGCATGGTGATGCGCGAGTCGGAGTTCAGCCACCGCGCCGCCCAAGAGTCGCTGCCGCTGCGCGACGCTTTCGCCGTGCTGTTCTTCGTGTCGGTCGGCATGCTGTTCGACCCCTCGGTGCTGATCGAGCGGCCACTGCAGGTGCTGGCGGTGGTGGGGGTGATCGTGCTGGGCAAGTCGATCGCGGCCTGCGCGCTGGTGCTGGTGTTCCGCTACCCGCTGGGCACGGCGCTCACGGTGAGTGCGAGCCTGGCCCAGATCGGTGAGTTCTCGTTCATCCTGGCCGGCCTGGGCGTGTCGCTCGGCCTGTTGCCGGTGGAGGGGCAGAGCCTGGTGCTGGCGGGCGCGCTCATTTCCATCGCGACCAATCCGCTGTGGTTCAGCCTGATCGCGCCGATGCAGAAGTGGCTGCACGCCCATTCCTCGTTCGCGCGCGGGCTCGAATCGCGCGACGATCCGTTGGCCGAACTGCCCATGACCACCGAGGCCAAGTACCTGTCGCGGCAGGTGGTGCTGGTCGGCTACGGCCGCGTCGGGCGCCGCATCGCGGCCGAACTCGAGGCGCACGACATTCCCTATGTGGTGGCCGAGCAGAACCGCGAACTGGTCGAGAAACTGCGCGAAGCCGGCATCGCGGCCGTGTGGGGCGACGCGGCCGATCCGGCGGTGCTGATCCAGGCGCACGTTGCGCGGGCCCGCGTGCTCGTGGTGGCCACGCCCGACACCATGAACGTGCGCCAGATGATCGAGACCGCGCGCACGCTCAACCCGACGATCCAGACCGTGATCCGCAGCCACAACGAGCAGGAAGCCCAGTTGCTGATGCAGGAAAGCGCCGTCACCGTCTTTCTCGGCGAGCATGAACTGGCCCAGGCAATGGCCCGCGATGTGGTGCAACGGGCCGTGTCGATGGCCATGCCGGCCTCGGTGGCTTGATCCGACCCAGCCCCGACTCAGGTTCAGAGGTCTTCGATGACCAGCAGGCGGTAGCGCTGGGCGATGGAATAGGGCACGGTTCGCACCAGTTCCATCAGCCGCTCGGCCGTGGCGCCGTCCTTGGTCTTGACCAGCAGGCCCGTGTGGCCGTCGCGCGCCAGCTTGGTGAATGCACGTACCGTTGCCGCGTCGGTGCCGGGTGAGGGCAGGGGATCGCTGTAGGTCTTCACGGTCGGCGTGATCTCGGCCAGCACCGTGTCCGCGGGAAGCAGATAGACCTCGTCGCCGCTCATGCCTTTTTCGATCAGGCGGTGGCCGATGCGGTCCGCGTCTTCCGCGCTGGGGAACATCACCATCGAGTAGCCGGTCGGATAGAAAGCGCCGCCAACGCTCGATCGCATGCGGGTTTCAAGAATGAACTGCTTCATGCTGCCTCCTGGTTTCCATGAGGTCCCTGGCAACAACATTAGGTCGCGCGGCGCACAAGCGCTGTAGGAGAAGCCCGGAAGCTGTCAACCGCGCGTGTTCCTCGTTCATTCAACGGTGATACCACCTGCATTTGCCATGCCCTCAGCCAGAAACATCGCACTCACCGTCCACGAACTGGAGGAAGGAGAGTTCTATTGGGTCTTGATGGAAGCGGTGGAAGACGTGCCGGGCGAAACCACCCACGTCTACACGCCGCTGGAAGCTGCCCCCGAGCCCTATGCCACTTATTCGAACGCGCTGGTGGCGGGCGTGGCCGTGATGCGGCGGCTGTTCGGGCCGGACGGAAAAACGCGCTGAGCCCCGGGCGGCGGCCCTTCGCAACAGGCCGCTCCCTATAATTCTGCGGTTCCGGTGTGTTAATTTTTATTAACTGCACCGGTCACCACGGTTCGAAGGTGCCCCGCATGCCATCCATTGGTCTCGGGGTTAAACGGGAAGCAGGTGCGCCGCGTCATCACTGACACGGCCATTCCTGCGCTGCCCCCGCAACGGTCAGCGGATCTGGAAACCCTCACGCGCGTGCCCCTTTTTCTGGCATGTGCAGTCACTGCGCTTCGGCGTGGGAAGGCGAGGGTTTCGGCTTCGATGCGCATTTAGCGCGTCGAAGCGCTCCGCGAGCCCGGATACCGGCCTTCGCAACCGCCTTCGGACGCTGCGGGAGTGCGTGTCCGGGCCTGCCGTTTGCGCCACCTTCGCGTGCACCGGCATCGCCCGTTCGCACCTCTTCCCACGTCCTCGATCGGTCAGGAGCCTGCGGGGACGCAGGTCGGAGGGGATTTCAAATGGGTCAAGCATCGCCAGCGCGCGATCGCACGGGCGCGCCACTGCAATGGGCGCGCCTTTCGGGTCTTTCACTGGGGCTGGGACTGGCTTTCGGGCCTGTTGCCGCCTTCGCGGAGACGGGAGAAACGACGGGCACAGGCGGCAACAGCCTGGCGCCCGTGCAGGTCGAGGCCAGCCGGCACACGCCGCTGGCCATCGACGAGCCCGCGCACACCGGCAGCCGCCTCGGTCTCACGCCACTGGAAACGCCAGCCAGCATCGAGGTGCTGAGCGGCGACACCATCCGTGCGCGCGGCGATGTCTCGGTGATCGACGCGGCCACCCGCGCCACCGGTATCACCGGCTCGCCCGCCCCCGGCAACGGCGGCACGTCGATGGCGGCGCGCGGCTTCTCGGGCCACGGCTCGGTGATGCAACTGTTCGACGGCACGCGCCTGTACGCGGGCGCGGGCACCGTCACCTTTCCGTTCGACACCTGGTCGGTCGACCGCATCGAGGTGCTGCGCGGCGCGGCATCGGTGATGTTCGGCGAAGGCGCCATCGGCGGTGCGATCAACGTCGTGCCCAAGAAGCCCACGCGCGGCCCGATCCAGAACGAAGCGCTCGTGACGTTCGGCTCCGACGCCACGCGGCAGGTCGCTTTCGGCAGCGGCGGGGCGATCAACGACAAGCTGTCGTACCGTTTCGATATCAGCCATCGCAAGACCAACGGCTTCATGGCGCGCGGCGAGGCCGAAAGCCTGGCCGTGGGCGCTGCCGTGCGGTTGGACGTGTCGCCGCAATTGCAGTTCACGCTGTCGCACGACGAGGGCCGCCAGTCGCCGCAGCGCTACTACGGCGTGCCGCTGATCGACGGACGCCTGAATGACCAGACGCTGCGCCAGAACTACAACCTCGACGACTCGGAGCTGAAGTACCGCGACAAGTGGACCCGGCTCGACGCCCAGTGGACGCCGAACGATGCGGTCACCGTGCGCAACCAGCTCTACCGGCTGGAGAGCAAGCGCCACTGGCGCAACAGCGAGACCTACACCTTCAACGCCACCACCCGCCGCGTGACGCGTGGCGACTACCTGGAAATCGGCCACGACCAGGAGCAAATCGGCAACCGCACCGACGCCACCTTCCGGCATTCGCTGCTCGGCATGGCCAACCAGGTGCTGGTGGGCTTCGACATGAACCGCATCGACTTCCTGAATTCGAGCGACACGCCCTACGGCGGCCGCTCGGTGGTCGATCCCTTCGTGTTCCAGCCCGGCTACTACGCCTCGCCCGTCGCCTACCTGCCGCGTTACAAGACCAAGACCAGCACCTACGCCTTCTTCACCGAAGACAAGCTGGCCTTCAACGAACAGTGGTCGGTGGTCGGCAGCCTGCGCTGGGACCACGCGAAGGTGTCGCGCGTCGATCAGCAGAACCTGTCGAGCCGGCTCGACAAGACCTTCGAGTACGCCACCGGCCGCCTCGGCGTGGTGTATGCGCCCGACGCCTCGCAGTCCTTCTATGCCCAGGTGGCGCGCGCGGCCGATCCGCTGACCTCGCTGATCAGCACCTCGGCCACGCAGGCGCCGTTCGAGTTGAGCACCGGCCGGCAGGTCGAGGTGGGCTACAAGCGCCAACTGGCCGAGGGTCGTGGCGCCTGGACCGTGGCCGCCTACCGCATCGAAAAGACCAAGCTGCTGTCGCGTGACGCCAGCGACCCCAGCAAGACCCAGCAGATCGGCAAGCAGTCGTCCGAAGGCATCGAAGCCACGCTCGACCTGGCGCTGACCTCGACGCTGCGGCTCGAAGCCAACGTCGCCAGGCTGCGCGCGCGCTACGACGACTTCAACGAGATGGTCGGCAAGTCGCTGGTCTCGCGCGCGGGCAACACGCCGTTCGGTGTGCCCGAAGCAGCGGCGAACCTCTGGCTCAACTGGCGCTTCCTGCCGCAATGGGAGGCCGATTTCGGCGTGCGCTACGTGGGTTCGCGGCAGGTCGACACGGCCAATTCGCGCAAGATCGGCGCCTACACGGTGGCCGACGGCGGCGTGAGCTGGCAGGTGAACCCGTCGATGAAGCTGGCGCTGCGCGGCTACAACCTGACCAATCGCAAATACGCAGTGTCGTTCTCTAACAGCGGCAACCAATGGCTGCTGGGCCGGCCGCGTTCGTTCGAGCTGTCGGCGCTGGTCAACTTCTGAGCACGATCATGACTTCCGCATGGCGCCGCGCCTGGCCCCGCCTTCGCTATTGGCTCTACTGGACGCACCGATGGCTGGGCATCGGCGGCTGCCTGCTGTTCGTCATGTGGTTTGTCTCGGGCGTGGTGATGATGTACGTGGGCTACCCCACGCTCACCGATGAAGAGCGGCTGGCCGGGTTGGGGCCCTTGCGCTTCGAGCAGGCGGTGGTGTCGCCATCTGCCGCGCTGGAAGTGCTGCCCCCGGCTGCGCGCGCGCAGCCGCCGCGCCGCATGGTGCTGGAAGTACAGGGCGGGACCACGCCCGAACCTGTCTGGCGCATCGTCGATGCGCGAGGGGGCCGGCACACCATCTCGGCGCGCGACGGCCATGCGCTCGGCCCGGTCGATGCGGCGCAGGCCGAGGTCATCGCGCGCGGCTTCTCGGGCCAGCCGGGTGCACATTGGGCCGAGACGCTGGAGCGCGACCAGTGGACCGTGCCGCAAGGGCTGAACCCGCTGCGCCCGCTGCATCGCATCGAAGTCGGCGATGCGGCCGGCACCGAGCTGTACGTGTCCTCGCGCAACGGCGAAGTGGTGCGCGACACCACGCGTTCGGAGCGCTTCTGGAACTGGCTGGGCTCGGTGCCGCACTGGATCTACTTCACGCCGCTGCGGGCCGACCCGCCGCTGTGGCACGAGGTGGTCGTGTGGCTGTCGGCGGCATGCATCGTTTCGGCGGTGACGGGCATCGTCATCGGCATCCTGCGGGTTCGCCTGCGGAGGCGTTTTCGCAACGGCGCGGTCACGCCCTACAAGGGGTGGATGGCCTGGCACCACATCGCCGGGTTGATCGGCGGCTTCTTCGTGCTCACGTGGATCATCAGCGGCTGGCTGTCGATGAACCCGAACGGCTGGTTCCAGCGCGGTCCGGGTGATGCGGCGGCGATGGCGCGCTACACCGGCGCAGGGGCGTCACCGTTCCCATGGCCGCCAGCTTCGTTGCCGGCAGGCGAGGGCGCCGCTGCACCGCGCGAGGCATTGCTGATGTGGTTCGACGGCCGGCCTCTGCTGCAACTGCGTGACGCACAGGCACGTGTGCGCGTGCTCGATGCCGTGACAGGTGCCCCGGCCACCATTGGCCGCGACAACATCGTGCGCGCCGCTGCCCGCCTGCGCCCCGGCGCTGCCGTGGCACAGGCGACGCTGCAGACGCGCGAAGACTTCCACTGGTACGGCCATCACCGCGAGCGTGTGCTGCCCGTGTGGCGCCTCGAATTCGACGACGCCGCGCGCAGTTGGATCTACATCGACCCTGCCAGCGGACAAATCGCCGGCAGCAACGACAGCAATTCGCGCCTGCGCCGCTGGCTCTTCAATGCGGCGCACAGCCTCGACTTTCCCTGGCTCATCCAGTACCGGCCGGCCTGGGACATCGTGGTGTGGCTGCTGTCGATCATCGGCGCCGTGGCCTCGGCCAGCGGCGTGGTGATCGGCTGGCGCCGGCTGCGGCGAAAGCCTTCGCCCCGGGAGCGCGGCGCGCGCCTCGGCGTTCATGACGGGGCTTGCGCGAGCAGGCCCATCAACTAACAATCAACTTTCGCACTGCGGTGCAATTCAGGAGGTGCCAGATGCACATCGAACCAGGTCTCGTCGACGGATCCAAGATTTTTCTCAGCTACGCGACAGCAGCCGCTGCGCTGGCCTACACAGGCAAGGTGGCCTTCGACACCTTCATGAAGGACGGCCCGGCTGCCCTGGTGCTGCGCTCGGCCATTGCCGTGGCGCTGGTGTTCTGCTTCTTCGAAGTGCTGCCGCATCATCCGGTGGGCGTGTCCGAGGTGCACCTGATCCTTGGCACGACGCTGCTGCTGGTGTTCGGGCTGGCGCCCGCGTCCATTGGCCTGGCGGGCGGGTTGCTCATCCAGAGCCTGTTCTTCGAGCCACAGGACCTGCCGCAGTACGGCATGAACGTCACGACCTTGCTGGTGCCCTTGTTTGCGACTGCTGCGCTGGCGCAGCGGATCATTCCCAAGAATATGGCCTACGTGGACCTGAGCTACCAGCAGGCTTTCAAGCTCTCGGTGGCCTACCAGGGCGGCATCGTGGTCTGGGTCGGCTTCTGGGCGCTCTACGGACGCGGCACCGGGCTCGAGAACATCGGTCAGATCGCCAGCTTTGGCGCGGCCTACATGACCATCGTGCTGGTCGAGCCGCTGGTCGACCTGGGCGTGCTGGCCGCCGCCAAGGGCTGGCGTCGCCTGCAGGGAACGGCTTTTGTCGAGCGCCGTTTGTACAGCAGCGTCTGATTCAGGCCCACTTTCACTTTCTCGCGGGCACCTTGGCCCACCCCGGCCGCTTTGCGGCGATCGCATCCATGCGCTGATCGCTGGCGGGCCGCTGGGCCCGTGGTTCCCGCGCTCCCATCTCCTGGCCATCGGCGCCTGAAAGAATCCATTCCATGACCCCAAGCAACGCCAAGATCCCCGTCACCATCGTCACGGGCTTCCTGGGCAGCGGCAAGACCACGCTGCTGCGCCACATCCTCGGCAACGCCGAAGGCCGCCGCATCGCGGTGATCGTCAACGAGTTCGGCGAACTCGGCATCGACGGCGAAATTCTTCGCGGCTGCGGCATCGGCTGCGACGACGAAGGCAACGAGCGCGAAGGCGCGCTGTACGAACTGGCCAACGGCTGCGTCTGCTGCACCGTGCAGGAAGAGTTCCTGCCCGTGATGCTGCAACTGGCCGAGCGGCGCGGCGATATCGATGCGGTGATCATCGAGACTTCGGGTCTGGCGCTGCCCAAGCCGCTGGTGCAAGCCTTCCAGTGGCCCGACATCGCCAACATCTTCACCGTCGACTCGGTGGTCACCGTGGTCGACGGCCCCGCCGCCGATGCGGGCCAGTTCGCCGCGAACCCGGAAGCCGTCGACGAAGCCCGCCGCGCCGACCCCAACCTCGACCATGAATCGCCGCTGCACGAGCTGTTCGAAGACCAGCTTTCGGCCGCCGACCTCGTGGTGCTCAACAAGACCGACCTGATGGACGACGCCGCGCGCGCCCGGGTCGAGGCGCTGGTGCGCGAAGAACTGCCACCCGAAGTGAAGATCGTCGCCGCCACCGAAGGCAAGTTGCCACTGGCGCTGCTGCTGGGCCAGGGCCGTGCGGCCGAAGCCACCATTCACCTGCGCGAAAGCCACCACGACCACGAGGAAGACCACGACCACGACGAGTTCGACTCGCTCGTGATCGAGCTGCCGCCGGTCGAGCGCGACAGCCTGCTGGCCGTGCTGGCCAAGCTGGTCGAGCAGCACGCCATCTACCGCGTGAAAGGCTTCGTCGCCATTCCCGGCAAGCCGATGCGCCTGCTGGTGCAGGGCGTGGGCCGCCGCTTCGACCACCACTTCGACCGCCGCTGGCGCGATGGCGAGGCGCAGCGCACGCGCCTGGTGTTCATCGGCGAAGACCTCGACGAAGCGGTGCTGCGCCAGGCGCTGGAGGGCGTCGCCGCCGTTCCGGCCTGACCCGATGCACCTGCTGAGCACCCAGCCCGGACGCTTCGTCGAAGACGACAGCGTCGTCACCCGGCTCGACCAGACGCCCGGCGACATCGTGGTGCTCAGCTCGGCCGACACCACGCTCGCGCTGCTCGCCGCCGCGCGCACGGCACTGGCGTCCACAGACCCTGGCTATCCGTCGCTGCGGCTGGCCAACCTCATGCACCTGCGCCAGCCGGCCTCGCTCGACCTGTACATCGACGAGGTGCTGCAGCATGCGCGCGTGGTGGTGGTCGACCACCTGGGGGCCGAATCGGCCTGGGCCTATGGCCTGCAGCAGCTTGAAAAGCTGGCCAAACGCAAGGGCCAGCAGCTCGCGATGTTCTCGGGCGACCTGCAGGAAGACGAAGACCTGCTCGCGCGCAGCACCGCGCCGCGCGAGGTGAGCCGCCAGCTCTGGCAGTACATGCGCAGCGGCGGTGCAGGCAATGCGATGCAGTTCCTGCGCGCCGTGGCTTTCCACGGCCTCGGCCATGGCGATGCGCCCTTGCCGCCGCGCAGCCTCCCGCAAGTGGCGCTGCATGTGCCGCGCGGCATCGACGCTGCCCACTCGGTGGCCGGCATCGACGACCTGCGTGCCGGCTGGCATGCAGGCGCGCCGGTGGTGGCACTGGTGTTCTATCGCTCGCACCTGCTGTCGGGCAACACCGTGGCCTTCGATGCGCTCGCAGCCGCGCTCAGTGCCGAAGGGCTGAACCCGTTGCCCGTCGCGCTCGATTCGCTGAAAGACCCGCTGTGCATGTCCGCATTCCGCGGCCTGTGCAGCGAGCACGACGTGCAGCTCGTGCTCAACACCACCGCCTTCGCCGCGTTGGGGCAGGGCTCGCAGAACGCAGAAGGCGAGGCCATCGCACTGGCAGGCGATGCACCGGTGCTGCAGGTGATCGTGAGCGGCGGCAACCGCGAAGACTGGCTGGCCGACAGCCAGGGCCTGCGCCCGCGCGACATTGCCATGCAGATCGCCTTGCCCGAAATGGACGGCCGCATCATCACGCGCGCCGTGAGCTTCAAGGGCCTGTCGCACCGCTGCGAACTCACTCAGACCGAAGTGGTGAACTACCAGCCCGAGCCCGGCCGCATCGCCTTCGTGGCCGAGCTGGCGCGGCGCTGGTGCCGGCTGCGTAGCCTTGCCGTGGCCGACAAGCGCATCGCGCTGATCCTGGCCAACTACCCCGGCAGCGAAGGGCGCATCGGCAGCGGCGTGGGGCTCGACACGCCGGCCTCGGTGATCGCAATCCTGCGGTCCATGCAGGCCGAAGGCTATGCGCTCGGTGAGCCCGATGCGTTGCCGGCTGATGGCGATGCACTGATGCGCAGGCTGCAGGAAGGCATCGCCAACGATCCTGCGCAGTGGGCCGCGCGCCCTGCGTGGCAGAGCTATGCGCTGGCCGACTACTGCGCTCGCCTCGCGGCTTTGCCCGAGGGCATGGCTGCCGCCATCGATGCGCGCTGGGGCAACCCCGAACAAGATCCGATGGTCCGGCAGGGCCGCTTCATGATTGCCGGGCTGCGGTTGGGCCGCGTGTTCGTCGGTATCCAGCCGGCGCGCGCACTTGGCAAGCTGGGGGCCTCCGACTATGCGAGCTACCACGACGCCGAGTTGGTGCCACCGCACAGCTACCTCGCGTTCTACTTCTGGCTGCGCGATGCCTTCGCCATCGACGCGGTGGTGCATGTGGGCAAGCACGGCAACCTCGAATGGCTGCCGGGCAAGAGCATCGCGCTCTCGCAGACCTGCTGGCCCGATGCGATCCTCGGGCCGCTGCCCAACGTCTATCCCTTCATCGTCAACGACCCGGGCGAGGGCGCGCAGGCCAAGCGGCGCACGCAGGCGGTGATCATCGACCACCTGATGCCGCCGCTCACGCGCGCCGAGAACCATGGCCCGATGCAGGACCTGGAGCGCCAGGTCGACGAGTACTACGACGCACTGCTGGTCGATGCGCGGCGCGCCAGGGTGCTGCGCGCGCAGATCCTCGCTGCCGTGCGGGCGCAGCATCTGGTCGATGAGCTGGACATGCCCGGCGCGGAAGACGACGCCGTGCTGGCGCGTGTCGATGCCTACCTGTGCGAGCTGAAGGAAACACAGATCCGCGATGGCCTGCACGTGTTCGGTGCCTCGCCACAGGAACGGTTGCGGCGCGACACGCTGGTGGCGTTGGCGCGCTATCCGGCAGCGGATGGCGTGGGGGCGAATGCCGGATTGCTGGGCGCTCTGGCGCGTGACCTGCTGCCGGGTGACAGCTTCGACCCGCTCGACATCGACGCAGCCAAGCCCTGGCAGGGCGCGCGACCCGCGCTGCTGAAATCGGTCAGCACCGACCCGTGGCGGCATCAGGGCGACACGCGCGAGCGGCTGGAGCTGCTTGCACAGCGTCTGCTCGAAGAGGGCGTTTCTGCTGGAATGCCGCAGACCGCTGCGGTCATGGCGCGCATCGCGCAGACGCTCGCGCCCGCGCTTGACGCCTGTGGCGCGCAGGAACTGTTGCAACTCTCCCGCGCCCTGCAAGGCCGCTTCGTGCCGCCCGGCCCGAGCGGATCGCCCTCGCGCGGCCGCCCCGACGTGCTGCCGACCGGCCGCAATTTCTACGCGGTCGACACCCGCGCCATTCCCACGCCCACGGCCTGGATGCTGGGCCTGAAGTCCGCTGCGCAACTGGTTGAACGCCACATGCAGGAGCATGGCGACTACCCGGTGGCGATGGGCCTGTCGGTCTGGGGCACGGCCACCATGCGTACCGGCGGCGACGATCTGGCGCAGGCCTTTGCGTTGATCGGCGTGCGGCCCAAGTGGGCGCCGGGCAGCCAGCGCGTGGTCGATTTCGAGGTGCTGCCCACTGTGGGCCTCGGGCGTCCGCGCATCGATGTCACGCTGCGCATCTCGGGCTTCTTTCGCGATGCCTTCCCCAACGCCGTGCAGATGTTCGATGCCGCCGTGCAGGCCGTCGCGTCGCAGGAAGACGAAGACGCCGAGCGCAACCCGATCCGCGCGCGAATCCTGCGTGAAGCCGCCGCGCTCGAAGCACAGGGCCAGTCGCCCGAATCCGCACGCCTGCAAGCTGGCTGGCGCGTGTTCGGCTCGGCACCCGGCAGCTATGGCTCGGGCCTGCAGCCGCTGTTCGACCATGGCGACTGGCAGACCGACGACGACCTCTCCAACGCCTACGTCGGCGGGAGCGCCCACGCCTACGGGCAGGGCAGCGACGGCGTGCCGGCCGCCGACGCGCTGGTGCGCCGCCTGCGCGCCATGAACGTCGTCATGCAGAACCAGGACAGCCGCGAGCACGACCTGCTCGACTCCAACGACTACTACCAGTTCCAGGGCGGCATGGCCGCCGCCGTGCGCCACCTGAGCGGGCAGCAACCAGCCATGTACCACGGCGACCACGGCAACCCGCAGGCGCCACGCGTTCGCACGCTGAAGGAAGAAATCAGCCGCGTGATCCGCTCGCGCGTGGTCAACCCCAAGTGGATCGATGGCGTCAAGCGCCACGGTTACAAGGGCGCCTTCGAGATGACCGCGACCGTCGACTACCTGTTCGGCTTCGACGCCACCGCCCGCGTGGTCGGCGACCACCAGTACGCGATGGTGGCCGACGCCTACGTGCTCGATGCCGGCACCCGCGACTTCGTGAACGCGCACAATCCGCGCGCGCTGCACGACATGCTCAGCCGCCTGCTCGAAGCCATGCAGCGTGGCCTGTGGCAGTCGCCCGGCGACTACAAGAACCAGCTAGAAAACCTGCTGCTCGACCACGAGCAGCAGATGGAAGGATCGACCCGATGACCATTGCCGCGCCCATGCCGGTGCCTTTTCCCTTCGCCGCGATCAGCGGCCAGCCGCAGTTGCGTCAGACGCTGCTGCTGGCGGCGGTCGATCCCGGCCTGGGTGGCGTGTTGATCGAAGGGCCGCGCGGCACGGCCAAGACCACGGCGGCGCGTGCACTGGCCGAGCTGCTGCCCGGTGCGCCTTTCATCACACTGCCGCTGGGGGCCAGCCTCGAAAGCCTCGTGGGCACGCTCGATCTCGGCCATGCGCTGGCGGGCCATGAACTCAAGTTCGCGCCCGGCCTGCTGGCGCGCGCGCATGGCGGCGTGCTCTACGTGGACGAAATCAACCTGCTGCCAGATGCGCTGATCGACTCGCTGCTCGACGCGGCGGCCAGCGGCGTGAATGTGGTCGAGCGTGACGGCATCTCGCACCGGCATGCGGCGCGCTTCGTGCTGGTCGGCACCATGAACCCGGAAGAGGGCACCCTGCGCCCGCAACTGCTCGACCGCTTCGGCCTGTGCGTGCATCTGCGCAACATCGAGAACGCGGCCGAGCGGCAGGCCATCGTGCGTGCGCGGCTTGCGTTCGACGTTGACCCGCATGGCTTTCGCGCGACGCATGCGGCGGCCGAAGCTGAACTCGCTTCGGCGCTGGTCCGCGCACGCGCCCTCGTGGCCGATGCATCGGCCTTGCCTTACGGCGATGCGGTGCATGAAGCGGTCGGCGCGCTGTGCATTGAAGCGGGCGTGGATGGCTTGCGTGCCGACCTCGTGATGCTGCGTTCGGTGCGAGCGCTGGCCGCATGGGACGGCGCGACAGCCATCACGACCGATCACGTGCAACGCGTGGCGGAGGCGGTGCTGCTGCATCGTCGCAAGCCTGAAGCGGCCGGTGCGCCTGCTGCTACCTCACCAGCGCCAGCGCCTTCTTCGCAAGCCACCGGCAACGGATCGAATCATCAAGCGACTGGCAATGACAGCGCCGGCGAACAGGACTGGGGCGCCATGCCGCCCGAGCCCGTCGGCATTGAACGCGTGAAGCCGCTGCGGCCGCTGATCCCGTCTCAAACGCCTTCGCAGGCCGCCCCAAAAAAAGCCTGAGCCTCCGGGATACCGCACCCGCTGGCGCACGCCAGGGTGACCGGAGGCAGGGCACGCAAAGGGACGCCTGGCATGGCGCCGCAGCCAAAGGCACGGCCTTCGACTGGCCGCGCACGCTCGTTGCCCGTGGTGCGGGCGATCTGCGCGCGGAACACCTGCGCCACCGCCCGAAGCAGGCGCGCAGCGGCGCGCTCCACTGCTTCCTGCTCGACTGCTCGGCCTCGATGCGCAAAGACGGCAATCTCGCACGCGCCAAAGGCCTGCTGCTCGCGCTGATGCAAGAGGCCTATCAGCGCCGCGACCACGTCGCGTTGCTGTGCTTTGCCGGCGATGTGGTCGAGCTTCGCCTGCCGCCGCGCCGCGCCAGCGCCTGGAACGACGACTGGATCGCACCCATCGGCGCCGGCGGCGGCACGCCGCTCGCGCTGGGCGTGGAGCGTGCCGAGCAATTGCTGGTTCGCAGCGAGGCGCGGCAGCGCTGGCTGTGGCTGCTGACCGATGGCCGCACCAGCGAAAGCCCCGCACGGCCAGAAGCGGCCGATGTGGCGTGCGTGGTGGACTTCGAGGCGGCGCGCATTCCGCTGCATCGTGCACAGCAGTTGGCCGAACGCTGGCAGGCGCGCTACCTGGTCGCCGACCGGGCCGATTGACTCACAAGACCCGATGGTGCGCCGTCGGGCGCATCGATCGGCCTTCGCGCCAAAAGCTCATCTGCCGCAGGGCTAAACGGGGCAGGACTTCCCTTCGATACTGCCGCCGGACCAACCCAAGGAAACAACATGGCAGCAACAAGGCGCGTGGTGCGCGAAGGCGCGTTCAGGAAGATCATTGCCGACGGCGTGCAGGTGGGCGACACCATCTACCTGTCCGGCCAGGTGAGCGTGGACGGCGAAGGCCGGACCATCGGCGCCGGCGACACCGCGGCGCAACTGCGGCAGGCCTACAGCAACGTCCGCGCGGTGCTCGAATCCTTCGGCGCGACCATGGCCGACATCGTGGACGAGACGGTTTTCGTGACCGACATCGAAGGCTTTCTCGCCGATGCCGATGGCCTGTTCGCCTTGCGCGCCGAGATGTTCGGCGGCGAGCCTCAGATCTCGCAAACGCTGGTCGAGGTGTCGCGCCTGGGCAGCGCCGACTGGCTGCTCGAGATCAAGTGCATCGCGAGAACAACTGCCCCCTGAAGGCCTGAAGGGCTGAAGGACTTTTCTGCCGGGAAGTTCGAGTACCGTACGGCATGTTTTTGAAACCCTGCTTCCTGGCCCTTGCATTGACCCTGGCCATGCCCGTTTTCGCGCAATCCGCACAGCCGTCGGACGCTGGGGATTGCAAGGCGCAGGAAGCGGCGCTCGAGAGCGACGTGGATCTGGCCCGCGCCAGGGGCCAGATGCTGCGCCGGCGAGAGCTGGCCGACGCCTTGAGCGCGTTGCAGCTGCGTTGCAAGACGCCTGCTCCGGCGACGAGCCGCGAAGCGCGCATCGAAAAGCTGGAGCAGGAGATCCGGACGCTGCGCTCGGAACTCGATCGCGCCGAGGCGCAATTGCGCGATCTGAAGAACGGATCGCCCTGACGGCTACTTCACCACGGGAGCCCGGTGAGCGGCGTCGTGTGGTCGGAAACGGGCTTTGTCGGGTCGGCTGTCGCGGCCACTGCGTCTTTCTCTACCGGCGCCAGCATCGTCCCCCGGCAATTCG
The DNA here is from genome assembly GCF_014302995.1 of Variovorax sp. PAMC26660. Lineage (NCBI taxonomy): Bacteria > Pseudomonadati > Pseudomonadota > Betaproteobacteria > Burkholderiales > Comamonadaceae > Variovorax > Variovorax sp. PAMC26660. The sequence continues at coordinate 5,534,305 of NZ_CP060295.1, forward strand.
GCGAGCCGCAGTGGCAGGGGTACTTCGAGGGCGGCGAGCCGTCATCGGCTGTCAGCGAATAGTCGATGAACAGCTCGTCGCCCGCATCCACCGAAACCAGCGTCTGGAACTTGAGCACCAGCTCGCCGGCGTCGTCGTATTCCTCGACGGCCTCGCAGTTCGGCTCGCAGGAGTGGTTCAGGTGGCGGGTGGCGTTGCCGCCCTTGGCACCGTCGATGGTTTCCTGGTTCGTCAGCGTGAACAGGTAGGTGAGCTGGTCGTCCCAGACCTTGGTGGCGATTTCCTGCTTCGAATAGCGGCGGCCTTCGTAGAGGCCGAGGAAGGCTTCGGCCGGCAGGTCGCGCGTGGCGAAGGCGCCGAGGCCGTGAACGCCGCTGGGGCCCACCCGGACGAAAGGCGTGGACGAGGTTTGCTTGCGATGCTTCATGTGGGGGACGGGGCGTTGTTGCCTGGCTTGAGGGTCAACGCCATCTCGATCTGACGGATGACAGTGGTTGCGCCGCGCGCGATCGCTGCGTTGGAAATTGGGCTGTGCGCGGGCTCGTCGACCAGTCGCCAGCGGGTGCCGGGGCGCGCGATGGCCAGCGCGTCCAGCAGGTCGTGGGCAGCGGCTTCGTCGACAGCGGCGGCGTCGAACAGCGTGCCTTGGGCATCGCCCATCGGCGCCATGACGGCATAGCCGACGACTTCCGTGCCGCGCCGCACGCCGAGCGTCACCGCGCCTTCGTGGGCGAGGGCATCGCGCACGGTCGGCAGTTCGCGTCGCCATGTGGGGCGCGACAGCGCGCTGCAGGTGTCGTGAACGGCCACGAGCTCCGCCGCGTCGAGTGCGCCGCCGATGCCTGCTGCGCGCGCCTCGAAGGCCCATTCAAGAACGTCGAGCGTCCGGGCTTCCTCGAAGCCGGCTTGCCGGTAGAGCACGCGGGCCGCGTTCTGCTCGATGACTTCGAGAAAGGCTTGGCCAATGCGTGCCGCCGAAAAGGCCCTGATCTGCGCTTCGATGAGTTGCCTGGCCAGCCCCTGCCGCCGGTGCGCGCTCGCGATGCCGAAGCCCGCGAGGTAGGCACGCCCGTGCCTGCGGCCGGCCAGCGAAATGCCGCGGGCCACGCCGTCGATGGCGACAACGCGGGACAGCGCCAGGTCGACTTCGCCGCGCCGCAGGTGGCGCTCGAAGCGCTGTTCGTCGAATGAGATGGGGACGAAGTAGCCCTCGTAAGCCTGGTTCCAGAGCGCGGTGAGTTCGCCGCGCGTGAAGCCCGTAGCGGGGGCGACCGCCATGCCAATCTTGTTCATTGCCTGCTGTGGGTGGGAGTGAGGTCAGGCGACCGGAAGGGTCGCCACGAAACAGGTGCCGCCGGCCACGGACGAGGTGACTTCCAGCGTGCCGCCGTGCGCGGCGACGATTTCCGTGCAGATGTAAAGCCCCAGCCCCAGCCCGCCGCCGGGCTTGCTGTTCTCGGGGCGCCAGTAGGGCTGGAAGATTTTCGGAAGATCGTCCGGGGAGATCGGTGCGCCGCCATTGGACACCGAGAGAACCAGCCGGTCGCCCGCGACTGCGGCACGCACGACGATGGGCACGTCTTGCGCGCCATGCGCCACGGCATTGCCCAGGAGGTTCGACAGCACCTGCTGGATGCGCCCCTGATCGCAACGCACCACGCCGTTGATCGACAGCTCGTCCCGAATGTCCAGCGTCGGGTTGGCCGCCCGGACTTCGTCGATCACATCCTTGAGCCCCGGTGCCAGGAAGTCGGCCTCGCGCATCACCAGGCCCATGCCGGAGCCCAGGCGCACGCGGGCGAAGTCGAGCACGTCGTCGATCAAACCCGACATGCGGCGGGTGCTCGACTTGAGCCGCGTGCCGAGCTTGACGAGGTCGGGCTCCGTCTGGCGGCGGATCAGCAGTTCGGCTGCCGCGCCCACCGAAGACAGCGGGTTGCGCAGGTCATGGCCCAGCACCGCGATGAACTGCTCGCGCAACTCGGCCGTGGCGCGCTCGGACTGCAGGGCCGATTCGGTGCGCTCCTGCCGGTCTTCGTTTTCGAGCTGGCGCGCGATCAGGTCGGCGAAGGCGGTGAACATCGCCACGATGCGCGGGTCCGACACCGCAGCGGGCCGGGGATCAATGGCGCACAGGTTGCCGAAGTACTCGCCGTTGGTGTGGACGATGGGCACCGAGATGTAGCTCTCGATGTTGTACAGGCGCGGCGTGTGGTGGTTGAAGTACACCGGGTCGGTGCTGGCATGATCGATCACCACCGGCAGGCGGGCCGCGCGCGATTCCTTGCACAGCGTGGTTTCCACCTTGAGCTGGCCGCCGGGTTTCAGGCCGAAATGGATGGTGTCTTCCACCGCGCATGCGGTCCAGGTGCCATCGGTCACGCGGGCCACGGCGGCAAAGCCCATGCCGGTGTTCTGGCAGATGATCTTGAGCAGTGTCGGCACCGCGCTGATGCGTCCGACGGCCGCAACGTCCCGCGCGATGGCCTCGTCGGTGTCGACGAGGACGACAGGCGCGAGAGGGTCGGAGGCTGGTTTCAAGGTTCGGGAATGGTACGTCAGGGGTTGCGCCGTGGAAGGAACGTGGTCAAGGCTTCGGGTCGCCCAGCGACGCCAGGCAGCCCACGATGGCGTCGGCTGCCTCATCCAGCCGGGGCCCGGGCCGCATCATCAGGTCGAAGCGCGCCGAGGCAAAGCTGCAGACCCGGCCGCGCTTGATGGCGGACATGGCCGACCAGCCGGGCCGCGCGGCCATGGCCGAGATTTCGCCGAGCGCCGAGACCATCAGCACGTCCGGGTCGGCGCGCACCACGAATTCGGGGCTCATCTTCGGGAACGGTCCGAGCGTGCCAGGTACGGCGTTGGCCAGGCCGAGGCGGGCCAGCGTTTCGCCGATGAAGGAGCTTTCGCTCGCCGCCGCCACGCCGCCGTGCACCTCGAAGTACACGCGCCGTCCCTGCCAGCCTGCGGGCACGCGCGCACGGGCCGCGTCGAGTCCGGCGTCAAGCTTGCGCCAGAAGGCCTCGCCGGCGCCGGGGCGGCCGGTGGCACGGGCCACGGTTTCCATCACGCGCCGCATGTCGGCATGGGTCTTGGCGTCGAGCGCCAGCACCTTGATGCCCAGGCGTTCCAGCGGTTCGGCGGCGCGGCTGCGCGGGCGCAGCAGCACCAGGTCGGGCTTGAGCGCGACGATGCGCTCGATGTTCGCGTCGTCGATGCCGCCCACCTGCGGCAGGCCCTTCACCGATGCCGGCCAGTTGGCATGGCGGTCGATGCCCACCAGCCGGTCGCAGGCATCGAGCGCGCAGACGGTCTCGGTGAGCGAGGGCATCAGCGACACGATGCGTTTTGCCGGCGCCTGCAACTCGAGCGTGGTGCCACGGTCGTCTTCGAGGCGGATTCCGGCGGCGTGGGCTGCCGAGCCGAGGCCCAGCGCCACGAAGGCCGCGGCCTTCGCGATCCGTCGAACGGTGGTGGTGAGCGGCTGGCGCCCGTGCGGTGGTTGCGGGCTGGGGTTCGGCAGGGCAGGGGCATTCATCGGGCGGGCGTTGGAAGCCCGCCTATTGTCGCGGCGTCTGCATGCGCACCAGCCGCGCCGCTTCTTCCATGCGCGCGTCGTCCACTTCGCGCAGCACATTGCTCAGGTCGACCGGGCCGGTCTCGCGCACGAAGCTGCCCGTCAGTTCCGTTTCGGGACGCAGCAGGCCGCGCTCGTACAACTGCCAGATCTCGTCGCCGTAGTGCGTCTTCAGCAGCGCCGGAGCGAACTGGCCGAAGAAGTTGCGCAGGTTCTCGACATCGCGCAGCAGCATGCGTTTGGCGTGGTTGTTGCCCGCTGCATCGACCGCTTGCGGCAGGTCGATGATGACCGGGCCGTCTTCGGCCAGCAGCACGTTGAACTCCGACAAGTCGCCGTGCACGACGCCGGCGCCCAGCATGCGCATCACTTCCTTGAGCAGGCTGGCGTGGTGCCGCACCGCGTCTTCGGGCGTGAAGACCACGTCGTTCAGGCGCGGGGCGGCGTCGCCGTTGGCATCGGTCACCAGGTCCATCAGCAGCACGCCTTCGAGGAAGTTGTGCGGCGTGGGCACGCGCACGCCGGCGGCGGCCAGGCGGTAGAGCGCATCGACCTCGGCGCTTTGCCAGATGGCCTCGGTCACCTTGCGGCCGAAGCGCGTGCCCTTGGCCATGGCGCGCGCCTCGCGCGTGTTCTTGACGCGGCGGTTCTCGGTGTAGTCGACGGCCTGGCGGAAGCTGCGCTTGTCGGCCTCCTTGTAGACCTTGGCGCAGCGCGTTTCCTCGCCGCAGCGCACGACATAGACCATCGCTTCCTTGCCGCTCATCAGCTGGCGCACCACGCTGTCGATCAGGCCTTCGTCGATCAGTGCCTGGAGTCTCTGGGGTGCTTTCATTGTTGGGCCTCCTGTTCCCGTGAAGCCAGGGGGCGGCTCGAGAGGTAGGCCCTCAGGCTTTCCGTGCCGATCTGGTAGACCCCATCATGCCTGTGCGCGACGAAGCCCAATTGGTGGTTGATGGCGAGCATGGGGGCGTTGACCTCTGCGTTGTTGGTGATGGCCATCGCGACCTGCGGATGGCGTTCGTGCACGAGCCGCAGCATGGCGGCCTTCACGGCCTTGGCCAGGCCCTTGCCGCGCCAGGGGCGGGCGACCGCCGTGAGGGCCTGCCACATGCGGTCGGGAAGGCGCGGATTCCAGCTGGCGTCGCAGACGGCGGCCAGTTCGTCGCCATCGAGCAGGAGCACGAGGAAGTGCTCGCCGCCCCGAAGATCGAGATCGGCATACCACGCGAGGAATCCTTCCAGCTCATAGCGCATCGGGCCTCGGGCGAGTGCGCTGGTCGGGGCATCTTCGAGCAGTGTCGAAAGAGGCGCCATCAGCGCTTCGAGCCTTTCGAGCGGGACGCGGCCCACGTGGATCTCGGTGCGCAGGCCGCGGTTCGTGGCAAGGGCCTGCGCCTGCCATTGGCCCAGCGCTTCCCAGTCGAGACCGTCGAAAGACAGGCGGTTCTCGATGGCGCGGTGTTTCTCGACCGCGCCGATGGTGCGTAGGAAGGCGTGCCCTTCAGGCAGGTGCGCCCTGAGGGTCGCCGTGGTCTTGCCCTGCGTTTCCATCAGTGCCAGCAACGCACGCAGCAGCGTGCTCGCAACGCCTTGCCGCCGATGGGGACGCAGCACGCCGCCCCAGGCCTCGACGAACGGCGCGAGGGCTTCCCAGTCGGGCGTGCCTTCCTTGCGCGTGCTCATGCTCACGCTGCCGATGAACCGGCCGTGTTCGTCGGCGGCCATCACGCGGTGTACGACGTGCAAGGGCGTGGGCCGCAGCACGTTGAGCCGTGTATCGGCATCGCTGACCGTGGGATCGCCCGGAGCGTCTTCGGCATTGCGAACGCGCCAGTAGCCGAGGAAGTTGTCCCACTGCGCCTCGGATGCGCACGGGGGATCGAAAACAGTGGTTGCGAAATGCCGCGAATGCGCGACACGTTGTTCAAGCATGGTGAGCCTTGATTCGGAAATGAACGGATCGCGGCCAGCACGAGGTCGTGCGGGCGGCAACGTTGGAATCGGTGGCGGTTTGTCTCGGCGGCGAAGTGGCCGCGAGGCTCGGACCGGGTGCGCCCGTCAGGGGCGCGTGCTACGCAGGGGGCGCGTCAGCAGTCAGGGCCGAGGATGCACGACAAACCGTACGGGAGTAGGGGCATGAATTGCAGTGTTTTCCATCGCGCACCTCCGGTCTGGGTTGTTTGTCGAGGCGTCGACTGTAGCGGGGATGCCGTGTGCTGTGAAGCGCGGTGTGGTGTTTTGGTGCACGCGGCCTCACGCCTGGCGCTGCTGCCACAGCACGTCCAGCACGTGCTGCGTGGCCTTCTCGATGGCCCCGGCATGGTGGGCAATGGCCAGGGGTCGCCACAGCGCGGGGCGCAGCGCCAGCATGCGCACGCGCGGGTTCGTTTGCGCGGCATCCAGCGCCTCGTGCGGCAGCAGCGTGGCGCCGTAACCGGCGGCCACCAGGCTCTTGATGGCGTCGTTGTAGTTGAGCTGGATGCGCGCCGTGGGTTGCTCGCCCGCCAGCGCGAACCATTCGCTGGTCAGCCGCGAGAGGCTGGTGCCCTTGTCGTTGAGGATGAGCGGCTGGCGCGCCAGCCAGTGCGGCGTGGCCCGCGTGGGCGACTGCCACTGGGCCGGCACGAAGGCCATGACCGGGTCGCGGCGCCAGGGCACCACCCGCACGCCGGGCGCGGGCGACTGCGGCAGGGCCACCAGCCCCACGTCCAGCGTGCCGCCGGCCAGGCGGGCCATGGTGTCCTGCGAGGTCAGCACCGCCACCTGCACGTCGATGCCCGGGTGCTGCTGGCCCAGCACCTCCAGCGCCTGCGGCAGCAGATGGGCAATGGCCCCGGTGGAGGCGCCCAGCCGCACGCGGCCGGCAAGGCCCTGCACCTGGCGTTGCACCAAGGCCAGCGTTTCATCGGCGTCCGCCAGCAGGCGTTGGGCACGCTGTACCAGCGCCTCGCCCACGCCGGTGGTGCGCACCTCGCCGCGCTTGCGCAGCAGCAGCGGGGCGCCCACCTGTGCCTCCAGATCGGCCACGTGCAGGCTCACCGTGGGCGCTGCCAGATGCAGCACGCGAGCGGCTTCGGCAAAAGAGCCCAGCTCGGCAATGGTGACGAGAGTCCGCAATCGGTCCAGGTTCAGTTCGCGCATGTGATTCAGAAATTCTGACGCTGACGGTTGTGAAATTCAACTTTTCAAATTCTAGGGTGCATCGCAAGATCCGGCACTTCTTCGATTGCCTTCCGTTTCAACGCCTTACCAGGAGCACCCCGCATGAGCGCACCGCTTGTTTTCATCGATGGCGACCAGGGCACCACCGGCCTGCAGATCCACGAACGCCTGAACGGCCGTACCGACCTGCGCCTGTTGACCCTGCCCGTGGACGAGCGCAAGAATCCCCAGCGTCGGGCCGAGGCCATCAACGCTTGCGACATCGCCGTGCTGTGCCTGCCCGACGGGCCCGCGCGTGAAGCAGCGGCCTCCATCACCAATCCTGCCGTGCGCGTGATCGACGCAAGCTCTGCCCATCGCACCGATGCCGGGTGGGTGTATGGTTTTCCCGAGATGGGTGGCGGCCAGGCCGAGCGCATTGCGAGCGCCCATCGGGTGACCAACCCCGGCTGCTACCCCACGGGCGCGATTGCGCTGTTGCGCCCGCTGGTGCAGGCCGGGTTGTTGCCTGCGGACCACCCGATCGCCATTCACGCTGTGTCGGGCTACTCCGGTGGCGGGCGGGCCCGCGTGGAGGCGCATGAAGCTCCCGCTGCCAGTGCGCCGGCCTTCCAGGTCTATGGCCTGCGCCTGGCGCACAAGCACACGCCCGAGATCGAGCGGTATGCGGGCCTGTCGGCGCGCCCGTTCTTCCTGCCCGCATACGGATCGTTCCGTCAGGGGATCGTGCTCACCATTCCCCTGCAACTGCGCACATTGCCTACTGGCACCAGTGCCGAGCAGTTGCATTACTGTCTGCAGCAGCACTACGCGGGTCAGCCGCATGTGGAGTTGACAGGTCTCGCAGAAGCCGAGGCCGCCGAGCACCTGGACCCCGAAGCCTTGAACGGCACCAACCAGTTGCGCCTTTCCGTGTTTGCCAATGCGCAGCACGGACAGGTGCTGCTGACGGCCGTGTTCGACAACCTGGGCAAGGGGGCGTCGGGTGCGGCTGTGCAGAACCTGGATCTGATGCTGCGGCGCTTGGTTGGCTGAGTCCGCGCTTGCTGTTCAGGGCGACACTCACGCCGACACGGTGCTCTTTTTCGCGAATGTCCCCCGCTTCGCTCCTCCTTTATTTCGCGAAAAAGAGCCCCGTATCGGCGCGAGCGTTGGACAGAGCGGTCGTCGATCGCAGGATCAATCAGAGCGTGCCCCAGTGCGAATGACACCGGGTGTTCCCCGCAGCGAAATAAAGGAGGAGCGAAGCGGGGGACATTCGCGGAGGGGAGCACCTGGTGTCATTCGCACTCGCCCCGAATGAACCCGAACCCGAACCCGAACAGCCGCGCCTCAATCATTCGCATCCGTCGACCACCGCCCGGAACACGTCGATCAGCTCCGCCTCGTCCTGCTGCGCGCCATAGTCACTGAGCTTCGCGATGACGGCGTGGTGCCTGGGGTTGACATAGACATACTGGCCGTAGACGCCGATCGCGGTGTAGTCGCCGTTCTTGTCGTAGCCGGGTGGGTGCCACCATTGCGCCGCGTACATCCAGCCCGGCTCCGCCTCGGCCACCGGTGTGGCGATCCGGGCCATCCATGCCGGTGAGATCAGCGTCCGGTCGCCGACCTTGCCACCGGCAAGCACCAACAGGCCGAGCTTGGCGAAGTCTCGCGGCGTGGCGTTCAGGTTGCCGAATCCTCTTTCAAGTCCGTCGGCGTGATCGAGGTTCCACGTTGCGTCGTCCTCTGCACCGAGCGGCTGCCACAGGCGGCGTTCCAGCACTTTCGCCAACGGCTCGCCTTCCACGCGCGCCACGATCATCGACAGATATTGCGCGTCGACGCTTCGGTATTCCGACCGCACGCCCGGAGCGAATGCGAGCGCACGGTTCTTCATCAGATAGCCGGGGAGATCGGTCGTCACCTGCATGCCCGCGACGCCGGTGAAGGGCTTGTACTCCGAGTAGTCCTCGGTCATGTCGATGCCGCTCTTCATGTCGAGCAGGTCCCTGATCGTGATGTCGTCGAACTTTCCGCCGGCAGCGAACTCAGGAAGCACTGCCACGAGCTTCGTGTCTTCCGACAGCTTGCCCTCGCCGACAAGCTGCCCGATGAGAAGGCTCACGACCGACTTGGCGACAGACCACGAGGACGTGCGGGACGTCTTCTTGTCCGGCGTGCGATACCACTCGTTCACCAGTGTCCCGTGGCACATGACCAGGAACGCATTCGTCTCGGTCGCTTGCAACACGCTCACGATGTCTACGTTCTTGCCTTTCCACGGCACAGTCTGCGGCAGGACCTGCAAACGCTCGGGAATGGGCCGTGGCTGCGACGAGGCCGCGATCGTCCGGGTGTCGTAGAGCGCCTCTACCTCGGATCGTGGCGTGAACAGGAATCGGACGAGGAACACCGGGTTCTTCATGCCGATTGCCGCTGTGAGTGCGAAGCCGCCAACGAGCACAACCAGTATGGCGGCCGCGACGATAAGCGTCAGCCTGCGGCCCCGCCGACGATGGTGCGCAGGCCTGTGTGCTTCGGTTGAAATGCCCATATGTACTTCTTGCCGGGTGCACCGATGAGCGCGGCTGGGCGTGGCTTGAGGGCCTGCCTCGCTACTGGGTCAGATGGCGCACGAGACCCGAGAGCCCCGACGCCGCGATCAGCACGATGAGAAAACGCATCCAGCCCGACTTGCGCTGGATCCAGTTGCCGATGACGATGGCGCCCACCGGCAGCAACACAACCAGGCTGCGACTGGTGAGAAGCGACATCACCACATAGGCGCTTTGCAGCATCAGGCTGACCGTGAGGACGAACTGCGATTCGAGGCGTTTGGGCGCTTCGGGCGTGGGTGCTTCAGGTGATGAAGGCGCGACGGCGGGTGCTGCGGCTGCGCGCGGAACAGGCGCAGAAGCCGCGGTAGCAGCGGCTGCCTTGGCCGCAGCCTCTGCCCGCTCTGCATCGCGCTTCGCCTTCTTCTCTGCGGCCAACTGCTCGGCAGTCTTCTCCAGCACCGGCGCGGAGGCTTGCGCCGGTTGCCACCACGCGGGCCAGGGTGCCTGGCCCGCAGCAGACTGTTTGCGGAATTGATCTGGGGCCACTTGCCGTTGCGGCTGCTGCGATGCCACGGGGGAAGCGGGGGCAATGGGCGTCGTCATGGCGCTGCCCTTGTGCTTCGCCGCCAGCGCGCGAACACGCTGCAGGTAAGGCGCGCCGCGCGCCGCGTCCGTCATCGCGATGAAGTTGGCATAGCCACGCAGCGCGCCGATCACATCGACGTTGCCGTTCCATTGCAGGCCCTGTGGCCCCTGGCGCTCAGCCAGATGCAGCACCGCACGAAAACGCCGCAGCGTGTCGCGGTCAAGCGATAGCTTGTCGTTGACGACGATGCCGGTCACATGTTGCTGCTGGTGCTTGCGCATCACCTGCTGCTTGTCGGGGTGCACCGTGAGGCCTTCGCTCGCCACGATCTGCTTCACGCGCCACAGCAGCTTGCCGGTGTCGCGGCTGTGTTGCGAGTCGGCCGAAAAGCTCAGGTCATCCGCATAGCGCGTGTAGCGAAAACCCAGCTTGGCCGCGCTCGCGGCAAGCCGCGCATCGAGCCGGCGGCACAGCAGGTTGGTCAGCATCGGGCTGGTGGGTGCGCCTTGCGGCAGCACGCGCTCGCCCCGGGCGACGAAGTAGCGCCGGCCGTCGAGCTGCACTTCGTCGGTCGGTGCCTCGGTGCAGACCAGCGCCAGCAGGCTTGCGACCTGCGACGAATAGCCGAGCTGGCGGAACACGCCGCGCACGCGGCGCATGCCGATGGAGGGAAAGAAGTCTTTCAGGTCGAGGTTGATCACCACGTCCTGCCCCACGTGCGGCACCGCATTCGTGAGGATCGAGCGGCCCGGCAGGAAGCCGTGCACCGCCTCGTGCACCGGCATCTTCGCCAGGATGTTGTCGAGCACCCAGTACTGCGCGCGCTTCAGGCGTGGCATGGGCGCCGAGATGTGGCGCTCGCCGCCGCTCTTCTTGGCAATGGTGAAGCGCTGGTAGTGGCTCACGTTCGCCACCTCGCGGTGCCAGGCCAGGAAGCGCAGTTCGCCCAGGTCGATGCCCATTGCGCCGGCGAGATCGCCCGCGTGGTTCAGCGCGGGCAGGGCATTGCGGGCCAGCGCCTGGCTGTCGCTCTGCGCTTCGTTCAGGCCACCAGAGACGCCATCGCCCACGTAGAGCAGTTCGCGCTGGTGCCGTTCATGCCACGCGAGGGCGCGGGCATGGCGGCCTTGCGCGAGGCGCTGGCGGGTTTCCTCGCGGCGTTCGCGGGCCTTGGCCATGCGCTCCTTGCGCATCATCTTCAGGGCCTTGTCGCGGTCGGAGATGCCGCGCAGTTCTTCGCCGAGCTTGCCCAGTGCCGTCTGCAGTTCGCTTTCGCGGCGGATGAGTTGCGACTCGACCGTGGGCTGCGCCGCGTCCTGCGGCCAGAAGCCCAGGCGCTGCATTTCCTCGAGGATGACTTCCTGCTTGGAACTGCCGCGCAGGCGCTCGTAGAGCTGCTCGCGTGTCAGCGCCGAATCGGGAACGGAAGATGAAGAGGCGGGAGGCTGCATGGTCTTGGCGTGACGCCATCGGCCGATGCACTGCTGAAGAAAAATTGCGAACGGGGCGGGAATCTCGTCGAAGAGCCTCGGGACTGGAGGGCTCCACTCGACGCCGTAGGTGCACGGTGGCGCCGATGAGCTTCGAGGAAGCCGCACTGTCATCGCGCCACCGTGCACCTACGGCACAGTGAAGAGACGTCCAGTGACGCTTGGGAAGTGCTGTGTGCGAGGGTGGCGATACGCCACCCGGATTGCAAGAGCCTTCCCGCTCCGTTCGCAAAAAGCAGTGTATCAGTCGATGCGTGCGGTCCTTTCCGGATCGGTCGTCTTGGTGGGAATGTTCGAGAGCGCAGCGGTCAGCGCCGGCGCGGCCGACAGGCGCAGCGCGAGCATGTGCTCGCACGGCCCTTGCCGCATGTGGTGGCGAAAGAAGTGCTCGCACTGGCAGTCGCCGTTGTCGACGCGATGCTCGGCATTGAGTTGCAGGCTCACCAGGTACTCGCGCTGGCCGGTGGCGCCCTTGCACTTGCCGCTCAGCGTCAGGGCGCCGTCGGGCCGCGTCTGCGTCTTCACGTTGTTGACGCGGCCTGCCTTCACCAGCTCGGCCGCGGCTTCTTCCTGCGGGCTTGAATAGCGCAGCTTGTCCATGGGCAGCGGCTCGCGGCTCAGCTCGCGCAACCGCCACACGCCGTGTGCCAGGTCGTACACCACGCGGCCGGCCTGCACGTAGCTGCCGAGTGCCGCGTCCACGGTGAGGTTCGACAGGCCGGTGGCCGCCGCCAGCTCGGCGGTGGTGGCGCGCCAGCGTTCGCCAAGCGCTGCGAACACGCGCAGCAGGCTGTCCTGGTCGACCGTGTGGCGTGGCTGCAGCAGCTCGAAGTGGCCGTTGCTCGCCCAGTCGTTGGCGGTCCAGCCCGACAGGCCGAGCGTGAACTCCATGCCCGGCAATTGCGCAACCCAGAAGCTGGGCATGCCGGTGCCCAGCAGGTGCACCGTGAAGCCCTGCGCCACCGGCACGAGCCGCTCCAGTTGCAGCAGGCGGCGCCGGCCCCAGACGCGGATGTCGATGTCCGACGTGGCGCTGTGCGTCGAGCGAGGGCACACCAGCTCATGGCCCCAGGGCTCGAACAGGATGCGCACCGGCTGCCCCGGCCGCAGGATGAAGCGCAGCGAGCGCGGCCCCACGCGTTCCTTGCGACGGCGCAGCACGAGGCAGATGTTGTGGATGTCCATCGGGTGCAATTGCAGCCGCTGCGCCGGCAGCAGCATCGCGCTGCTGACCTGCAGGAAGCCGCGCACCCAGCTGTCGGGCACATCGATCTTCGGCTCGTGAAAGGCCGGGTCGTTGCCGCTCTGCACCTGGAAGCCACCGGGGTCGATGGCCAGTCGCGTGGACTTGTAGTCGCGGATCTTCTGGAACTCGTCGTACAGCGATTCGGAATAGTCGACGTTGGTGGTGCCGAAGGCGTGGTCGCTCACGCGGTCGAAGATTTCGTGGCTGCACGAGAACATGCCGTAGCTCGACTCGTCCTGGCTGAAGCACTCGAAGAACACGCGGTCGGGGTGCACCGTGATCACCGGGTCGAGCACGTACCAGGCTTCGCGGTTGACCTTGTAGATGTGGTCGAAGTAGCGCTTCTGCGCGCCCATGAAGGGCTTCAGCACTTCCTGCTTGCGCTTGCGCAGGTCGTCCAGCTCGGTGCGGATCGGCGCCATCTGCGCCTTCAGCTCGTCGCTGCGCGCCATGTACTGCGCGAGCAGATCGTTTTCCTGTCCGGCCAGCCACTCGAGGTACGCGCTCTTGTCGCGCGGCTGGAAGCGCAGGTCGCCCACCACCACGTCGTGCAGCGCGGACATGCCTTCGCGAAACGGCAGGTGCCGATTGACCTCGGCCACGAAATGAACCGGTGCGCGCAGCGTGTCGGGCGCGAACTGCAGCGCCGTGCTGTTGGCCGTGTGCTGCACACCCGAGTGACCGAAATAGCGGTACTGGAACCTCATGCGGCGGGTCCTCCCGACGACAAGGTGGGCATGGCAGGCAAGGCGCGGCGTGGCGTGACGCTGCGCACGGGTGCGGTCTGCAAGGGGTTGTCGAGTGCGGGAAACAGCGCCTGGATGCTGCGCAGCCCGGCCACGTACTGGGCACGTTCGGTGATGGCGCCCGTCACGGCCTGCCGGGCGAACACGCGCGCGACGATGCGTGCGATGTCTTCGGAGTGCGCTGCCTGCGCGGCCAGGAACTGCATGACCCGCGCCTTCGCCAGACGGCCACGGTTGGCCTGCGACAGCACGCTGAGAAAGTAGGGCTCCAGCCGCGCCAGCACATCGGCCTTCTGGCTCGCCGCCGAGGCCAGCCAGTTGGTGACGAACAACTGCATGCCGGGGGAAGGGTGCTGGCTCAGTTGCAGCATGTAGGTGGTGACATCGGTCACGTCGAAATGGGTGGTGAGCAGTTCGCGGCCCAGGCGCTGGGCGCCTGCGTCCTTGTGGTCGCACAGGCGCACCAGCAGCGGCGGCGTCCATTCAGTGGCGCTGCCGTGCGCGCCGAACCAGGTGCGGGCCCATTCGCGTGCATCGTCCCAGCGGCTGTCGAAGATGCGCAGCGCGTCGTCGAGCTGGGCCAGCGTGCGTTGCGGATGGGCGGCCAGTTGGTCCATGGCCCAGCGGCGCGCAGTGGCGGCGTCGACCAGGCCGAGGCTCGCGGTCTGCAACACGTCGAAGCTGTCGGGCGCCTGCTGCGGCAGCAGCCAACTGCCCAGCCGCTGCGCGCCCTTGCTGCGCGCTTCCAGCAGCCGCAGCGTGACGGCAGGCTCGCCGGCGCGCGTGTGCTCGGCCAGCGGGCCGCAGAGCCATTGCAGCAGGAAGTCGAAAACGCCTTCCGCCGATTCGGCGCGGAACAGCTCGTCGCGCAGCAGCGGCATCAGCGCGGCGCCAAAGGCCGGATGCTGCGGCAGCAACTGCGCGAGCTTGGGCGCCACGGCGTTGCGCACGCTCGGCATCGGGCTGCTGCAGAAGGCTGCAAACAGCTCGGGCTGGCTGACCAGCGTGGCGTCGGGCAGGGCAGTGAAAAGGCGCACACCGGCGCCGCGCAGGCGCGCGTCGTCGGACTGAAGCAGCCGCGTGAGCACTTCCAGCGGCAAGCCTTGCACTGAGGCCGGATGCAGCAACAGCCATTCGGCGGCCGTGGCCACCACGTCGGCGCTGGCATGGTCGAACAGCGCGAGCAGCTCCGGCAGCGGAGCCTTGGCCGCGGCGTTGCGCAGCAGGCCCTGCAGCGCCCATTGCAGGTTCTCGCAGATCGCGCCGAGTTCGGGTTGCTCGGCATCGCAGGCCGACAGCCACGCCAACAGTTCGACGCACAGCGCGTCGAGCGCCGAGAGGTTCGGCGCGGCGGCCTGCAGCAACAGGCGCGACGCGCGGCGCACTTCGGCATCGGCAGATGTCAGCAGCATCCGCAGCAGTTCGACCTGCTGGCTGTACAGGCCCGGGTCCTGCGCGATGCATTCGAGTGCGTAGGTGCGCGCTTCGGCCAGCGGCGAGCCCAGCAGCGCGGGCAGCCAGGGCAGGGCAGGCGTGCCGGCCGCGATGCGCTGGCGCGCGATGGCGAGCGCGAAGCGTGCGGTGTCGGTCCAGGGGCTGGCCAGCAGATGCCAGACCGTGGGCGTTTCGAGTGCTTCGCAGAAGGGCTTGTTGTCTTGCAGCGCAAGTGCGGCGAAGGCGTGCACCGCCGCGCAGCGGCCTTGTTGCATCAGTTGCAGCAGGGCTTGTGGGTGGCGGTCCCAGCGCTCGGGCCAGGCTTCGGTGCGGCGGGTGCGCTGCTCGGGCAGCGGTGTGCTGCGGCGCCACTGAAGGCCATCGCGCTGGGCTTCCCATTCGTCGTCGTGGCGGTGCAGCAGTTGCATCAGCATCAGCCAGCGGCTGTAGGGGCCGGTGTACCAACTGCGGGGTTCATCGGTCCAGCGCGATTCGCGTTGCTGGCCGGGCGTGCCGGCGTCGGCATCATCGGCGGCGAGCAGCACGCCCATCGCCAGCTTCAGCCAGTCGGGTTCGTCGGCCGCGCCGGTCAGCGCCAGCCGGCGCAGGTTGCGCCAGGTGCGGCGGCGAAGGTAGTCGCGCGTGCGATGGCTGTAGGCGAGCCGGCTGTCGGGGCGCACGATTTCTTTGGCGATCTCCACATAGCGGCCGTTGGCCAGTGCCCATCGGCCGCCGGAGCGGAACGCGGCGCGTTGTGTTTCGAGGCGCTGGTGCAGCAGGCCCAGCAGCGTGTAGTCGCCGGCGAACTCCGCGCTCTTGTAGAGCCGGCGCCATGCGCGGAAGCTGCGCGCGGCCAGCGGCAGGGTGCGGGAGATTTCAAGCACGGCGGTGCGTGCCGGCCCATTTGCGGTGGAGCCTTCGAGCAGCGACAGCTCGAACAACTGTTCGATCCAGTTGTCGTACTTCAATCCGTTCCAGTGCGCGGGGTCCGCCAGCAACTGCTGGACCAGCGGCAGGGCCTGTTCGGCCGGTGCCGCCTGCAAACCGGCCCATGCGCGGCGCAACGAGGCAGGCCAGTCGTCGACGATGCGGGCAGTTTCTGTCGCGCGTTGTTCTTCGGGCCAGAGATTCAGCGCCGCCCAGCGCGCCGCACGTTCAACCATCGGCGTGCGCGCGCGTTGCGAGAGTTCGCGCATCGCCTCGAAGGCGCCGCCATCGCCGCAGCGGCCGATGGCCCATGCGATGCAGTAGTCGAGCAGCGGCTCGCCGGTCTCGATGTATTCGATGAGGCGGGGCACGGCGTCAGCCAGCCGGCGCTCGCCGATGCGCCACACCACGCGGCTCTGGCGTACGGGGGGCAACACGCGCCACGCGTCGGGATGGATGCTGGCCAGCAACACCGCATCGCCCGGATGCGCGGATGCGGAGACGGCCGGTATGGGAGCGTCGGCAAGTACGCTGCCTTCGATGACGTAGCTCTGCGCGATCTGCGCCGCCACGGCCTGCTCGAACGCGGCGTCGGCGGCCTCCAGCGGCAGTGGTGACGGCGTGTAGACCATTTCCTTCCACTGCAGGCCATCGCGGCTCGTGCTCACGTGCACCACGTGGCCCGGCGCTTCCGGGAGGGCGAACAGTTCCACGGTGCTGAAGCCGATGGGGCCTTGCGCGCCCGGCTTCGTGCGGATCAATTTCTCGGAGCGAATGCGCTTCACGCGGAGGCCTCCCTGCCTTCGGTTGGATCTTGTTCGTGCTTGTTGTCGCTGCGCATCTTAGCGGGCGCGTGCGTCAACCGGGCGTGTGTAGCATCGCGGCCTGCAGGCAGATCCGCAATCAAGCAGACACCACCATGGCGACCACGGAACATCTTCCCCAATCGAGCTTTCTCTACTTCACGGGCCAGGGCTCGGACAAGGTCTACCAGGTGCATCTGCGCCCCAGGGACGACGGCTGGGTTGTCGACTACGGCAACGGCCGCCGTGGCGGCACGCTCGCCACGGGCACCAAGACCAGCAGCCCCGTTTCCTTCGAGGCCGCGCTGAAGATCTATGAAAAGGTTGTGAAGGAAAAGACCACTAAAGGCTACACGCCAGACCCATCAGGCGCGCTCTACACCGCCACCGATCTGGCCGGCCGCATGAGTGGCGAGCTGCCGC
Source organism: Variovorax sp. PAMC26660 (assembly GCF_014302995.1). Taxonomy (NCBI): domain Bacteria; kingdom Pseudomonadati; phylum Pseudomonadota; class Betaproteobacteria; order Burkholderiales; family Comamonadaceae; genus Variovorax; species Variovorax sp. PAMC26660. The sequence goes on from NZ_CP060295.1 coordinate 5,551,245, forward strand.
AACTGCCCACGCTGATCCTTGAAGAGCAGGCCGCGCGTTACTTCGACGATGCGGCTTGGGGCCTTCAGGAAAAGGCCGATGGCGAAAACCGCATCCTGCTGATCGAAGGCGAGACGGTGCGCGGCACCAACCGGCGCGGCTTGTTCGTCGACATTCCGCAGGCGTGGGTCGGCACATCCGATGCGCCGGCGGGCCGCACCGTGATTCCGGGCGAGCACGTGGGCGATGTCTTCAAGGCCTTCGACCTGCTCGAACTTGGCGGGCAGGACCTGCGTGCCGCACCTTTCATCGAGCGCTTCGGGCACTTGCAGAAGATCGCCGGGCTCGTGCCGTGGATGGTGGTGCTCGACTTGGAACTCACTGCCGAAGGCAAGCGCAATCGCGCCGCAGCACTGCTGGCCGCACACGGCGAAGGCTACGTGCTCAAGGCGCTGGCTGCACCGTTCAGCGCGGGGCGCAGCACCACCAGCCTGAAGTTCAAGTTCAACCAGAGCGCGACCTGCGAAGTGATCCGCGTCAACGCGCAGCGCTCGGTGGCCGTGGGCCTGCGCGACGAAGCCGGTGCGATGGTCGACCTGGGCAATGTCACCGTGCCGCCCAACGAAGCGCTGCCGCCGGTGGGCACGCTGGTCGAGGTGCGCTACCTCTATCGCTATGCGGGCGGCAAGTTCGAACAGCCGGTCTACAAGGGCCAGCGGCCCGACATGACATCGGCGGATGCCGTGCTCTCGCAGGTCACGCGCATCAAGGACCGGAGCGCGACGATGGGTGAAGCGGGCGAAACAGAAGACGACGGGGCCTGAAGCCCGTCAAGCCAGCGCCGCGCGCAGCTTCGTCGCCAACTGCTGCGCCTGCGCGCTGGAGGCCACGTTGGTGAAGCCCATCAGCAACCCCTTGCCACAAACGCCAGCGGTGCCGCGTTCGGACAGCGGCTGGCAATTCAGCCCGGCCTTTTGCGCGCGAGCGGCCAGTTCCATATCGCTCTCGCTGCGCGCATCGAAGCGCGCGATCAGGTGCATGCCGCCGCTTTGCAGGTCGATCCGCACCGCATCGCCGAAGGCCTTCAGCAGCGCGGCCACCAGCATGGCCCTGCGTCGCGCGTAGAGCAGCCGCATCTTCTTCAGGTGGCGCGAGAAATGGCCTTCGCGCAGAAAGTCGGCGGCAACGGCCTGCGTGATCTGCGGGCATCCGTTCGACCATGTCCGCACCGCCTCTTCGAAGCGCGCACGCAACGATTCGGGCACGACCAGGTAGCCCAACGACAACCCCGGATAGAGCACCTTCGAAAAGCTGCCCGCATACAGCACGCGGTCTTGCCCGTCGAGGCTCTTGAGCGCGGGCAGCGGCGAGCCGGCGTAGCGGTACTCGCCGTCGTAGTCGTCCTCGACGATCCATGCATTCGCCTGCGACGCCCATTCGAGCAACTGCAGCCGTCGTGCGAGCGTCATCGACATGCCGAGTGGTGCCTGGTGCGAAGGCGTGACGATCGCCATGCGGGCCTTCGGTGCCCGGCGCAGGCCGCGCGCGACGACCATGCCTTCGTCGTCCACCGGCACACGCACGGTGCGATGGCCGGCGGCGTGCAGCACATCCTGCGTCGGCGGAAAGCCCGGGTCTTCGATCCACACGCGGTCGTCTTTCTTCAGCAGCGTGCGCGAGACGAGCGCGAGCGACGCGCGATACCCGCCCGTCACCAACACCTGCGAGGGATGGCACGACACGCCGCGCGACACCAGCAGGTAGGCGGCGATGGCCTCGCGCAATGGCGGGTGGCCGGCCGGTTCGCCATAGAACATGTCAGCGGCGGTGGTTGCCCGAACGCAGCGGGCCGCGAGGCGGGCCCACAGCTTGCGCGGAAAGGCATCGAGCGCCGGAATGCCGAGCTGCAAGGGTGGCGGCGCGGCTGCTGGTGCGAGCGCGGCATCGGCCGCATCGGCGCGCCGTGGCTCGCGCCGCGCGGGCCGATGCTGCGGCAGCGAAGGCGAGACCACCGTGCCCGCTTGTCCCCGCGACAGCAGATACCCTTCGCCCGCCAACTGGTTGTAGGCGGCCTCGACGGTCCCACGGGCCACGCCCAGTTCGCTGGCCAGGTTGCGCGCCGATGCCACGCGGTCGCCCGGGTGCAGCGTGCCTTGCTCGATGGCGGTCCTGAAGCGTTCGTAGACCTGCCGGGACAGCGGCGTCTGCCTTGCGCGGTCCAACTGCGGAATGCCGTCGGTCGATTTTTTCTTGCCCATCATGGACCAGTCATTTGATCGAATCTTGGATCTTTCTGATGGTGCATCGTAGACCTAAGCTTGTTTCCATGAACAGCCTGGAAGAAGGACATGCGATGAGCGAGAGGATATTCGTGGCCGGTGCCACGGGGGCGGTGGGCTCGGTGCTGGTTGCGCTGCTGGTCGAGGCGGGCTACACCGTCTACGGCAGCACACGGCGCACCGACCGCGCCCGCGCACTGGAAGCGAAGGGCGCGCATGCGGTCGTCGTCGATGTGTTCGACGCGGCCGCGCTGGATGCCGCGCTGAAGCGCATCGCCCCTTGGGGCGTGATCCACCAGCTCACCGATCTGCCGAAGGACCTCGACCCGAAGCTGATGGCCGAGGCCGTGGTCCGCAATGCCCGCCTGCGCATCGAAGGCACGCGCAACCTCGTGGCTGCGGCGCAGGCCGCAGGCGCGCGGCGGCTGGTGGCACAGAGCATCGCGTGGGTCTATGCCCCGGGGCCCAGGCCCTTCACCGAAGAGATGCCGCTCGACCGCGACCCGGAAAGTCCGCGCCGCCTCAATGCCGATGCCGTGGCCTCGCTGGAGCGCAGCGTGCTGGGCGCGCAGGGCATGACGGGCACCGTGCTGCGCTACGGCCAGCTCTACGGGCCTGGCACGTCGACGGCCGGGCCGAAGGGCGCGAGTCCGGTGCATGTGGAGGCGGCGGCCTGGGCGGCGGTGCTGGCCCTGCTGCACCGGTCAGGCGGCATCTTCAACATCGCCGAAGACAACGCCGAAGTCAGCAGCGAGAAGGCGAAGCGCGAACTCGGCTGGAACGCCACATGGCGTCTGCCGCAAGGAGCCGCGCGATGAATGCCATGGTGCCTTGGCGTCGCCACGCGGCCCCCGTGTTTGCCTTGCTGGCCGTGGCCGCAACGGGCTGGGCGCTGATGCCGCATGCAGGCAAGCAGTCGGCGGTGCAATGGATCGATGACGTGTGCAGCGCTGTGAGCCGGCCGATGTTTGCGTCGGCTCCGGCACCAGCCGGCTTTGGCGCGGCGGCGCGGCCATCGACCTCGGTCAAGGTGCTCTCGTGCGAATCATTGCCGCATGTGCCTGGCAAATCGGTGACCACGGCCATCGTCGACTTTCCGCCGCTGGCCTATTCGTCGGCCCACCGACACCCTGGCTCGGTGACCGTCCTCATGCTCGAAGGCACGATCCGCTCGCAGTTGGCCGGCGGCCCTGCGGGCGACTACAAGACGGGCGAGACCTTCTTCGAGCCGCCGGGCACGCTGCATCTGTTTGCCGAGAACCCCGACCCGGTGCGGCACGCAAAGCTGGTGTCGGTGTTCGTGACCGACGAGAACTGCGGGCCGCTGGTGTTGCCCCCTGAGGCATCCGGCGTCAGGACTCGGCCCTGACATCCAGCCCCAGCGCCTGAGCAATCACCAGCGCCTGCGTCGTCGTGATGATCGCGCCCTTGAGCTTCACGTTCTCCGGTTCGAGGGCACTCAGGTCGCTGCCTCGCAGGTCGCAGTTGGACAAATCGGCGCTGTGCAGCCACGCGCCCGACAGGTCCACGTCGCGCAAGGAGCCGCCCTGGCAACGGGCGCCGGTCAGATCGGCCTCGCGCATCCGCGTGCCCTGGAAGGACGCTTTGCGCAGATCGGCACCGGGCAGGCCCGCGAAGGACCAGTCGCCGCCGGTCACCTTCATCAGATCGAACATGCAGTCGTTGAACATGCAGCCGACGAATTTGCATTCGCTGAAGCTCGCATCGAAGAACTTGCAAGCCACGAAGGTGCAGTTGACGAAGGCCGCATCGGCATGCACGGAGGCATTGAAGCGGGCGCTGCGGAAAGTGCAGTCGGTGAAGACCGAGCCCGTGTTGTGCGCCTCGCTCATGTCGAGGTCGCCGAACAGGACGGCGGTGTGCGTTTGCCCCGCGATGTCCTGCCCGTACCAGCTCTCGCCGAACAGTTGGGTGTGCGTCTTTGGCGCCGGTGCGCCGTGTGCGCGTTCAGCCATGGGGTTTCATCGGTGAGGGGTGCTCGAAGGTCGCTCGATGCGCGGGTGCGCACAAGGGCTTCGCATTGTGGCGCGGTTGGCGCGCGTTCGACCTATGCCGTTGCGTCTTGCCCGGTCGCCCATGTGCCGACGCCGCGCAGGAACCCGTCAGCGGCGTCGAGTTCGCTGGCGGCGATCCACTCATCGGGTTGATGGGCCTGCGAAATCGCACCGGGCCCGCAGACCAGCGCGGGAATGCCGGCCTGCTGGAAGAAGCCGGCCTCGGTGCCGAACGGAAGCTCGCCCGGCGGCCAGAGCGCACCCAGCGCGCGGGCGACGTCCACGGCCAACCCATCGTCGCCCGCCGCGAGTGCCGGCACGCCGGCAAGCTGCGCCGTTTCGACCGTCACATCGGGCGCAACGGCGGCCAGCATCCGTTCGACTTCGCGCCTCACCAGCGTCGTGCCTGCCTCGTCGGTGGGCCGGAACTCCCACAGCACTTCGCAGCAAGCGGGGACGATGTTGATGGCCGTTCCGCCATGGACCAGACCCACGTTGAACGTGGTCCGATGCCCCCGCGTGGCGAGCGTGCGACCGAGGCGCCCCAATTGCGCGATCAGCAGGGCCGCCGGCTCGATCGCGCTGATGCCCAGTGCCGGATCACCGGAGTGCGCCGGCCGGCCGCGAAAGGTCGTCCTGTGACCGTAGAAGCCGCGATGGGCCAGTCCGATGCGCATCTGCGTCGGCTCGCCGATGATCGCGAGCGCTGGTGTGGGCACATGGGCGCGCATGTCGGCGATCAGGCGCGGAACGCCGAAGCATCCGACTTCTTCATCGTAGGAAAACGCGAGGTGAATCGGCCGTTGCAGCTTCAGCCCGCACCAGGAAGGCACCGCAGCGAGGCAGGCGGCGATGAAGCCCTTCATGTCGGCCGCACCCCGGCCGTGAAAGCGCCCATCGCGCTCGGTCAGCGTGAAGGGATCGGAATGCCAGTCCTGCCCGTCGACCGGCACCACGTCGGTATGACCTGACAGCACGATGCCGCCCGCCACCTGCGGGCCGATGGTTGCGAGCAGGTTGGCTTTGGCGCCGTCGTCGCTGTGCACCAGCCGGGCTTCGATGCCGTGCGCTCGCAGGTAGCCGGCCACCCAACGGATCAGCTCGAGGTTCGACCGGTGCGAGGTCGTGTCGAAGGCCACCAGCGTCCGCAGGAGTTCGACCGTGTCCATGTCAGGGCCGCAACGGCCTGGGAGCAGGCGCGAGCCGCGTGCCCAGGCGCAGCGTCGTGACGAGAAAGCCGAGCAGGATCAGCGCGATGCCCACCACATGGAAGCTGCGCACCGCCTCATGCAGCACAAGGAAGGCCAGCAACGCGGTGAACAGCGCCACGAGGTGGAACGACACGCCGGTCACCGTCGCGCCCAGCACCGCGACGCAGCGGTTCCAGAGGATGAACGCGAACAGGGACGCAAAGAGCCCGATGTAGACGACGGCCCCGACCGAGGCCAGGTCGGTGGGAATGCGCGCGCCGCGCGCCAGCTCGAGCGCCCAGAACGGCATCAGCACCACCAGCCCCGCCGCCATGGTCGCGGCCAGGAACACCAGTGGGTTCATAGCGGCCGGCTTGCGCCGCAGCAGCACCGAGTACACGGCGTAGTTGAAGACGGCCAGCAGCACGAGCAGTTCCCCGCCACCCAGCCGCAGCGCCAGAAGGCTGGCGAGATCGCCGCGTGCCACGATCCAGCTCACGCCGGCGAACGAGATGGCGATGCCCGCGAGTGCCTTCCAAGTGATGCGTTCGACGCCGAGCACCAGCGCGGCCAGCGGCACCATGAGCGGCAGCGTCGAGTTGAGAAACGCCACGCTCGCAGCCGGAACCGTTTGCAGCGCCAGATACCCCAGCGCGTTGTAGCCGGCGATACCGAAGGCGCCGCATGCCGCAATGAGCAGCCAGTGCCGCTTGAGCAGGTCCCGCTCTTGCCAGGCCTGATGCCAGACAAACGGTGCGAGCGCCACGAGCGCCACCACCCAGCGGCCGACCGCGAGCGACACCGGCGGAAACACCGGCCCGAGGGCGCGGCCCAGCACGAGGTTGCCGGCCCAGAAGGCGGGCGGCACCCACAGCAGCCAGACCGGATTCGCCCAGAGGGTTTGGAGCAGGGACTTGCGCATCGCCTACACGCCTTGCAGTCCGATGCGCATGCGGCGGTTGTAGCGGCCCTTGTTCTCGATCTTGAGGATCTTCACGGGCCTCGACGCACCCGTCGAGGCCAGGTGCGTTCCGCCGCAGGCCTGCCGGTCGAGGCCCACGATCTCGATGATGCGGATGAGGCCTTCGGACGACGGCGGCGGTGTCACCGAGCGCGAGCGCAGCAGGCCTTTTTCGGCATGCGCCGCGGTCAGGGACAGATGGTGCGTCTGCACCGCCAGGTCTTGCGCGATCACGTCGTTCAGTTCGGGCTCGAGCGCCCGCAGGCGGTCGTTGTCCGCGTCGGGCAGGTCGAAGTCGATGCGGGCCGTGCCGTCCGCGTTCATCTGCACGCCGGTGACCAGTGCGCCGTCGAAGTCCCTGAAGACGAGCGCGTTCAATACATGCAGATCGGTGTGAAGCTCTCGCATGAGTTGCCGGAACAGCGGATCGACTTCGGCCTGAACCTCGCCCGTGACCTCGATGCCGTCAGCAAGCAGGGCCCAGATGGCGCCGCCTTCTTCGCTGAACCCGGTGACTGATGCCTCGCCACCGTGCCACCTGACGATGCCCTGGTCAGGAAGCTGCCCGCCGCCGCCGGGGTAGAACGGATGCTGCGAAAGAAGAACGGCGCCGGGCCGTGTCTTCAGAGCGGTGGCGTCGAGCCGCAGGGTGTCGGGATGGTCCTGGCAGAAGAGTCGTGTCATGGGTTGCCTTGCTGATGGGTGCCAGCTTGGCAGGACGACGCGCGATGCTATTGGTCAGAATTGATGGAACGCAGAACCCGCATGGAGGCCACATGAAGATCGACACCTTTGACGAGAGCCTGGCGCATCGCAACATCCTGCCCTACGACCCCGTGTACACCGACGTGTTCGCGCAGGTACGGCAATACGTTCAAGAGCACCTTGCAGGCGTGGAACTCGTGCACATCGGCAGCACGGCCATTCGCGGCTTGCGCGGAAAGCCCATGGTGGACATTGCCGCCATCACGGGCAGGCAGGACCTGCGCGCCGAGCAGGCCGAATTCGAGCGGCTGGGGTTTCACCGGCGTGCCGTGTGGGTCGACAAGGACGAGAAACCCTATGTCTGCGCGTGCGTTCAGCACAACGGGCGCGGGTTCAACATCAACATCCACATCTGCCATCGGGGTGACCCGGTTCACAAGGACTCCCTGGCATTTATGGAAATTCTCGGTCGACGTCCTGACCTGCGCAGGAAGTACGAAGAAGCCAAGGACCGTGCGCACACCATCGATCCGGTCAACCCGGAGGTCTACAACCGGGAGAAGGACGCGGTGATCAAGGAGATACACGCGCAGATCGGGTTGGCTTAACGTTCTTTCTTCAGGCCTGTTTGTCCCGGCGCTGGCGCTGACTCAGGCCGGCTTCGCGCCCGGCGCGGTCGGTGGCACCAGATGCGACCGGTACGCGGCTGGCGTTTCACCGAACATGCGTCTGAACAGCCCGATGAACGCGCTGGCCGTGGAGTAGCCGAGGTCCAGTGCAATCGCCGTGACGGGCGTGCCCGCCGCCAGCATCTCGAGCGATCGCATCAGGCGGGCACGCTGGCGCCAGGCCGTGAAGTTGAACCCGGTCTCCGCCACGAAGCGGCGGCTCAGGGTGCGTGAACTCATCGAGGCCCAAAGCGCCCAGCTTTCGAGGTCGCGGTCATTGGCCGGATCGGCAAGCAGCGCCTTGGCGATTTTCTGCAGGCGCGGATCGCGTGGCGAAGGCAGGCCGAGCGCTTCGACGGGCAGGGTGCGGATTTCATCCAGGATGACTTCGGCAACGCGTGCCCGGGGCTCGTCGAGCGGGCCGGGTGGCCAGGTGCTCGCTCGCAGCGCCGCCTCGCGCAGCAGGCCGGATGTGCGCAGCGTGCAAGGTCGCTTGGGCAGGCTTTCGCATGCATGCTCGGCCACATAGGCGCTCCATCCGTTGAAGGGGCCATGTGTCCTGCCGGCGTGCAAGTGATGCGGCGGGAGCCAGACGGCGTGGATGGCGGGAACGACCCACACGCCTTCGTCGAGCACCACCGTCAGCAGGCCGCGCAACGAGCCGAACAACTGCCCGCGGGCGTGGCGGTGCGGCTCCAACGAATGCTCTTCGTCGCTGCTTCCGGTCACGACAAAGAGGACGGGGCCGTCCGCTTGGTCCCTTGCAAATATTTCCAGGTTCAGGTCAGTCATGGCGGAATCATGAGATTGGTTGTCTGGTCTGTTTTATAGCCGCCAACGGATCGGCCCTATCTTCATCGGCATGACCATGACGACCCAGGAGATCGACAGATGAGCGGCAGCAAGCAACTTCAACACGGGCAGGGCGACGGCGCTCCCGTGCCGCCGGACCTCGACGCGCTCTACGATCCGCCGGCGGAAAAAATCCAGAAGGCCGTGCTCGACCGCCTGGTCGGGTTTCATGAGGCGTATCTGAAGGCGGCCACCTTCTTCTGCCTGGCGACGGGCAGCGAGCGCGGGCTCGACGCCTCACCGCGCGGCGGCCCGCCGGGCTTTGTCCACGTGCTCGACGAAAACACCGTGGCCTATGCGGACTGGCCCGGCAACAACCGGATCGAGTCCTTGCGCAACCTGGAAAGCGACGAGCGCCTGGGCATGGTGTTCCTCTTCCCCGGGCTGGAAATCTTCATGCGCATCAACGGCCGGGGCCGAATCTCGACCGACCCCGGCTTGCTGGCCGAACTCAGGGAAGGCGACCGCGTGCCCAAGACAGCGACCGTGGTGTTGATCGACGAAGTGCTCGTGCATTGCGGCAAGGCCATCAACCGTGCCAGGCTCTGGCAAGACGACGCGCGCATCGACCGCAACGCATTGCCCTCGGTCGGCAAGATGATGGCCGAACTGGCCAGGCTCGGCGACGCGCAAGCAGTCCACATGGACGAGGCGCAGATCGCGCAGGTCAACGCGCACTATGCGCAGGGGGTGCGCAACGACCTGTATTGATTTTGCGGGCTGAGCGAGCCGGACTCACACCTTGTGTCAGTCTTCGATGGCCTCTACGCCCTGCAGCCTGAGTTGCTCGACGCGGTCCTTCATGGTTTGCAGCTCCTGGGGAGAGTGCCCCGTCCAATCCTGGACTTCACCGATGACCCGAAGCGGGTCTTTGGAGCGATACGACTTTGTCGGGTTGCCCGGGAATTTCTTGTCCGTCAGGTTGGGGTCGTCGGCAATCGGGCCGGTCGGCTCCACGATGTAGATCCGCTCGGGCCCATCGCCCTGGGCCAGTTCGGCCCCCCAGATGGCCGCATTCAAGGTGGCGGCCAGATAAACATAGGCCGCCTTCTTTCTCTTGCCGTAGTTGGAGCTGTAGCCGGCCTCGATCAGGTCCCCCGGCTTCAGGTCAGCCTTCGTGCCGTGGTAGAGGCACTGGGAACTCAGTTCGTCAATGACTGCCATCGGGTGTGTCTTTCATGCAATGGGTGAACGGCGGATCGCGGCCGACTGTATCCGCTCGACAACCGAGTCTCATGACACACGTGCGGCCACGTACTGCAACGGTGTCATACCGAAGGTGCGCTTGAAGTGCTTGTTGAGCGCGCTCTGGTCATAGAAGCCCGAAGCGAGCGCCGCGTCGACCACCGACTGGCCCGCCTGCAGTCGCCGCAAGGCCGCCCGCAGCCGCAGTTGGGTCAGGCAGGTGTGCGGCGTCAGGCCGATGGACCGCTTGAACGCACCGATCAACTGGAAGGGCGTGAGGTTGGCGACCGCGCCCATCTGCTCCAGCGTCAGGCGCTCCGCATGGCAGTCGTGCATCAGTTCGAGCACCGGGGCCAGCAGGCGCGCATCCGATGGCGCGCGGGGAATGCGCTGCGCCGCCTGGCCGTGCCTCTGGAACAGATCGCCGAAGCTGCGCACCAGCAGTTCGCGATGGCGCAGGGCGTCCTGCTCGCCGTCGAGGGCGTGATGCAGTTCCAGAAAGCCCGCGATCAGGTCCGGGTCGAGAAAGACATTCGAGCTGAAGTAGCGGGGCTGGTCGATGCCCAGCGAAGACAGCACGCCGTGAAGGCCCGACTCTCCCAGGTAGAAGGCCCGGTAGCGCCAGCGCTCGCTGCCGCCCATGTGGCCCGAATGCGGCTCGGCCGGGTTGAAGACCAGCAGCGCCTGCCGGTGGGCGGTGTCCGTGCGGCCCCGGCTCGTGAACTCCGAGCCGCCGACCTCGGTGGCCGCGACCACGAAGGAGTCGTGCACATGGGGCGCGTAGCTGTGCGTCGTGAAGTCGGCGTGGAGCATGTCCATGCCCGGCACGGCGGGTGCATGCCAGTAACGCGACGTGTTGCGAGGGTCGGGTCGGGCCAAGGGAACTTCCTTTCGACGCGGGCCATGGTAGCGCTTCGGGCTGCAGTGCCCAGGGAGGCGCCCTGCAAGCACTTCCCTAGCGGCCGAGCCTCAACAGCATTTCACGCACATCGTCCACCAGCCACAGGCCCAGGCTTCGATCGCTTTGTGGAAACTGGAGTGGGCCGCTCGCCGACGGATAAACGATGGCCTCGGTGACATTGCCCTCCACGATCAGGCGCCGGGGAGGCGGCAGATTGAACGGTGCCATTTCAAGATTGATCGGTGTCCAGCCGCCGGTGGGGATGTCCTGGTTGCGTGGCAGTGAGCGATAGGTGAAGGTGGTGGTCAGGAGCCACTTCGACCGGCTGGACACCACCGCATGCAGGGCATGAAAGGTGTCGGCATGGGAAAAATGAAACAGGCAATCGCGGCAGAGGATGAGGTCGACGGTCGGCAGTTCGTCGGCAAGCAGGTTCAGTTTGCTGAAGCGGCGTCCTGGTCTTCCAAAGCGCTCCGTGTTCCGCTGCACGAGTTCTTCGACGATGTCGGCACCGGTGTAGTCGATGCCCGCCAGATCGACATGCTGCATCCAGTTGAAGTCTCCGCACGGCAAGTCGAGCAATGTACGAACCTGAAGCTCGCGCAGCAGATGCGGCAGTTCCCGGATGATTTGCGCGGTGTTCGTGAGTTCAGACCCCGCGCCGGACACACTTTCTGTCGATCCCCAGGCATTCGACGTGAAGATGTTGGAAAAGACGGTCTCGGGTGGTTGTGTGGTCATTTCGCACGCATGAAAAATCGAGTCCTGATGATCATAGTCGGCGGTAACGAATCGACCTTCTCCTAGCGCACTCTCTCGCCGTCGCGCACCGATTCGACCGCGCCGTTGTAGAAGCGCACGATGCCCAGGAAGTTGCCCTGGCCGCGGTTGTAGACCCAGTCTTCCATCGGCACGCACTGCTGCGTGACGATCTGCTGGGCCGGCGCACCGGGGTAGTTCGAGGGCACCCAGATCACCTGCGGGCGCGGCACGCAGACGAACTCCTTGGACACTGGCTCGCCGCACCGTTGTGTCACCGAGAACTTGGAGTCCCCGACGCTGGAGAGCGTGCCGCCGCAGCTCAGCGACTGTGCGGATGCGCTGCCGGTGTGCATGCCGGCGGCGAACAGGAAGAGGGCGCTCGCGGCGAGGGTTCGCATAGGTTCCTTGGGGCTTCTTGACCACCTGTGACTGTAGCCGTGCGCTGGCGTTCATGTTCCTTTGCGGCCCCGAAGTCAATCGGAGAATTCTTCCCAAGCCCCGTCGATGACACCGAGACCGCCGGCGCCTTGCGGTCCGCAGAATCGGACGATGACCCTGGCCGTCAGAGCCAGCCGCATCCACCCCGAGGAGACAACAACATGAACCGTCGGTATTTGCTACGCCTCGTCCGCATCGCTGCCCAATGGGCCATTGGCGCGCTTGCGGTCCTTTCGATTCCCGCGCTTGCCGCCTACAACCAGAGCCTCACGCGCACGCTCGATGCCGGCCAGATCTACGGCAAGGCAGCCAGCAACAACACGCAGGCCTTCCTGGGCATTTCCTTTGCGCAGCCGCCGGTCGGCAACCTGCGATGGCGCGCGCCGCAGCCGCCGGTGCCATGGAGCGGATCGCGTGCCGCCACCACGCTCGCCGGCATGTGCGCGCAGGTCGGCAACCCCTTCGGCGAGCCCGACCCCGCGACCTTCGGCCAGCCCGTGGGCAGCGAGGACTGCCTCTACCTGAACGTGTGGCGCCCCAACTCCAGCGCCGACAACCTGCCGGTGTTCTTCTGGATCCACGGCGGCAGCAACACCAAGGGCACCGCACGCGACTCGACCTACGACGGCGCCTATCTCGCGCAGAAGGCCAACATGGTGGTGGTGACGGTGCAGTACCGCATGGGCATGCTGGGCTGGCTCAACCATCCGGCCATGAAGACCGGCAACGCGCTGGACGACTCGGGCAACTTCACCACGCTCGACCTCGTGCGCGGACTCGACTGGGTCAAGGCCAACGCCCGCGCTTTCGGTGGCAACCCCGGCCAGGTGACGGTGGCGGGCCAATCGGCCGGCTGCATCAACACCTGGGGCCTGCTGCAATCGCCGCTGGCCGAGGGCAAGTTCCAACGCGCGGTGTGCATGTCGGGCATTCCCAATGCGTATCCGCCGGTGGTGGGCACGCTGGCGGCCGAGTCGCTGATCGACAGCCTGCTGGTCGACACTGGTCGCGCATCGACCACGGCCCAGGCCACGGCGCAGCGCGCGACGATGAGCCCCTCCGACATCGCCGCGCTGCTGCGCAACGCCAGCGCGGCGCAGATCATGAAGTTCACGCCCAGCCCCGTGGTGCCCGGCCATTTCACCGACGGCACGGTGATCCGCGCCGCCGGCCTGCCGGGCCTGCTGCTGGGCAACTACAACAAGATGCCGATCATGATCGGCTCGACGCACGACGAAGGCTCGTACTTCGCCTTCCTGTTCGGCATGGGCCAACCCACGCAGCAGGAGTTCTGGAACCTGGCCAACTACGCGCCGCCCGGCAGCGTGACCTTCAACCAGCTCATCAAGCCCGAGTTCCGCCCGATCTACACGCAGACGCACGAGGCGCTGACCTATGCGCTGGACAACGTGATCGACAACGTCATCCGCGTGCTGCGGCTGCAGAACGGTGACATCTACCGCTACAACTACAACTGGGACGACACGCCCCAGCCCTGGAAAGACACCTTCGGTGCCTTCCACGCGATCGACGTGGCCGCGCTGTTCGGCAACTTCGTGACCGACCAGCCGAACTTCATGCACTTTGCCTGGAGCCCGGCGAACGCGAACAGCCGCAAGGCGCTGTCGGACAAGTTCATCGACTACACGGCCAGCTTTGCGCGCTACGGCGCACCCACGCGGCTGTTCGACGGCAAGACGCCTTGGACCGGCTGGACCAACTTCATCTGCCTGCTGTGCAACAAGCGGATGATTTTCGACAACCAGTCGTACATGTCGCCCGACGACTACCTGTTCTTCTGGCCGCGCTACACGCTGCTGTCGCCGCAGCAGCGCGACTTTCTTTCGCAGCAGATCGACTTCAACAACCTGCCGGATTCGGTCGACCCGCTGCGCAGCGGCCCGCGCTGAGGTGTTGTTGCGTCGTTGCGCTACTGGATGATCCGGTGGCGCACGGCGTAGAGCACCAGCTCGGCCGTGCTCGCCACGCCGAGCTTTTCCAGGATGTTGGTGCGGTGCGTGCTCACGGTCTTCACGCTGATGAGCATCTCTTCGCCGATCACCGTGAGCGAGATGCCCTTGAGCATCATCAGCATGATCTGGTGCTCGCGCACCGTCAGCCGCTGGTGCGCGGGGCGCTCGTCGCGGCCTTCGAGCTGGCCGCTCACCAGCGGCGCGGCGCGCGCGCTCAGGTACTGGCCGCCCGATGCAACGCGCCGTATCGCAAGCACCAGTTCGGCCGGCTCCGCGTCCTTGGCGATGTAGCCCCGCGCGCCAGCCTGGATGGCGACCAGCGCGTACTGCTCCTCGGCGTACATCGACAGCATCAGCACCGGCAACGCGGGTTGTGCCGCGCGGATCGAGGCCAGCACTTCAAGGCCGTTGCGGCCTTCCATGTTGATGTCCAGCAGCACCACGTCAAAGCGACGGTGGCGCACCTGCTCCAGCGCTTCGGAGCCGTTGGCCGCCTCGCCGGTGGTGCGGATGTCGCTCTCGTCGAGCAGCAAGCGCTGCAGGCCCGAACGAAAGATCGTGTGGTCGTCGACCATGAGGATGTCGATCAACGTGGCATTCCTCAATGCAACGGCGCGCGCAGGCTCAGGCGCGTGCCCTGGCCCGGCGCCGAGCGGATCTGCAGCTCGCCGCCGATCTCGCGTGCCCGCTCGCTCATGCTCAGCAGCCCGAGCGCGCTGCCGCCGGGCGCAGCGGGGTCGAAACCACAGCCGTCGTCGTGCAGCTCCAGCCGCAGTTGCAGGTCTTCCACGCGCAAGGTCACGCCGACATTGCGCGCCTTCGAGTGGCGCGAAACATTGGTCAGGCCCTCCTGGAAGATGCGGTACACCGCCGTCGTGTGCCGGGGCAAAAGGCGCAGCGTCTTCGCGTCGGTGTCCAGCACATGCTGCACGCCCGAACGGCGCGTGAATGCGTGCAGCTCGTTCGCGAGTGCGACCGACAGGTCGAGGTGATCGAGTGCGCTGGGGCGCAGCGCTTCGGAAATCTGCTTGACCGTGTCGATGGTCTGCTGTGTCAGTGCGATCAGGCCCTGCGTGAGCGACTGCAGCTCGGGGTTTTCGGCGCGGCGCTGGATGCGGGTCGCATCCATCTTGATCGAGGTGAGCATGCCGCCCAGCACGTCATGGATGTCGCGTGCCATCGCGAGGCGCTGCTCTTCGAGCTTGTTGGCGGTGTAGGCGGCCAGCGCCTGGAGCTGTTCGCGCGAGCGCTTGAGTTCTTCCTCGTTGCGCACCCGGTCGGTCACGTCGACCCCCACGCCCATCACCGCCGGCCGGCCCCGGTAGAGGATGCGCGAGCCGTGCACTTCGACAAAGCGCACGCGGCCGTCGCGGTGCAGCCCGCGCGTGATGAAGTGCATGCTCGGTGGGTGACCCGAGAGGCGGGCGCGGATGCGCGAGCGCACCACCTCCAGAAAGTCGGGCGGAACGATCTGCGCCAGCGACATGCCGGTCGCTTCCTGCACCGTGTAGCCGGCAATGCCCGCCCATGTGGCGTTGCAGTAGACGAAGCAATCGTCCTGGATCACGTAGATGCCCGCGACCATCTGCTCCACGATGGTGTGGAAGGGCATGTCCGGCAGGCTTTCGTGTTCGAGGTCGGTCACGTGGCGGGGGAGCGGTGGGCGGCTTCATGATAGGGCGGCAACCGCTCCACGCCCGTGTGCTGCGGGTTTGCGAGAAGCAGGTTTCCCCGTGGCCTTTGCCGGAAATATCCGATGGCCGGCGCGGGCGCCATGCCGATCGATGTGGGCGCGGCAGCGGCGAAAAACTCAATCGCGCGACGCGCGCATGCCGCCTCAGGATCCGGGGGCGCGCAACTTGGTGAGAGCGAAGCCCAGCCCCACCGCAATGCAGAGAAACGCCAGCACTGCCAGCCAAACGGATTGGGTGAACACGTAGGCGCCCAGCGCCGCGCCCGCAGCCAGCACGGCGGCCAGCCATTCGAGCGCGGAATCCTGCCAGCCGGCGGGCCTGGCTTTGCGTGGCGGGGGCGGTGCGCCTTCGCGTTTCCCGGCTTCTTGCCCGTTGAATTGCGGTCGTGGTTTTTTCTGCGGAAGCGAGAAAAGCGTGCCCAACTCCGGCGTGGGCCATGACCATCTGTCCGACGCACCGTTGCCCGAAAGGAGCCAGACGGGGTCTGCGTCGTACCGGGAGAGATCGGTTGCGAGGTCGGTGAGTGCGCCTTTTCCGTCCAGCTTGTCCAGCGCGGCAAGGTCGGCGCGCAGCCATTGTTCGGCATCGGCCGCATCGGGCAGGCCACTGGTGCGCAGCAGGAGGTGGTCGGCAAAGCCGCCTTGCGCGATCAGCGCCTCGAAGCCCTCGTAGATCGGCCGGTAGCGTTCGCCGATGGTCGCGACGATCTTCTCGCGACGGCTCGCCAGCCTTGCGAGGGCTGAGGGCTTGTCGGTCACGAGGTACGGGTACGTCGCATCCGCGCCGAAGTCTTCCAGGCATTCTTCGCGTTCGATGGCGCACGATTCATCGTCGATGTCGTGCTCATCGATGAAGCGCGCATGCCGGATGTCGTCTTCGCTGAAGAGCGCGCGCCAGAACAACGGGAAGAAGGCATTGGCCTCCAGCTCGCGGCCGTGGCCGAAGAAGTCGCGCCACTCGTTCAGGCTTCCCTGTGGCATGCGGGGCAGCGTCGAACTGCTCAGAAAGACGGGGTGCGACATGGCTCTGCTCCTTGCTGATTTCGAGGGCGCCGATCAACGCGGCATGCGTGCGCGGATGTGCCGGCTCAACCGCCGATGGGGGAGCACAGCTCGACCAGCGTGCCATCAGGGCAACGCACGTACGAGACCACCTGACCCCACGGCTTGGATGTCGGCGGCGTGAGTTCCGATGCGCCAGCCGCGACGGCGCGGTCGTGCGCAGCTTTCACGTCATCGGTGACAAAGCCGAGTTCCATGCCCAGCGGCTTGGCCGACTCCGATGCGGCCACGTGCCCTTGTGGAAAGTTCGATGCGGCCAGTTCATGTGCGGCGAAAGAGAGCGTGGTGTCTCCCGTGAGCAGCTCGCCATAGGTGCCCGATTCATGCAGGAACTTTCTCTGGAAACCAAAGGCCTGCTCGAAGAACTGGAGGGACTGGGCCACGTCGGGGACGTAGACGATGGTGTAGCCGAATTTCATGAGGGTGATCGATGGTGGTGGTGAGCGAGGGCGTATGGATTCCGCAGAACCGCACTCTACCCAGAACCTGCGTGAACTCAACCCGATGCGCCTGCGAACAGAAAGCCCATGAACCGCTCGGGCGAGGACCTATGGCGAATCTCAACTGGAGCAAGCAGAATGCGGCCACCAATGGTGGACGGCCCGGGTCTGGGTCTCCCAGGGCCACGTGTCTTGCGACTGCAGAGGGTTCAGATGCTTCCCATCGTCATTTCTTTGGCGGCAACGGTCATCCTGCTCGTCTGGATGGGCTTCTTCATGATGGGCTCGCTGCCGCTGCTCGTGCTCAGGCACGACACCCCGCTGGACTCCCGCTTCATCCGGGGCCTGTTCAACGTCTACTACCTTGCCGTGATGCTGACCGGGAGCGCGGCGGCGCTCTGCTATGTGTGGTCCGGCAGGTTCGTCTTCGCCGTCGGCATGGCGTGCATCGCGGCCTTGGCGTTCGCGCTGCGCCGCTGGATCATCATTCCGCGCATGGACTTCCTGCGTCACACGATTCCGGCTGCCGACAGCTCGATCTTCCAGTTCCGCCGGCTTCACATCATGGGGATGATGCTCAACGTGGCGCAGCTCGGTGCGGTGGCCTGGTCATTGACGAAGCTGGGGTTTTGATCCGCACGGTGCTGGCTTCGGGGCGTAGCGTGTCCTTGGTACGCCCGTCGGGTCGCTGACACTGCGGCTCAGGCGCAAAAGAAGAAATACCCGGCCAAGCCTGCGGCCGCGTAAGTCGCAACGCCGATGAGTGCCATCGCATCTTCGGAGGCCACCAGCGAGCCGTCATCGGCATGCGCAAAACCGTGCCAGGGGAACTGCAAGCCGGCGCCGGGGAATTCAATGCGAACCTGTCCCAAGGTCACCACCTTGAAGGCGCCCAGAAGCAGCAGGAACACAGCCCCTTCACCCAGTACATGAACAAGCACGTACAAGGTGAGCACTGCGGGCGCGAACAGTACGGCAAGGGCAACGATTCCGGCAGTGCTCGCCGCCAGTTCGTCTTTGCAGACGAGTGCCAGGAGCGTGGCACCAACCGACACGAGCGCAGCAATGGTCCAGCGCGTCCGGCTCACCGTGGAACCTTGCCGCGAAGAAGTTGGCAGCACTGGCTCGCAATCGGTGCGTCGCGCAAGTACCGATGGTTCTCTTCTTGAAGCATTGCCCGCATGAGTGTCTGTGTGGCCGACTGTAGCCGGTCTCTTCGTCGCCTTGAAGGGCAACTCCGACCCGCAAAAGCAAGCGATCTTCATGATGCCTTCATCAACCCTTCATGAATTTCGACAGTCGTTTTCATTGACGCTAGATTGCGCCCCGATGCCTCGTCGGGGCATCGACGCACAACTCTCAATGGAGACGGATTCATGAAGATTTCTGGTTGTCGAAGGCGCTGGCAGGCGGTCGCTTTGTCGGTGCTTTTCGCCGCGGCTTTGGCCGGCTGCGGCGGCGGTTCATCGGGCACGGCGTTTGTTCCCGTGCCGGTCGTGGTGGGCGGCACGACACCGCCCCCGGACGCACCGCCGATCAATGAAGGCACCGTGCGCAAATGGGGCTACCTGACACTGCCCAACGGCAACAGGATGCGCTACACCGTGTTGCTGCCCAATGCCAAGGGGCCCTTTCCGGTGCTGATCGAGTACGACGGCTACGGCTCCGGCGTGGTCCCCGACGAGGCCCCCAACTGGCTGCGCGAAGGCTACGCGGTGGTCGGACTCAATGTGCCGGGCACGGGCTGTTCGAGCGGCGAAGACCAGGTCTTCGATGCCACCGTGGGCGCTGCGGGCGCGTTCGCGGTGGAGTGGGCCGCGAAGCAGCAGTGGTCCACCGGCAAGGTCGGCATGGTGGGCTATTCGTATCCGGGCTACAACCAGTTGTGGGTGGCTGCGCAGCGGCCGGCCGGGCTGGTGGCCATCGCGCCGGGCAAGAACGTCACCGACCCGTACCGTGATGTCGGCTACCCGGGCGGCATCCAGAACATCGGCTTTCCCGCGGCATGGTGGGGACAGTTTCCGAGGATCTGGGGATCTTCCGCGGAGGACGCCGCGCGCCTCGACGGCGACACCGAATGCGCGCAGAACGTGCAAGACAACATGGAGAAGATCAAGCGCCCCGACATCGACCTGGTGGCGTGGCTCGACAACGACCCGCACTACGGTGCGCGCTACATGAAGAAGAGCGCGTTCCTCATCACCGACAAGATCATCATTCCCACGCTGGGCACGCAGTCGTGGCAGGACGAGCAGGTCGGGCCGCGCATGGGCTACTACGAGGACACCATCGCGCCCGACAAGATGTGGCTGATCAGCTCCAACGGGCTGCACAGCACCGGCGATTTTTCTGCCTACATGCGCGACGTGCAGCGGCGTTTTTATGCCCACTTCCTCAAGGGCGAGAACAACGGCTTCGAGCGCGAGCCGCATGTGCACCTGCTGCAGGAAATGCAGGAGACCACCGGCCCCGTGGGCGGCAAGACGCTGGTGCATACCGCCGCCGCCGCCTTCGATCGCCTGCCCGTCAAGACCACGCCCATGCGGCTGTGGCTGCAGCCCGGCGGCGTGTTGACCGACGCCGCGCCGCAAGACGACAAGGTACCGTCGAGCAGCTACGCATACCCGGTCGCAAGCCCGACCGTGAACGACCAGGACGCAGGTGGCTGGCAACCGGTGAGCGACGCCACGGGCCAACTCACCTTCACCACCGCCAGGCTGCCGCAGGACCTGAGCTACTACGGCGAAGGGTCGGTCGACCTGTGGCTGAGCGCCACGGCGGCCGACACCGACGTGCAGGTGAGCGTGTCGGAAGTGCGGCCTGATGGCATGGAGATGTTCGTGCAGCGCGGCTGGCTGCGTGCGTCGAAGCGAAAGTTGAACGACGCGAATTCGAGCGAGCTGCGGCCCTGGGGCGACTTCACCGAAGCCACGGTGAAGATGCTCACGCTGGACGAGCCGACGCCGATGCGGCTCGAAATGCAGAAGTTCGCGCACGTCTTTCGCGCAGGCTCCAGCCTTCGCGTGACGATCGACACGCCTTCGCAGACCGGCTACTGGGTCTTTCGCAACCGCACGGAAAAGTCGACCAACAAGGTCTGGCACGACAGGACGCGGCCTTCGAGCATCGTGCTGGGGCATGTGGCGTATCCGCATGCGAAAGACCTGCCGACCTGCGGCATCGTGCAGCAGCAGCCGTGCCGCAAGAACGAGATTGCGGTGCCGGCGGGCGTGGGTCCGAGGGCGCCGGTTTAGTCGGCGCGAAATCCGGCGCTGTCGTTCAGCGCTGGATGCCGATGTCGGTCGCCTTGCAGCGCCGGATGACTTCAGAAAAGTAAGGCTCGAACACCCGGTTGGCAACTTCCCACCGGCCGTGTTCTTCCAGGTACGCGGGAAGGAGCTGGTTCAGTTCGTCCCACACCTCCTTCTCGCGCACTGTGGCAAGCTGGCCGTTGCGGCAGACGACGTGGCCGGCCACCACCACGAGCTCGATCGAGCTGCCGTTCTCGCAATAGGCCAACTGCTTGACGATGTCGTTCTTCGGCCGGAAGTTGTCGTTGTCCAGATCGAGCATCACGAGGTCGGCGGCCTTGCCGACTTCGAGCGAACCGGTCACGTCGTCGAGCATCGCGGTGCGGGCGCCGTCCAGCGTGGCCATGCGCAGCGTCTCGATGGCGCTCAGCCATTGCGCGGGCGGCGTGCCGCCCGTGTTGTGCATCAGCGCAGCGAAGCGGATCAGGTCGAACACGCGTGCGCTGTCGTTGGACGAGAGGCCATCGGTGCCCAGCCCGATCGCCACGCCGGCGTCCAGCAGCTTGCGGATGGGCGCAAGGCCCGAGCCCAGCTTGAGGTTGCTCAGCGGGTTGTGCACCACCGAGCAGCCGGCCCGGCCCATCTGCGCGATGTCGTCGTCGGTGATCCAGATGGCGTGGGCCAGCGTGGTGTGCCGGTCCAGCACGCCGATGTCGTGCATGTGGGCCAGCAGCGTCTTGCCGTAGAACATCTGGCCGGCCACGGCCTGCACTCTGGTTTCGAGCAGGTGGGTGTGCAAGGGCACGCCGTGCTGCACGGCCAGCGCGTGGCAGGCCTGCAGCATGTCGGTGGTGCAGCGCTGCGGCGCCGACGGCGTGATGGCAAAGCGCAGGCGGCCATCCGCCTGCCCGTGGAATCGACGGAAGGCTTCCTGGCAATAGGCCGTGTAGTCGGCCGCCGTGGTGGGCGCGCCGAAGTTGAGTTGGTTGCGCAGGTGTTCTGGAAACACCTCGCGGCCGAAGGGCGTGGAGTCGAGCACCGGCGTGTTGAGCACGGCACTGGACACGTTCACGCGAATGCCGGCGTCGCGATAGGCCTGGAAGACAATGCCCAGGCGCTTGGTGCTGTGCGCCATCGGGTCGAAGAAGTCGTCGCACAGCGTGGTCACGCCGTTCTTCAGCGACTGCATCGCCAGCAGCAGCGTGCGCAGGTAGAGCAGGCGGTCGGGGATAGGGGCGCCCGAGATGTACGTGTAGGCGTACAGCAGCCATGCCTCCAGCGGCATCTGTTCGTAGCGGCCCTTGAAGAAGGTCTCGCTCGAATGGGTGTGCGCGTTGACGAGGCCCGGCATCAGCAGCTTGCCGTGCGCCGCGATGACTTCGCATGATTCCGGGATCGGGAGGTTGTTGCCGATGGCCGCGATCTTGCCGCCCTGCAGCAGCACGTCGGCCTGCACGGGGCGCTCGCCATGCGGGCGGGCCATGGCCAGGACTTCCGCGCCCTGGATCAGGATGGACTTCGATGATGTCGTCATGCGTTGCTGCTCCTCATGCGCGCTGTTCAGTCGCGCATCTCCGCCGTGCCCCGGATGGAGCCCAGCCCTCCGCGCAGCTTGGTGCTGAGCCACACGCCGAAGACCGTGGCAAGGTAGGGCAGGGCCTGCAGCAGGTCGTTGGAGATCGCACCGCCGTAGATCAACTGCGCCCGAATGCCCAGGGCCGAGACGATGGCGAAGAACAGCGCCGCCGCTGTCGCGCCGAGCGCGCTGCCGGCACCGAAGATCACGGCTGCGAAGGCCATGAAGCCGCGGCCGGCCGTCATGTTCTGCGAAAAGATCTGCAGGCTGCCGCCGGCCAGCTCGGCGCCGCCCATGGCGCACAGGATGCCGCCGAGCGCCAACGCAAGCAGGCGCATGCGGCTGGGGTTCACGCCCACGCTGCGCGCCGCGAACGGATGCTCGCCCGAGGCCGACATCTGCAGGCCCAGGCGCGTGCGCTCCAGCAGCAGCCACACCAGCCAGACGGCCACCGGCATGAACAGCACGAACACCGACAGGCTGCCCAGCGGGCCGAGGTCGGCATCGAACAGGCTGTTGAGCTTGGGAATGCCGAAGGGCGCCGTCACCGTGGCTTCGCTGTCGTACAGCGCCTGAATGGCCAGCGACGTGCCGCCCAGACCCAGCCCGGTCAGGCCCAGGCCCGCGATGATCGGGTTGGCCTTGAGCTTCTCGACCACGTACCACAGCAGCACCGAGGCCAGCACGCACAGTGCGCAGGCGATCAGCATGGCCTGCACGAAAGATTCGGTCTGCACGATGCCCACGATCAGTGCGCAGCTTCCGATGATCATCAGCCCTTCGAGGCCCAGGTTCCAGACGCCCGCGCGCTGGGCCAGCACTCCCGCCAGCGTGACGTAGATCAGCGGTGTGCCCGAAATCAGGATGGAAACGAGGGTGTCTGTCATGCCGGCTTTCGGGTCAGGAGCTTGTCCAGCCACTTGGCGCGGGACGTGATGAAGAGGGCGATGGTGGCGTTGATCACCTCGATGGCGGCCGCCGGCATGCCGACCATCACCGGCAGGTACAGCGCGGCCGACGCCAGCGCGCCGAAGAAGAGCGCGGAGACGGCCGTGCCCACGATGGACAACTGCGCCACCAGCGCGATCAGGATGGCGGTGAAGCCGTGCGCGGGCAGGAAGCCGCTCGCAAGGCGGCCGTTGGGCCCCAGCAGCTCGATGCCACCGGCCAGCCCGGCCAGGGCACCGCTCACGAGAAAGCTGAACAGGCCGATCCGCCCGACGCGTGCGCCTTGCCACGCCACCATGGTCGGGTTGCGCCCGGCCAGGTTGGCCACGATGCCCAGCGCCGTGCGGTTGGCCAGCAGCCACGACAGCACGAACACCAGCAGCGTCAGGATGATGATGAGCGGCGACACGCCCAGCGAATCGGAGATGCGGTACGCATCCGCAATCGGGCGGCTGGAGGCCTGTTGCCCCGAGCCCGTCGGGTCTTTCAGCGGGCCGGAAGTCACGTACACCAGCAGCAGGCCCGCGAGGAAGTTGCCCATCAGCGTGGTGATGACTTCGTCGGTGCCCGAGCGCAGGCGCAGCAGCCCTGGCCACATGGCCCACAGCGCGCCGCCCAGCATGCCCGCGAGCAGGCAGCACGACACGACGATCCATGCCGGTGCGCCCGACAGCCATTCGGCCGTGAACGCCGCAAAGATCGAGCCGATGTAGAACTGCCCCTGTGCGCCGATGTTGAAGAAGCCCGCGCGGAATGCGATGGCCACTCCCGTCGCGGTGATGAACAGCGGCATGGCCCAGCGCAGGCCCTGGTGCAGCGCACCGTCACGCAGGAACGCACCTTCGAGGATGCCGGTGAACAGCTCGCCGACCGGCAGCCCCGCGCAGAAGAACGCGAGCGCGCACAGCAACAGCGCGAAGCAGACGAAGAGCAGCACGCGCAGCACAGGCAGCATGCGCGCCAAAGAAAGGGAAGACAGGGCGTTGGGCGTCATGCGTGCGCTCCCACCATCGCCTGGCCGACCTGGCGCAGATCGTAGGGTGCGCTGTAGTCGCCGACGACCTGCCCGCGCAGCATGACCAGCACGCGGTCGCTGATGTCGAAGAGTTCGTCGAGGTCGGAAGAGATCAGGATGATCGCGGCACCCCGGTCGCGCGCCTGGCGCAATGCCTTCCACACATAGGCGGTGGCGCCGATGTCCAGGCCGCGCGTGGGTTGGGCCGCGATGATGAGGCGGGCGCTGTCGTCCACCTCCCGCGCGAAGATGACCTTCTGCGCGTTGCCGCCCGAGAGCGAGCCCGCGGGCTGGCTGCAGGTGGCGTAGCGCACGTCCCACTGCGTGAGGGCGGTGTCGCACTCGGCCTGCAGCTTCTTTGGTCGAACGAAGGACAGCAGGCCGTCTTTCAGCAGGCGGCCCATGGCCCAGTTCTCCCACAGGCTGCTGTTCAGCGAGAGGCCTTCCACGTTGCGCTCGAAGGGAATGATGCGAAGGCCGGCTGCGCGGCGCGTGGCAAGGTCGCTGTGCGTCAGGTCCTTGCCGTCGAAGCTGAGGGTGCCGCTGGCGGTTTCCGCCAATGCGGCGATGGCGCGCACGAGGGTGCGTTGCCCGTTGCCTTCGACGCCGGCGATGCCGATGATTTCTCCGGCGCGGATGTCCAGGCTCACATGGGCCAGCGCGGCGCCTTCGGCATCGGGCCTGGTCGACAGGTCGTGCATCCGCATGACGGTCGGTGCGGCGAGATTGGGCTTTCGGGTGACAGGCTCGCTGCCGGCCGGCGGCGGCGCCTTGGCATCGCCCATGATCCACTGGCTCAGGTCGGCGGCGCTGATCGAGGCGCAGGGCACCGGGCCCATGACATGTTCGCCGCGCCGCAGCACGCTCACGGTGTCGGCAATGGCCATCATTTCGCGGATCTTGTGCAGGATGAGCACGACGGTCACGCCGCGCTTCTTCAATATGCGGATGCGCTCGAACAGCGTCTCGACACCGGCGGGTGCGAGCACGGCCGTCGGCTCGTCGAGGATGAGCACCTTGGCATCGGTCACCAGTGCCCGCGCGATCTCGATGCCTTGCTGCGTCTCGATCGGCAGGTTGCGAATGATCTCGCGCGGACTCACCGCAAGGCCCAGCCCGTCGAGGTGCGACTGCCAGCGCTTTTCGAGTTGGCGCGAGGTGAAAAGGCCCCGGTGCCGGTTCGATCCGAACTCCATCGCCTGCGCGACCGTGAACGAGGCCGGCAGGGCGAAGCTCTGGTGCACCAGCTCGACGCCGGCCGCGCGCGCCGCGCTCACATGGCCGGTGCGGATCTCGTGGTCACCGATGCGCACGCGCCCGTGCGTGGGCTTCACCAGCCCCGAGCAGACACGCGCAAAGGTGGTCTTGCCCGCACCGTTCTGGCCGACGACTGCATGAATCAGTCCTTGCTCGAAGGCGATGGAAACATCCGACAGCGCCTTCACGGTGTCGTACTGCACCGTGACGCCATCGAGGACCAGCGCGGCGCCTGCAGGGGCGGCCTCGCCGTTCAAGGAACTTCTGTTCATGCTGCAGCCGGAAGAATCAAAGGACGGTGTTGAACGGCACCTTGAGGGCGCCGCTGAGGATGGCCGCCTGCGCGGTGCGGATCTCGGCCATCGTCGCTTCGGCCTTGGCCGCGACCGCCTTGTCGCCGTCCTTCTGGAACAGCGGCGAGAGTTCGAGCGCGACGACGCCGGTGCCCAGGCCGGTGTGCAGGTGCGAGCCGCCCTTGCCGGTCTTCATGATGCGCGAGGCTTCGTCGTACAGCGACTTGCCGAAGTGCAGGCTGACGATGGAGATCAGCGACTTGGTGCCTTGCGGATACTGCGCCGGGTCGAGGCAGCTCACGAGGCGGCCGGGCTTGTCGTTGGCGGCGGCGATGATGCCCGCGTCGGTGGCGGCCGCATCGGTCTGGATGAAGTCGATGCCGCTGTTGTACATCTGCGTGGCGATCTCGCGGCCCTTCACCGGGTCCTGGAATGAGCCCGCGAAGGCCACCGTGACGGCCGCGTCCTTGCGCACCGACAGCACGCCGGCCTTGAAGGCGTTGAAGTCGGCGTTCAGCGGCGGGATCGACATGCCGCCGATGAAGCCGATCTTGCCGGTGGTCGACATGCGCCCCGCGAAGATGCCGGCGAGGTAGGTGCCCAGGTAGTAGTCGTACGACACCGTGGTCACGTTCGGGATCGCCGGCTTCATCTCGTCGCCGAACAGTTGCAGCCACTGCGTCTTCGGGTACTTGGGCGCCAGCGCCTTGAATGGCTCCGTGACTTCGTTGAAGGTCGACACGATGACGGCCGCGCCGGCGTCGGCCAGCGTGCGGAAGATGGTCTCGTAGGTCGACGGGTCCTTGGCGTAGATCGCGCGGGTCTGCATGCCCGTTTCCTTGCCCAGCAGTTTCAGGCGCGCAATCATCGCGTCGACTGCGCTGGCATCGCCGGCAGCCTGCGTGTGCACCAGCGCGATCAGTCCGCCCTTGGCGTGGGCGATCAACGGGAAGAGCGCGCTGGCCATGGCCACGCCGCTCAGGCTGGCTGCAGCTTTCAGGATCTGCCGGCGTGGGGTGGCGGCGCGAGAGGTGGCGTTGGTTGTCATGCGGATATCTCTGGGGTTGAGGAACGGGCGGACTTGCGGGGAAAGGAAAGGCTCAGGGCGTGGGCGAGCTGGGGGCGGGATTCATGATCATCACGTCCTGGCTCTGGATGGCGTCCAGCGCCCACACGCTCTTGATGAAGGACTGCCAGTCGGGGTCGGCGTACATCGCGGCGCGCCTGGCTTCGCGGTCGGCAAGGCTGTCGTAGGCCCAGATCAGCACGGTGGTGTGCAGCCGCCCGATCTCCGAGATGTAGAGGCCCACGAACTTGTTCAGGTGCCGCTTCTGCACGGGCAGGCCTTCGCGTTCGTACTTCTCGCGCCACTGGTCGATGGTGCCGGGGCGGAAGGTATAGAGGCGGTGTTCGATGATCATCAAGTGCTCTTTCTGTCCTGTGGATCTACTGGCCGGCCAGGATGAATTCGGCGCACTTCTCGCCGATCATGATGGCCGGAGCATTGGTGTTGCCGCTCGAGATGATCGGCATGATCGAAGCGTCGGCCACGCGCAGGTTGGCGATGCCGTGCACCTTGAGGCGGTGGTCGACCACCGCCATGTCGTCGTTGCCCATCTTGCAGGTGCCGACCGGGTGGAAGGTCGTCATGGCGGTGGCGCGCAGCCAGGCCATCAGGTCTTCGTCGCTTTGCTTGTCCGGGCCGGGTGCAATTTCCTTGCCACGGTAGGCGTCGAACGCGGGTTGATCGATGACCTGTCGCGTTGCGCGGATCGCATTGACCATGGTCTTGCGGTCGAAGTCGGTGTCCAGGTAGTTGGGCTGGATCAGCGGTGCGTCGGTGGGGCGACCCGAGCGCAGGCGGATGCGGCCCTTGCTGTTGGGGTTGACCGGCCCCACGCGCAGCGTGAAGCCATGCTTGGCCTCGATGCTGGTCTTCTTGAACGGGTTCGGAAAATACAGGTTGGCCGTCTTCTCAAGCGCGGGCATGAAGTGCAGTTGCACATCGGGGTTCGCAAGCCCGGGCGAGGTCTTGATGAAGGCGCCGGCCTCGTACGGAAAGGTGGTGGTGATGCCTTCCCCGAACAGCATGCCTTGCACGACCGAGAACGCGATCTTGTCGAAGCGCAGATCCTTGTAGAGCGTGACGGGCTGCTTGCATTCGTAGGCCATGACGCAATCGACATGGTCCTGCAGGTTGCCGCCCACGCCGGGCAGGGCCTTCAGCACCGGAATGTCGTGCTGTTCCAGCTCGGCCCGCGGGCCAACGCCGGACAGCATCAGCAGATGTGGCGAGCCGACGACGCCGGCGCAAAGAATCACTTCCTTGCGGGCGCGCACCGTCTGCATCTGGCCCTGGACTTCGTAGGCCACGCCCACGGCCTTCGACTTCTCGATGATCACCTTGTGCGTCAGGGCGCGCGTGACGACCTTGAGGTTGCTGCGCTTGAGCGCTGGCCGCAGGAAGGCGAACGACGTGGACCAGCGCTTGCCCTTCTTGATGGTGAAGTCGTAGCGCCCGAAGCCCAGTTGGGTAGGGCCGTTGAAGTCGTCGTTCAGCGGGTAGCCGGCCTGCTTGCCCGCTTCGCAGAACACGTCGAGCAATGCATTCCAGCCGCGCGCGCGGCACACCGTCAGCTCGCCTTGCGTGTTGTGGAACACGCCTTCGCGCTGGATGTGGCCTTCGGAGCGCTTGAAGGCTGGCAGCACGTCCTTGTACGACCAGCCGGGGTTGCCCATGGCGGCCCAGCCGTCGTAGTCCTGCCTGCCGCCACGCACATAGATCATTCCGTTGATGGTCGACGTGCCGCCCAGCACCTTGCCGCGCGGCCAGTAGAGCTTGCGGCCGTTGAGGTTGGGCTCGGGCTCGGTGTGGAAGTGCCAGTTGTAGATGCCGGACTGGAACAGCTTGCCCATCAGCATCGGCAGGCGGAACAGCGGGTTCGAGTCTTTGCCGCCGGCTTCGAGCAGCAGCACACGCGTGGCGGGCCGGGCGCTGAGCCGCGCGGCGAGGGCGCAGCCGGCAGAGCCCGCGCCCACGATGATGTAGTCGTAGTCGTTCGCGTCGTTCATGAAATCACCAGTTCAGGGGGGCGCCGCCCATCTCCGCGAGATAGGCGTTGCACAGTGCAAAGGGGTTGGGCAGGGCGAGCACGGCATCGGCGCTGGCGGGGTGCTCGCGCAGGATGCAGGCGACGTTGTGGCGACGCCCTTCGACCACGCCGGCCGATTGCAGGGCCTGCGCGGCGGAGGCGCCGAAGCCCATGAAGACCAATGGCTCGTCGCGTTCCAGCAGGTGGTTCAGCACTGCATCGATCAGCGGCTTCCACAGCACCAGATGGCCGTGCGACTGGTGCGGATCGATGCCCACCTGGAAGCGGCTGAGCGTGAAGGAGGTGTTGAGCAGCAGCACGCCTTGTTCGCACCAGCGGTCGCTCAAGGTCTCGGGTGTCTCGAAGGGCAGCGCGCCCGATTCGATCGCCTGCAGCGTGTGCGGCCAGTTGGCGAATGCGCCGCCGTAGCGGGCATTGCCGGTGCGTGCCTCGGCCAC
This sequence comes from Variovorax sp. PAMC26660, assembly GCF_014302995.1. Taxonomy (NCBI): domain Bacteria; kingdom Pseudomonadati; phylum Pseudomonadota; class Betaproteobacteria; order Burkholderiales; family Comamonadaceae; genus Variovorax; species Variovorax sp. PAMC26660. Next base: position 5,580,238 of record NZ_CP060295.1, read on the forward strand.
CATCTGCACCCAGGCGCGGATGCTCTTGGTGAACATCTTGTCGAGCTCGCGCCATTCGGCCACGTTGCCGACCTCGAAGGCGCGGCCGGTGGCGATGTCGATCGACGGATACGGGTCTTGCCCCAGCACCACGCAGCGCACCTGCGAAGGCGCCACGCTGTCGAAGGCCTTGAGCATGTGCGCGCCGGCAGGCATGCCGGGCAGGCGCCGGCCCTTTCGCGCCGGGAAGATAGGCTCCCACGCTTCGAGCGCCAGGGCTGCGTCGACACCGTCGAAATCCAGTTGCACATCACCCAGCGCGGCGCGCCAGGCATCGGGCAGATCGGCGGGCCAGTCCGTCAGTGTTTCTTGCAGGGCGGTGCGCAGGGTTTGGGGCATGGAGTACATTCAAACGCTAAAAACTGACCAGTTCGTCAGGAAATTCTAAAGAATAAACTGACGAGTTGGTCAGAAATTTTTGCTAGGTGATTTCCCGCTGCCCGTTGGGGCCGCCCCTAGAATTTGTTCCCGGTAAAAAGTGACACCATTGCCCATGCGCGACACCAAACCTGCACCATCCACGACGCCGGAAACCACCGCGGACAGAGAGATCAGGGCGGGCAACAAACGCAAGATCCTGAAAGCGGCCAGCGAGGTGTTTGCGGCCAAGGGCTTCGACGGTGCACGCATCGCCGAGATCGCCACCGTCGCGGGCCTGCCCAAGGCCAACGTCTATTACTACTACGCGACCAAGGAAGAGCTGTACAGCGCCACCTTCGCGCCGCTGCTGGAAGAGTGGGACAGCGCACTGCGAATCCTCAAGGTCGAGACCGAGCCCGCCGTGGCATTGCGTGCGTATGTCGAAGCCAAGCTGAAGCTGGGCCGCAAGAACCCGCTGGAGGCGCGGCTGTTCGCCAACGAGGTGGTGCGCGGCGGTGCCTTCCTGTCAGCGGCGGACCGCGCGCACATCGCCAAGAGCACGGCCGCCAGCATCGAGGTCTTCGAGGCCTGGATGGCCGCCAAGAAGATCCGCAAGATCGACCCGCAGCACTTTCTGTTTCTGCTCTGGGCCTCGACCCAGTTCTATGCCGACTACGAACCCATCGTGAACGCGGTGTTGCAGGTGAAGAAGATGACCGCCGCGCACTACGACAAGGCGCTCGAAAGCATCGTCAGCACGGTGCTGGGCGGCGTGCTGCTCGACTGAGGTTGCAGCGCTGAGCGCTAGCGGATCGGCTGCAGTTGCTCGTCCGCCATGCCCACCAGCAGGGCCGAGCCGTTGGGCAGGATGCGGAACTCGCCGTAGCGCGCATGCGTGAACCGTTCCGCATCGCCCTCCTTGAAGAACCATGCATCGGTGACGAAGACCCAGTTGCCGTCTTTCGCGCTGAGCGGCACTTCGAGGTCGCCGTCCTGCCGCGGCTCGTCGGCCGAGGGCAGATGCAGGGTGTAGGCCGACGGCAGGGCCGGATCGGGCCGCACCAGCACGGTCGGGCGATGGCCGCCATCCGGGCGCTCGCTCAGGCTCCATCGGTCAGGCAATGCGAAGTTCAGCCGCATGTAGTCGCCCTGCATGAGCGAGCGCGGATCGACCGGTGCCAGCCGCACGAACACGGGCCGGCCGTTGCGGATGGTGTTTTCCTTGTCGAAGATCGCGACGTTGGCCACCAGCAGCGTGGCCACGCCTGCCAAAGCGATGCCCGCGAGCTGCTTGTTCTTCCACCAGACGCTGGTGACGGGCGCCGCGTGTGCAACAGGCGCAGCGGTCGCCGCATCGGCGGACGATGCGCTGCGCGATGCCAGCCAGGCCAACGCCCCCAGCGCAGCGCCGATGGCGACCATCAGCAGCGCCTTGTCCGCCAGCGACCAGGTGAGCTGGTAGTAGAAGCTGCCCACGATCCACAGCGCCGCCGCGCAACCCAGCGCGGCGAGCCGCCAGCGCCGCGTGACGGCCAGTGCAGCAGCGCAAAGGCAGACTGCGCCGAGGTTGGGCACGAAGCCGCACAGCACCGCCAGCAGCAGGGCCACGCCCAGGCCCAGCACGGGGGCTTGGCGCAGCGCCGGCCAGCCACGGCCCAGCAGCACGGCCGCACCTGCCGCGCACAGCACCGACACCAGGTTCTGGAGCTTGGCTGTCGCGCCTGACATGGCATCGACGCCGACGAGTTCTTGCCCCATGTCGCCGCCCGGGACCATGCCGCCCAGCATGAAGGTGGCACCCGACAGCAGCACCAGTGTCAGCAGGAGCTGCACGCACCAGCCGTCCGCCAGGCTCGTCAGCAGGCTGCCGGTGCGCGCGCCCGGCAACCGTGGCAGGAGGTACAGCACCAGCAACCACACGGCCAGGCCGACATGGGCGTAGAGCCACCAGGTCCAGCGCAAGCGCTCGAGCCAGAGCAGATCCCAGAAGCTCTTGTCGTCACTCGACCAGGCCATGGCGGCGACGGTCAGGAACACGCCCAGCAACAGGCCCAGCAGCGTGCGCAGCCAGTGCAGCGGCGCGAGCCAAGCCAGCACCAGGCTGACGACGCACATGCCCAGCGCGCCAATGAAAATCGAACTGTCGCGGAACAGCGCCCACCCCAGGCAGCACAGGCCCAGCACCATGGCCGGCAGGCAGAGCTGTTCGACGAACAGCGCCACGCCGCGCTGGCGCAGGATGAGCACGCTGGCCGCCAGCAGGCCGAGGCCGAGCACATACAGGGCAGGGCCCTGTTTCAGCAACGTGTCGCCGAAGGCCAGGCCCACCGCGCCCAGCAGCGGCAGCACGGCGAGCCAGGCGCCCAGCGCGGTCAGCAGCAGCACCGGCCAGGGGCGGGATTCGTCCTGCGGCCATTGCGCGTCCGGCGGCAGCAGGCCATCGTCGATCGCGCGTTGCATGAGGAGTGGGGACGGTGCGGTCATGCCGTTGCTCCGTCTTGCTGCACAGCCGCCAGCACGGTGCTCTGGCGCCGCATGACCCAGGCCACCGAAGCCGCCAATATCCCCGCAGCCACCAGCCCGATTACCAGCAGCAGGAACGTCGTGTCACCGCCGCTGCTGTCGAAAAGAATGCGCACCAGGCCGGCGACCAGCAAGGTGTCGACACACAGCACCGCGACGCTCAGGCCCACGATGTCGAACCAGCGCCGCTGCATCAGCAGGCCGCTGGCGCCGCCCATCAGCGCGAGACCCAGAACGTAGTGCAGCGCGACCTCGGAGCGAAAGAACAGGCCGGCCAGCGCGGCCAGCGTCACGGTCACGGCCATGACCAGCAGGGCCAGCCGGCGCGACCAGTGCGTGGTTCCGACCCAGCGTTGTGCCCATGGGCTCAGCGCAACCACGAGCAGTGCGCCCAGTGCCCAGCTCGCCAGGTGAATCGGCAGGTCCTGGTTGCCGGTCCGCCAGCGGTGTCCTGTGTGCGTATAGGCCCAGAGGCTGATCGCGCTGCAAGTGACCACCACCCATGGAAACCACAGCACGTCGCTGCGCACGCCCAGGCACAACGGCAGGGTGAGCACCGCCCACAGCGCGAACAACTGCCATGCATCGGCACCGGTCTGGTAGGTCTGGCCGTAGTAGGCAAACAGGGCGCCTGTGCCCAGAAGGCACAGCAGGCCCATCGGTGTCCGCAAGGCCGCGCTGCGCCATGCGGCCAGCGCGGTCAGCAGCACCCAGCCCTGCAGCAGTGCGAACTGCCCGGTGCGGCCCAGGGCGCCCCAGTTGGCCGCCACCCACATCACAAGGCCGAAGCCGCCGAGCCCGGCGGCAAACAGCGCGACCGTGCGCCAGAAACGCTGCGCCAGGTGCGGCGGCGGCGCATCGAGTTCCGCGAGCGCGAACAGCGCATGCATCTGCGGCTGCGGCAGTCGATGGGCGCGGGCCAGTTCGTAGAGTGCGAGTCGGATGTTCATGGATGTGGAGGATGGTTGCCGATGCCATTCTCCACATGGTGAATCCAGCCGCCTGTGCTGGAACGATGCCGAAGTTTTCTTCGGCTAGTGCACGCGCTCTTCGATCGGTCCCACGCGATCGGGATAGAACGCCACGTGGTCCTTGATCTGCGCGACCGGCCCGTAGGGCGACTCGTAGGTCCACACTGCATTCACCGAGCGCTCGCCGCCGGCCGGAATGCTGTAGTAGTTGCATTCGCCCTTGTAGGGGCAGTAGGTTGCATGCGCCGTGCGCTCCAGCAAGGACATCTTCACGTCCTTGCGGGGGATGTAGTGCACGGTTCCGAAGTGCGCTTCGCGCAGTGTCAGCGCGTCGCGTGTGTCGGCGATGACGAGGCCGTCGACCGACACCACCACGCGCAGCGGATTGCGCGCAATGGCGATCGGGTGGTCGGGGCCGGGGGTCTTGATGGTGCGTTCGGGCGTGGCGAACATGGGCAAGCTCCTTCAGCAGGTCGGGGTGACGCAAGCATCGGCGGATGCGCATCTTGCCGCGATGTCGCGGCGGTTTGAAGTCCCCCCGAAATCGGCATGCTCGCGAAATGGTTAAAGCCCCGACCCCGTCGGATCGGCTCTGGAAGCCTTTCGGATTCATTTCATGCCTGCGCGAGCCCATTGGAGATCTCGCCGGGCAGCACGACTATCTCGATGTAGTGCTTCAGTTTGCAACAGGCACCGAAGTTCCCGGATGGGCCACCAGGCCGACGCGAACCACCGCCCGACCGGGGCTACGCAGCGCGAGGTGTAAGAACGGTGATAAAACTTTGCACGAACCCACCTGTGCCCATCGAAAGACCGAAGTGAAGAAGAACAAGCTCGCCACCTTCCTGCTCGCCAGCCTGTTCGCCTCCGGCGCCTGCGCGCAGGCATGGCCCTCGAAACCCGTGCGCGTGATCGTGCCCGCGCCGGCCGGCAGCTCGCTCGACGTGATCGCGCGCACGCTGGCCGACCGGCTGCGCGTGATGTGGAAGCAGCCCGTGGTGATCGAGACCAAGGCCGGCGCCGGCGGCCTGATCGGCATGGAGGCAGTGGCCAGGGCGCCGCACGACGGCTACACGCTGGGCATCGGCTTCAATGGGCCGATTGCCTTCGGCCCGTACATGTATGCGCGCATGCCCTATGTGCCGGCGCGCGACCTTGTGCCGATCGTGCTCACGACCTCGCAGCCCAACGTGCTGGCGGTGCAAGCCAACAATCCGGCGAACACGTTGCCCGAGTTCGTGGCCTGGGCGAAGAAGCAGGGCCACCAGTTCAGCTATGCGTCGGTGGGGGCAGGCAGTTCGTCGCACCTCACGATGGAGCTGCTTCGCAGCGTGGCGGGCATCGAAGCGGTGCACGTTCCCTATTCGGGCTCGCCGCCCGCGGGGCTGTCGGTGGCGGCGGGTGATACGCAGGCGCTGTTCACGGTCGCGCCCGCGCTGCTGCCGTTGATCCAGGGCCAGCGCGTGAAGCTGATCGCGGTCACCAGCGCCACGCGCTCCGAGCTGATGAAAGACCTGCCCACCGTGGCCGAGTCGGGTTACCCCGGCTTCGAGTCGCTGGCATGGAACGGCTTCTTCACCGCCGCCGGCACGCCGCCCGAGGTGGTGCGCCGCATCAACGCCGACGTGAACACGGTGCTGCAGGAGCCGGCCGTGCGCGAGCTGCTGGCCAACCAGGGGCTGGTGCCGGGCGGTGGCTCGCCCGAAGAGTTCAAGACCTTCATCGACAGCGAAGGCCGCAAGTGGGGCGCGATCATCGCCAAGGTCGGCATACGGCTCGACCGGTGATACTTCGGGCGCCAGAATTTCAGGAGGAACCCCATGAGTGAATATCCCGAAGACATCTACACCGAGGCCGAGCCCGACCCTTACACGCTCGCCAACCTGGGCCCGCTCGCTGGCCTGGCCGGCATCTGGACCAGCGCGGCCGGCCAGGACGTTGCCCCGAAGGCCGAGGGCCCCGAGACCTCGGTCTACATCGAGCACGCCGAGTTCCAGCCCATCGATGCGCAGACCAACGGGCCGCAAATCTTCTACGGACTGCGCTATCACCTGCGCATCGTGAAGCCGGACGAGGTCGAGAGCTTTCACGACCAGGTCGGCTATTGGCTGTGGGAAGCCGCCACGGGCACGCTGATCCAGACGCTGTCGATTCCGCGCGGGCAGACCGCCATGGCCATGGGGCACGCGCAGCCCGATGCGAAGTCTTTCAAGCTCGAAGCGGTGCGCGGCGCCGAGACCAACGGCATCCTGTCGAACCCCTTCCTGGAGCATGCGTTCAAGACGCTGAGCTACAACATCGCCGTGACGATCCATGACGACGGCAGTTGGTCGTACGAGCAGGAAACGCTGATGAGCGTACGGGGCAAGGCCGAGCCCTTTCGTCACACCGACCGCAACACGTTGCGCAAGATCGGCGAGCCCACGCCGAACCCGACGGCGCGGGCCGCGATGGCGGAGGCCGCCGCTGCTGCTGCGACGGCCGAAGGCAACGTAGCGGCCTGATCTGCGCGGTGTGGACGCGCGCTATGCGAGCGCTGCCTCCACATCCGCATGAAACTTCGCCGAGCACCACTCGGTGGCGCCGAAGTACAGCGAAGACTGCGCACCGCTGGCCAGCGTCGATTGCGACGACACGCCGAGCGCGAAGTCTTCATCGAGCGCGCCCCAGAACGACGCGACGTTCTTGCGCCAATAGCTGATCGACTTCTCCGTCTTCGGCAGTTCGGGAATCAGCGTGCTCGCGATCACGCGCGAGCGGCCCGGCGAATCGGGCAGCACCGTGAATGCGTTGGCATGGTCGCCTTCATGAAGGACGAAGGTCGCCGGGAAGAAGTAGTAAATGATGTTCGAGTGCGGCCCTACCTGCCATTCGTGCTGCGGCTGCGCGCGCAACCCTTCGATGCTGCGCTTGGGCAGAAACAGCCGCTGGTGCTGCCGGTCGTGGTCGGCCATCAGCAGGTTGTCGTAGAACAGCGCCGCGATGCTGTTGCGGTGCGCGTACTGGAAGTGATAAGTCTCTAGGTTGGCCTCGAACGGAATCTTCCAGTTGGCCGCGTTGTCGAACGCATGCTCGTGAAACGGCACCCAACTGTCGTAGCCCCATGAGCGCAGGTCGGTGCCGAAGCGGCCCAGCCAGGCGTCGATGTCGAGCGTGGCGCTTTCTCCCTCGGGCAGCACGCGTGGAATGGCCCACACGAAGCCCAGCGCTTCGGCCACTGGCACACGCGCGAGGCTGCAGCCCGATGCGGGCGCATGCGGAAAGTCTTCGCCCGAGGGGCGGCCGCGCAGCGTGCCGTCGAGCCCGTAGGTCCAGCTGTGGTACGGGCAGATGAGGGCGCGTTGATTCGACAGGCCCGGCGTCTTCAGCCGCGCACCGCGGTGGCGGCAGGCGTTGACGAAGCCGTTGAGCTGGCCGTCCTGCCCGCGCACCAGCACCAGCGGCAGGCCGGCCACGTCGATCGCGAAAGAGTCGCCGGCCTTCGCGAGCGACGCCGAAGGGCACAGCGCCAGCGGGTAGCGGCGAAAGATGCGTTCCACCTCGCGTTCGTGGCGCTCGGGGTCGAGGTAACGCGACACCGGGCTGGTGCCGGGCTCGCCGCGTTCGCTGCCACCGGTCTCGATCAGCGCGAGCGCGCGCTCGATCAATGCGATCTGTTCTTCATGCTGCATGGTCTGTCTCCGCCATTCTTGTTTGTTGTCTCCGTGCCATCGGGGGGCACGGGACATTATTGCGGCGGACCCGAACAGGCCGGGTTCTTCAGTCGAGCTTCAGCGTGCCCAGCCGTTCGACAATCAGGTCGTGCAGCGTTTGCGCTGCCACTGAAAGGCTGCCCTCGCGGCGCTGCACCAGGTACACGGTGCGCGTGAGCGCGGGCAGCGGCAGCGGGCGCGTGGCCAGCGTGTCGCGGCGAAAGTGGAACAGCGTGAGCGCCGGCACGACGCTGATGCCCAGGCCTGCTTCGACCAGTCCCATGACGGTGGCCAGATGTTCCACCTCGAACACCGCATTCAGCCGCTGCGGATGCACGGCCACATCGAGCGCCTGCCGCACGCTGCTGTTGCGCGCCATCTGGATGAAGGGCCAGGGCGCGAGCTTCTTCAGCGTCAGGCGCGGCTCGTGCGCCAGCGGATGGTCGGCGCGGCACACCAGGTGAAAACGGTCGGTGCAGAGCTTGCGTGCGCGCAGGTCGCTGTCGGCCGCGGCGCCCGCGCCCGAGGCGGCCAGTGCAAAGTCGGCCTGTCCGCTGCGCACCAGCGCAATGCACGCGTCGGAGAGCGCATCGTCCAGGTCGATGCGGATGCCCGGCCAGGCCTGCATGAATTCCGCGAACACCGATGGCAGCCAGCCGGCTGCGAGCGAGGGCAGGGCGGCCACGTGCACGCGGCCCTTGCGGCGCTCCACGTGGTCCGCCAGGTCGCCCATCGCGCTGCCCATGTCGTCGAGCAGCCGCCGTGCCGCGCCCTCGAACAGCCGGCCCTCGGGCGTGAGCTGCACGCTGCGCGTGTCGCGATCGAACAGGCGCGTGCCGACCGCGTCTTCGAGCGTGCGAATCAGCGCGCTGAAGGCGGGTTGCGAAAGGTGGCTGGCCTGCGCCGCCCGCGTGAAGTTGCGGTGCTCGGTCAGCATGAGAAAGGCGCGCAGTTGCCGCGTCGAAAGGTCGGGCGTCTTTCTCATCACTTGGGCCTTGGCTATTTGAAAAGCAGATCAATCGATCCGGATTTTCGATTTTACGGATGACGGGCGCCTGCCTACAGTGCACGGCAATGAATCCCAATGAATCGCCCAGGCTGTTGATCGGATGCGCCGCCGGCTTCTCGGGCGACCGCACCGATGCGGCGGGCCCGGTGGTCGACACGCTCATCGCGCGGCTGCAGAACGGCCCGAAAGAACAACGCGCCTTCCTGATCTTCGAGACGCTGGCCGAACGCACGCTGGCCCTGGCGCAATTGCGTCGCCGCGACAACCCAGATGCGGGCTACGAACCGCTGCTCGACGCGATGCTGCGGCCCGTGCTCGCGCGCTGCCTGGCGCACGGCATCCGCATCGTCAGCAACTTCGGCGCCGCCAACCCGCGCGCCGCCGCCCGGCACATCGCCCGCATGGCGCACGAGCTGGGGGCTGGCGCACCGCGCATCGCGGTGGTGGAGGGCGACGATCTTTCCGGCCCCGAGCACCGCGCCGTGCTGCGCGAGGCGCTGGGCGCACAGATGGACGGTTTGCGCGTGGTCAGCGCCAATGCGTACATCGGCGCCGAGCCGATTGCCGCCGCACTTGATGCCGGCGCGCAGATCGTGGTGTGCGGCCGCGTGGCCGACCCGTCGCTTACCGTCGGGCCGGCCATGTCGCACTTCGGCTGGCGCGCCGACGACTGGAACCGCCTGGGCCGCGCCACCATGGCAGGCCATTTGCTTGAATGCGGCGCGCAGGTGTGCGGCGGCTACTTTGCCGACCCCGGCTACAAGGATGTGCCGGGCCTGGAAGCGGTGGGTTTTCCCATTGCCGAGATCGACGCCGACGGCGGCTGCGTGATCGGCAAGTCCGACGGCACCGGCGGGCTCGTGAGCGAGGCCACGGTGAAAGAGCAACTGCTCTACGAAGTGCACGACCCCGCCGCCTACCTGACGCCCGACGTGGTCGCGGACATCGCCAATGCCGAGGTACGTGCGTTGCCCGGTGCCGACCGTGTCGAGCTGTCGGGCGTGCGTGGCCACGAGCGGCCGGGCCGCTACAAGGTCAATGTCTGCCATGAAGGCGGCTGGCTGGCCGAGGGAGAAATCTCTTACGCCGGCCCTCGCGCCGAGTCGCGCGCAAGGCTCGCGGCCGATGTGCTGCGCAAGCGCCTCGACGGCTTGACGCTGCGCGTCGACTTGATCGGTGCGCTGAGCATCCTCGGCGACGACGCCGGCCGCGCGTTGGCGGACCTTGCCGATGCCGGGCTGCGCGACGTGCGCTTGCGCGTTGCCGCCACGCATGCCGATCGCGCGCAGGCCGAACGCCTGGCGCGCGAAGTCATGGCGCTCTACACCTGCGGGCCCGCAGGCGGCGGCGGTGTGCGCACCGCGCTCACGCCCCGGCTCAACACGCTGTCTTGTCTGCTGCCGCGCGACGCTGTGCCAGTGCGTTTTGAACTGCTCGATGCAAAGGCGCTGGCATGAACGACACCACAAACATGACAGACACGATCGAGGTGCCGCTCTACCGCGCCGCCCACGGCCGCACCGGCGACAAGGGCGACCGCTCCAACATCAGCGTCATCGCCTGGCACGCCGACCTTTACCCTTTGCTGCTTGAACAGCTCACACCCGAGCGCGTGGCGGAACAGTTCCAGCATCGCAAGCCCTCGCAGGTACAGCGCTTCGCTCTGCCGAAACTGCACGCGATGAACTTCGTGCTCGATGCGGTGCTCGACGGCGGCGTCAACGACGCGCTGAACCTCGATGCACACGGCAAGGCGCTGTCTTTCCTGCTGCTCGACATGCCGATCCAGATACCGCGCGCGCTCGAACCGCTGCTGGCAGGGCCGTAGCGGCGGCATCCCTTTTTTCTTACCCATCCATCCGGAGACAAAACAATGAAACGATTTCCCCTCACCGTGCTGACCACCGCATTGGCCCTGATGCCACTGCTGGGCCACGCACAGGCCTTCCCTGAAAAGTCCATCACCTTCGTCGTGCCCTTCGCGGCCGGCACCGCCACCGACCAGATCGCACGCGCGCTCGGCAACCAGATCGCGACCGAAACCAAGCAGGCCGTCATCATCGACAACAAGGCCGGCGCCAGCGGCTTCATCGCCTCGCAGAGCGTGGCGAAGGCGCCTGCCGATGGCTACACGGTGCTGATCACCACCAACACCACGCACGCAGCCAATGAGCACCTGTTCAAGAGGCTGCCCTACGACCCGGTGAAGGACTACGCGCCCATCGCCGCGCTCGGCAAGGGCGGGCAGATCATGGTGGTGAACCCGTCCTTCCCCGCGAAAAGCGTGGCCGAGTTCATCGCGCTCGCGAAGAAGGACCCGGGCAAGTACAGCTTCGGCAGCGGCAGCAGTTCGAGCCGCATGGCCGGCGAACTGCTGCAGCAGATGGCCGACATCAAGCTGCTGCACGTGCCTTACAAGAGCAACACGCTCGCGATTACCGACCTGCTGGGCAGCCAGATCAACATGATGATCACCGACACGGCCACCGGCCTGCCGCAGGTCAAGGCGGGCAAGCTGCGCGCGCTGGGCATTTCCAGCGCGGCGCGCTCGCCGCTGGCACCCGACGTGCCCACCATTTCCGAGGCCGGCGTGAAGGGCTACGAAATGGGCTACTGGTTCGCGGCTTATGCGCCCGCGAAGACGCCACCGGCCGTGGTCAAGCGGCTCAACGAACTGCTGGTGAAGGCCGCGAAGAGCGAAGCCGCCAAGACCGCCTTTTACGAACCGACCGGCACCGAGGTGTTCACCACTTCGCCCGAAGAGCTGGCGAAGTTCCAGACCGCCGAGTCGCAGAAGTGGGGCCGCATCGTGAAGGCCGCCGGCATCGAAGCCGAATAGCGCCATCGCCGTAGCGGGGATCGGCGCCGCGCAAAGAACACCATAACGAAGGAGACAAACCATGAAACGCTGGAGCCTTGCGGCTGCCACGGTGGCTTCGGCCGCCCTTTTTCTTCTGAGCGCCTGCGGTGGAAGCGGCGGGGGAGGCGGCTTCGTGCTGCCACCATCGACCGTCGCACCACCCGCGACAACACCCCCGGCCGCCACCGCGCCGAAATTCAAGCTCGCCATATCGAAGACCGAGGACGTGCCCGGCACCTTCGGCACCGTGGGCGCCTACGAGAAGATCAGCGGCACCTTCACCGGCGAGGTCGATCCGAAGGACGCGCGCAACGCGATCATCCAAGACCTGCAGCTCGCGCCGCTCAACGCCAACGGCAAGGTCGAGTACAGCTCCGACTTCGTGCTCTTCAAACCCAAGGACATGAGCAAGGCCAGCGGCGTGTTGCGCTATGACGCACCGAACCGCGGCAACATCGTGAACCTCGACCCGTACTTCGCCTCGCGCGGCTACGTGTTCCTTACCGCCGCGTGGCAGGGTGACGTGCCCGCAGCGGCCGGCAAGCTCACGTTGCAGGTGCCGGTGGCGAAGAACACCGACGGCAGCACCATCACCGGCACTTACCGCGCCGAACTGCTGCCCACGGTGGCGACGAACGATTCGCTCCCGCTGCCCGGCGGCCCGTTCAACGCAGCCATGCAGGCCTATGCGACCGCAAGCCTCGACAACACGAAGCCCGGCTACGTGCTCACGCGCCGCATCAACGAGGGCGATGCGCGCCAACTGATTCCAGCGAGCGAGTGGAAATTTGCGAAGTGCGGCGCGGGCGCTCCGTTCCCCGGCACGCCCGACGAAACCAGCGTGTGCCTGAAGGACGCATGGGACCCGGCCTACATGTACGAGCTGGTCTACATCGCGAAAGACCCGAAGGTCATGGGCCTGGGTCTTGCGGCGCTGCGCGACATGATCACCTTCTTCCATCGCGACGCGAGCGACGCTGTGGGCACGGCCAACCCCGTGGCCACGGCGATCCGGAACACCATCGCCTCCGGTGTTTCGCAGTGCGGCAACTTCATGAAGACCTTCGTGCACCTGGGCTTCAACGAGGACCGCGCGGGCCAGAAGGTGTTCGACGGCGTGTTCGCGCAGATCGCGGCGCGGCAGACCAACATCAACATGCGCTTTTCGATCCCCGGTGGTGGCGGCGGTGTGCGCACTGACCACACGGCCTTCGGACAGACCGGCACGCGTGGTCTTTCGAAGGACTATGTGGACGACGTGGCCCAACGGCGCGGCGGCATCCTCTCGCGCTGCGAGGCCAGCGGCACCTGCCCCAAGCTCTTCATCGGCTTCAGCGGCACGGAGTTCTGGACCTTGCAGGGCTCGCCGTTGCTGACCGATGCCTGGGGCACGGCCGACCTGGTGCAGCCGGGCAACGCGCGCATCTACTACTACGCGAGCACCCACCACTTGCTGGGCCTGCCGTCGATGCCGGGCACCAACGCAGGCGCGCTGTACACGACCAATGCGAACACGGGCGTGATTCCGGTCGTGCGCGCCCTGTACCAACGCCTGGAGGAATGGGTCGTGCAGGGCACCACGCCGCCCGACAACCAGGTGCCCAAGCTGGCAGATGCCACGCTGGTGCGGCCGGCACAAGTCAAGTTCCCGGCCATTCCGGGCGCGAACTACACAGGCCTTGTCAACACGTATTCGCTGCTCGACTGGGGCCCCAACTACCGGCCGCAGGACGAGAGCGGCATCGCCACACAGGTGCCGCCCGCCTACCTGGGCCGCGACTACGCGATCCTGGTGCCGCAGGTGGATGCGGACGGCAACGACATCGCCGGCATTCGCAGCCTCGACGTGGCCGTGCCCGTGGGCACCAACACCGGCTGGAACTCCACCAACAAGCCGGGCACCATCGACCAGGCGGGGCTCTTCGGCGCGTACTTCCCGTTCGTGAAGACGGCCGCGCTGCGTGCCGGCACGACAGACCCGCGCCTGTCGCTGCAGGAGCGCTACACCGACCAGGCCGGCTACGTCGCCGCAGTGACCAGCGCGGCCAACGACTTGGTGGCGAAGCGCTTCATGCTGCGCGTGGATGCCGATGCAGCCATTGCGAATGCGAGCGCCAACCCGGTGCTGCCTTAGAGCCGGTGGGTGTCGAGCTTGCGCTCGCGATGTTTCGCGAGTGGGCTCGATCGGCGCGTGATCGATTCGGCAATGAAGGCTTCGCCAGCGTTCTCAGGTGTTGCTTGCAATCCAGCGATAGACAGGGTGCGCTGGATCCAGCATCAGCTTGATGGCAATTGCGCAGCAGACCACCATGAGCAATGGCCGAATGAGTTTTGCGCCACCCCAGATGGCCAGCCTGGAGCCCACTTGCGCACCGACAAAGGCTCCCAACCCCATCACTATGCCGATGCGCCAATGAACGAGGCCTTGAAAGACATAGATGGAGAGCGAGCCCAGGATGGACGCAAGGTTCAGCAGCTTCGTGTGGGCCGTTGCGCGGACGACGCCATAGCCCAGCAGGAGGACGAAGGCGATCATGAAGAATGAGCCGGTGCCAGGGCCGAACGCGCCGTCATAGAAACCGATCACGACCGCCGCGGTCACGCAAAAGGCCGCCATGGAAATTCTCTGTTCGGCATCGTCGTCGGTCATCTTGGGTGACAAGGCGAAATAGAGTGCCATGACGATCAAGAGAAATGGCAGGCCGGTCTTTACCAGTTGCTGGGGAACCGAGCTGACCACCAGCGCCCCGGCGATGGAGCCCAGGCAGGCCAGCACGGCTGCCGGCCAGATTCGCTTCCATTCGATCAAGCCAGCTCGCGCGAAATTTGCCGTCGAGGAAACTGCGCCGAGCGTCGCCTGCAGCTTGCTCGTTGCGATCGCGGAGACTGGGTCGAGACCCGCAATGACAAGCGCGGGAACCGTCACCAGTCCGCCGCCGCCGGCGATGGCATCGAAGGCTCCTGCCAGAAATGCAACGCCCGCGAGGATGCAGAGAATGGAAAGCGAGTAGTCGCCGAGCAGGAAATTGATGGTGTTCATGAGCGAGGTGCTTGCGGGATAGACGAGGGCTTCATCCCTGCACAAGCAGAGGGTCGTCGGACAGGGCGATCTCCTGCGCCGCAGGTGAATATCCGAACATGCGAATGAGGAGCCGGCGGTTGTCTTCGACCACGTCACGGCAATGCAAGGCCTTGTGATTGTTGAGCACGATCGCCGTGGAGGGTTGAAGGGGTATGCGCAGCATCTCTGCGCGGCGAACCTCGTCGGTCAAGATCTCGAAGGCGTTCTTGATGGGCGGCGGTGCCTCGTCGTTCACAGAAAAACGATAGGAGTTGTACCGAAGCGCGAAGGTGCCGCAAAGGAGCAGTGGTAAGGAGGTTCCGTGTGCGCGCTGAGTGCCAGGCCTGTGTGCGAGGAAAGCTCCACAGCGTCTGAGACTGGCTCGTCCTTGAGCTTGGTTTTTCCGCCACCCTTGAAATTGCCGACCAATCGAACAAGTTCATTGCCGTCCAGGTCGAAAGCAAATGCGCGGTGCTCGACGATGTTCAGCAGGATCTGGCTGCGTGACGCAAGCCTCAGGCAATGAAAGTCATCCCGGAGCACGCTGAGTGTCGGAAGATCCGCAGGCGTGCTGCGACCAGTGGGATCGAGCATCCCTTCGAAGATCAGAAGGGCGAGTTCCCCGTTCGCAAAGCGCTTCGCGGTAGCAGCCTGCTGCACATCGAAGGTCTCGCACATTGCTGCGGCAAACTGCAGGGCCCTGGATTTGGTGCCCGGTGCCTGTGGCCCGCCGTTCCGGGCGATCTCCACGGCCGAGGCTTCCAACATCGCGGCCTGCGGGCCGGTGAACGTGAAGACATCAACGTCCGAGAAACGACGTTCTGCTGGCTTGGTCGCTTTGACGGATGACGAGCGGCCTTCAAGCAGTTCCTGCTGAATTTTCATTCTTTCCTCCCTCTTGTGATACTCAAGCCCTCTCGATGAAAGATCCTCGATGACGCTGCCGAATTGCCAGGTTGCCATCGAGCATCGGTGTCTGGGCGAGGCGCAGTATCGTGTTCGGTTTGCTTGCTTCCAAGCGTCGATTCCCACCGATTGGGAATCGACGCATATTTCGCGAAAGCGGTCGGAACACCAGGCCGAGGAAGGTGCGCGGGCATGCGGTCTGCGTAATGCTTTTGCATGAAGCACCAGAGCCTTGGCATGGCCGCTGACGAGATCGCGCAGTACGAGAAGTACCGCAGGTCGACATCGTCGCGCTCACGTGGAATGCGACGGCTTGTTCCGCTTTTCCCTAACCGGCGACGTGCGCCGCGAACCCCGAGCGGCCCGGTGCAATATCGGGCCGCAGCGTGAGGGCAGGAATCTCGTAGTCGCCCGCGTTCTGCGGACGGAATGCGATCGGTGCCATCGTCCACAGCGCATCGAGCCGGTCGCCCAGGTCTTCGGTGATCCGCGCATAGGCCGCATCGTCGACCTTGCCCGTGCGGTAGACCACGAAGGGCGGCAGCACCTCGAAGCCCGGGTAGTACAGGATGCCGTGGTGAACGGGAAACAGCAGGTCGTCCATCGGCCCGTTGATGCCGCGCGGGCTGTAGTGCGGCGCCCAGCCGCCGGTGGTGACCACCAGCATCGCGCGCTTGCCGGCCATCACGCCCTGGCCGAAGCGGTCGCCCCAGTGCGTGTCGGAATGCTCGCCCACGCCGTAGGCAAAGCCATAGGCATACACGCGCTCGACCCAGCCCTTGAGGATGGCGGGCATCGAATACCACCAGAGCGGAAACTGGAAGATCACCGCATCGGCCCACCGCAGCTTGGCCTGCTCGGCCGCGATGTCGTCGGGCTGCGTGCCGGCTTCGAAGGCGCGCTGTGAATCCATGACGGGATCGAAGTGCGCCCCGGGCTCCACGTGCGCAAAGTCGTCGGCCGCCAGCGGTGCCTTCCATTGCATGGTGTAGAGATCGGACACGCGCACTTCGTGCCCCGATTGCGTGAGGCGTTCCACCATGAAGTTTTTCAGCGACCCGTTGAGCGACCGGGCTTCGGGGTGGGCGTGAACGAGGAGGACTTTCATGACGGATGAACCTGTGGAATGAAGAACATGCACGCAGGTTAGAAAAGATGGCGCTATATTGGAAATGAATAGTTTGAATTCCAGCCATTGCCATGAACAATTTCAGCCGCATCGACCTCAACCTGCTCATCACGCTCGACGTGCTGCTGACCGAGCGCAACGTGACCCGTGCGGCCGAGCGCCTGAACCTCTCGCAGCCTTCGGTGAGCGTGCAACTCGCCAAACTGCGCGAGATGTTCAACGACCCGTTGCTGGTGCCCGCGCAACGCGGCATGCGGCCCACCACGCGCGCCGACGAACTGCGCGAGCCGCTGCGCGAGGCGCTCGAATCATTGGGCCGCGCGGTGGCACCCACCAAACCGTTCGACCCTGCGGATGCCACCACCACCTGGCGCGTGGCAGCGGCCGACTATGCCGAATCGGCCATCTTGTTGCCGGCGCTGGCTGGCCTGCGCAAGGCGGCACCGAACACGCGGCTTGCCGTGGTCGAGGCGGTGCCGTCACGTATGGCGCGGCAGTTGGAGCAGGGGGAGATCGATCTGTTCTTTCACACCAGCGTTGGGGCGCCGCCCGGGTTGCATCGGCGGGTGCTGTTCAACGAGCGCTATGTGCTGGCGGGGAGGGCGGGGCACCCACGGTTGAAGCGCCGGCCCACGCTCGCGCAGTTCTGCGCGCTGGAGCATGTGGTGGTGTCGCTGGGCGGTGGCGGCTTCGTCGGCCCCACCGATGAGGCGCTGGCGCAGGAGGGTTTGACGCGGCGCGTGGCGCTGTCGGTGCCGCACTTCCTTTTCATGATGTCGGTGCTGGCCGAGACCGACATGGTGGCGATGCTGCCCGAGCGGCTGGCACGCGGCGCGCCGGGACTGCGGGTGGTGGAGGCACCGCTGGAGGTACCGGGGTATGAGATGGCGATGCTGTGGCACGAGCGGCGGCATCGGGATGCGGGGCATCGGTGGGTGCGGGAGTGGATTGTGGGGAGTTTGTAGGCGGTCTTCAACGACCGGAGTCGGGTGGAACTTCGCGAAGCGATTGATAGGATCTGCCTTCAAGGCCGTCGTCTCAAAGTCGATCCAAAACTGGGTGACGGCGCCTGAACGGGGGCGACCCGAGGCATGGCAAGGGCCAGCAATCAAGACGAGCAGCAGCTAATCAACTTGGAGGGAAACGCCGATGAAACGCTTCCTGGTGACTCATAACTACGGGATGGGCGCGCTGTATTGGTGGATCGAGGCTCCGTCCTCGGACGCGATCATTCAGCGCTATGCAGAAGTTGAAGTCGTTGATCTGAATGGGATCGATCCAAGTCGATTCGCGAGTACCGCGTCGCTGAGCATCGACGACCCTGCACCTCCTGACCTTGCCGGGCTGGAAGATCAACGCCGCGTTCAACGAGGCAAGCCTGGCTACGGGGCACTGGTGGGGCGGGGCAAGGTTTATTTGAAGCAGGACTATGCCGAAGAAGATGAGACCTATCTCACCGAGTGCGACGAGGCCGGCTACCGCACACGTCAGATCGTGCAATCTGCCGACGGCAGCATGGAAAGAAGTGGCCCCGACGATTGGCTCTTCAATCCACCCGAGGACCTTTGGAATCCAGATCTCGCGCCTTGCGAGATCTCCCGCGAAGAGTTTGATTCCCTGTGGGACCGCGCTCGTGACGGAGAGTGAGGGATGTTTGCCGCCGCTTGGCGCATCTTTGGGAAGCACCATGCTGAAAAGATTCAAGGCGCTTGAACCCTTCGATGCGTCCGGTGCGTTGCACGGCGTCTTGGTTGCCGCGTTGCTGGCAGCCAACGCATGTTCCGCACAACAGCCGGTGGCCGGTCCGACGGTGAAGAGGGACATTTGCGCGACCGCGATCAATGACCCAGCGCAGACCATCGACGACGCAACCCGCGAGCGCTTCACCAAGGAATTCAACGACGAGGTCGCTCGCGGCGGCGGCGCGCTGCTTGACGTCTTCGACCGGCCGCCCAAGGCGCTGTATTCGGTTCCCCCAAGGTATCCGGCGTGGGCCAGGCGCTGCGAGGTTCAGAGCAGAGTCATCGTCGAACTTGTGATTGGCCCGGAAGGAGAGGTCGTTCGCACGAGAGTGCTTGGCAATCCACCGCGAGTGCTTGCTGACGCCGCCGTTCTTGCCGTGCGCCAATGGAGGTTTCAACCGCAAACGCTCGGTGGTGAACCCACAAGCGCAAGGTTTCTGCAGCCCTTCAATTTCCTGCTCACGCCTGCTTCTGAGGAGGACGGTTCGCGAGCCGTTATCGGGCACCGGGATCTTTCGGCAGGTGATGAAAAAAAGTCGTTGCAACTCAGCTATGCGATTGCGCAGCTGGAATCGGACCTGGGGCCCGGCGTAAGGGTCGTCAACATGCAGACCATGGAGTTGCCGTTGGTCGATTACGCACGGTCGGTCCAATCCAGGATGGACAGCATCGAGGCAGAAGAAGGCACGCCCCTCGTCAATCAGAATCTTCGCGTTGCCCTTACGGTGAATGCGGACGGAAGCGTTGCCGACGTACGGGCTTGGGGGGCGGCCAATGAGGCGTCGCAGCAACGCGCGGAGCAGGCCGCTCGGCGAGCCGCAGCCTTGGGGCCGTTGCCGCGTACCCCTGGCGGCGAGATCAAGAAAATCGTGTTTGTTCTGCCGTTCGCATTCGAGGCTGATCGAGGCATGCAGATGCCGTCGAAGAGTCCGTGAGTTCGTGGTGCGGCGGAACTGCCCGATGGCGACGCCCGGCGTCGACCGCATGGCCCGCGTCGATCAATTCCTGAACCACGACGGAGCCGACCCAACCGGTGGCGCCAGTGACAAAAACATGCATGGCGCAGAGCCTTCCTCAACCCAAGCGCATGGACAGTTCGACATCGCCGGCGAACGGCACCGACAGGTATCCACCGTCAGGCGAGCGCACGCGTGCCAGGTACTCCGGGCTGCTGTCGGCGTTGTCCGCCACGATCAGCGCGCCCGGTCGCAGGCGGCCCTCGACCAGCGCCAGGATGTCGGGGTAGAGCGCCTTTGCGCCATCGAGCAGCAGCAGGTCGATGGACTCTGGCAGGCCGGTTGCCAGCGTCTTCAGTGCATCGCCTTCGCGGATCTCGACCAGGTCGCTCACGCCGCCCTCGGCCAGATGCTCGCGGGCCTTGGCGATCTTCGATGGCTCGAACTCGCTGCCGATCAGGCGGCCACCGCCGTTGTCGCGCAGCGCCGCGGCCATGTACAGGGTGGACAGGCCGAAGGAGGTGCCGAACTCGATGACGTTGCGCGCGTTCATGCTGCGCGCCAGTTGGTACAGCAGCACGCCGGTCTCACGCGACACCGGCAGCCACAGGTCTTTCATGCGGCTGTAGAGGTCGAGGTATTCGGTCTTGCTGCGCATCAGCCGTTCGCGTTCCTCACGGCTGATGCTGGCCAGGGCAGGGTTGGTTGCCGCGGCGGCTTGCAGGAACAGGCGGTCCAGCAAGGGGGCCATGGGTGCAGTGGTCAAGGTCGTTGTCACAGGGTTCTTTCGTTTGAAAAGCAGATGCGAAATAATATGAAGAACCCTTCACGTTTGCTATTCGCGTTGCGGAACCCTCTCATGCCCGACCGCCCAAGTGCCTCCATCTCCTCTCGCAGAAAGCCCAAGCAGGCGCGCTCGGCCGATCTTCTTGAGGCCATTCTTCAAGCAGCTATTCAGGTTTTGGCGAAAGAAGGCGTGCACCGCTTCACAACCACGCGCGTCGCCGAGAGGGCCGGCGTGAGCGTCGGGTCGGTTTATCAATACTTCCCGAACAAGGCGTCGATCTTGTTTCGCCTGCAGAGCGACGAATGGAGGCAGACCACGGAGTTGATGCGCGGCATCCTCGGGGACGCGCAACGCCCCGCGCTCGAGCGCCTGCGCATGCTCACGCACGCCTTCATCCGCTCCGAGTGCGAAGAAGCACAAGTGCGCACCGCGCTCGGCGACGCCGCGCCGTTTTACCGCGATGCACCCGAGGCGCAGGAAGTGCGCGCCGCCGGCGATGAATTTGTGCGCGAGTTCATGCAGCAAGCCCTGCCAGCCGCCTCCGATGCCACACGTGACATGGCGGGCGACCTGATCGTGAGAACGCTCAGCACGGTGGGCAAAGACTTTTCCGAGAGTCCTCGAACCGACGCCGAGATAGAGGCCTGGGCGGACTCGCTGGCCGACATGCTTTGTGCCTACATGGAAAGCCTTGCATCGCGCTGAGCCGGCGATCGCGTTGGCAGAACCGCCTTTTCAGATGAGCCCCCTCGTCGCCGCCTTCAACGTCGCGGCTGCACGGGTCGAGCATTCGAGCTTGAGGAACACGCGTTCGACATGCGTTCGCAATCGAAGGTGAGCTATCTCTTTGGCGTTAGTCGCTGTTGGGAGGCTAATATCCATGAAAGTTGTAGCCAATTTCTTCAAATCACATGCAAGCCCTAGCCCCTCAAAATTCGACATCTCGATCCTTGCAGGAGCGTGAGCCCGAGGCCAAATTTGAGCATGTTGACACGTCGTTTTTATTCGAAGAACTCAGGCGTGTATACCAATCTTCCCAAAAGCCGATTTCCGTAGATATGCGCCAACTTGTTTCTTGGCTTAAGGCGGGCGACCAAACAACTCATTTTCTACATCCCTATCCCGGAAAATTGTTGCCTCACATTGCGCATTTTTTTGTCCACGCCAGCGTGCTCAACAAAGCAAAAAAACCAATCCTTGATCCTTTTTGCGGCTCGGGCACAGTCGCTCTCGAGGCCTCATTAGCAGGAATCGAAACCTATGTCGCCGATGCAAACCCATTTGCGATATTGCTCACAGCAGTCAAAAGCTATCCTTACTCTTGTACAGAGCTTCAAGAGGAACTTGTTGCGCTGGCTCGGCGAGCCCGAGGTTATAGATCAGCACCGCCAGTGGAAATAGTGAATGCAACCACTTGGTATCACCCAGAGGTAAAGGCCAAGCTTGAGCGCGTGCATCGGGCGATTGTAAAAATCAGTGATGAAAAAATTCGCGCATTCTTCTTTATCGTATTCTCGGCAACAGCTAAAAAACTAAGCTACGCTGATCCAGCGATAGGTGTGCCAGTAAAATTGCGCGTTAAACCACAGTTTTCAACAGCCGAAAATCGGCGCATCGAAAAAAAAAATCGCAGCCATCAACTCTTCTAATGTACTTGCAGAGTTTGAGCTTCAGGCATTGGAAAGCATTGATAGAGTGCGAAAGGCCAATGTTCAAAAACCAACACGAAAGCCTGTCTCCGTGGTTGGATTTGACTGCAAATCTTTGCACGCACCTAATAACATTGCATGCGCGCTGCCTAGTAATTCAGTCGCACTGACGATCACTTCTCCTCCGTACGGAAGTGCACAAAAATATGTGCGAGCGACTAGTTTAGGTTTGAACTGGCTAGGTTTGGCGAAGCCTAATGAGTTGGCCCTCTTGGAATCGCGTTCAATAGGTCGAGAGCACGTGAAAATTCTTGCCAGTGGAAATATTTCTTTTGGCTCAAAAATAGATGGGCAATTAGAAAAAATCGAAAAACAAAGCCCTGTCCGCGCCGCAATAACTCGAGAGTATTTATGTGAAATGCGAAAATGTGTCGATGAACTAAGTCGTATTGCTATGCCCGGTGGGCGGGTTGTGATGATCGTTGGGAATAATCGAGTTGCTGGTGAAATTGTCGAGAACGATGCTTTTTTAATTGACGAATTTAAAGCTCGAAATTTAAGTTTAGATCTTTGGCTTTTAGACAAAATTCGAGCTCGAAGATTGATGCGTAGCCGCCATGAAACAGCTGGGCTAATCGATTACGAATCCATTTTGGTTTTTCGAAAGCAATAAATGGATCGGGCCACTGTCAACAGAGTTTTGCGATCACTCTCGGAGCACGCTTGGGAAAATGAAATTAGATGGCCTCATATCCAGTCCTGGGAGGCCAATTTCACTGGGGAAGTTTACTCTGAAGACGAAGAGCGTCTGTACGCATTGTTCGCACTGACACGCTTCATGTATTTTGGGCGGCAGGCGATACTCGAAATGCTCAAATCTCTTTATCGAGATCATTTCAGATCACCATTAATTCAACGGGCTAGGCGAAATCACAACAACACCAAAGATTGGGGAATTCTCGAGGCTGCATTCAAGCAGGAGCTAGCTGCGACAAAGTTTCTCGGTGTCGGAAATCCTGCGGAAAGTGGGGCTCATCTGCTCTATCGATTCCGGCAAGTGAATCGCCTATCAAAAGAATTATTTTCAGATATATCTACAGAATTCGTGTCAAGAGTGGTAGGCATCAATGGCGTTGCAACAGTGCAGCTTGAGCGCCGCCATGCTCAGATAAATCGTTACGTATTTTTCGACGACTTAGTGGGGTCGGGGACTCAAGCATCGATTTATCTTGCAGATCAGCTCAAGAAAATTCGCCAAGCTAATGCGAATATCGATCTTCGTTTCATGTGCTTGTTTGCGACAACTGCAGGGCTGCAAAAATTAAATACAACCCCCCTTTTTGCCGGCAATGCGGTTGCTCTCTTTGAGCTGGATTCGACATATCACTGTCTCACGTTAAATTCCCGGCATTTTAAAAATCCACCATCATGGTTTGACATCGGAAAAATGACAAAAATTGCCAGCCATTATGGTGCTGCCCTGCAGCCCCAGTTACCACTGGGCTATAAAAATGGTCAATTATTGCTCGGCTTTTCGCACAATACGCCCGATAACACATTGCCAATTTTTTGGGACGAAGGCGCTCTGCGCCCTTGGCAGGCTGTGTTCAAAAGGTTTGACAAAATTTATTGAGGGAGTAAGTTGTGGAAAAATCAAATCCCTTTACTCTTGTGCGGGCGTCGGACTATACGGATTCACAAATTAATGATTTGTGGGTTGAGTTGGGACCTGAAGTTATTAGCGCCGTACTTGAGCCAAAAGCTGTCCATTCGAAATATATCTTGGGTGGCAAGGGCTCGGGAAAGACACACATCCTACGCTATTACTCTTATACGGCCGCCCGCTTAAGGAAACCTGGGGAGTCTGGTATTTCGGTTGTCCGTCGTCTAAAATTCTTAGCGATATTTATGCGCGCTACCGCATTGGATGCCGCTCGGTTTGAGGTAGGCACTGATCGGCACAGTCGTTGGCAAACACTTTTCGGTGTTTATTTAGAATTGAGGCTTGTGGAAGGACTCCTAGATGCGCTCTGCGATATTAAGGCGTCTTCGCGCGATTTGGTATTTGACGACACCGCGTTCGTTGGCGTTTTAGCGCGCAACGTAACAGATCCAGAGCTCTTGCGGTGCGACAGCCTGGAGGATCTGCGGGATTGGGTGATCGAATGGCGTCGAATTATTGACGAAGCCATAAACAATGCTGCGTTCACCGGGAAATTGGATTTGACAATTCCGTTTTCAGTGGGCTCACTGTGCTTGCCAGTTAAAGACGCCCTGTCAAAGTGGAGTAAGGAGCTGCAAGGGATACCTTTGATTTATTTGATCGATGAAATTGAGAATTTCTCTGTTGATCAGCAAAAAGTTATTAACTCTCTTCTCCGCTACGCCGAAGGAAAGGCTACGTTTAGAATTACTGGCCGGCTTTATGCCCGAAAAACATTCGAGACAATTGGCGGTGAGGAAAATCGTGAGGGCTCGGAATTTCGAACAACTAATCTCGATTTGATGTTGCGAAAATATCCCCGATACTCTGAGTTTGCGCAAAAATTTGTGCTTAAAAGGATAACTGCGGCTGGCGAGCGGATTGGACCAAAAAATATCGAGCCTCGACAGATTTTTGCAACCCTTAACTTCGACGAATTTTGCACTTCAGCTTTTTCTGTCTTGGGTATTGATGAGCTTGATAATTCGTTCGCAGAGGAGTTTTATTCTCTCTTGTCTCAATTCTCGGAACGTAAGCAGCCTAATAGCTCGCCTGAGGTTGCGGTATCGCGTTTGATTGATGGATTTCCACTAATCTTGCAAAAACTGAATTTGCTCAGATTTTGCAAAGAGTTTGATCCCGAAGTGGATGTTTGCGCGTTGGCTGAGAAAATTTCTGAAGAGTGTATTTCTTTTTTGCTGGGCAAGAAAAAGGGAATTACGTATGCAAATGCATACGGGCACTATAAGGGTGATCTTTTTGCCCAAATTTGCAAAGAATCTAAGCGCCTTCGAATGGTTCCTTATGCGGGATTTGAAACATTTGTCAGCATGTCTTCAAGTAATCCTAGGAATTTGTTGATTATTTTAGGTCGAGCTTATGAAATAGCAGCATTTCGAGAGATCGAGTTTGGAAGTGGGGTTCCTCTTTCAATTGAGCTACAGACCGAAGCTGCACTTGAAGCTGCTCGATTTATCTATGAGCGCGATACGAATCACGGAAGCGCTTCTGACCTTGCCCGTGCGGCAACCGAGCGATTGGCGACGATATTACGAACCGCACGCTACGCATTGAATATTCCTGAAGTCTCCCCCTTGGTGGTCAGTTTTTCCGACACCTCATTGACGGCGGAAGCTCGGGTGACATTGGAAGCGGCTCTAAATTATTCTTTCCTTATAGAAATTTATTCAGGCCGGCCGGACCGAAATTCGGAGCAAATTCGGCGCAAGATGCAATTGAATCCGATGCTTTCACCCCATTGGGGGCTTTCGACTGGTCGGCGCGGCGATCTCAGCTTGAGCACGCAATTGGTGAACTCCATCTTTGACTCAAAACTCTCAAGTGAATTTGATGTACTGGGTAACGCTCTTCGTGTGAAGTGGAATCAGCCTTTTAAAGATTTTCAAAATCAGCCGGCACAGGAAGAGTTGTTCTAAATGGATTACTCTTATTACTATCGGCGAACAATTAATGTTCAAAGAATTAAGGATGAATTACAGGGGTTTGATGTTTTTATTTCGGCATACAATTCCAGTGATCGAGTAAAAAATGTTTATGGCGAAGTTCGAGCTGCCAGAAGTTATTGGGTGATTCACCCTGAATACCAATATGCGGCAATAGAGCGCCCTCAGAATGGTGTTTTAATTTGTCCAGCCTCTTTAGATGAGGTGGCTCAAGTTGGTGCAATATTTGACGCTGTTGGGGATTTGTCCGGGTTGAGGGTTTGCATTGACATCACCGGATTTATGCGCCACGTGCTTACGTTCTTGATTGCAAAATTGGCTCGAGACAATTCGTGTAATTTATTCGCTTTGTACTCAGAGCCGGAGGCCTATCTTAAACAAGAAAACACGCAATTTGCTACGACTACTTCTGGAATCGTAAGACCTGTTCGTGGAATGGCTGGGCCGACTAAACCACAGGCGCTGGATCACTTGGTAATTGCGGTGGGCTATGATCACCGTCTAATCTCTGAAGTCGTGAACAGTAAAGACGATTCGCGTGTCTATCCAATATTCGCGTTCCCACCTTTGAGCGCCGATATGTATCAGCAAAGCGCAATTCGAGCTTCGGAAAGCGGCGACGTTGCGCAAAGTTCAGACTGGTTGAACAACCGACAGTTTGCGCCGGCAAACGATCCTTTTGCTACCGCGGAGATTTTGAGTTCCTTGATCGCTCAAATTGACCGTAGACCTGAGCCGGCTAATATATATATATATCTCCACTTTCAACGAAGGTTCAAGCATTGGGTTTCGCAATCTACTGGCATATTGAGGGCCGGCAGCGGGGGGCGGTGACAATTTTGCTGCCGGAGTGTTTGACGTATACTCGCGAAACTAGTATCGGATTAAAGAAGTTGTGGATGTACGAATTAGAGTTCTAAGGGATTTCTAAATTTCGGCCTACGTAACCGCCAATTGATTTTTATCGACTAAGCGATCAAGGGGCCTGCAACGCTTGTGTATGCGTTTAGGGACTGGTTTTCGAGCAATAAGAAGGCCTACCGAGTACGGAGCCTCCTGTGCGTCTCATCGCTCGGCCGCTGCGAGCACTAAGGTTGCGCAGCCCATTCACGCAGACACTGCTGATGTAACTCCCCCGCCTCATGCACCAGATCCGCCACCAGCCAGATCACGTTATCCAAATGCTTCGGTCCCGCGCCATCGAACCAGTCGATGTCACTGCCATAGCAGCACCACACCAGCGACTTCAACTGCGCCAGCTTGTTCTCAAGAAGATCCGCCGCGCCGGGCCCGTCCGTGGTGGTGCTCGAGTTGCCACGGGATGCCGGCTTGCGACGCCCGGCCATAATTCGTTCAGCCATTTGTTGTGCTTTCCTGAAAAGTTGTGCACGTCATGTGGTCAGACGGTCGGGGTGTGTCAGCACCTCGGCCGTCGCCTTTTGTGCCTCGCGTTTTCCATCGAATGTGCATGGCACCGATGGTCCGCCGCGAGGCGAAGCGGTTCGTCCATCAAAGCGTGTTGTGTGTGATGCCTTTCTTTCCCACTACAGTGGGTCGTCGAGCGACAGGGGCATTTACTTTAGAGAGGTGTAGCGCGGGCAGGGAAACTGAATGCGCCAGTAAGTCTCGGATCGCGCGGGTTTCCGCTTCGCCATTGCAAGCACTTCACAGACGGCGCAATCCCACGCATCAACAGCGGCGCGAGCACATCGCCATTTAGCTCAGCGCGATGCGTCCGGCCCGATTCCCATCGCCCGCCACATCGCGCGAATGATGCGAAACGACCGCTCGTCGCCCACCATCCCGCGCTGCATCTTGTTCATCGCGTAAGCGAAGCTCGTGCGCGCATCCATGTCGATGAGCGCAAACGATCCGCCGCCGCCAGACCAGAAAAGCGAGTTGGGATTCGGTAGCGAGAGCGACAAGATCGGGCTCGGCAAACCAAAGCCCAGGCCGAAGCGCACCTGCATGCCCCGCATCGCGAGGTCAGGCCCTTCGATCTGCTGCGCCAGCGCCTTGCGGCATCCGGCCTCCGACATGATCCGCTTGCCCTTCGCCATGCCACCATTGGCAAGCAGCGCATGAATCTCGGCAATGGCGCGTGCATTGCCATGCCCGTTCACCGCCGGAATCTCCGCGCCGCGCCAAGCGCGCGTGCGCGTCGATGGCACATCGGTCTGCGTGTCGATGAAGGTCACTCGCTGGATGTCGCTGAGCTGCAGCTCGGCCGTGTTGCGCGTCACTTCAAAGCCTACGAGGTCCGCCACGCGATGGTCTTCCGAGGCCGGCAGGCCGATCCAGAAATCCGCGCCCAGCGGCTGTGCGATTTCTTCGCGGAACACGGTGCCGAGGCTCTTGCCGGTGACGCGGCGCACCACCTCGCCAACGAGAAAGCCGAAGGTGTAGATGTGATAGCCCGAGGCCGTGCCCGGCTCCCACAGCGGCGCCTGGGCGGCGAGCATCGAGGTCACCTTGTCCCAGTCGTAGAAGTCTTCGCCGCTGCACGCCGGGCGCCAGCCGGAGAGGCCCGCGGAATGGCTGAGCAACTGCGCGACGGTGATGGCCGCCTTGCCGTTGGCGGCGAACTCGGGCCAGTACTTCGCAACGGGCGCCGCGATGTCGAGCACGCCACGGTCGGCCAGCAGCAGGGCCGTGAGCGCGGCCATGGTCTTGGTGACGGAGTAGACGTTGACGAGGGTGTCGCGCTCCCAGGCCCGGGTCTTCGCCTCGTCCGCGAAGCCGCCCCAGAGGTCGACCACGGTCTCGCCGTTCACCGTCGCGCAGAACGAGGCGCCGAGTTCTTCACCGTTGGCGAAGTTGGCTTCGAAGGCCTCCCTCGCGCCAGCGAAGCGGTCGTGTGCGAATCCGTGAACCGTGCCTTGGTGCATGCGTGGGTTTCTCCTGAACGGGGAGGGGGCGGATTGTGGACCGCCCGCGAATGCAGCGCAAAGCCATCGGGTGGCATAGGCCGTCCGTCGAATGCACAGCAGCCTGTGCACTCTCTAGCATCGAGGTGTCGCCGCTTTTCCCGATATCCAGATGAAACAGCTTGCCTCCTTCGCTGTCATGGCATGGCTTTCGCTGGCCGCCTTCGCCTGCACCTCGGCTTTCGCCGCCGCGCCGCCCGAGAAAGACCACCCCCTTGTCGGCCGTTATGAAGGCGCGGTGCTCGACGGCACCAAGGTCATGGCCTACGACGAGGTCGGCCTCATCAAGGAGCCGTTCCAGAACTGGGGCGGCGGCAAGCCCGATCTGCTGAAGCTCGAGGGCAAGATATCGCTGTATCACTACAAGCTGCCCGGCGACCGCTCGCTGCTCGAAGTGCAGCGCAACTACGAGTCAAGCCTGAAGGCCAAGGGTTTCGAGATTCTTTTTACCTGCGGTACGGCCAATGCCTCCTGCTACAAGAAGCGGCCCAACAGCGTGGACACCACCTCGCCTTACGATTTTGCGCTGGCCTTCGATGACCCCGAGTGGCCGCGCCTGGGCAGCCGCGGCGACTACATCCGCAACTACTTTTCGGTGAGCGGCCGTTATCTGCTCGCGAAGAAGAGCGGCCCCACTGGCACGGTGTACGCCAGCATCGCGCTGGCCGAGCACAACGCCGAGGTCGGCAACCACGCCTTCGTGCGCGTGGTCGAGAGCAAGGCGATGGAGGGCGACAAGATCGTGTTCGTCGATGCCTCGGCGATGCAGAAGAGCCTGGCCGATACAGGGCGCATCAACCTCTACGGCATTCAGTTCGACCTCGACAAGGACGTGATCCGGCCCGAGTCGCAGCCCACGCTCGATGAAATGACGAAGCTGATGCGCGGCAATCCGCCGCTGAAGCTCTCGGTGGTGGGGCACACCGATGCGCAAGGAGAGGCGAAGCACAACGACGATCTGTCGAAGCGCCGTGCGCTGGCGGTGATCGCGGTGCTGGTAAAGGCCGGCGTGGACCCGCGCCGCTTCACGACCCGTGGCGCGGGCGCGGCCGAGCCGGTGGCGCCGAATGACAACGAGGCCGGGCGTGCGAAGAACCGGCGGGTGGAGTTGGTCCGGCTTTAGCGGCTTGAGAACGGTCGGTCGGGCAGGGCGAGGCGGTGGTGCCTCAACTTTTCAGCACGGCGAACAGCGTTGCCCAGTTGCCCGGCGCGGCATCGACCAGCGCATTCAGGTGTCTTTGCAGCCGCGCCGCCACATCGGACAGCGACACGCCCTCGGGTACGGGCGCCGCACCGGCAATGAGGCGGATCCACGCGTCGGCATCTTCATCGCCGGCTTCTTCCGGCACTTCCCAGCCACCAGCGGCGCCCAGCAGGTAGCGCAGGTGGTATTCGATGGCAAAGCCCGGTTCGGGCGTGCCTTCGCGCTGCACCCGACCGAGGCTGGCAATGGCCGCGGCCAGCGCCTGGCTGTCGAAGCTGCGGCTGGTTTCGTCGCTGCACAGTTCGGAGTTGTCGACGGCGTAGCCCACGAGTTCGCGCCAGTAGGTCTCGTCGTGCACGCCGTCGCGTTGTTCCATGTGTTCGGCGGCAAAGCGTGCCATGAGGGCCGCATCGGGAATCAGCGGCGACACGACGAGGTCGCTGCGAAAGTCGAAGCCGAAGAAGTACAGAGTGCCGTCGAGCGTCAGCGCCTCGATGCCGCCGATGTGTCCTTTGCGGCCGGCCAGTGGCTGCGGGGTCGTGGACGCTGGGGGTGGTTCGGGAACTGGTGGCTTTTTCTTGAAGAAGTCGAACATCCGAAGATCCTTTCTGGGGAAAGTTTCAGTTCTCGGCGATGTTCGCACTCATGGATGAAAACTTGCTCTTCTGTTCGTCGCGTTGTGCGTTGGGTGCTTGGTTTTGGCGCTGCCGTTCAGGGCGTCGCTCACGCCGACACGGTGCTCTTTTTCGCGAATGTCCCCCGCTTCGCTCCTCCTTTATTTCGCGAAAAAGAGCCCCGTATCGACGTGAGCGCTCAGAGCGGTGGTTGATCGGCGGTACACCAGCAGCGCGTCCTGTGCGAATGACACCAGGTGCTCCCGCAGCGAAATAAAGGAGGAGCGAAGCGGGGGACATTCGCGGAGGGGAGCACCTGGTGTCATTCGCACCCGCCCTGAAGAACAGCAGCGCAAAAAAAGCCGCACAAAAACTCAGATACCCAGCACGCTGCTCTCCTTCAGCACCCGCAAAACAAAATGCGACTTGCTATGCCGAATGCCAGGAATCTTGTACAGCTTCTCGCGCAACAGCCGTTCGTAGTCACGCGTGTCCCGCACCGCAATGCGGATGTAGTAGTCGTAGTCCCCAGACACCAGGTACGCCTCCTGAATCTCGGGAATGGTCGCAAGCACGCGCCCGAAGTCGTACAGCGTTTCGTCCGTGTGGCTCTCCAGCGTGACCTGCACGATCACCGAGTCGTGATAGCCGAGCTTGGCCGGGTCCACGTCAATCGTGTAGCGCTTGATCACCCCCGAGGCTTCGAGCTTCTTGATGCGTGTCCAGCAACTCGTGGGCGACAGGCCGACCTCGTTGCCGATCTCCTGCAGCGTCTTGCGGGAGTCGAGCAGCAGCACCCGCAGGATCGCCAGGTCGATCTTGTCGAAAGATCCTTCGTTGTCACTACCGCTTTGCCGATTGTTCTTCATTAATCAGGTCCAAAGAGCCAAAAGAAAGAAGCATATTTTGCTCTCAAACCGGAAGAATTGACGGCATGCGACTGCTCGACCTTCCCCTCACGCCTTCCCTGTCCCTCCACCCCGAGGCCGCACCGCGCGTGCGCAACGGGGCCGAGGCCCTGCTCGACACGCTAGTTGAATGCGGCGTCGACACCATCTTCGGCTACCCCGGCGGTGCGGCGCTGCCCCTGTACGACGCGCTGCATGGCGAACCCCGGCTGCGCCATGTGCTGGTGCGGCACGAGCAGGCGGCTGTGCATGCGGCCGAAGGCTATGCGCGCAGCACCGGCCGCGTCGGCGTGGTGCTGGTCACCTCGGGGCCGGGCGTGGGCAACACCATCAGCGGCTTGCTCGACGCGATGAGCGATTCGATCCCGGTGCTGTGCATCAGCGGCCAGGTGGCCACCGCCGTGATCGGCACGCAGGCCTTTCAGGAGAGCGACGCGCTCGGCATGTCGCGCCCCGTGACCAAGTGGAACCGGCAGGTGCGCTCGGCCGACGACGTGCCGGCACTGGTGCGGCGCGCGCTCGAAATCGCCAGCTCGGGCCGGCCGGGGCCGGTGCTGCTCGACGTGCCGAAGGACATCCAGCTCCTGCGCCTGAGCCACGCCGCCGAACCCGTGCAGCTGCGCGCGCTGCGCACGGGCAGGGCGCCGCTGCCGCCGAAGGCGATGCTGCAGCGTGCGGTCGACCTGCTGTCGACTGCGCGCCGGCCGGTGCTCTACGGCGGCGGTGGGCTCATCAATTCGGGCCCGGCTGCCTGCGAAGCTTTCACGCAACTGGTGCATCGCCTGCACGCACCTTGCACGCTCACGCTGATGGGGCTGGGCGCCTTCCCCGCATCCGACCCGAAGTTCATCGGCATGCTGGGCATGCACGGCATGCTGGAGGCTAACCTCGCAATGCACGAGGCCGATCTCGTGGTGTGCATCGGCGCGCGCTTCGACGACCGCGTGACCGGCAAGCTCGACGAGTTCTGCCCGCATGCACGCAAGATCCACATCGACATCGACCCCGGCAGCATCAACAAGGTGGTGCATGTGGACGTGCCGATGGTGGGCGATTGCGGCGCCATCGTCGACGCCTTGCTGGCGATGCTGCCGGCCGAGGGCTTCGCGCCCGAACGGCTTGCACCCTGGTGGGAACGCATCGAACGCTGGCGTGCCGAAGACTGCCTGGCCTTCACGCCGCGCGCCGATTCGATCCTGCCGCAGCAACTGATGTCGTCGCTGCAACGGGCCATCGGCGGGCGCGATGCGATCGTGTCGACCGACGTGGGCCAGCACCAGATGTGGGCCGCGCAGTACCTGCGCTTCGACAGCCCGCGCCACTGGCTCACCTCGGGCGGCGCCGGCACCATGGGCTACGGCCTGCCGGCCGCCATCGGCGCGCAGATCGGACACCCGGACGCGCTGACCGTCTGCGTGAGCGGCGACGCCTCGGTGCTCATGAACATCCAGGAGCTGTCGACGGCCATGCAGCACCGCGTGCCGGTGAAGCTGGTGCTGTGCAACAACGGTTACATGGGCATGGTGCGCCAGTGGCAGGAGCTGAACCACGGCAACCGCCTGAGCCATAGCTGGAACGAGGCGCTGCCCGATTTCGTGGCGCTGGCCAAGGCCTTCGGCTGGGGCGCGCGGCGTGTGTCGGACCCGGCCGAGCTGGAGGCTGCGCTGGCCGAGTGCTTGGCGAGCGATGGGCCGTTCTTTCTCGACGTGCAGGTCGCGGCGCAGGAGAACTGCTTTCCGATGATGCCGTCGGGGCACGGGCACCACCGCGTGATGCTGGCGAAGGAGCGTTGGTACGAGGAGGCCTGAGGCCGACGCGTCGGTGCAGGCCACTCAGCGGCTGGGCGAGATGTTCAGCGCCTTGCAGAAATCGTAGAAGGCTTCGAGCTGCAGCGACTTGTCGAACACCGCATCCACGCCGGCGGACTGTGCGCCTTCGCGCACTTCGGAGCTGGCGTAGTTCATGAGCACGACGGCGCGTTGTGCCGGCGACTTGTGTTCCTTGAGGTAGTTCGCCACCGTCAGGCCGTTGCCTTTGGCGAGGAAGACGTCGATCACCGCCGCGTCCCATGCCTCGGGGTTGGCGTCCAGCCAGTGGATGGCTTCGTCGGAAGTGGTGGCGACGCCGACAACATCGCATTCGGAAAATGCCT
The DNA here is from genome assembly GCF_014302995.1 of Variovorax sp. PAMC26660. NCBI lineage: Bacteria > Pseudomonadati > Pseudomonadota > Betaproteobacteria > Burkholderiales > Comamonadaceae > Variovorax > Variovorax sp. PAMC26660. Next base: position 5,613,393 of record NZ_CP060295.1, read on the forward strand.
GCAGCCCGTCGGTCACCGTTGCTGCGATCAGGGGGTTGTCTTCTATCAGGTAGATGCGGGTCATCGTTCAGTGCTTTTTTGTTCTCGTCGGCTTGTCTCGGCCGGTGAAAGGAATTTCCTCTCCGGGCGAGGGGCGTCGAGTCAGACAACACCGCCATCTGCCGTAGATATCAGAAGGGGGTTCCGTTTTGGCCCCGCACGTCGGCGGTTTGTCTGGAAAAATGCATTTCAATGACAACCGAATCGCTTCCATCGCCAGAACGACAACAAAAGCTGCGGGTGCTGCTTGTGGAGGACGACGCCGACACGCTCGCCACGACCCTGAAACTGCTCGAAGCCCTGGGCCATTGGGCGACCGGCGTGAAGAGCGCGGAGGCCGCGATGGCGCGCTTTTTCGACGGCGCGTTCGACGTGGTGATGGTGGACATCGGCCTGCCCGCGCTGTCGGGCCATGACTTCGCGGAGAAGCTGCTGAGCGAACACAACGTGCCGGTGATCTTCGTGACGGGTCAGGCGCAGCCGGCCACGGCCATGCGCGGAACGGCATGGCTGCGCAAGCCCTACACGGTCGATCAACTGACGGATGCGCTCGATCACGCGATGGTGCCGCAGGCGTAGCGGGATCACTGGCGTACAAGACGGGCCCGGACGGCGGGCCTATCGTGCAATGGTCTTGTACTCGCCAACATCCGATGCCGTCCTCTTTCACACCGCCTTTCACTTCTTCCGGCCGCAGCGCACTCGTGCAGGCACCGCCCTGGCACTACGCCGGCTGGCTCGTCAACATCGCCTTCGCGTTCGATGCCGCGCGCGGCGGCGCACTGGTGCCGCCGGAAGTGGGGCGACCGACCGGGCGCGGCTGCGTTCATTTCGCGGACTGGCAGTCCTGCGGCAACGACGGGCAGGAACTGCTCGACCCGGTCTACGCGCAGTACCGCGAGACCATCGTGGTGCTGGAGGTCGAAGCCGGGCAGGGCGGCGACGCGCGCTTCTTTTGCCCCTTGATCTACGTCGACCAGGACATCTCGCTGCTGCGCGGCTGGCTGCAGGGCTGGCCCAAGAAGATCGGCCAGACCTGGGTGACGCGCAGCCTGCCGCTGGTGCATCCCGCCGCCGCGCCCGTGACGGCGGGGAGCCGCCTCGGCGCGAGCCTCAGCGTCAAGGAACGGCGGCTGGTCGATGCGACGGTCACGCTGAACGGTGAGAAGGCCGACCCCCTGGGCTTCCTGGCCGCGCCGACCATCGGCGCCATCGGCTGGCCCGACCTGACGCAGCCCCACGTTCCGGCAACCCCGCGCTATCTGCGCGCCGACATCGTGGACCGCGTCGAGTCGGGCTGGACGGGCGGCAGTGCGACGCTGCAGTTTCACGCTCACCCGGTCGAAGAACTGGCCCTGCTCGGCGAGGTGCAGGCGACACAGGCCAGCGCGGGCTGGATGGGCCTCACCGTTCGCGGCGCCCTTGCGGTGTGATGCCGTTGCCGACGCTACGCTTGGCGGAATGAATCCCCCCGCCACTATGGCCTCGCACGTCATCGGCCTGCCGATGGACGGTGGCGCGCAGGTCGAGGCGATGTTCTCGGCCGATCCCAAGGCGCGCTTTGAACTGCACTGGCATGCGGAGTGGAGCGTGGGCGCCATCCTTGAAGGCCGCTGCGAGTTCACCTGCGGCGGCGAGCGACAGGTAGCGCAGACGGGCGATCTGGTCGTGATGGCGCCGTTCGCGCTGCACACGGCCGGCGTCAGCCCGCAGGGCTTTCGCATGGTGATGCTGTATGTGCCGCATGCGTGGGTCGCGGCGCGCTTCGGCTGGCCCGAGGATCGGCGCGGCGTGCTGCATCGCGGGGTCTGGCAGGACAGGGCCAAGGCCGATGCGTTGGGCGACGCCGCGCTGTCGCAAGACGGCGAGCAGGTCGGTCGCCTGCTGGAGCAAATTCTTCGCGCCCAGAGCGGCCGCGAACTGATGGCGGTCGAGCGCCGGATGGGCGACGCCCGTGTCGAAGCGGTCTGCAATGCCCTGGAACTGGAAGACGCCTGCCGCATCGACCCCGGCGCGCTGGCGCAGCGGCTGGGCGTGTCGCGCGAGCACTTTCATCGCCTGTTCCGCATGGCCGTCGGCATGACGCCGGCCCACTATGCGCGGCTCGCGCGGATCGGACGGGCCAAGGTGCTGCTGCGAGAAGGCCGCGCGCAGGCCGATGTGGCGGCGCAGTGCGGCTTCACCGACCAGGCCCATTTCTCGCGGTGGTTTCGCCGCTGCTTCGGCGTGACGCCGGGCAACTACATGGCCGAGCGGCAGCGGGTGACAAGGGCTGCGTGAGAAAACCGGGGCCTTGTGCGCCCGATGTCAGGGCCGATGCCCACGACAGGAACCCGGCCGGACAGGCCGACCCACTGTCCTTGGCTCACCGCGCTGACTCCGCGACGAATGGGAGCCTTCATGCTTGGCTGTCAAGGTGGGGCGGCTTGGAGGCGCTTCAACGCTTCTTCCGAATAAGGCTTGCATCCTTCGAGGCGCGGCAGCTGGTTCGAATCCATGATCGTGAGGTGGATCTGCGTGAACCCGTAGTGGCACAGGCGGGTCGGATGCAGCGGGGTGACGATCGCCTCGCTGCGCGTGCGCGAATCCAACATGAACGGCGCCTGGGGGCGGTCGACTTCGTCGAAGAGCGCGCGTGTCTTGGGGGAGCCGTTCAGGGTCTGGCGGCTCCTGAAAACCACGACCGGGTCGCCGAAGGTTGGGCGTTGAGCGGTTTTTTCGTCCTGGTAGAGCAACACCATGGGCGTGCGGATGAGTGCTTCGGATGCGGCGTCCAGGCCCTCGAATGTCAGGACGTCGATGGGCGCGAACAGGTCGTAAGGCGCCAACGGCCTGGCGCAGGTGGGCGGATCGGCGAAGACCCAGAGATGATGGTCGTCGAAGACCACGAGCCGCGGCACGGGTGAGACGAGGCCGTCCCCGCACTGCTGCTTGTCGTTGTGCCACACGTCGAAGCGACGCTGGGCGACCTCGCCGTACTTCGGGCGACTGGCCTGCGACGCGGTCGCCACAAGAATGATCTCGCCTTGTGCCAGGTCGGCGTTCCTGCTGGATGTCGCGCTGATGCCCAGCAGGCGGAAGCCGGTGTCCCGATGCGCGGACATTGGCCGATGGAAATAGTCGCCAAGATTCACGAATCCGATGGGACTCACGATGTCGAGGGCGAGGTTCCAGTCCGGATGCGCTCCTTGCGGCAGGCCCAGCAATTCGAGATGTCCGCAGGGTTCGTTGCGCAGCACTGTGACATAGCAATCGTGGAAGCCGTGGAAGTCGAGGCCGTTGTCCAGACGGATCAAGGGGGCGGCGGCGGGAGTTTCGTCGACCGCATAGGCGCTGTCTCTCTCCGTGTGCTCAACGTGCGGGATGAACGGGAAGCAGCCTTGCAGCACAAAGAGGGGCAGCAGGATCGACCAGCGGAGAAAGTGCGCGAGGGTCATGGGGCTTTGGGGATTCGTCTTGTAGGCGCGTACCAGGAGGAAGATCGTTCACGCGTCTAGGCATCGGCCCAGAGCTTGAACGCGCATTGCGTGGGCAGGTCGACACCGGAGATGTGATCGCGAAGTTTAGGGCTGCGCTGATCAAGTCCCCTGTTGGCCTGCGAGGGCGCGCTGCTGGAGAGCACAGCGCTGTTCTGCAGGCCAGCGGCTTGAAGGTGGGCACCGGCACGATCGTGGACGCCATGCACCATGTCGCCGGTGCGGCAATAGCGTGGGTTGTGCGGCTTCGCCAAGCTCGAGGGAACTTGCGGCGCCGATTGATTCGCGGCGCGGGTTCTGTAAGTAAATGCAGTTACAGTTGGCCGCGTCATGGGTCTACGAAATGAAGCGCTCGGGTGGCGCTTGCTGCTGCTGCTGCTGCTGATGCTCGCGGTCATGGGACTGGGGTGGAGCGCCCCGGCGCGTGCTGCGGTGCTTGTGGAGCAGGCACAGCTGACGCTGGCCCTGCGCGGCCAGGCCCCTGCTGACCCCCAAAAGCCGCAGACTGTCACGCTGCCTTATCACTGGGATCAGCGGCAAGGTGCGGTCGATGGCGAGGCACGGTTTTCGTTCGAGATACCGGCAGACGATCCCACCACGCCTGTGGCGCTGTTCGTGCCGCGTGTGGGCAACAGTTTTCGTGTGTCGGTGAATGGCCAGGAACTGACGCGGTTTGGCGCCTTCCCACCGGGGCCCTACGACGATGCCTCCTTTGCGCCGCAGTATTTTGTGCTGCCAGCTTCGGGCTCAGCGTCGCCGCAGCGCGTGGAGATCGTCATCGCGGCGCAGGCCGCACGGCAGGGCGGGCTGTCGCCGGTGGTGGCGGGCCGAGAGGCCGAGATACGCCCGTTGTACGAGCGTGCCTTGTTCTGGCAAATCAGCGGTGGGCGCTTCATCACCATCGTGAGTGGCGTGCTGGGGGCGCTGTCGCTGCTGGTGTGGCTGCGCCAGCGCGAATCGATCTACCTGTACTACGGTCTGGGTGAATTGTTCTGGTCGCTGCAGACGGCACGCGTGCTGTTCACGCATGCACCGTTGCCCTGGCCCTGGTGGGGCGTGCTGCCGCTGGCGGCCTTCCAGGCGGCAGTGCCACTGGTGTGCCGCTTCGCCCTGGCGGTGGTGGGCCGCGACGATACCCCTCTGGCACGCCTCCTGGGCCTGATGGCGTGGTTGGCGCCGGTTGTGGCCGGGTTGGGCATCATGGTGCCATGGCTGTGGCTGATGCCGCTGTGGCAGGGGCTGAACCTCGCGGCGGGACTTGCGATGACGGTTGTGGTCGTGCGCGTGGCGCTGCGCAGTGCCGTCCTGGAGCACCGCGTGCTGGGCTTGGCCGTGCTGTTGATCGTGTTGTGCGCTGCGCGCGACATCTGGGTCATGCGCACCTCGCCTCAAGCCTACGAGATGGTGCCCTGGATCCGCTTCGCCTGGGTTGGGTTCGCCATTTCGCTGGCCTGGGTCATCGCCGAGCGCATGCGCAAGGACGCCCGGGCGATGGTGGAAATGAACGTCACGCTGGAGGCGGAGCTCGCCGAGCGCAACAGCGCTCTGGAGGCTTCCTTCGTGCGCGAACGAGAAGGAGAGAAAGCGCGCGGCGCTCTCGAGGAACGCCAGCGCCTGGTGCAGGACCTGCATGATGGTCTTGGGGGGCAACTCGTGGGGCTGCTGCGGATGGCCCAGCAGCCAGGGGCGGCGCGCGAGGATGTCACGCTGCACCTGCGCGATGCGGTGGATCAACTGAAGCTCACGGTGGACGCCATGCACGCCGATGAGGGCGACGTGGCCTCGACCCTGGGCAGCGTGCGCTACCGGCTGGGACCGCGCCTGCAGGCGGCCGGCATCGATCTGCACTGGAATGTCAGCCGGCTGCCAATGATGACCGGTTGGAGTTCACGTGAGTCCCACCAGCTGCAGATGCTGTTGTTCGAAGCGTTCGCCAACATGATGGCGCACTCGGCCGCGACGCGGGCCAGCCTGACCGCGCGCCTGGTGCCCGTCGGCGGCGCCGACGGTGCGACGGGGGAGGCCATCGAGGTCAGACTGTGCGACAACGGCTGCGGCTTCGATGCAAACGCCAGGTTCGCCGGCAGAGGATTGACGAACATGCGCGCGCGCGCTGCCGCGCTCGGGTGCACGCTCACGCTGTGCTCGCAGCCTGGGGAGACCTCCCTTTGCTTGCATCTGGTCGTGTCGGCGGCGATGGTCCCGAAGTTGGAGCCGTAGCTTCAAGGTCGAGGCTTGAATGCAATCATGGCGCTCTTGTTTGCTCATTCAGCGGCCGGCAAACCTCCAGCACCACCCCGCGCAGCCACCGATGCGCGGGGTCCCGATCAAGACGCGGATGCCACATCTGCGACACGGTGATCTGCTCGGTGGGCATCGGTAGTGGGAACGAGCACAGCGTGCCCCGTGCCCTCAGGTGCTCGAAGTACGAAGACGGTATCAGCGCCACCAGGTCGGTCGCGGCCGCTATCGACAAGGCAGTGCTGAAGCTGGGCACCACGACGGCGGTATTGCGCACCAGCCCCATCGCCGCGAGCGCGTCGTCCACCGGTCCCACCGTCCGGCCGTGGCGTGACGTGACCACGTGGTTGCAGGCGGCGTAGCGTTCGGCAGTGATCTCGGGCCCGGCGAGCAGGGGATGGCCCTCGCGCACTGCGGCGACGAAGCGGTCGCGGTAGAGCGCCTGAACGCGCACCTCCGGGCCCGACTCGCCGAGAACGCCGACATCCAGATCTATCAATCCCTCGCGAAGGGGACGAACGTCCTTGTCCGGCTTGGGCGCGAAGCGCAGGCGAACGCCTGGTGCTTCGTGCGCGGCGCGAGCCACGAGCTGATGCGCGAAGCCCTCGATGAAGCCGTCGTTGGCCCGTATGGTGAACAGTTGCTGGAGCGTGCGCGGGTCCATGCTCTCGCCGGCGGACTGAAGCACCGCGCGTGACGCCTGCACCAACTCCCTGACGCGGTCGCGCAGTGCCAGCGCATGCGGCGTGAGCACCATCGCGCGACCAGCGCGCACGAGCAATTCATCTCCGGTCGATTCCCGCAATCGCGCGAGCGCCCGGCTCATGGCCGATTCGCTCAAACCCAGGCGCTCGGCGGCCTTGGCGACGCTGCTCTCGGAAAGAAGTGCGTTCAACGCAAACAGCAGGTTCAGGTCGGCTTCTGTCGGCATGCCCGAACCTATCACGGCTGCGATGGTTTCGACAGGCGCCACATGCAGGGACAAGCTGCGCGCCACGCGCTGTGCAAGCCATTCGCGCAGTCCTAAGCTGGCTTGGCGCAATAGAGCGTGCCTCTCCCGATTGCCCAATCATGTTGTCTTCTACGCTTCGACCGAACTCTTCTTTCACCCTGCCTCGCACCGTCGAAACCCAGGAGGTGAATGCGGATGGCCTGCCTCTGCCGCGGCGCTTCGCAGCCGTCGCCGCGATCCTTGGTGCAGGCGTGCTGGTGGTGCTCGACGGCGCCATCGCCAACATCGCGCTGCCAGGCATTGCCCGGCAACTGCAGGCGACACCCACCGATGCCGTCTGGATCATCACTGCCTACCAGCTGGCCGTGGTCATGTTCCTGTTGCCGGCTTCCGCTGTCGGGGAGCGGTTCGGGTATCGGCGCGTGTTCGCCGGTGGTGTCGCGCTATTCACCGCGGCGTCGGTGTTGTGCGCGTTGGCCCCATCGCTGCCATGGCTCGTGGCCGCGAGGTGCCTTCAGGGCCTGGGCAGTGCAGCCGTGATGCCCCTTGGGTTGGCGCTCTTGCGCTTCACCTATCCACGTCGATTGCTGGCGCGCTCTATCGCCTGGAATGCGCTTGCCATCGCGGCCGCTTCCGCAGCGGGCCCCACCCTTGGCGCTTTCATACTCTCCGCGGCGAGTTGGCCATGGCTCTTTGCGGTGAACCTGCCGATCGGCCTCCTCGTGCTCGTCGCCTGTGCAGGGTTGCCGAGCCCGGCGCGCTCGATGCGCCCCATCGACGTGTGGAGCATCGCGCTCAACGCAGTCATGTTCGCCGCCTTCGTGCTCGGGAGTGACCGGCTGGTGGCGCATCCGTTGCAGGGCGGCGCGTTGCTCGCCTTGTCGATCGTTTGCATGGTCTTGCTGGTACGACGCGAAATGCCGAAGGCGGCGCCGTTGATCCCGCTCGACCTGCTGCGCGTGCATTCATTTCGGCTCTCGGTCATTGCCTCCGTGTGCTGCTTCACCGGCCAGATGGCCAGCCTTGTGGCACTGCCGTTCTACATCCAGCACGAACTCGGCCAGAGCGCGGTGACCGCCGGCCTCTTGATGACCCCGTGGCCTTTGGCGGTGATGCTGGCTGCGCCGCTGTCGGCACGTCTGGCCCGGCGCGTGCCGAGCGCCTGGCTGTGCGCGGTCGGAGGCGCGTGTTTCGCGAGCGGCCTGGCCCTGTGCGCCCTGTGGCCGTTGCATGGCGACGCGGCCTTGCCGATCGCGTTGTTCACCGGTCTCGCCGGCCTGGGCTTCGGCTTCTTCCAGACGCCGAACAACCAGAACATGCTGCTCTCGGCACCCAAGGAACGCAGCGGAGCGGCCGGTGGCGCGCAAGGCACCGCCCGGCTCACGGGGTTGACGCTCGGCAGCCTGATGATGAGTCTGATGTTCGGGCTGCTGCCGGCGCACAGCGCCGTGCACTGGGGCCTGGCGGTGGCGGCACTGGCTGCTTTGGCCGGAAGTGGGGTGAGCTTGCTCAGGAGCCCTGCACGCGCCGGGGGCGTCTGACCGGCATCGGCAGTCGATGGCGCGCATCGCTGCCGAAACAATCGGCAAGCGCTTGCAGTTCGTCGAGGGTGGGGTGGCGATCGCGCTGCCGGCCCTTGCCGATCGCGGTGGTTTCGCCGCTGCTTCGGCGTGACGCCGGGCAACTACATGACCGGGCGGCAGCGGGTGACAAGGGCCGCGTGAGAAAATCCGGGCCTTGTGCGCCCGATGTCCGGGCCGATGCCCACGACAGGATCCCGCGTTTTGGAAGAGAAGGTCATCTCCGTTGCCCCGATGATGGATTGGACAGACCGTCATTGCCGGTACTTCCATCGCCTGTTGTCGCGCCATGCGCTGCTCTACACCGAGATGGTGACCACGGGTGCGCTGATCCACGGCGACGTGCCCCGGCACCTTCGCTTTCATGCCGAAGAACACCCCGTGGCGCTGCAACTCGGCGGCAGCGAGCCGAACGACCTGGCGCATTGCGCCAAGCTGGGCGAAGAGTGGGGTTACGACGAGATCAACCTGAACTGCGGCTGCCCCAGCGAGCGCGTGCAGCGCGGTGCCTTCGGTGCCTGCCTGATGAACGAGCCTCAGCTTGTGGCCGGCTGCGTGAAGGCGATGGTCGACGTGACGAACGTGCCGGTCACGGTCAAGCACCGCATCGGCATCGACAAGATCGAGAGCTACGAGTTCGTGCGCGACTTCGTCGGCAAGGTCAGCGAGGCGGGTTGCCAGACCTTCATCGTGCATGCGCGCAATGCGTGGCTCCAAGGCCTGAGCCCGAAGCAGAACCGCGAGATTCCGCCGCTGCGCTACGCGCTGGTGCACCGGCTCAAGCACGACTTTCCGGCGCTGAATTTTTCCATCAACGGCGGCATCTCGGTCAACGAACAGGTGCACGAGCACCTGCGGTTGCTCGATGGCGTGATGGTTGGGCGCGAGGCGTACCACAACCCCTGGTGGCTGGCCGAGTGGGACGCCGAGTTCTTCGGCGCCGCGCCGCAGTCGCTCACGCGCGAAGAAGTCGAGTCGCTGATGTGCGACTACATGGTGCGCGATGCTGCGGAGCATGGCACCAACTGGTGGTCGATTGCGCGGCACATGCTGGGCCTGCGCAACGGCCTGCCAGGCGCACGCCGCTGGCGCCAGGTCTGGAGCGATCACAAGCTCAAGACGCGCCCACCGCACGAGGTGATGGCGCTCGCGCACGAGCCTGTGGCGCAGGCTGCCGAACCGGCCGTCTGAGCGCGCGTCGGCACAGCCGACACACACCTTCTCCGAATGACCAGGAACGCGCCCAGGCGTGTTTCGTGGGGACGCGCGCGCCATACGAAGGGCTGCAGAAGCCCATTCCCCGGGCATTTCGACTTCTTTTTATAGAACGGTGTTTTGAAACATTTCAATAACAAGTGTGAGTGTTCCGCCACTTTTTGCTGAAGAATAAAGAGCGTCAGGGGAAACACAAAAAAAGGTTCTGCATGCATATGAGCGAAGCTGTTGGCAGCAAGGAAGAAGTGAGCGCGCTGGCACGTGGCTTGGCATTACTCAAGGTGATCGGCATGGCCGGCACATCGATGGGCAACCGGGAATTGGCTGACACGACGGGCATTCCCAAGGCCACCGTGTCGCGCCTCACGTCGACGCTGGTGGGCGCGGGCTATTTGCGCCAGTCGCAAGACAGCGAGCGTTTCAGCCTGGGGCCGGCGCTGCTCGACATGAGCAGCCGCTACCTGCGGCATTTCGACCTGCGGACGGTGGCCCGTCCGCATCTGGCGGAACTGGCCGAATTCGCGGGGGCCAGCGTGCACATCGGCGTGCGCGACGAACTGGACGTGCTTGTGATCGATTCGCTGCGGCCGCGCTCGGCGGTCATCAGCTCGCGCATCGAGGTCGGCACACGCCTGGCCATCGTCACCTCGGCGGGCGGTCGCGCCTATCTCGCGGCGTTGCCCGCCGTCGAGCAGGCGGCGCTGCTGGAGGAGATCCGCCTCGAAAGCGGCGAGAACTGGCCGGCGATGGAGCCCCGGCTGATGGCCGGGCTCGAGGAGTACGCCCGCGAGGGCTACTGCAGCTCGTTCGGCGAATGGCACCCCCACATTCACGCCCTGGGCTTTGCCCTGGAGGGGCCGCGCGGCGAACGCTACGCCGTGAGCTGCGGCGGCCCCGCCTACCTGCTGCCCAGGGAAATGATGCTGACGCGCGTGGCACCCCACCTGCTGGTCACGGCCCAACGCATCGCCGCCGAGGCCGGGACGGCCAAGACGGGCTGAAGACGCGGCTAGATCGCCGCTTCCAGGCCGTTCTTGAAGTGCTCGCGCATGCGTGCCATCGCGGTGGCGGCATCGCGTGTCTCGATGGCGGCCATCACCGAGCGGTGCTCCGCCAGGGATTCGGCGATGCGGCCGGCCTTCAGCAGCGAGTTGTGGCGGTTGAGCTTCATCACCTTGCGCAGGTCGGCCACCATCTGGTCACGCCACTTGTTGTCCGCGATGGCCAGCAGCCGCATGTGAAAACGCTCGTTGAGCGCGAAGAAGTGCTCGCGGTCGCCGACCGCGGCTTCCAACTCGGCATGCAGCGCCTTCAGCTCGGCGCGCTCGGCCTCGGTGGCGCGCTCGGCCACCACGCCCGCAGCATCGCTCTCCAACAGGGAGAGCAGGTGGTAGACGTCGGCCAGGTCCTGTTCGGACACCTCGGTCACATAGGCGCCGCGGCGCACCTTCATCGTCACCAGGCCTTCGGCCGCCAGCACCTTCAGCGCTTCGCGCAGGGGCGTGCGGCTGATGCCGTATTCCTCGGCGAGCTTGAGTTCGTCGATCCAGCTGCCAGGCTCCAGCTCGCGGCGGAAAATCCGCTGGCGCAGCAGCTCGGCCACCTCTTCATAAAGGGCGCGGGGGGTGAGTGTGACAGCGGACATGGGCCGCACTGTACTTCAAAAATAGCGTTTGAATTAATAATTACGGATGGGTTAGACTCGCGGCCGGCTTGCAAATCCGTGCGAGCGAATCTGCGAATACCAGACAGACAACAGCAAAGCGGCGCCTTTCATGAGCAGCACTCCCGAACCCACCTTCAAGCCCGCCGACCTCGAGGCTTGGGCCAAGTCCGCTGCCAAGTCCGCCCCCGGCGGCGACGTGAACGCGCTGAACTGGATCACGCCCGACGGCATCAGCGTCAAGCCGCTGTACACCGCGGCCGACCTGCAGGGCCTGAAGTACACCGACACGCTGCCCGGCTTCGAGCCCTACCTGCGCGGCCCGCAGGCCACCATGTACGCGGTGCGCCCCTGGACCATCCGCCAGTACGCCGGCTTCTCGACCGCCGAAGAATCGAACGCCTTCTATCGCAAGGCGCTGGCCGCCGGCGGCCAGGGCGTGAGCGTGGCCTTCGACCTGGCCACCCATCGCGGCTACGACAGCGACCATCCGCGTGTGACCGGCGACGTCGGCAAGGCTGGCGTGGCGATCGATTCGGTCGAGGACATGAAGATCCTGTTCGATCAGATCCCGCTCGACAAGGTCAGCGTGTCCATGACGATGAACGGCGCCGTGCTGCCGGTGCTGGCGGGCTACGTGGTCGCGGCCGAAGAGCAGGGCGTGGCAAAAGATCAGTTGAGCGGAACCATCCAGAACGACATCCTCAAGGAGTTCATGGTCCGCAACACGTACATCTTTCCGCCGGCGCCGAGCATGCGGATCATCGGCGACATCATCGAGTACACGGCGCAGCACATGCCCAAGTTCAACTCGATCTCGATCAGCGGCTATCACATGCAGGAAGCCGGCGCGAACCAGGCGTTGGAGCTGGCCTTCACGCTGGCCGACGGCAAGGAGTACGTGAAGACCGCGCTGGCCAAGGGCCTCGATGTGGACGGCTTCGCCGGGCGCCTGAGCTTCTTCTGGGCCATCGGCATGAACTTCTATCTTGAAGTGGCCAAGATGCGCGCCGCGCGCCTTTTGTGGTGCCGCATCATGAAGGAGTTCAACCCCAAGAACCCCAAGAGCCTGATGCTGCGCACCCACTGCCAGACCTCGGGCTGGTCGCTCACCGAGCAGGACCCGTACAACAACATCGTGCGCACCACCATCGAGGCCATGGCTGCGGTGTTCGGCGGCACGCAGAGCCTGCACACCAACGCGCTCGACGAAGCCATTGCGCTGCCCACCGAGTTCAGCTCGCGCATTGCGCGCAACACGCAGCTCATCATCCAGGAAGAGACGCACATCACCAACGTGGTCGACCCCTGGGCCGGCAGCTACATGATGGAGAAGCTCACGCAGGACATGGCCGATGCGGCCTGGGCCATCATCGAAGAGGTCGAGGCCATGGGCGGCATGACCAAGGCCGTCGACAGCGGCTGGGCCAAGCTCAAGATCGAAGCGGCTGCTGCAGAGAAGCAGGCGCGCATCGACTCGGGCAAGGACGTGATCGTCGGCGTCAACAAGTACAAGCTCAAGAGCGAAGACGCGATCGACAGCCTCTCCATCGACAACGTGATGGTGCGCGACCAGCAGGTGGCGCGGCTGCAGAGCATTCGCGCCTCGCGCGACACGGCCAAGGTGCAGGCCGCGCTTGATGCGCTGACCACCGCAGCAGAGAACAACACCGGCAATCTGCTGGCGCTGAGCATCGATGCCGTGCGCCTGCGCGCCACGGTGGGTGAGATCAGCGACGCGCTCGAAAAAATCTTCGGCCGCCATCGCGCCGACACGCAAAAGGTGACCGGTGTGTACGCCGCCGCCTACGACTCGGCCGAAGGCTGGGAAGCCCTCAAGACCGAGATCAACGCCTTTGCCGAAGAGCAGGGCCGTCGTCCGCGCGTGATGATCTCCAAGCTCGGCCAGGACGGTCACGACCGTGGTGCCAAGGTGGTGGCCACCGCCTTCGCCGACCTGGGCTTCGACGTGGACATGGGCCCGCTGTTCCAGACGCCCGAAGAATGTGCGCGCCAGGCGATTGAAAACGACGTGCATGCCGTCGGCGTGAGCACCCTCGCAGCCGGCCACAAGACGCTCGTGCCCGCGATCATCAACGAACTCAAGAAGCAGGGCGCGGACGACATCATCGTGTTCGTCGGCGGCGTGATCCCGCGGCAGGACTACGACTTTCTGTACGAGGCCGGCGTCAAGGGCATCTACGGACCGGGCACGCCCATTCCGGCCAGCGCCAAGGACGTGCTGGAACAGATTCGCGCGGCAGTCGCGGCCTGAGAACAGACGTGGGCGATCTCTTGTCGCGGCTGTCGCTGCAGCCGGTGGATTCCAGCGATTTCGAGGACATGCTGGCCGTTCGCATCGATGCGATGCGACCGAGCCTGGAGCGCGTCGGGCGCTTCGACCTCGCGCGTTCACGTGAACGCCTGAGCGCCGGCTTCGTCGTGCCTTTCATGCACCACATCGTGCTCGACGGTGACCAGCGCGTGGGCTTCGTCACGCTCAAGCCCGAGGGCGCGGATGCGCTGCGGCTCGATCATCTCTACCTGCGCACCGGCTTCCAGGGCAGCGGCATCGGCGAATGGGTGTTGCGCTGGGCCAAGGCGCGGGCGCGCGAGAAGCAACTCGACATCAAGCTCACCGCGCTCGTGCAGAGCGACGCCAACCGCTTCTACCTGCGGCACGGCTTCGTGCTCGAAGGCGAAGAGGGCGTTGACCTGCACTACCGCTGGCGCGTGGCGACGGAGGCCGCGTGCTGAACACCGTGCAGGCGCTGGAAACCGCCGTCACCGATTCGCCCGGCATGGCGCAACGCCGCGCCATCGCCAAGGCGATCACGCTGCTCGAATCGACCCGCACCGATCATCGCGCGCAGGCCGATGAATTGCTCACGGCGCTGCTGCCGCGCACCGGCCAGTCATTTCGCCTTGGCATCTCGGGCGTGCCGGGCGTCGGCAAATCGACCTTCATCGAAACGCTGGGCCTGCTGCTGATCGACAAGGGGCATCGCGTGGCGGTGCTCACCATCGATCCGTCGTCCACCGTGTCCGGCGGCTCCATTCTTGGCGACAAGACGCGCATGGAAAAGCTCTCGGTGCACGAGCGCGCCTACATCCGCCCCAGTCCGTCGAGTGGCACGCTCGGCGGCGTGGCCGAGAAGACGCGCGAAGCCATGCTGGTGTGCGAGGCCGCCGGCTACGACATCGTGATCGTCGAGACCGTGGGCGTGGGCCAGAGCGAAACGGCGGTGTCCGGCATGACCGACATGTTCGTGCTGATGCAGTTGCCCAACGCCGGCGACGACCTGCAGGCGATCAAAAAGGGCGTGATGGAGCTGGCCGACCTCGTGGTCATCAACAAGGCCGACATCGACGCCTCGGCCGCCACGCGCGCACAGGCGCAGATCACTTCGGCGCTGCGGCTCTTCGGCCAGCATGGCCATCCGAATCACGCCCATCACGACGAGACCTTCTGGCATCCACAAGCCATCCAGCTGAGCGCGTTGCTGGGGCAGGGCGTCGAGGCGTTCTGGACGCAGGTCGAACGCTTTCGCGCGCTGCAGGCTGCCAACGGCCGGCTCATGGCGCGCCGCCAACTGCAGGCCAAGTCGTGGATGTGGGACCGCATCGAAGCGGGGCTGCGCCATGCCTTCCGCCACCATCCGCGGGTGAAGGAAGAGCTGCCGGCATTGCTGGGCCAGGTCGGCGCGCTCGAGCTGGCGCCGTCCACCGCGGCACGCCGTTTGCTCGGCCTCTACGCAGGCGACGAAACCGCATGGACTGGCTGAACCCCGACAGCATCGCGCGCGGCTTCGACACTGCGGCGGGCACCTTCGCCTGGGGAACGACCTTCGAGCAGTTGGAGGCGCTGGGCGTGCGGCCCGCGTATGCGGAATTTGGTGTCAGCGCCTGGCAGGTGCCGGGCGTGGATGTGCTCGGGTTGCGCAGCCGCCGCATGGAACTCATGGTGCCGTACCGGGGGCGTCCGGTGATGAGCGTGTGGCACCGGCTCGATCTGCCCGAGGGCGAGTCGCACGTCGACTTCGTGCTGCGGGCGCATGCGCAGCTCGTCTCGCAACTCGGTGTGCCCGAGCACGGCGAAATGCAGCCAGCGCGCTTCAAGGAAGAGAACGCCTGGAATGTTGCCGTGAGCGCCGGGTGGCGCGTGGGCAGTGTGAGCGTGGGCGTCTCCTGGTACGGCGCGCCACGCAACGACGAAGCCGAGGGGAAGACCAGCGGCATCCTGTGCCTGGATTGGGACGACGAGATCGCCGCAGCCGCGCCTTGGGTCGATGCGTGGCAGCAGGAACAAGTGGCGCTCGACGCCATGCTGCGCCAGGCCCATGCGGTGGCGAAGCTGCAGGCCGGCCTTGCGCACGAACAGGCGCTGCAACGCGGCAACCCACAGGACATCCGTGCGCTGATCGCGGCGCAACGCGTGTTGCGCGGGCCGTCGCTGCACTTTACCGTGCCCGACTTCGCGCTGCTGAAGGGCGATGGCGCCGCCAACCACCAACTGGTGCTGTGGTCCACGGCCTCTGGCGATGCCTGGGGCGTATCGGACATCCACAACACCATGTATTGCCGCCAAGGCGAAACACTCCGCGCGCAATGGGTGCAGGTGCTGCCGGCCAAGGGTGGCGGCAGCACCGACCTGTCGTTCGGACGGCTCTTCAACTCGCAGTCCTACTGCCCGCGCGAGCGCTGCGGCGCCATCATGCAATTCATGGACATCCTGGCCACCATGCCGGGTGCGTCGTTCCAGTACAGCGAAACCTACGACTGCTGATTTTTCAAAGAGGCTTTTCTCATGCAAGAACTGATCGAACAACTCGAAGAGCGCCGCGCCAAGGCGCGCCTTGGCGGTGGGCAAAAGCGCATCGACGCGCAGCATGCCAAGGGCAAGCTCACCGCGCGCGAGCGCATCGAGCTGCTGCTCGACGACAACACGTTTGAAGAATGGGACATGTTCGTCGAGCACCGCTCGGTCGACTTCGGCATGGCCGAGCAGAAGATTCCGGGCGACGGCGTGGTCACTGGCTACGGGATGATCAACGGCCGCCTGGTGTTCGTGTTCAGCCAGGACTTCACCGTCTTCGGCGGCGCGCTCAGCGAAGCGCATGCCGAAAAAATCTGCAAGGTGATGGACCAGGCCATGAAGGTCGGCGCACCCGTTATCGGCCTGAACGACTCGGGCGGCGCGCGCATCCAGGAAGGCGTGGCTTCGCTCGGCGGCTATGCCGACGTGTTCCAGCGCAACGTGATGGCCTCGGGCGTGGTGCCGCAGATCAGCATGGTCATGGGCCCCTGCGCGGGCGGCGCGGTGTATTCGCCGGCCATGACCGACTTCATCTTCATGGTGAAGGACAGCAGCTACATGTTCGTCACCGGCCCCGACGTGGTGAAGACCGTGACGCACGAGAGCGTGACGGCCGAAGAGCTGGGTGGCGCCATCACCCACACCACGCGCAGCGGCGTGGCCGACATGGCGTTCGAGAACGACGTCGAGGCGCTGATGATGCTGCGCCGCCTGTACAACTACCTGCCGCTGAACAACCGCGAAAAGCCGCCGGTGCGCCTGGGCAACAACGGCCAGGGCGATCCGGCCGACCGGCCCGACTACTCGCTCGACACGCTGGTGCCGGACAACCCGAACAAGCCCTACGACATCAAGGAACTGATCCTCAAGGTGGTGGACGACGGCGACTTCTTCGAGCTGCAGCCCGACTACGCGAAGAACATCGTGATCGGCTTCGCACGCATGGAAGGCCAGACCATCGGCATCGTGGCCAACCAGCCGCTGGTGCTGGCGGGTTGCCTGGACATCAAGAGCAGCATCAAGGCCGCGCGCTTCGTGCGCTTTTGCGATGCCTTCAACATCCCGGTCGTCACCTTCGTCGACGTGCCCGGCTTCATGCCCGGCACGGGGCAGGAGTACGGCGGCATCATCAAGCACGGTGCCAAGCTGCTCTACGCCTATGCGGAGTGCACGGTGCCGAAGATCACCGTCATCACGCGCAAGGCCTACGGCGGCGCGTACGACGTGATGGCCTCCAAGCATCTGCGCGGTGACGTCAATCTCGCGTGGCCGCGTGCAGAGATCGCGGTGATGGGCGCGAAGGGCGCAGTGGAAATCATCTTCCGCGAAGACAAGAACGACCCCGAGAAGTTGGCCGCCCGCGAGGCCGAATACAAGGCACGCTTCGCGAACCCCTATGTGGCCAGCGCACGCGGCTACATCGACGACGTGATCCTGCCGCACGAGACGCGCAAGCGCATCTGCCGTTCGCTGGTGATGCTGCGCGAGAAGAAGCTCGAGAACCCGTGGCGCAAGCACGGCAACATTCCCCTGTGAGCGGCCCGGAGAAGAAGAACATGTTCAAGAAAATCCTGATCGCCAACCGTGGCGAGATCGCCTGCCGCGTCATCCAGACCGCGAAGAAGATGGGCATCCTGACCGTCGCCGTCTATTCCGACGCCGACAAGGAAGCCCGCCACGTCGAGCTGGCCGACGAGGCCGTGCATATCGGCGCCGCACCCAGCCGTGAGAGCTATCTGCAAGCCGACCGCATCATCGCGGCCTGCAAGCAGACGGGCGCCGAGGCGGTGCACCCGGGCTACGGCTTTCTGTCGGAGAACGAAGCCTTCGCGCGCAAGGTCGAGGAAGAGGGCATTGCCTTCATCGGTCCCAAGCACTATTCGATCGCGGCGATGGGCGACAAGATCGCCTCGAAGAAGCTCGCGAACGAGGCCAAGGTCAACACGATTCCGGGCTGGAACGACGCCATCGAGACGGCAGAGCGTGCCGTCGAGATCGCCAAGGACATCGGCTATCCGGTGATGATCAAGGCCTCGGCCGGCGGTGGCGGCAAGGGCCTGCGCGTGGCCTTCAACGACAAGGAGGCCTTCGAGGGCTTCACCTCGTGCCGCAACGAGGCGCGCAACAGCTTCGGCGACGACCGCGTGTTCATCGAGAAATTCGTCGAGGAGCCGCGCCACATCGAGATCCAGGTGCTGGGCGATTCGCATGGCAACGTCATCTATCTGAACGAGCGCGAATGCTCGATCCAGCGCCGCCACCAGAAGGTGATCGAGGAGGCGCCTTCGCCTTTCATCAGCGATGCCACGCGCAAGGCAATGGGCGAGCAGGCGGTGCAGCTGGCCAAGGCCGTGAACTACCAGAGCGCTGGCACGGTGGAGTTCGTGGTCGGCAAGGACCAGAGCTTCTTCTTCCTGGAGATGAACACGCGCCTGCAGGTGGAGCACCCGGTCACCGAATGCATCACGGGGCTCGATCTGGTCGAGCTGATGATCCGCGTGGCGGCCGGCGAGGAGCTGCCGCTGACGCAAGCTGAAGTCAAGCGCGACGGCTGGGCCATCGAATGCCGCATCAACGCCGAAGACCCGTTCCGCAACTTCCTGCCGTCGACCGGTCGGTTGGTGAGGTTCCAGCCGCCCGCCGAGACCATGTTCGCAAGCGACACCGAGCACCTGCAAGGCGTGCGCGTGGACACCGGCGTGTATGACGGCGGCGAGATCCCGATGTACTACGACTCGATGATCGCCAAGCTCATCGTGCACGGCAAAGACCGCCAGCATGCGATTGCCCGCATGCGCGAGGCGCTCAACGGTTTCGTGATTCGCGGTGTCAGCAGCAACATTCCGTTCCAGGCGGCGTTGCTGGCGCATCCGAAATTCGTGGCGGGCGACTTCAATACCGGCTTCATCGCCGAGCACTACGGCAAGGGCTTCCACGCGGAAGACGTGCCGCACACCGACCCGTCCTTCCTGGTTGCGCTCGCAGCCTATGTGCACCGCCGCTATCGCGCGCGTGCCTCGGGCATCAGCGGTCAGCTCGAAGGCCACGGCGTGAAGGTCGGCGAGCAGTTCGTGGTGGTGGAGATGGGGCCGCAAGGCAAGCATGTGCACCACCCGGTGTCGGTGTCCGACTTCCAGGGCAAGACCGGCGCGAGCGCGGTGGCCGTGGGCGACAAGAACTACAAGATCGACAGCAGCTTTGCACTGGGTGCGATCCGCGTGCAGGGCATCGTCAACGACAAGCCCTTCACCGCGCAGGTCGAGCGTGGCGCGGGCAAGAACCCGCTGGCGCTGCGCGTGTCGCACGACGGCACGCAGATCGAGACGATGGTGCTGTCGCCGCTGGGTGCGCGCCTGCTGGACCTGATGCCCTACAAGGCACCGCCTGACTTGAGCAAGTTCCTGATGTCGCCGATGCCGGGGCTGCTGGTCGAGGTGTCGGTGCAGACGGGGCAGCAGGTGCAGGCCGGCGAGAAGCTGGCCGTGATCGAGGCGATGAAGATGGAGAACGTGCTGTTCGCCACGCAGGACGGCGTGGTCGGCAAGGTCTCCGCCACCAAGGGCGAGTCGCTCGCGGTCGACCAAATCATTCTGGAGTTCAACTGATGGGAGCCAACGACTTGCAACAGACGATCACGCTGCACAAGCCCGCCAAGGCCGTGGCACCGCAAGGGCCGTGGACGGTCGAGGCGATTCAGGCGCTGCTCGACAAGCCGCTGATGGACCTGCTGTTCGAGGCGCAGACAGTGCACCGCCAGCACTTTCCCGAAGGCGATATCGAGCTGGCCACGCTGCTGTCGGTCAAGACCGGCGGCTGCCCCGAGAACTGCGGCTACTGCCCGCAGTCGGCCGAGTTCGACACCGGCGTGAAGGCGCAAAAGCTCATGGAGATCGACGAGGTGGTGCGCGCCGCGCAGGCCGCCAAGGACGCCGGCGCCACGCGCTTCTGCATGGGCGCCGCATGGCGAGCGCCCAAGGACCGCGACGTCGAGAAGGTGGCTGTGTTGGTCGAAGCCGTGAAGGGCCTGGGCCTGCAGACCTGCGCCACGCTGGGCATGCTGGAGCCGCACCACGCGCACCAGCTCAAGGCCGCGGGCTTGGACTACTACAACCACAACCTGGACACCGCGCCCGAGTACTACACCGACATCGTCGACACGCGCACCTACCAGGACCGGCTCGACACGCTGGCCCATGTGCGCAGTGCCGGCATCAGCGTGTGCTGCGGCGGCATCGTCGGCATGGGCGAAGCGCCGGTGCATCGCGCGGGGCTGATCGCGCAGTTGGCCAACCTGAACCCGTACCCGGAGTCGGTGCCGATCAACAGCCTGGTGCGCGTGCCGGGCACGCCTCTGGCCGATTCGGAGCCAGTCGATCCCTTCGACTTCGTGCGCATGATCGCGGTCGCGCGCATCACGATGCCGACCGCGCGCGTGCGGCTGTCGGCGGGCCGCCAGCAGATGGGCGATGCGGTGCAGGCGCTGTGCTTCATGGCGGGTGCGAATTCGATCTTCTACGGCGACAAGCTGCTGGTCACCGGCAACCCCGATGTGGATGCCGACGTGCAACTGCTGCGCAAGCTGGGCTTGCAATCGCGCCGCACCACGACGACTGAAAAAGTGGAGGTCTGCGCATGACGGGCACGACCGCCATCGCGCGCCCGTTCAAGGTGCTGGGCATCCAGCAGATCGCCATTGGCGGGCCCGACAAGCTGCGGCTGCAGAAGCTGTGGGTCGACATGCTGGGGCTCGAAGTCACGGGCACCTTCAAGAGCGAGCGCGAGAACGTCGACGAGGACATCTGCTCGATGGGCAGCGGGCCGTTCAAGGTCGAGGTCGACCTGATGCAGCCGCTGGACCCGGAGAAGAAGCCCGCCGTGCACACGACGCCGCTCAACCATGTGGGGCTGTGGATCGACGACCTGCCCAAGGCCGTCGAGTGGCTCACCGCGCAGGGCGTTCGCTTTGCGCCGGGCGGCATCCGCAAGGGCGCGGCCGGCTTCGACATCTGCTTTCTGCACCCGAAGGCGAACGACGAATTTCCGATTGCGGGCGAGGGTGTGCTGATCGAGATTGTGCAGGCGCCGCCCGAAGTGGTGACGGCGTTCAACGCGCTCGCTGCTACGCGTTGAGTACTTTCCTGATCGGCGGCTTCACGTCGGCACGCTGAGGCGGCAGCATCGGCAGATGCTCGCGCGCCGGGTTCAGGATGATCGAGGTCGCGGTCTCCGTGAGGATGCAGAACTTGGTGACCACCGCATCGAGATGGCTCACGTCGATCACCGCGATCTCGAGAATCCAGCTGTCTTCGCCAGTCACGTTGTAGGCATTGATGCACTCGGGCGTGTCCTGCACCAGCGCGACCACGCGGTCGTAGTCGGCCCGGCCGACGCGGATGATCGCGCGAATGCCGTAGCCCAGCCGCGTGAGGTCGACCGTCGCGCGGTAGCCGGTGATGACACCTGCTGCTTCGAGCTTCTTCACGCGCTCGGTCACGGCCGGCTGGCTCAGGTGCACGCGGCGGCCGAGTTCGGCCATGGTCAGGCGTGCGTCGCTTTGCAGCTCGGCCAGGATGCGGGTGTCGTGGGCGTCCAGCGTGGGGTTCAAGGCGAAGTCCATGCAAGTCCTTTAAATCGACGGTGTGGTGCGGGCAGAACCATGAAATCTGCATGGCAGACAGCGGGTGGCTTTCATACCATGGGCGGCATCCAACACCAAGAAGAGACACCCTCGACATGTCGACACTCGCGTCCCCCGCCCACGTCGGGCCTGCCTCCGCGCGCCCTCGGTTGACGCCCCTGCTATGGCTGTGCCTGGCCGCCACCTGGGTGGTCTGGGGCTCGACCTACCTGGGCATCAAGTACGCGCTGATCAGCTTTCCGCCGTTCCTGCAGATGGGCTCGCGCTTTCTGTTCGCGGGTGTGCTGCTGGCGGTGTGGATGCGCTGGCGCGGCGCGCCGTGGCCGACGCTCGTGCAGTGGCGCAATGCCTTGGTCGTCGGGGCACTGATGCTCGGAGGCGGCATGGGCGGTACGGCCAACGCCGAGGTGTCGATCGGCTCGGGGCTGGTGGTGGCCTTCATCGCGGTCATTCCATTGCTGATCGCGCTGCTGAACCTGATCTGGAGCGTGAAGCCGACGCGGCTGGAGGCTGCGGGCATCACGGTGGGGTTGGTCGGCGTGCTGATGCTCACGCAGGGCAGCGGTTTCAAGTCTTCACCGGAGGGGCTGGTCGCAATTTGCGTGGCGTGCGTCTGCTGGTCGCTCGGCAGCGTGTTGAGCCAGCGCAGCCTGCCGCTGGCGCCGGGTGCCATGGGCTTCGCGAGCGAGATGCTGTGCGGCGGCGTGGTGCTGATGGGGCTGGCCGCCGTGTCGGGCGAAACGATGACCTGGCCGCCGCAACCTGTGGCGGTGGCGGTCTGGGTCTACCTGGTGGTGTTCGGCTCGCTGATCGCGTTCAACGCCTACATGGTGCTGCTCGCGCAAGCGCCGGCCGCACTGGCGGCGAGCTACACCTTCGTCAATCCGGTGATCGCGATGTTGCTGGGCGTGTGGATTGCCAACGAGGCTGTCACGCGCTTCGAGTGGTACGCGGTGGGCGTGGTGCTGGCGGGGGTGCTGCTGTTGCTCTTCAAGCGACCGAAGAAGAACTGAAGGGCCGGGCGTTCAGGTGCCGGGTCGACGCCAGAAAGCCAGCGTGGCCGCCAGCAACCACATGCCGACGGCGCAACTGCGGTTCAGCGCCTTGAGGCCCCGGCGCGAGAGCCAGCGCACGGCCTGTGTTCCGGCCGCGGCGTAGGCCAGCATCACGCAGGTGTCGAGCACCACGAAGATCGCGCCGAGCAGCAGGTACTGCGGGCCCTGCGGCTTCGCGATGTCGATGAACTGCGGCAAGAAGGCCGCGAAGAACAGCACCGTCTTCGGGTTCGACAACGCCACCATCAGGCTGCGCAGCAGTGCGACGCGACCGTGCGGACGGATCTCGATGCTCGACTTGGCCAGCGCGGTGCCCAGGTCGGTCGCATCGCTGCGCCAGAGTTTGAAGCCCAGCCAGACGAGGTAGGCGACACCGGCCACGCGAATGGCGTTGAAGAGCAGTTCCGACGCGGCGAGCAGCGAGCCCAGACCGAGCGCAACGACGGCAATCAGCGTGACGCTGCCGAGCGATGCGCCCGCAATGCCCCAGCTTGCGCGGCGCATGCCGCCGTCGATGCCGTTGGACAGCGCCAGCAGCATCGTCGGCCCCGGGATCACGGCCAGTGCGAGCGAAGCGATGGCATAGATGAGCAGGGTGTCGAGTGTCATGGCTTGGCGGCGGGTGGACGTTGCGAGGCGGCGCGGGCACGCGCCAGTGCTGCTTCGACGATGGAGCGCTTGCGCGTGTTGGCGTCTTGCGGGGCTGCGGCTTCAGGGGCTTTCGTTTCTTCCTGGGCGCCTGCTTTGCGGTGCGCACCGTGAAGCTTGTAGCGTTGCAGTGCCGCTTCGGCCTGCGTTTGCGACCATGCCTGCCAGCCGCTGCGGCCCGGCGTCTCGACTTCGAGCGCGATGCAATCGACAGGGCAGACCGGAATGCACAGCTCGCACCCCGTGCAGTGCGCCTCGATCACGGTGTGCATGCGCTTGTTGATGCCGACGATGGCATCGGTCGGGCAGGCATCGAGGCAGAGCGTGCAGCCGATGCACCAGGCTTCGTCGATGACGGCCATGGCGCGCGGGCCTTCGGTGCCGAACTGGGGATCGAGCGGCAAGGGCGCCTGGCCCGTGAGCAGCGCGAGCCGCTCGATGCCTTCGGCGCCGCCCGGCGGGCACTGGTTGATGCCGGCCGTGCCATCGGCCACCGCCTGCGCATAGCCTGCGCAATCCGGGTAGCCGCACCGTGTGCACTGCGTTTGCGGCAGTGCGTTGTTGATGCGTGCGGCGAGCCCGTTCACTTGAGGTTGGCCTGCGCGCTTCAGCGCGCGGCGCGGGTGCCGGGCTTCTTGCGCGCCACGGGCTTCTTGACGGCCACGACCGTGGCGGCCTTCGGCTTGGCCGCGGTCTTTCTTGCGGCAGCAACCGTTGCCGTCTTGCGGGCCGGCTTGACCGTGTCTTCGGCAGCCAGGCCTTCCCGCTTGCTGGCACGGCTCTGGGGCTGGTCATTCGCAGCGATGAACTTCACCAGCTTCGGGTAGACCAGTTCGCGCCAGCGGCGGCCGCTGAAGATGCCGTAGTGGCCCGCGCCCTTGACTTCGTAGTGCTCGCGCTTGGCATCGGCGATGCCGGTGCACAGGCTGTGCGCGGCTTCGGTCTGGCCCGAGCCCGAGATGTCGTCAAGTTCGCCTTCGACGGTCAGCAGCGCGGCCGAGCGGATGTCCTGCGGACGTACGCGCTCGATCTGGCCGTCGGGGTTCTTGACGTCCCAGGTGCCGTTGACCAGCTCGAACTGCTGGAACACGGTGCGGATCGTGTCGAGGTAGTAATCGGCGTCCATGTCGAGCACGGCGTTGTACTCGTCGTAGAACTTGCGGTGGGCCTCGGCGCTGGCGTCGTCGCCCTTGATGAGGTCCTTGAAGTAGTCGTAGTGGCTGGTTGCGTGGCGGTCGGGGTTCATCGCCACGAAGCCGGTGTGCTGCAGGAAGCCGGGGTACACGCGGCGGCCTTCACCCGGGAAGCCTTGCGGCACGCGGTAGATCACGTTGTTCTCGAACCACTCGTAGCTCTTGTTCATCGCGAGGTTGTTGACCGCGGTGGGCGACTTGCGGGCGTCGATGGGGCCGCCCATCATCGTCAGCGTGAGCGGCAGCGGCTCCTTGCGGCTGGCCATGAGCGACACGGCGGCCAGCACGGGCACGGTCGGCTGGCACACGCTGACCACGTGGCAGTTGCCGTACTCGGCCTGCAGCAGGCGGATGAATTCCTGCACGTAGTTGATGTAGTCGTCGAGGTGGAATTCGCCTTCCGACATCGGCACGAGGCGCGCGTTCTTCCAGTCGGTGATGTAGACCTTGTGGTCCTGCAGCATGGTGCGCACGGTGTCGCGCAGCAGCGTGGCGTAGTGGCCCGACAGCGGTGCCACGATCAGCACCACGGGCTGGCTCTTGAGCGTCTTGAGAATGTGCGGCTCGTCGGTGAAGCGCTTGAAGCGGCGCAGCTCGCAGAAAGGCTTGTCGAGCTCGATCGCTTCCTGGATTACGACATCTTCGCCGTCGACCTTGATCGACTTGATGTTGAACTCGGGCTTTTCGTAGTCCTTGCCCAGGCGATAGAGCAGGTCGTAGCCTGCAGCCATGCGCTGTGCCATTGGCAGCTGGCCCCATACGGCGCCCTGGCCGTAGAGCTTGGAGGCTGCCTGCGCGAAGTCCGAGAACGGCTCCATCAGGGAACGCTGGGCTTCGTAGAGTTGATAGAGCATCGCTGGTCTTGGAGTGGAATGTTGCGGTGCAATATATCAGCGCATTCGCTGCGATGCAGGGGGCCTAACCCCTACATCGACCCCGCTGCGAGGGTCCTTCTGTCGCAGAGCGTGAAGGAATCGTCGCCAGGATGATTCCCTCACACTTTGCTGTCACCTAGATGACTTTGGCAATCGACGCGCAGACGTAGTCGATGTTCTTGCTGTTGAGCGCGGCCACGCACATGCGGCCGGTGTCGGTGCCGTACACGCCGAACTCGTTGCGCAGGCGGACCATCTGGTCCTTGCTCAGGCCCGAGTAACTGAACATGCCGATCTGGGTGGTGATGAAGCTCATGTCTTCCTTCACGCCCGCGGCCTTGAGGCCGTCGACCAGCTTCTGGCGCATGGCCTTGATGCGCACGCGCATTTCGCCGAGTTCCTTTTCCCAGAGGGCGCGCAGTTCGGGGTTGCCGAGCACCGCAGCCACCACGGCGCCGCCGTGGATCGGCGGGTTGCTGTAGTTGGTGCGAATGGCGATCTTGAGCTGCGACAGCACGCGACCGGCTTCTTCCTTGCTTTCGCACAGTACCGACAGGGCGCCGACGCGCTCGCCGTACAGGCTGAAGCTCTTCGAGAAAGAGGTCGAGACGAAGAAGGTCAGGCCGGCATCGACGAACTTGCCGACGGCCGCGCCGTCTTCTTTCAGGCCGTAGCCGAAGCCCTGGTAGGCCATGTCGAGGAAGGGCACGAGGCCCTTGGCCTTGACCGCGGCGACGACGAGGTCCCACTGTGCAGCTGTGATGTCATAGCCGGTCGGGTTGTGGCAGCAGGCGTGCAGCACGACGACGGTGCCGGCCGGCGCCGCGTTCAGGGCGGCCAACATGCCGTCGAAGTTGACGCCGCGCTTGGCCGCGTCGTAGTAGGGGTAGCTTTCGACCTCGAAGCCCGCGTTGGTGAACAGCGCGCGGTGGTTTTCCCAGCTCGGATCGCTGATCAGCACCTTGGCATTGGGGTTGATCTTCTTGAGGAAGTCGGCGCCGACCTTCAGGCCGCCGGTGCCGCCGATGCCCTGGATGGTGGCCACGCGGCCCGATTGCACGGGTTCGCTGTCGACACCGAAGACAAGGCCCTTGACGGCGTTGTCGTAAGCCACGATGCCGTCGATCGGCAGGTAGCCGCGGGCCGAGGGGGCCTTCATCATGTTCTGTTCGGCTGCCTGCACGCACTGGAGCAGGGGCAGCTTGCCGTTGTCGTCGTAATAAACGCCGACGCCGAGATTGACCTTGTTGGGGTTGGTATCGGCTGCAAATTGCTCGTTGAGGCCGAGGATCGGGTCGCGCGGTGCCATTTCGACCGCGGTGAACATAGACATGGAAAGGTCCTTTGGGATGAAAGCTTCGCTGGCAACCGTACTTGCGCTACGCTTTCCGGTTGCCTTGAATTTTACCGGCGCCATCGCCACCTGTCGGGAACAGCCATGCCAGAGAACACCGAAGCCATAGCAGACCTGAAGAAACTGGACCCGATCGGTCCGGCGAAACAGGGCGAATTCATCCGCTACCCCGACTCGCCTTTCGAGCTTTTCCAGCCGTATCCGCCGGCCGGGGACCAGCCCAAGGCGATCGACGGGCTGGTCGAGGGCGTGCTCGACGGCGAGGTGTTCCAGACGCTGCTGGGCGTGACGGGCTCGGGCAAGACCTTCACCATGGCCAACGTGATCGCGCGGCTGGGCCGCCCGGCCATCGTGTTCGCGCCCAACAAGACGCTGGCGGCGCAGCTCTACAGCGAGTTTCGCGAGTTCTTCCCGAAGAACGCGGTCGAGTACTTCGTGAGCTACTACGACTACTACCAGCCCGAGGCCTATGTGCCGCAGCGCGACCTGTTCATCGAGAAGGACTCCTCGATCAACGAGCACATCGAGCAGATGCGGCTGTCGGCCACCAAGAGCGTGCTGGAGCGGCGCGACACGGTGATCGTGGCCACGGTGAGTGCGATCTACGGCATCGGCACGCCCGAGGACTACATGGAGATGCGGCTGATTGCCCGCGTGGGCGACAAGGTCGGCCAGCGCGACCTGATCTCGCGGCTCATCCGCATGCAGTACACGCGCAACGAACAGGACTTTGCACGGGGCACGTTCCGCGTGCGCGGCGACACCATCGATGTGTTCCCGGCCGAGCACAGCGAGCTGGCGATCCGCTTCGAGCTGTTCGATGACGAGATCGAGTCGCTGCAGCTTTTTGACCCGCTCACCGGCCGTGTCCGGCAGAAGGTGCCGCGCTTCACGGTGTACCCGTCGAGCCACTACGTCACGCCGCGCGACAAGGTGTTGGCGGCCGTGGAGACCATCAAGATCGAGCTGGCTGAGCGGCTCAAGGAACTGGTGGGGGCGGGCAAGCTGGTCGAGGCACAGCGGCTGGAGCAGCGCAGCCGTTTCGACCTTGAAATGCTCGCCGAGATCGGCCATTGCAAAGGCATCGAGAACTACACGCGCCACCTGTCGGGCGCCGCACCCGGCGAGCCGCCCGCCACGCTGACCGACTACTTGCCGAAGGACGCGCTGATGTTCCTCGACGAGAGCCATCAGATGATCGGCCAGCTCAACGCGATGTACAGCGGCGACCGGGCGCGCAAGACCACGCTGGTCGAGTACGGCTTTCGGCTGCCGAGCGCGATGGACAACCGGCCGCTCAAGTTCGAGGAGTTCGAGACGCGCATGCGCCAGTGCATCTTCGTTTCGGCAACGCCGGCGCAGTACGAAAAAGACCACTCCGGCAATGTCGTAGAGCAACTGGTGCGGCCGACGGGCCTGATCGACCCGGAGGTCGAGGTGCGGCCCGCCACGCATCAGGTGGACGATGTGCTGGGCGAAATCCGCATCCGCGTCGACAAACACGAGCGCGTGTTGATCACCACGCTGACCAAGCGGATGGCCGAGCAGCTGACCGATTACCTGGGCGACAACGGGGTCAAGGTGCGTTATCTGCACAGCGACGTCGACACGGTCGAGCGGGTGGAAATCCTGCGTGACCTGCGTCTGGGCACCTTCGACGTGCTGGTGGGCATCAACCTGCTGCGGGAGGGCCTGGACATTCCCGAGGTCTCGCTGGTGGCGATCCTCGATGCCGACAAGGAAGGCTTTCTGCGCGCCGAGCGCTCGCTGATCCAGACCATCGGCCGCGCGGCTCGCAATCTGAATGGCAAGGCCATCCTCTATGCGGACAGGATGACCGAATCGATGAAGAAGGCGATCGGGGAAACTGAGCGCCGCCGCACCAAGCAGATCGCCCACAACGAGGCCAATGGCATCACGCCGCGCAGCATCGTCAAGCAGGTGCGCGACCTGATCGATGGCGTCTACAGCGAGAAGACCGGCAAGGAAATGGCCAAGCTCGACCTGGAACGTGCCAAGGTCGAGGACATGAGCGAAAAGGACATCGCCCGGGAAATCAAGCGGCTGGAAAAACTCATGCTCGAACACGCCCGCAACCTCGAGTTCGAGAAGGCAGCGCGGGTGCGAGACCAACTGGCGTTGCTGCGGGAGCAGGCCTTTGGCGGCTCGGGCAGCGACAACATCGCAGTTTTGCCGCAGTAGGTCAGAGGTTCGCGTTCTTCAAGCGGCCGCCGCTGGGGTTTACCCGAGCAGAGTTGAAGGGCTTCTGCTATACTTGACCGAAATACTCAAGAACAAAAAAGAACTTCGCGATGAAGGACCGACTCCTACCGGCTGGTTCACCAGTGTCAGGGGTCGGGCAGGGCGGAGACGAAGTCACCGCAGCCCAGGGCCGCGGTGTCATTTCAACGGTAAGCACTTGAAGGAGCTTGCGATGCGTCTCACTACCAAAGGCCGTTTTGCGGTCACAGCAATGATCGATCTGGCGCTGCGTCAGAACACCGGTCCGGTCACGCTGGCTGCGATCAGCCAACGGCAGCAGATTTCGTTGTCGTACCTCGAGCAACTGTTCGGCAAGCTGCGTCGTCACGAACTGGTCGAATCGACCCGTGGCCCTGGCGGCGGCTACAGCCTCGGCCGCAAGGCCGCAGACATCACTGTGGCAGACATCATCGTTTCCGTCGATGAACCCATCGATGCCACGCAGTGCGGCGGCAAGGAAAACTGCCTCGGCGAAGCCGGTCGTTGCATGACGCACGAACTCTGGGCCTCGCTGAATCAGCGCATGGTCGAGTTCCTAGACTCCGTCACGTTGCAGAAGCTGGTCGACGACCAGATCGCCAAGGGCGTGCAGATCGAGAACAAGCCGGTCGTCAAGCGCGCGATCTCGGCACAGCCGGTGGTCAAGCCGATTCGCGTGAATGCGCCGAATTCGGTGTTCGCCCTCGGCAACGTATTCGCCAAGTCCTGAGTTTGGATAGCGCCTTCGGGCGCTGTCACGAGCAGCCCAGATTAAAAAACAACCCCCACGCCAGCACGAGCCAGCCATGGACGTAACTCCTCATTTCCCGATCTACCTCGATTACGGCGCGACCACGCCGGTTGACCCGCGTGTGGTCGACGCCATGATTCCCTGGTTGCGCGAACACTTCGGCAACCCGGCGTCACGCAGCCACGCCTGGGGCTGGGAGGCTGAAGAGGCGGTCGAGAAGGCGCGCGGCCAGGTGGCCGACCTGATCAATGCTGATCCCCGCGAAATCGTGTGGACTTCGGGTGCGACCGAGTCGATCAACCTCGCGCTCAAGGGCGCGGCCCAGTTCTACAAGGGCAAGGGCAAGCACCTGATCACTCTGAAGACCGAGCACAAGGCTGTGCTCGACACCATGCGCGAACTCGAGCGCCAGGGCTTCGAGGTCACTTACCTCGATGTCGAGGAAAACGGCCTTGTTGACCTCGACAAGTTCAAGGCCGCGATCCGCCCCGACACCATCCTGGCCAGCGTGCTCTTCGTGAACAACGAAATCGGCGTGATCCAGGACGTGGTCGCGCTGGGCAATGTCTGCCGCGAAAAGGGCGTGATCTTCCATGTCGATTCGGCCCAGGCCACCGGCAAGGTCGACATCGACATCACGAAGTTGCCCATCGACCTGATGAGCCTCGCTTCGCACAAGACTTATGGCCCCAAGGGTATCGGCGCGCTGTATGTGCGTCGCAAGCCGCGCATTCGCCTCGAAGCGCAAATGCACGGCGGTGGCCACGAGCGCGGCATGCGTTCGGGCACGCTGCCCACGCACCAGATCGTCGGCATGGGCGAGGCCTATCGCATCGCCAAGCTTGAGATGAAGGACGACATCGCCCATGCGACTCGTCTGCAGAAGCGCCTGCTCGACGGCCTGAAGGACGTCGAACAGGTCTTCATCAACGGCGACCTCGAGCAGCGTGTGCCGCACAACCTGAACATGAGCTTCAACTACGTCGAAGGCGAGTCGCTGATCATGGGCATCAAGGGCCTGGCGGTGTCGTCGGGTTCCGCTTGCACCTCGGCCAGCCTCGAGCCCAGCTATGTTCTGCGTGCCCTGGGCCGCAGCGACGAGTTGGCTCACAGCAGCCTTCGCATGACCATCGGCCGTTTCACGACCGAAGAAGAAATCGACTACGCCATTTCGACCATCAAGCACAACGTCGCGAAGCTGCGCGAGCTGAGCCCCTTGTGGGAGATGTTCCAGGACGGCGTCGACATCAGCACGATCCAGTGGTCGGCCCACTGAAGCAGGTCAGCCCAGCGCTCCACGATTGAACAAAGTTTGAGAGGTACACCATGGCATATTCATCCAAGGTCATCGACCACTACGAAAACCCCCGCAACGTCGGCTCCTTTGAAAAAGGTGACGACACGGTAGGCACCGGCATGGTCGGCGCGCCGGCCTGCGGCGACGTCATGAAGCTGCAGATCAAGGTCAACCCCGAAACAGGCGTGATCGAAGACGCACGCTTCAAGACCTACGGCTGCGGCTCGGCCATTGCTTCTTCGTCGCTCGTGACCGAATGGGTCAAGGGCAAGACGCTCGACGAAGCGGCTGCACTCAAGAATGCGCAGATCGCCGAAGAGCTGGCTTTGCCGCCCGTCAAGATCCACTGCTCCATCCTGGCCGAAGACGCCATCAAGGCCGCAGTGAGCGACTACAAGGCCAAGCACAGCGCCAAGGCGGCTGAAGCCGAAGCTGTTCACTGACATGGCCGTCACGTTGACCGAAGCCGCTGCGCGACACGTCACCCGTTACCTCGGCAAACGAGGCAAGGGCGTGGGTGTGCGGCTGGGCGTGAAGACCACCGGCTGCTCCGGCCTGGCCTACAAGCTCGAGTACGTGGACGAGTTCACGCCTGAAGACGTGGTGTTCGAAGACCACGGCGTGAAGGTGCTGGTCGACCCGAAGAGCCTGGCCTACATCGACGGCACGCAGCTCGACTTCGTGCGCGAAGGCTTGAACGAAGGCTTCAAGTTCATCAACCCGAACGAACGCGACCGTTGCGGTTGCGGCGAGAGCTTTCGCATCTGATGCATCGTCGCTGACCGCGACCACAGCCGCCACCATGTCATGTGCTGGCGGTTTTTTCTTGCCATGAATCTCAACGACACCGACTTTCAACTGTTCGCTGTTCCTGCCACTTTCGCGCAGGACCGCGCCGCGCTCGATGCGCGCTGGAAAGAGCTGCAGCGCGAGGCACACCCAGACCGTTTTGCCGCGCAGGGCGCTGCAGCCCAGCGCGTGGCCATGCAGTGGTCGGTGCGCATCAACGAGGCTTACCAGAGGCTCAAGGACCCGATCCGCCGCGCGAGCTACATCTGCGAGCTTCATGGGGCGCCCCTGAACGCCGAGAACAACACGGCGATGCCATCCGACTTTCTCATGCAGCAGATGGAATGGCGCGAGGCGCTCGACGACATCGACGGCACAGCCGCGCTCGACAAGCTGCACACCGAGGTCGAGGCTGCTCGTGCACGCGCGCTTTCATCGCTCGACTGGCTGATCGACGAAAAAGGCGACTATCCCGGCGCCGCGCAGCAGGTGAGAGCCCTCATGTTCATTGAGCGTTTCGGCCACGACGTCGAAGCCAAATTCGATCAGTTGGGACAATAGGCCCCTATGGCTCTTCTTCAGATTTCCGAACCCGGGCAGGCGCCCGATCCGCATCAGCGCCGCATTGCCGTGGGCATTGACCTGGGCACCACGCATTCGCTGGTGGCCGCGGTGCGCAATGGCGTGGCCGAATGCCTGCCCGACGACCAGGGCCGCGTGTTGCTGCCTTCGGCTGTGCGCTACCTCGACGGCGATCGTCGCCAGATCGGCTTCGACGCGGTCGCTGCGCGTGCGCAGGACCCGGCCAACACCATCACGTCCGTCAAGCGGCTCATGGGCCGCGGACTCGCGGACATCGCGAACCGCGAAGCCATGTCCTACCGCATCGACAGCAGCGATGGCGGCATGGTGAGGGTGCAGACCAAGGCTGGCGAGAAGTCGCCGGTAGAGATCAGCGCCGAGATTCTGGCGACGTTGCGTTTTCGTGCCGAAGATACCTTCGACGACGAACTCTATGGCGCGGTCATCACCGTGCCCGCCTACTTCGACGAAGGTCAGCGCCAGGCCACCAAGGACGCAGCGCAACTCGCCGGCCTCAACGTGCTGCGCCTGATCAGCGAACCCACGGCCGCAGCCATTGCCTACGGCCTGGACAACGCGAGCGAGGGCGTCTACGCGGTCTACGACCTGGGCGGCGGCACCTTCGACATCTCGATCCTGCGGCTCACGCAAGGCGTGTTCGAAGTGATTTCCACGGGCGGCGACTCGGCGCTCGGTGGCGATGACTACGACCATGCGCTCGCAGATTTCGTGCTGGGCCAGACCGGTCTGCAAACCCGAAGCGACAACGACAAGGCTGCCATGCTGGTGGCCGCACGCACCGCGAAAGAGGCGCTGACCGATGCTGAGTCCGTAGCGTTCCGCGCGGAAGTCGCAGGCACGACGGCCTCGTTGGACCTGACCCGCGAACACTTCGACGCTGCAACCAAGCCACTCACCGACCGCACCATCGCCGCCGTGCGCAAGGCGTTGCGCGACGCCAAGCTCAAGCCCGATGACCTGCAAGGCATCGTGCTGGTCGGTGGTTCCACCCGCATGCCGCAGATCCGTCGCGCCGTCGCCGATTTCTTCGGCCGTGAACCGTTGGTCAATCTGAACCCCGACGAAGTCGTAGCGCTCGGCGCAGCGATCCAGGCCAATCAACTGGCCGGCAACAACGGCGCGGGCGAGTTGCTGCTGCTCGACGTGATTCCTTTGTCGCTGGGCATCGAAACCATGGGTGGCCTGGTCGAGCGCATCGTGCCGCGTAACCAGACCATTCCTACCGCGATGGCGCAGGACTTCACCACCTACCAGGACGGCCAGACCGCCCTTGCGTTGCACGTGGTGCAGGGTGAGCGCGACCTGGTGGCCGACTGCCGCAGCCTTGCGCGCTTCACGCTGCGTGGCATTCCACCGATGGCGGCCGGCGCTGCGCGCATCCGTGTGACCTTCACTGTCGATGCCGATGGCTTGCTGAGCGTCAGCGCGAAAGAGCAAGGCAGTGGCGTCGAAGCCAGCGTCGCGGTCAAGCCTTCATACGGCCTTTCGGACGACCAGATCGCGACCATGCTGCAGGAAAGCTTCTCCACCGCGCAGCAAGACATACAGGCCCGCGCACTGGTGGAGGCACGTGTCGATGCAGACCGCATGCTGCTCGCCACGCAAAGCGCGCTGAACGCCGATGGCGACCTGCTGGACAACAGCGAGCGTGCCGTGATCGACGCATCGATGGCGCAACTGCACGAAGCCATCAAGGGCAATGAAGCCGCCACCATCGAGGCCGTGACCAAGGCGCTGGCCAACGACACCGAGGCCTTTGCCGCCCAGCGCATGAATGCGGGCATTGCGCGCGCACTTGCCGGTCGCAAGGTCGAATCTCTCTAGAACAACAACATGCCCACGATCAAGATCTATCCGCATCCCGAGTACTGCCCGCAGGGCGCCGAGATCACTGCGCCCGCCGGCACCTCCATTTGCGAGGCGCTGCTCGACAACCACATTAACATCGAGCACGCCTGCGAGATGAGCTGTGCTTGTACCACTTGCCACGTGATCGTGCGCGAGGGTTTCAATTCGCTCAACGAAGCGGAAGAGGGCGAAGAAGACCTGCTCGATCGCGCCTGGGGCCTGGAGCCGCAATCGCGCCTGAGTTGCCAATCGATCCTGGCGCAGGAGAATGTGACGATCGAGATTCCCAAGTACTCGATCAACCACGCCAAGGAAAACCACTGATGTCGCGCCAGATCGTCCTTGATACCGAAACCACCGGCCTGTCCGCTGAGAGCGGCGACCGGGTGATCGAACTCGGCTGCGTCGAGTTGTTCGCCCGCAAGCTCACCGGCAACGACCTGCACATCTACTTCAACCCGGAGCGCGAGAGCCATGAAGACGCGCTCAAGGTGCACGGCCTGACGACCGACTTCCTGCGCGACAAGCCGAAGTTCGCCACGCTGGGCAATGACATCATCGAGTACCTGCGCGGTGCCGAACTGATCATTCACAACGCAGCCTTCGACGTCGGCTTCCTCAACAAGGAGTTCGAGCGTGCGGGCCTGCCGCTGCTGCGCACCTTCGTCAGCGAAGTGACCGACACGCTGGCCATGGCGAAGCTGGTGTACCCGGGCAAACGCAATTCGCTCGATGCACTGTGCGACCGCTTTGGTGTGGACCGCTCGAACCGTACCTTCCACGGCGCCAAGCTCGACGCGCAGTTGCTGGCCGACGTTTACATCAATCTCACGCGCGGCCAGGACGCGCTGCTGATCGATGTGAGCTCGAGCGAGCCGGTGCAGGGCACCACCGTGGTCGCCATCGACCTGACCCAGTTCGAACTGCCGGTGATCATGGCGGCCGAGCATGAGCTGGCCGCGCACGATGCGGTGCTCACGCAACTCGACAAATCCAGCAACGGCAAAACCGTGTTTCGCCAAAACGCTTGAAAAGCTGTGGCATAATCTGAGGCTTCGCACAGCGCGATACGTTTTCAAGACGCTGCAGTCAAACAGCAGCGTCAGGGGCGGTTAGCTCAGGGGTAGAGCACAGCATTCACACTGCTGGGGTCGGAGGTTCGAAACCTCCACCGCCCACCAAATTTCTTAAAAAGCGACCTGGATCATCCAGGTCGCTTTTTTTGTTTGGGCGATGGTTGGACTATCGGGATTGCTTCGCCCGGAACAGGTCTTCGCAACCGTCGCGCGATCTGGGGACGCTCATCGATCGAACTGTCGGTACGCGCCGACGGCAACTGCAGTCCGATGCTTGCGCAAATGCTGCCACAGCAGCCTAGAACAGCAGGAAAAGGAGAGCGACCATGGCCACCCACCCTGACCTTCCGACCCCCGTCACGTCGAACCTGCCCGTCGAGCCCGACGAAGGGCCAAGCCCGACGCCCGACGAGCCCACCGATCCCGAGCCACCACCCACCGTGTCGTGATTTCGGCGCGCGAGCCGCGATAAGCTCGCGCGATGGATGAAATCGATTGCGCCGTCATCGGCGGTGGTGTGGTGGGGCTGGCCGTGGCGCGCGCGTTGGCGCTCGACGGCCGGGAGGTGCTTGTGCTCGAAACCGAAGGTGCCATTGGCACCGGGACCAGTTCGCGCAACAGCGAAGTGATTCACGCGGGCATCTACTACCCGCAGGGCTCGCTCAAGGCGAGGCTGTGCGTGGAGGGCAAGCAATTGCTGTACGCCTATGCAGCGGAGCGAGGCCTGCCGCACCAGCGTTGCGGCAAGCTCATCGTGGCGACGTCGGCCGAGCAGGCCGGCCAGCTCGAAGCCATCCGGGCGAAGGCGGCGGCGAATGGCGTCGACGATCTGGTGCAGATCACAGCCGAGCAGGCTATCGCGATGGAGCCGCAACTGCATTGCGTGGCGGCGCTGCACTCGCCGAGCACCGGCATCGTCGACAGCCATGCGCTCATGCTGAGCCTGCTGGGCGATCTGGAAAATGCCGATGGCATGTTGGCGTTGAAATCGCCCATCACCCGCGCGGAATGCGGCGACGGAGCAATCATCCTGATAGCGGAGGATGGCACGAAGCTGCGCTGCCGCAGCGTGGTCAACGCTGCGGGGCTCGGAGCGCCCGCGCTGGCTCGACGTTTCGAAGGCTTGCCACCCACGGCTGTTCCAGCCGAGTATTTCGCCAAGGGCAACTACTTCACCCTGTCGGGCAAGGCGCCGTTCGGCCGCCTCATCTACCCCGTGCCCGAGCCGGGTGGCCTGGGTGTGCACCTGACGGTTGACCTGGGCGGTCAGGCCAAGTTCGGGCCCGACGTGCAGTGGGTTGCTTGCGCCGACGACCTTGTGGTGGACCCCGCACGCGGTGACAGCTTCTATGCCGAGGTGCGCAAGTACTGGCCCGCCTTGCCCGATGGCGCCCTGATCCCGGGTTATGCAGGCATGCGCCCCAAGATTTCAGGACCGGGCGAACCGGCGGCCGACTTCGTGATCGACGGACCCGAGACGCATGGCGTACCCGGTCTGGTGAACCTTTTCGGCATCGAATCGCCGGGGCTCACAAGCAGCCTTGCCATTGGCCGCCATGTGGCCCGTCTACTGGCCGAGGTCCGAGCCTGAACGCCGCATTGCGCGGCCATGCAGCGCGATAGAGGGCACAAGTCAGCACATCTGTCGTGCATAAGGGTCTTTTGAGCCTGTAACATGACAGCACGCCATTTGCTGGCGTGAAGCCGCCGGCGCGGTGCCGGTGTCATCACGGAGGAAAGATTCCAATGAGTGCATCCCAAAATCTTGAAGCAGCAGCCGAAGACATCGCAAGCGACGTGCGCGGCGTGCTGGCCAGCAAGGACCTGGATTCGGTTCCCCACATCAAGGCGCTGCGCCAGCGCATCGACACCAAGCTCGCCATCGCGCGCGAACTTGCCGCCGAGAAAAGCAAGCTCGCGGCCAAGAAGGCGCGCGACGCGGCCACCGCCACCAACGCCTACGCCCACGACGAACCATGGCAGATCGCTGGCGCCGCACTGGCCGTCGGCGTGCTGGTGGGCCTGCTGCTTGGCCGCCGCTGATCACCTGATCGCGCACCGCAGCAGCATTCGACCGGTTCGTCAGCACACTGACGGAGTCAGCCCATGAGGCTGCTGTCATTGTTCGGGCTCGATGCCCGGATGCGGCGGCTGCGCATCGCCGCCGCCGAAGGCGCTCTGGCGGCCGAAGACCGGGTGCAACTGCTGCGCATGACCTGGGAAGACGAGAAACAGCGCCTGAAGCTGATGCTCGTGTTCGTGGTCGCCGTGCTGGGACTGACCACCGTCGCGGTGGCGCTGCTGTCGATGGCGGTGGTGGTCCATTTCTGGGACACGCCATACCGCATCACTGCTGCCTGGTCAGTGGCCGGTGTATGGATCCTGCTCTGGCTGGTGGCTGCCGTTGGCTTGCTGCTGACACTGCGCAACGCGTCCAGCAGCTTCATCCCGACGCGCCATGAGTTCGAGCGCGACTGGGCCTGGGTGCAGGACCGCTTCGGCCTGGGCAAAGACCCGGAGCAGCACGAAGACGAGCCGCGCCCCGCACGGCCCGCCACGCGCGAAGAGCTGCTGGCACGCATGGACCGTCAGCGCGAGCGCATTGCGACGCTGCAGGGCGGCCGCGAGACGCAACCCGCGAGTGCCGCAGCCGATGGGCCCCCGCCCAACGAAACGGCCACTGCCGCCGCGCTGCGAATCGCGAAGGCGCACCCAGTGGCAGCCGGTGTCGTTGCTGCTGCCGCCGTTGTAGTGATCCGCCCGAAGCGCCTGCTGCGCTGGGCGGCCGTCATCGCGCCAATCCTCTGGCGCATGCGCTGAAGAAAACGAAAAAGCCTCAGGCCTTGCTGCGATCCCGCAGCAGCGCCTGAGCAGCTTCGCGGACCAGCCCCGGGCCGCGGTAGATCAGCCCCGTGTAGATCTGCACCACGTCCGCGCCAGCGGTAATCTTGGCCTTGGCATCGGCCGCACTCAGGATGCCACCGACCCCGATGATCGGGAAGTTCTTCCCCAGCGCCGCACGCAGTTGCGCAATGACCCGGTTGCTCGCTTCGCGCACTGGCGCGCCCGACAGGCCACCCGCTTCTTCCGCGTGCGGGAGGCCAGCCACCGCATCGCGCGCGAGCGTGGTGTTGGTGGCGATCACGCCATCCATGCCGTGGCGTTGCAGGGTGGCGGCAATGACAGCGACCTGGGCTTCGTCCAGATCGGGCGCGATCTTCACGAACAGCGGCGAGCGTTTGTTGTGGCGCGAGGCCAGCGCTTCGCGCCGCTCGGCCACGGCACCCAGCAATGCATCGAGCGCTTCGTCGCTTTGCAGCGACCGCAGGTTGGCCGTATTGGGGCTCGAAATATTGATCGTCACATAGTCGGCATGCGGGTACACACCATCGAGGCAGGCCAAGTAGTCGTCCACCGCGCGCTCGATCGGCGTGGCGGCGTTCTTGCCGATGTTCAGGCCCAGCAGCATCGGTGCCTTCGTGCTGCCGCCAGCCTTGCGAAAGCGCGCCTTCTGCACGTTCGCGAGGAAGGCATCGAGCCCTTCGTTGTTGAAGCCGAGCCGGTTGATCAGCGCATCGCGCTGCGGCAGGCGGAACATGCGTGGCTTGGGGTTGCCGGGCTGCGCCTTCGGGGTCACCGTGCCGACTTCGACAAAACCGAAGCCCATGGCCGAGAACGCGTCGATGCAGCGGGCGTTCTTGTCGAGCCCTGCAGCCAGGCCCACGCGATTCGGAAAACTCAGCCCGGCGAGCTGGATCGGGTCGTTCACGCGAGGGGCCGAATAGGCGCAGGCCAGCGGCGTGTTCTGGGTGCGGGCCAGTCCATCGAGCGTCAGTTCATGGGCATGTTCCGGGTCGAAACCAAAGAGGAAAGGGCGGGCCAGGCCGTAGAGCGAGGAGGGCATCAGCAGGGGCATCGGATAATTCTCGACTTCAATGAGCCAAGGATTCTCCGCGATGACCGCACCCGCCTCCCCATCTTCCGCTCCCGCAGCCCCCGCCCCGCTTTCCCAGGACGAACTCAAGGCCCAGGTCGGCCTTGCCGCGCTGGCCTACGTGGTCAAGGGCGAGATCGTGGGGGTCGGCACCGGCTCGACGGTCAACAAGTTCATCGACGCGCTGGCCACGATCAAGGACCAGATCAAGGGCGCCGTTTCCAGCTCGCTGGCCTCGACCGAGCGGCTGCGTGCGCTGGGCATTCCGGTGTTCGACAGCAACGAGGTGGAAGAGCTGGCTGTCTACATCGATGGCGCCGACGAAATCGACCACCGGGGTTTCATGGTGAAGGGCGGCGGGGCGGCCCTTACGCGCGAGAAGATCGTCGCGGCGCAGTCGCGCAAGTTCATCTGCATTGCCGACGCGTCCAAGCTGGTCGAAACGCTGGGTGCGTTCCCGCTGCCGGTCGAAGTGATCCCGATGGCCGTGCAGCGCGTGATGCGCCAGTTCGCGAGCATGGGCGGCATTTCGCAGGTGCGCGAGAAGGACGGTTTGCCCCTGGTGACCGACAACGGCCAGCACATCATCGACGTGACTGGCCTGCGGATCAGCGATCCGCTTGCCTTCGAGTCCGAAGTGAGCCAATGGCCAGGCGTGGTGACGGTCGGTGTCTTCGCGCACCAGAAGGCCGACGTGTGCCTGCTGGGCACGGCCACGGGCGTGAAGACGATGCAGTTCGCCTGAGGCGCAGCGAACCGCCCTCCGATCAGAATTTGATGCCGGCCGGGTTGCTGGGGCTCGGTTCGCTCGATGCTGCGGGTGGTGGCGCGGGTTGTGCCGCCGGTGCTGCCGCAGCGCGCGGTGCAGGCGCCGCCTGTTGGGCGATCAGCGGACGGGCCGGTGCATTGCGGTAGCCCGCAGGCAGACTGTTGCTCTTGGGGTAGCCGGCCGCGTCGAGGTACTTCGACCAGTCGACATCCGCATAGCCCTTGAGTTGCTGCGATCCGATCGTGAGCAGCGGCAGTGAAGTCTGGCCGCTCAGGCGCTGCAGTGCCTCGACCTCTTCATTGCTCTTGATCGTGCGTTCCTCGAAAG
The DNA here is from genome assembly GCF_014302995.1 of Variovorax sp. PAMC26660. NCBI lineage: Bacteria > Pseudomonadati > Pseudomonadota > Betaproteobacteria > Burkholderiales > Comamonadaceae > Variovorax > Variovorax sp. PAMC26660. The sequence continues at coordinate 5,653,773 of NZ_CP060295.1, forward strand.
GAATGCCGCGGGTGGTGAGCAGCGTGCGCGCCTCGCCGCAAGGTCCACAGTCGTCACTGCTGTACAGCGTGACCGGATAGCGTTGCGCCACCTGTCGAAGTTCGTACGGAAGCCCCGCATTGCTTGACGTGGTGGGGCCGCTTTGTGAACCCGCGCCCTGTTCGGCGCTGGCCGAGGGCGCGCGGTCGGAGAAAGTGACCTTGCCGTTCTTGTCGACCTGGCGGTAGACCGGCTGCGCCATCGCGCCTGCAGCAACGAGCACAAGGGCGAGGCCGGTCAGGCGATGCAGTGAGAATTTGTAAATGGTCGGATGCATCGCCCGAGTATCGCAAGCTTCAGCGCCGCATCAAGCGGGCTGGGCCTGCGCCATGCCCTGGTGTCGCAGGAGCGCATCAAGCTGGGGCTCGCGGCCGCGGAAGGCCTTGAACGAATCCATGGCGCTGCGGCTACCGCCGGCTTCCAGGATGGCCTGGCGATACTTGCGGCCGGTCTCGATGTTCGGCTCGCCATCGGCGCCCACGGTTTCCTCGAAGGCCGCATAGGCGTCGGCGCTCAGCACCTCGGCCCACTTGTAGCTGTAGTAGCCGGCCGCGTAGCCGCCCGAGAAGATGTGGCTGAACGTATTCGGCGTGCGGCTGAAGGGCGGCGAGGGCATCACGGCCACTTCGGTGCGAACCTTGCCGAGCAGGGCCATCACGTCGCCCTGCTTGGCAGTGGCCGCGTGGTACTCGGTGTGCAGCAGCATGTCGAACAGCGAGAACTCGATCTGGCGCAGCGTCTGCAGGCCACTCTGGAAGTTCTTGGCGGCGGTCATCTTGTCGAACAGCGCGCGAGGCAGCGGCTCGCCGGAGTCGACGTGGGCCGTCATGTGCTTGAGCACATCCCACTCCCAGCAGAAGTTCTCCATGAACTGGCTCGGCAGCTCGACCGCATCCCACTCGACGCCGCTGATGCCCGAGACGTCGCGCTCGTTCACCTGCGTGAGCATGTGGTGCAGGCCGTGGCCGAACTCGTGGAAGAGGGTGGTCACGTCGTCGTGCGTGAGCAGCGGTGGCTTGCCGTCGACACCGCTGGCGAAGTTGCAGACCAGTTGCGCCACTGGCGTTTGCAGCACGCCGTTGTCGGGCCGCAGCCAGCGGGCGCGCACATCGTCCATCCAGGCGCCACCGCGCTTGGCGGCGCGAGCGGAGGGGTCGAGGTAGAACTGACCGACCTTCTGGCCGCCACGTTCGATGCGATAGAACTCGACGCTCGGATGCCACGTGGGCGCGTTGTCGCGGCGGATCGACACTTCGAACAGCGTCTCGACGATCTTGAACAGGCCGGCCATGACCTTCGGTGCGGGGAAGTACTGCTTCACCTCTTGCTCGCTGAAGGCGTAGCGCGCTTCCTTGAGCTTCTCGCCGATGTAGCTCCAGTCCCAGGGCTGCGGGTCGGTGATGCTCAATTGTTCGGAGGCAAAGGCGCGCAGGTCGGCCAGGTCGCGTTCGCCATAGGGCTTGGCTTTGGTCGCCAGATCGCGCAGGAACTTGACGACCTGCTCGGGCGACTCGGCCATCTTCGGCACGACCGACAGTTCGCCGAAATTCTTGTAGCCGAGCAGCTTGGCCTCTTCCTCGCGCAGCGCGAGGATCTCGGTGATGAGCGCGGTGTTGTCGAAGGCGGCATCGCCGAATTCGCTGGCACGCGTGACGTAGGCGCGGTAGAGCGTTTCGCGCAGTGCGCTGCTCCTGGCGAACTGCATCACAGGCAGGTAGCACGGCATCTTGAGCGTGAGCTTGTAGCCGTCCTTGCCTTCAGCGTCGGCGGCCGCGCGTGCGGCGCTCACCACGTCTTCAGGCACGCCTTCGAGTTCACCCAGCTTGGCGTAGTAGGCAAAGGCGTCGGTGGCGTCGAGCGCGTTCTCGCTGAACTTCTGGCTCAGCTCGGCCTGGCGTTCCTGGATGTCGGCGAAGCGCTTCTTGGCATCGCCCTGCAGTTCGGCGCCGCCCAGCACGAAGTTGCGCACCGCATTGCGGTGCGCCTGGTGCTGCTCGGCATTGAGGGTGGCGACGTCGATGGCCTTGTACTTGGCGTAGAGCCGCTCGTCGGAACCCAGGCTGGTCCAGAAAGCGGTCACGCGAGGCATCGCTTCGTTGTAGGCAGCGCGCAACTCGGGCGTGTCGGCCACTGCGTTGAGGTGGCCTACAGCGCTCCAGGCGCGGCCGAAGCGTTCGGACGCCACTTCGAGCACCTTGGAAATTGCATTCCAGTCGGCTGGAAACTCTGGCGCCGTGACGGTCTGCAGCGCGGTCTCGGCTTCGGCAAGCAGTACATCGACGGCGGGCGCGACGTGCTCCGGCTTGATGCGGTCGAACAGCGGGAGGTCGGTGAAGTCGAGGAGGGGGTTGTTCGTCATGGCCATGGAAATTACTTGGCGGCGCGTTCCGCGGCTTCAAGGGTGTTGACGAGCAGCATGGCGCGGGTCATGGGGCCGACGCCGCCCGGCACGGGCGTGATCCAGCTGGCCACTTCCTTCACGCCGTCGAAATCGACGTCGCCGGCCAGTTTGCCGTCCGCCTTGCGGTTCATGCCCACGTCGATGACGACCGCGCCGGGCTTCACCATGTCGGCGGTCAGCAGATTCAGCTTGCCCACGGCGGCCACGACCACGTCGGCCTGGCGCGTGATGGCGCCCAGGTCCTGCGTGGCGCTGTGGCAGATGGTCACGGTGGCGCTCTTGGCCAGCAGCATCATGGCCATCGGCTTGCCGACGATGTTGCTGCGGCCGATCACCACCGCATGCTTGCCGCGCAGGTCGTAGCCGATGGCTTCGAGCATCTTCATGCAGCCATGCGGTGTGCAGGGCCAGAAGCCGGGCGCGCCGGTCATCAGGGCGCCGGCACTGGCAACGTGGAAGCCGTCCACGTCCTTGGCGGGGGAAATCGTCTCGATGACCTTCTGGCTGTCCATGTGCTTGGGCAGCGGCAGTTGCACCAGGATGCCATGCGCTTTGGGATCGTCGTTGAGGGCGCGGATGCGGGCCAGCAGGTCGGCCTCGCTCAGGTCGGCGGGGTAGCGCTCCAGCGTGGCCTGCAGGCCGGTCTCGGTGCTGTCGTTGACCTTGTGCTTGGTGTAGACCTGGCTGGCCGGGTCGTCGCCCACGAGGATGATGGAGAGGGCCGGGTTCACGCCACTGGCCTTCAGCGCGGCGGTGCGGCCGGCAACCTCGGCGCGAATGGTTTTTGCGAGGGCGTTGCCGTCGATCAGTTGGGCGGTCATCGGTTTCGATTTTTCAAGTAAAAACGCCCGCTTGCGCAGGCGTGGGGACATCCATTGCTATCGGGCGGACAGCTTCTAGGCTTTGGCGACCGGTGCGGCCTGTCCGAGGGCGATTTTGAGCAGATCGGCCACCGTGTTGGCGTTGAGCTTTTCCATGATGTTGGCGCGGTGCGCCTCCACCGTCTTGATGCTGATGCCGAGGTCGTCGGCAATCTGCTTGTTCAGCCGGCCGGCGACGATGCGTTCGAGCACCTGAGCCTCGCGGCCAGTGAGCTTGGACAGCAGCGCGTCGCGGCTGGCCGACTGCTGGTGCTGGGTGAAGGCGCCGCGTGCATGTTCGAGCATGCGCTCGACCAGCGTGACGAGTTCTTCGTCGTTGAAGGGCTTCTGGATGAAATCCATCGCCCCCTTCTTCATGCTGTCGACCGCCATCGGCACGTCGCCGTGGCCGGTGATGACCACGATCGGCAGCGGGGAGCGCCTCTCGATCAGCCGATCCTGCAATTCGAGGCCGGTCATGCCGGCCATGCGGATGTCGACGATCAAACAGGCGACTTCGCGCGGGTCGTATCGGGAGAGAAAGGATTCGGCGGAATCGAAACAGCGGACTCTGTAGTCCTTGCCTTCGAGCAGCCATTGCAGCGAATCGCGTACGGCTTCGTCATCGTCGACGACGTAGACCGTGCCCTTCTTCGGAATCAAACTCATGCAGGTACCTTTGCCTCGTCGCTAGCTACGGAACTGATAGCGTCCAACACCGGAATCCAGAAGGAAAAACGGCATCCGATCACATCCGGGCCATTGTAGATGTTCTCCGCCTGCATCCGGCCGCGGTGCGACTCGACGATGGTTCGGCACAGATTCAGCCCAATGCCCATGCCTTCCGGCTTGGTGGAAAAGAAGGCTTCGTAGAGCCGGTCCATCACTTCCGGCGCCAGGCCCTTGCCTGTGTCCTGCACCGAAAACTCGATGGCATTGTGACCTTCGATAACCTTCGGCAACACACGGAGTTCGACGCTGCGGCGCGCCAGCGGCCGGTCGGCAATGTCGATGGATTCGGCCGCGTTCTTCAGCAGGTTGACCATCACCTGCTCGATGAGGATCGGGTCGACGCGCACCACCGGCAGCCGCGCGGCCACGTAGTGGTTCAGTCGCACATTGCGGCGGCGCAGTTCGATGCCCGCAAGTTCGACGGCCTCGCTCACCATGGTCGCAACATCGGCGGGCGTGCGATTGGGTTCGCTGCGCTTCACGAAGGAGCGGATGCGCTGGATGATCTGGCCCGCGCGCTGGGCCTGCTTCGACGTCTTTTCCAGCGCGGCGAGCAGCGCCTCGGTGTCGATCGTCTGGCCCTTGATGCGCGACATCATCCCGTTGCAGTAGTTGGTGATGGCGGTCAGCGGCTGGTTGAGCTCGTGCGCCACGCTCGACGCCATTTCACCCATGGTGATCAGGCGGCTGGCGGCTTGCGCGCGATCGGCTTGCGCCGCGGCCTGTTCCTCGGCATCGCGGCGCGGCGTGATGTCGGTGGCGATCACAAGTTGCGCCAGGCGGCCATCGACCCAGGTCAGGTAGCGCGAGCGCACTTCGAGCCACTTGCCCAGGTGCGGCACGAAGATTTCGTTGTTGGCGGTTTGCGCGGCGGTGAGCGTGTCGATCGGCAGGCCGGCGTAGGGGTCGACGTCGTCCAGGCCTTCGTCATGCGCGTTCGACGCCGGCACACCAGCTTGCGCCACCATGCCCAGGTGGCCCACGGTGTCAGAGCCGAACCACAGGCGATACAGCTTGTTGGCAAACAACAGTTCCTCGCTGCCGATGGGGGCGACCGACACGGCCGCGTCCAGCGCTTCGAGCACCGTGGTGAAGCGCTCGTACGACGCCGAGAGCTGCTCGCGGATGCGCGTGGGCTCGGTGATGTCGGTCATCGAGGTCATCCAGCCGGTCTGGTGGCCGCGCGCATCGATCAGCGGCGATACATAGAGACGGGCGTTGAACACGCTGCCGTTCTTGCGCTTCACGCGGACCTGGAAGCCGCCGGGCAGCGCGCGCCCGTGCAACTCTTCTTCGAGGCGCTCGTTCATCACCTCACGGTCGGATTCAAGCCAATAGGGGAAGGGCGGCGATTGCCCGACCAGTTCGGCTTCGCTCCATCCCGTCATCGCGCAGAAGGCGGCATTCACGTAGGTGATGCGGCCTTGCAGATCGAGCACGCGCATGCCGGTCAGCATGGAGTTTTCCATCGCGCGGCGGAAGTTGGTCTCGGCCACCAGCCGCTGCTGTGCCTGCAGTCGTCGTCGGGTGTGGCGCCAGGTGCCGATCAGCATCCAGCTCGTGAGAACGCTCAACGCGCAGACCAGCCAGAACAGGCCGTTGCCCACCACGCCCTGCGAGGTGCGGTAGGCCTGCGCCCGCAGCACCAGTGCATTGCCGACCGGGGACACCGGCACTTCGTATTCGTTGGTCCGTTCGGTCCAGGGCAGCAGGCGCGTGCCGCTGTCCTTCAAGTTGGCGGTGTTGCCGGCGATCACGTTGCCCTTGGCATCGAGCAGCGAGACGGCATAGCGTGCCTGCACCTCGGAGGGCATGCCGTAGCGCAGCAGGCCGTCGACCGAGAACTCGCCCAGCACCACGCCTGCGAACAGGCCTTGGTCGAACAGTGGGATGTGCAATTGCAGCATTGCCGGCGGATCGCCGCCGGCCACGGGTTGCGAGTACACAGGCTGGCGCAGCTCGCGCGCCAGGGCGTAGTTGCTTTCGATGTCGCCGGGGCGCAGCACGTCGCCGATCAGGTGCTGTTGGGCGGGGTGCACGCTGGGCGCCGCGTAACCGGCCTTGAAGCGGCGGCGGTCGTCGATCCAGGTGATCGTCTGCAATTCGGGGAACTGGCTGACCAGCGATTCGGCCCGGCTCGTGAATTCGATCGGGTCGATCTCGCGGTTGGAGGCATCGCGTGCGATGCGCATCAGTTGCTCTTGCCGCTCCAGCAAGCGCAGCCGCATGCGCTGCTGCGCGTACTCGACGTCGCGTCGCACCGACTCTTGCTCGCGCTCGACTTCCTCGGTGCGCAGATACCAGAAGGCCGAGACGATCGCAGCGAGAAAGAGAAGCACGGCCGCCATCGGCGCGAGCATGGCAACGGCGTCCTGCAGCACCGGCGTTTGCCGACGCCACCAGCGGCGCCACCAGGACAGCGGCGAGGCATTCACGGCACTGCGGGCCACGGCCAGCGGAGAGGAAAAGGGCATGGGCCGAGTTTAGGGGATGCCCCCTTGGGCGGGTCGAAAAGGCACGGTGACACTGATCGTGGCGCGGTTGCGTTCCGCGGCCTCCAGTATCTTTTAAATATCACATTAAGAAATCAACAGGCGCCATTTGAAATGCTGAGATTTCTATGCGAAACTCGCCCGCGTTTATTGCAGAGCGCACTAAATTACAGCCACAGCCCTAAAAGGAGAGACAAGCATGTCGGCAAATCCCGAGAACCTGTTCGGCTCGGCCGCAAACGATGCGGACGCCCAGGAGACCCGTGAATGGATGGATGCACTGACCTCCGTCATCCAGAGCGAGGGTCCGGAACGGGCCCACTTCCTTCTAGAGCAACTGCTCGAGCATGCGCGCCAGAACAGCGTCGACATGCCTTTCTCTGCCAACACCGGCTACGTCAACACCATCGAGCCCGGCATGGAGGCTCGCAGCCCCGGCAACCTCGAGATCGAACAGCGCCTGCGTGCCTACATGCGCTGGAACGCGATGGCAATGGTGGTCAAGGCCAACCGGATCCATCCACCCGAAGGTGGCGACCTGGGTGGCCACATCGGCTCCTTCGCCTCGCTGGCGAGCATGTTCGGTGCCGGCTTCAATCACTTCTGGCGCGCCGAGAGCGAAAATCATGGCGGCGACCTGCTCTACATCCAGGGCCACGTGTCGCCCGGCATTTATGCCCGCGCCTACCTCGAAGGCCGCCTGAGCGAAGAGCAACTGCTCAACTTCCGCCAGGAAGTCGACGGCAAGGGCCTGTCCAGCTACCCGCATCCGAAGCTGATGCCCGCGTTCTGGCAGTTCCCCACGGTGTCCATGGGCCTCGGCCCGCTGATGGCCATCTACCAGGCCCGCTTCCTCAAGTACCTGCATGCCCGCGGCATCGCCAACACCGAGAACCGCAAGGTGTGGGTGTTCTGCGGCGACGGTGAAATGGACGAGGTCGAATCGCTGGGCGCCATCGGCCTGGCGGCACGCGAGAACCTCGACAACCTGATCTTCGTCATCAACTGCAACCTGCAGCGCCTGGACGGCCCGGTGCGCGGCAACGGCAAGATCATCCAGGAGCTCGAAGGCGAGTTCCGCGGCGCCAACTGGAACGTCGTCAAGCTGATCTGGGGCAAGGGCTGGGACGCCCTGCTCGAGAAGGACCATGACGGCGCGCTGCGCAAGATCATGATGGAGTGCAACGACGGCGACTACCAGTCGTTCAAGGCCAACGACGGTGCCTACGTGCGCAAGAACTTCTTCGGCCGCGATCCGCGCACGCTGAAGATGGTCGAGCACATGACCGACGACGAGGTCTGGAGCCTGCAGCGCGGCGGCCATGACTCGCAGAAGGTGTACGCCGCCTTCCATGCCGCCCAGAACCACAAGGGCCAGCCCACGGTGCTGCTCGTCAAGACCGTCAAGGGCTTCGGCATGGGCAAGATCGGCGAGGGCAAGAACAACGTCCACCAGACGAAGAAGCTCAGCGACGAGGACATCATGGCCTTCCGCGACCGCTTCAACATCCCGATTCCGGACAGCAAGATCGCCGAGCTGCCGTTCTACAAGCCGGCCGACGACACCCCGGAAATGAAGTACCTGCATGAGCGCCGCAAGGCCCTCGGTGGCTACCTGCCGCACCGCCGCACCAAGGCCGACGAGGCGTTCACGGTGCCGTCGCTCGACATCTTCAAGTCGGTGATGGAGCCCACGGCCGAAGGCCGCGAGATCTCGACCACGCAAGCCTACGTGCGCTTCCTGACGCAGCTTCTGCGCGACAAGGCACTGGGCCCGCGCGTGGTGCCGATCCTCGTGGACGAGGCGCGCACCTTCGGCATGGAAGGCCTGTTCCGCCAGATCGGCATCTACAACCCGCACGGCCAGCAGTACACCCCGGTCGACAAAGACCAGGTCATGTACTACAGGGAAGACAAGGCCGGCCAGATCCTGCAGGAAGGCATCAACGAAGCCGGCGGCATGTCGAGCTGGATCGCAGCCGCCACGTCGTACAGCACGAACAACCGCATCATGGTGCCGTTCTACGTGTACTACTCGATGTTCGGTTTCCAACGCATCGGCGACCTGGCCTGGGCGGCCGGCGACATGCAGGCACGCGGCTTCCTGCTGGGCGGCACCTCGGGACGCACCACGCTCAACGGCGAAGGCTTGCAGCACGAAGACGGTCACAGCCACATCCTGGCCAACACCATCCCGAACTGCGTGAGCTACGACCCGACCTTCGCGCACGAAGTCGGCGTGATCCTGCACCACGGCCTCAAGCGCATGGTCGAGAAGCAGGACAACGTCTACTACTACCTGACGCTGCTCAACGAGAACTACGCGATGCCTGGCCTGCAGCCCGGCACCGAAGAGCAGATCATCAAGGGCATGTACCTGTCGAAGCAGGGCCCGGCGCTCAAGGCCAAGGCACCGACCGTGCAACTGCTGGGCAGCGGCACCATCCTGCGCGAGAGCTTCGCGGCGCAAGAGCTGCTCGAGAAGGACTGGGGCGTGTCGGCTTCCGTGTGGAGCTGCCCGAGCTTCAACGAGCTGACGCGTGACGGCCAGGACGCCGACCGCTGGAACCTGCTGCATCCGAGCGACGCGCCGCGCGTTCCGTTCGTGTCGCAACAGCTCTCGGGCAGCACCGGCCCGGTGGTCGCGTCGACCGACTACATGAAGGCCTATGCGGAGCAGATCCGCCCCTTCATCCCGAAGGGCCGTACCTACAAGGTGCTGGGCACCGACGGCTTCGGCCGCAGCGACTTCCGCAACAAGCTGCGCGAGCACTTTGAAATCAATCGTCACTACATCGTGGTGGCCGCACTCAAGGCGCTGAGCGAAGATGGCACCGTGCCGGTGGCCAAGGTGGTCGAAGCGATCAAGAAGTACGGCATCAATGTCGACAAGGTCAACCCTCTCTATGCCTGACCCTCTCAAGCAAATGTGGCTTTGCCACTTTGCTTGGCCCCCTCGGGGGGCGAGCCGGGCGCAGCCCGGCCCTGGGGGCTCAACAATCAACGAATGAAACGGCGCCTCACGGCGGGAGACAAACGATATGGCAGCAGTGGAAGTCAAGGTGCCGGACATCGGCGATTTCGATGAAGTCGCGGTGATCGAGGTGCTGGTGAAGGTGGGCGATACGGTCAAGGCCGAGCAGTCGCTCATCACCGTGGAATCGGACAAGGCGTCGATGGAAATTCCGTCGTCGACCGCCGGTGTGGTCAAGGAAATCAAGGTCGAGATCGGTGGCAAGGTGAAGCAGGGTTCGGTGGTGCTGGTGCTCGAGGCGGAGGGCGCGGCTGCTTCGGCTCCGTCTCCTGCATCGCCCCCTGCTGCTGCGGCACCCGCGGCGGCAGCACCCGCACCCGTCGCTGCAGCGCCAGCGGCCGCGCCGGCCGCTTCGGGCCCGGTCGAGATCAAGGTGCCGGACATCGGCGATTTCAAGGACGTGGCCGTCATCGAGCTGCTCGTGAAGGTCGGCGACACCGTCGCGGCCGAGCAATCGCTGATCACGGTGGAGTCGGACAAGGCCTCGATGGAAATCCCGTCGTCGGCCGCGGGCGTGCTCAAGGAACTCAAGGTCAAGGTCGGCGATACGGTGAATATCGGTGACCTGATCGCGGTGCTCGAAGGCGTTGCGGCTGCCGCAGCGCCTGCGCCGGCACAAGCCGCAGCGGCCGCGACGGCCTGCGCCCCTGCGCCCGCTGCCTCGCCGGCACCGGCCGCAGCCGCCCCGCACGAACCCACCGCGGCGCCGACCGGCAGCCTGCCGCACGCGTCGCCTTCGGTGCGCAAGTTCGCGCGCGAACTCGGCGTGCCGCTCGAAGAAATCAAGGGCTCGGGCCCCAAGGGCCGCATCACGCAAGAAGACGTCCAGGGTTTCACCAAGGCTGTGATGAGCGGCCAGGTCAGCACCAAGGCCTCGGCGGCCAAGGCGCCGGCCGGTGGTGGCGCAGACGGCGCCGCGCTGGGCCTCATCCCATGGCCCAAGGTCGACTTCACGAAGTTCGGCGCGGTCGAGCGCAAGGACCTGTCGCGCATCAAGAAGCTCAGCGGCGCCAACCTGCACCGCAACTGGGTGATGATTCCGCACGTCACCAACAACGACGAAGCCGACATCACCGAGCTCGAAGCCTTCCGCGTCTCCACCAACAAGGAGAACGAGAAGTCGGGCATCAAGGTCACGATGCTGGCCTTCGTCATCAAGGCGGTGGTCGCGGCGCTGAAGAAATTCCCCGAGTTCAACACCAGCCTGGACGGCGACCAGCTCGTCTACAAGCAGTACTACAACGTCGGCTTCGCCGCCGACACGCCCAACGGGCTCGTGGTGCCGGTGCTGAAAGATGCCGACAAGAAGGGCATCCTGCAGATCAGCGCCGAGATGGGCGAACTCGCCAAGAAGGCGCGCGACGGCAAGCTCGGCTCGGCCGACATGCAGGGCGGCTGCTTCTCGATCAGCTCGCTCGGCGGCATCGGCGGCACGCACTTCACGCCCATCATCAACGCCCCCGAAGTGGCCATCCTTGGCCTCTCCAAGGGCCAGATGAAGCCGGTGTGGGACGGCAAGCAGTTCGTGCCGCGCCTGACGCTGCCGCTGTCGCTGTCGTATGACCACCGCGTGATCGACGGCGCCCTGGCAGCGCGTTTCAACGCCTACCTGGGCCAGGTGCTCGCGGACTACCGTCGAATTCTTCTATGACCACGGTAGTGGCCGTCCGCAAAGGCGGCCAGGTCACGATGGCAGCCGATTCTCTGGTGACCTTCGGCGACACGCGCTTGTCGCACAAGGCCGAAGCAAACCAGAAGATCTTCACCGTCGAGGACGCGGCGGGCACCAGCCTGTTCGCGATGGCCGGCGCCGCCGCGCACTTCCTGGTGCTGCAGCACGCGCTGGCCGCGCAGGAGCGCGAGAAACTGCTGTTCGGCAGCAAGCACGAGATCTTCCGCACCTTCACGATGCTGCATCCGGTGCTGAAGGACTCGTTCTTCATGCAGACCAAGGAAGATGAGCACGAGCCCTACGAGTCGAGCCAGTTCACGATGCTGATGGCCAACCAGAGCGGCATCTACGGCATCTACAGCTACCGCGAGGTGTTCGAGTTCAAGCAGTTCTGGTCCATCGGCTCCGGACGCAGCTTTGCGCTCGGCGCCATGCACGCGGCTTATGACATCAAGTCGCGCAGCTCGCGCGACGTGGCGGAGGCGGGGATCGCCGCCGCCTGCGAATTCGATCGCAATTCGGCCCCACCGGTCGACGTTCTCACACTCAAACTGAAAGTGTCCAAATGAGCGAACAACAAATCAAGGTGCCCGACATCGGCGACTTCGACGAAGTCGCGGTGATCGAGGTGCTGGTCAATGTCGGCGATACGGTCAAGGCCGAGCAGTCGCTGATCACGGTCGAATCGGACAAGGCCTCGATGGAAATTCCGTCGTCGGCGGCTGGCGTGGTGAAGGGGCTGGCGGTCAAGGTGGGCGACAAGGTCAAGCAAGGCTCCGTGGTGCTGACGCTGGAAGTCGATGGGGCCGCCGCGCCTGCACCGGCGGCAGCCGCGCCCGTAGCGGCAACTGCGCCCGCTCCCAAGGCCGCTCCCGCGCCGGCACCGGCTGCCGCACCCGTGGCGTCCACCTACGGCGGCAAGGTCGATGTCGAGTGCGACGTGATCGTGATCGGCGCCGGCCCTGGCGGCTACTCGGCCGCCTTCCGTGCGGCAGACCTCGGCCTGAAGGTCGTGCTGATCGAACGCTACGCCACGCTCGGCGGCGTGTGCCTGAACGTCGGCTGCATCCCCTCGAAGGCGTTGCTGCACGTGGCCTCCGTCATGGACGAGGTCAAGCACTTCGCCGACCTCGGTGTGAGCTTCGCCGCGCCCACGGTCGATCGCGCCAAGCTGCTCGGCCACAAGAACAAGGTGGTGGGCAAGCTCACCGGCGGCCTCACTGCCATGGCCAAGATGCGCAAGGTGACGGTGCTGCGCGGCGTGGGCAACTTCATCGATCCGTACCACATGGAAGTCGAAGAGACCTCGGGCACGAGCTGGGACACCACGGGCAAGAAGCAGATCGTCAAGTTCCGCAACGCCATCATCGCGGCCGGCTCGCAGGCCGTGAGCCTGCCCTTCATGCCGAAGGACCCGCGCGTGGTCGACTCCACCGGCGCGCTCGAGATGGGCACCGACCCCAAGCGCATGCTGATCCTGGGCGGCGGCATCATCGGGCTCGAAATGGGCACGGTGTACTCCACGCTGGGCGCGCGCCTGGACGTGGTCGAAATGCTCGACGGCCTGATGCAGGGCGCCGACCGCGACCTCGTCAAGGTCTGGCAGAAGATGAATGCGCCGCGCTTCGACAACATCATGTTGAAGACCAAGACGGTCGGCGCCGAAGCCACGAAGGAGGGCATCAAGGTCACCTTCGAGGGCGAGAACGCTCCGAAGGAGCCACAGGTGTATGACCTCGTGCTGCAGGCCGTGGGCCGCAGCCCGAACGGCAAGAAGATCGGCGCCGAGAAGGCCGGCGTTACGGTCAGCGACCGCGGCTTCATTCCGGTCGACATCCAGATGCGCACGAACGTGCCCCACATCTTCGCCATCGGCGACATCGTGGGTCAGCCCATGCTGGCCCACAAGGCGGTGCACGAGGCGCATGTGGCAGCCGAGGTGATCGCTGGCGAGCAGAAGGGCGACAAGGAGCTGTCCAGCGCCGCGTTCAACGCCCGCGTGATCCCCAGCGTGGCCTACACCGACCCCGAGGTGGCGTGGGTCGGCCTCACGGAAGACCAGGCCAAGGCCGAAGGCATCAAGATCAAGAAGGGCCACTTCCCGTGGACCGCTTCAGGCCGTGCCATCGCCAACGGTCGCGACGAAGGCTTCACCAAGCTGCTGTTCGACGCCGAGACGCACCGCATCCTCGGCGGCGGCATCGTCGGCACGCATGCCGGCGACATGATCGGCGAGATCGCATTGGCCATCGAAATGGGCGCGGACGAGATCGACATCGGCAAGACGATCCACCCGCATCCGACGCTGGGCGAGAGCATCGGCATGGCTGCGGAAGTGGCGCATGGGACCTGTACCGACTTGCCGCCGGTCAAGAAAGCCGCCTGATCGGCAAAGGGGGTTGCTCGCTTGTCGAGCGCCCACAAAAAATCCCGCCGCGGCGGGATTTTTTTCGTCTGGGCTTGAAGTGCTCAGTTGCCGGTGTTGGCGATGGCCGCAGCCTTGACTTCGTCCGTTGGGCCGCTGAGCACGCGGCGCGCGCCGTCGAAGCGGCGCTGCCAGTAGCTGCCGTTCATGTCTTCCACGCGAACCTGGGCGCCCGAGCGGGGCGAGTGGATGAACTTGCCTTCACCGACATAGATGCCGACATGGCTGAAGGCGCGGCGCATGGTGTTGAAGAACACGAGGTCACCAGGCTTGAGCTGGCTGCGATCGATCTTTTCGGTGGCGGCGGCCTGCTCTTCGGCGCGGCGCGGGAGCATGTGGCCCACCGTCTGGTTGTACATGGCGCGAACGAAGCCGCTGCAGTCGAAGCCGGCTTCCGCCGAATTGCCGCCGCGGCGATAGGGGACTCCGAGGAAGCCGATGGCTGTGACCACCAGATCGGAGGTTCGTTCTGCGACGGTTTGACGGACCTGCTGGAGTTGCCCGACGAGACCCTTCTCGGCAAGCACGCGGGCCATATCGTCATCTGATCGGTCCTGTTGAGGAGCTGCATGGACAGCGACGGCAAACAGGAGGGACGCGGGTAGGACGAAAAAACGCATGGCGCGTAGGATATTGATGACGCGCGGTTATGTCAATTTAAACTGAATTAGCGATTGCATATGTAAGTCATTGATTTACTTGAGGATTCTGAATCGCGCGGAAGAAAAGATGTAACGGTGAACGTTTATGGCCCATAAGTGATTGGCGCCGAATGGGCCTTCCGGGCTTGGGTGAGCTGGCGATTGCTCTGGATTCGGTCGCTATATCCGGCCAAGATCGCGTCAATTGCCCGGAAAATTCATGAACTTGCAGATCCAGGCCTCTTCTGGAGCTACGGACATCGCAACGGCCGGGGTGCGCATCCGTGATGTGAAGCAGGGCCTCGATGAGCTGCTCTATGTGCTCACCGATGAGGCGGACGGCAAGCTGCTGTGCCTGCGGCCGAACTGAGCCGGCGGTTTTCTTCTTCTTCTTTCCTCAGGCGGGGCAGCTCTGCAGCGGCAGCGTCGGGAGCATGCGGCGCCACAGGCGCTTCCATTCCGGCCAGTCGTGGCCGCCTTCGGTCGTGAAGACGCGCTCCGCAGGCAGTGCTGCGGCCAGCAGCCGGTGGCTGAAGGCAAAGCGGTCGTCGACGCCGTAGCCTAGGTAAAGCGGCGGCCGGGCGGCGGCCGTCTGCGTGAAGCCTACATAGCCGCGCAGCCATTGCCACAACTGTGTTTCGTTCGGTGTGCGTGGAACGCCCTCCGCTGGATCGACCAGTGGGCCTTTCCATTGGGCGAGGCCGCCCGCATTGGCGATGTCGGTGCTTTGCGCGCGTTCGCCGAGGTAGGGGGCGAGCGTCACCAGTCCCGCAAGTTCGCCGGGGTGCGTCTGCGCGTAGAGCAGTCCGCCGAAGCCGCCGACGGAAATGCCGACGATCCAGATCTTGCGATAGCCCTGGCTGCGCGCCGGCGCCATGACGTCCGCGCTCAGGCGCTCGAGGATGGTCTTGTCGTTGTAGTAGCCGAGGTGGGCGTCGACCAGCATCACGTCTGCCGCGACCCGGTTGTCGCGCAGGGCCTCGACGAAGCCTTCGCGCTTGAATTCCTCGGGGGTCGAATACGCGCCGGGCAGCATCACCAGCAGCGTGTCGACTTTGTTCGTGCAACTGCTTTTCTCGAAACTGGTCGCCATCGGCACGGTGGTCTTGCGCACGCCGCCGCAGCCCACGGCGAGCCATGCGGCGCCAAGACCCAGCACGACAAGGCCAAGCCGTTTCGAGAAGATCTTCATTCGACGCAGTTTAGGTGCGCAGCGATGCCGGCAGGTCGACCATCACCGGCTGCCCGGGTGTCGTGCAGCCGGTGTCGCAGCACTTGCCGGGTTGTCGGTTTTTCGTGATGGCACGTGCCGGGTCGTGCGGCGCTGCGGCGGGCGAGCCATCGGCCGCGATGCCGCGCTCGAGGATGCGTTCGACCAGCTCGACCTTGGAGCCGACCGGGTAGTTGCGCCAGATCTCCTGTTTCATCGCCGCAGGCGAGCCGCCGCCGTGCAGGCTGATCACGCTGTACCAGCCGCCCTGGTAGCCGGCCGTCAGGTCTTCGATGAAGCGGGCGGTCTCGATGCGCTGCTCGTAGGGGATGGCCGGGTTGGCACGCAGCACATCCGACAGGCGGGCGGCGGTCTCGGGGTTGTGGTCTTCGTCGGGGCCGGGCAGGGTGACGATCAGGCCGCCGCTCACGTAGTGGGCGATGCGGTGCATGTCGTAGATCCTGGTGGCCAGCAGCAGCTTGCCGATGTTGCTGAACACCGGGTCGGGCATGAAGACCTCGCACTGTTCGTCGGCCTTGCCATAGACGCTGGCCGCTACGCCGCAGGCGAAGAAGCTCTCGGTGATGGTGATCAGCTCGACCATCTGCTCGCGCAGGTGGCTTTCCTTGCCCGGGTCGAAGCCGTTGGCCTCGCACATCAGCGCGCCGGCGCCGATCAGCAGGTCGCCGAAGCCGGCGCGGGCGCCGATGCAACTGTGGCGGTGGTGGGTGGCGTAGCTGTAGGTCAGGTGGCCCGAGTGTTCCCATTCGCCGGCATAGAACACGCGCTCCCATGGCACGAAGACCCGGTCGAACATGCACACGCCGGTGCTCTGGCCGTATTTGCGGCTGAACAAGGCGTCGCCGTGTTCGAACTTTTCACCGGGGCGACCGGCCGGACGCGCGACGATGGTGAGGCCGGGCGCGTCCAACGGCACCGCGCAGCAGACGGCAAAGTCGGCGTCTTCCTTGCCCATGTTGCGGCAGGGCATGACCAGCAGTTCGTGCACGTAGGGCGCCCCGGTCACGATGGCTTTGGTGCCCGAGATCACGATGCCGTGCGCGTTGCGCTCGACCACGTGCAGGTAGCTGTCGACGTTCGCCTGCTCGTGCGGCCGCCGGCTGCGGTCGCCCTTGGCGTCGGTCATGGCGACGCCGAGGGTCAGGTCTTCGTCCTGGATGCGGTGCAGGTAGTCGTGGAAACGGGCGGTGTGCTCGGTGCTGCCGCGTGCATCGTCGATGCGGGCCGACACCTGGGCGATGGCGTTGAGCGCGTCGTGCGTCAGGTAGCGCTGGGCGCAGCCGGTTTCCTGGCAGACCAGCCGCACGGCTTCCAGCTTGTTGAGCAGGTCGCCGGAGCTGGTGTTGATGTGCGAGAGCCGGTTCACTCGCTTGCCGCTGGTGTGCTGCACGGCGGTCATCAGCGGCTCGTATTCCTTCCTGAGCGCGTAGTCGTAGGTGAGGGCGATGGCATTGATGCCGGGCTGGAAGGCGGCTTCGTCGGCCACGCTGTCGACGCGGCGGCCATCCACGAACACGGTAGGGCGATAGCGGCGCAGCGACTCGCGGTAGTCGGTACCGGACATCAGGGTGGCGGTGGGGAGGGGGGCGTTCATCGTGTTGTCTCCGGTGAATTCGCTTTTTTTGGGATATCTCGATCAATTATTTGAACATTGTTCAATTTTTCAATCAATGTGAAAAATAGTGAACCGGCGACCGAGCCGCAGCTATAGTCCGCCGATGCAAGCCAAGCTCCAGCGCCGCCAGACGCTCACCGACGCACGCCGCGCGCTGGTGCTCGATGCTGCCCGTGCGGTGTTCGCGGAGGCCGGCATCGAGGGCGCGAGCATCCGTGAAATCGCGAAGAGGGCCGGCTACACACCGGGCGCCATCTATTCCTACTTCGACAGCAAGGAGGCGATCTACGCCGCCTTGCTCGACGAATCACTCCTGCGCCTGCGGGCGGCCGTGGCCGAGGCGCGGGTCTCCAGGCAATGGCCCGACAAGACCCTGGCCGCCAGGGCACAGGCCTGGTTCGATTTCTATGCTGCCAACCCGCGCGACCTCGACCTCGGCTTCTATCTGGTGCACGGCATGCGGCCCCGCGGGCTGACCAGTGAGCTGGACCACGAACTCAACGACCACCTCTACGACGCGCTGCGCCCCTGCGAAGACGCGCTGCTGGCTCTGGGCCTCGACGCTGCGAGCGCGCTCAAGGAGAACACGGCGCTTTTTGCACATGGCGTCGGCCTGCTGTTGATGCAGCACACGGGGCGCATCCGCATGTTCAGGCAGTCGGCAGACGCGCTGTTCAAGGTCTATCTGGCGCAACTGGTGCTGCGGTGCACTGCCTCAATGGGCGCGCAAGAAGATGTGCCCGATGCCGTCGACCCCGGCCAACCCGATCTTTTCAGTGGTACGGTTCAACCCAACTCCATCGCTATCTGAAGAAAGACACTGTTCATGCTGCTCGACGCCTCGCAATCCCAACTCGTGCTGGTCGACTACCAGGCTCGGCTGATGCCGGCGGTCTTCGAGAACGAGGCTGTTGCGAAAAACGCCGTGCGCCTCGCAAAGATGGCGCAGTGGGTCGATGTACCCGTCTGGGGCACCGAGCAGAACCCGTCGAAATTGGGCGAGAACCTGCCGGACATCCGCGCGCTCTGCAAGAAAACCCTGGCCAAGATGCACTTCAGCGGCGTGGAAGAGGGGCTCGGCGAATGGCTGCGCGCCCCGGCGAAGGCCGTGCCGCAAGGCAATGCCCGCAGCCTGCCCAAGCATCTGCAAAAGCCCGCCGCCGCAGCCGAAGAGCGCAACACGATCGTGATCGCCGGCTGCGAAGCACATGTCTGCCTGCTACAGACGGCACTCGACCTGCTGGAAGACGAGTTTGATGTCTGGGTCGTCACCGATGCCTGCGGCTCGCGCACCGAGCGCAACCGCGATGCCGCTTTCGACCGGCTTGCCGGTGCCGGCGCCGAGCTGGTGACCACCGAGATGGTCGGCTTCGAGTGGTTGCGCACCGCCGAACATCCGGCATTCCATGACCTGCAGGCACTGATCCGATAGTCGAACCACGGCCGGGCCGTGGGGCTGGGCCGGATTGTTCCGGTCGTCAGCTTGCTGCAAGATCGGTCTCCATAATTATGAATTCAGTTTTGGCGATGCAGCCGGAACGGAATTCAGAACAGGAGACAAATCCAGATGAGCCGCTATGAAGAGTTCTATCGCCAGTCCGTGGACGCGCCCGAAGCCTTCTGGGCCGAACAGGCGAAGCTGATCGACTGGGGTACGCCCGCGCAACAGATCCTCGATGCCAGCCAGCCGCCGTTTGCGCGCTGGTTCGTCGGCGGCACCACCAACCTGTGCCACAACGCGGTCGACCGGCATCTGGCCGATAGAGGCGATCAGCCGGCGCTGATCTTCGTTTCCACCGAAACCGGCGTCGAGAAGAGCTACAGCTTCAAGGAACTGCACGCCGAGGTGCAGCGCACCGCCGCCAGCCTGATCGAACTGGGGGTGGGCAAGGGCGACCGCGTGCTGATCTATATGCCGATGATCCCGGAGGCTGCCTTCGCGATGCTGGCCTGCGCGCGCATCGGCGCGATCCATTGCGTGGTGTTCGGCGGTTTCGCCAGCGGTTCGCTGGCCACGCGCATCGAGGATGCAGAACCGAAGGTGATCGTGAGCGCCGACGCGGGTTCGCGCGGCGGCAAGGTCATTGCGTACAAGCCGCTGCTCGACGAGGCGATCCGGCTGTCGAAATACAGGCCATCGGCGGTATTGCTGACCGATCGCGGGCTCGCTGCTATGGAATTGGTAGCGGGACGCGACCATCTGGCAAGCGCATTGCGGCAGAAGCACCTTGACGCCGAAGTGCCCTGCACGTGGCTGGCATCCATCGACATCAGCTACACCATCTACACCAGCGGCACCACCGGCAAGCCCAAGGGTGTACAGCGCGACGTGGGTGGCTATGCCGTGGCGCTGGCCGCGAGCATGAAGCACATCTTCGATGGCCGGCCCGGCGAAACCTACTTCTCGACCAGCGACATCGGCTGGGTCGTGGGGCACAGCTACATCGTCTATGGTCCGCTGATCGCCGGCATGGCGACCCTGATGTACGAAGGCCTGCCCACGCAGGGCATCGACCAGCAGCCCGACGGCGGCATCTGGTGGCGGCTGGTCGAGAAGTACAAGGTGACGGTGATGTTCAGCGCGCCCACCGCGGTGCGCGTGCTCAAGAAGCAAGACCCGGCGCTGCTCAAGAAATACGACCTGTCGAGCCTGCGTGCGCTGTTCCTGGCCGGCGAGCCGCTGGACGAGCCAACCGCGCGCTGGATCAGCGAAGGCCTGGGCGTGCCGATCATCGACAACTACTGGCAGACCGAGTCGGGCTGGCCGAT
The DNA here is from genome assembly GCF_014302995.1 of Variovorax sp. PAMC26660. NCBI lineage: Bacteria > Pseudomonadati > Pseudomonadota > Betaproteobacteria > Burkholderiales > Comamonadaceae > Variovorax > Variovorax sp. PAMC26660. Next base: position 5,673,684 of record NZ_CP060295.1, read on the forward strand.
GATCACCATTGCCAACGGTGTCGAGCCCAAGGCCAGCAAGTTCGGCAGCCCGGGCGTTCCGATGTACGGCTACCGCATCAAGATCCTGCATGAATCAACCGGCGAGGAACTGACCGCCCCGAATGAAAAGGGCGTCGTCGTGGTCGAGGGCCCGACCCCGCCCGGCTTCATGCAGACCGTGTGGAAAGACGACGCGCGCTTCGTCAACACCTACTGGAAGAGCGTGCCCGGCAAGATGGTCTATTCGACCTTCGACTGGGGCATCCGCGACGCGGACGGCTACTTCTACATCCTGGGTCGCACCGACGACGTGATCAACGTGGCGGGCCACCGCCTCGGCACGCGCGAGATCGAGGAGAGCATTTCAGGCCATGCCAACGTGGCCGAAGTGGCGGTGGTCGGCGTGGCCGATGCACTCAAGGGGCAGGTCGCGATGGCCTTCGTCGTGCCCAAGGACGGGCGCGCTGTGACCGACGCCGACGTGGCCCTCAAGCTGGAAGGCGAGATCATGAAGGTGGTGGCCGACCAGCTCGGCGCGCTGGCGCGGCCGGCCCGCGTGCGCTTTGTCAGCGGGCTGCCCAAGACCCGAAGTGGAAAATTGCTGCGGCGCGCCATCCAGGCGGTTTGCGAACAGCGCGACCCCGGCGACCTGACCACCATCGACGATCCGGCCACGCTGCAGCAGATCAAACAGTTACTTTCTTCCGCCTGACTTAGCAGGCAAGGGGTTGCGAAGCCCCACCCGGTCGTCATATGGTTGACGTGGCACAATGCCAAGGTACTCAGGCCCTTCCCCAGCCACAGTCGCATCCGCCAACCGGTTCAGCCGTGTCGCGGAAGGTTTCTTAAACCAGCTAGTGCTTCCCTCAGGGAAGCGAAGGTCAGCGGATCATGAGCGATTCATCGACGCCATCGGCGTACACAGCCTATCAAGGCAACACATACCTCTTCGGCGGCAATGCGCCCTATGTCGAAGAGATGTACGAAAACTACCTCTCCAATCCCGGCAGCGTGCCTGACAACTGGCGTTCGTATTTCGACGCCCTGCAGAACGTGCCCGCGGCGGACGGTACCAACACCCGCGACGTGCCGCACTTGCCGGTCATCAATGCTTTCGCCGAACGCGCGAAGCAGGGCACGACCAAGGTGGTCGTTGCCAGCGGCGCCGATTCCGAACTCGGCCGCAAGCGCACCGCCGTCCAGCAACTGATTGCCGCCTACCGCAATGTCGGCGCCCGCTGGGCCGACCTCGACCCGCTCAAGCGCGCCGAGCGTCCCGCCATTCCGGAACTCGAACCCTCGTTCTACGGTTTCACCGATGCCGACCTCGAGACGGTGTTCAACACCAGCAACACATTCTTCGGCAAGGACACCATGTCCTTGCGCGACCTGCTCAACGCCTTGCGCGAAACGTACTGCGGCACGATGGGTGCCGAGTACATGTACACCACCGACCAGAACCACAAGCGCTGGTGGCAACTGCGGCTCGAAGGCGCCCGCACCAATCCCAAGCTCAGCGCCGAGCAGAAGAAGCACGTCCTGAATCGCCTGACTGCAGCCGAAGGCCTCGAGCGCTTCCTGCATACCAAGTACGTCGGCCAGAAGCGCTTCTCGCTCGAAGGCGGCGAAAGCTTCATCGTCTCGATGGACGAGCTGATCAACCAGGCCGGCATCAAGGGCGTGCAGGAAATCGTGATCGGCATGGCCCACCGCGGCCGTCTCAATGTGCTGGTCAACTCGCTGGGCAAGATGCCGGCCGACCTGTTCGCCGAGTTCGATCACACCGCACCCGAAGAACTACCCAGCGGCGACGTCAAGTACCACCAGGGCTTCAGCTCGGACGTGACCACCCCCGGCGGCCCGGTGCACCTGAGCCTTGCGTTCAATCCCTCGCACCTTGAAATCGTGAACCCCGTGGTCGAAGGCTCGGTGCGTGCCCGCATGGACCGTCGCGCCGACCCGCTGGGCAAGCAGGTGCTGCCCGTGATCGTGCACGGCGACGCCGCCTTCGCAGGTCAGGGCGTCGTGATGGAAACGCTGGCGCTGGCCGAAACCCGTGGTTACTCCACCGGCGGCACGGTGCACATCGTCATCAACAACCAGATCGGCTTCACCACCAGCGACCCGCGCGACAGCCGATCGACGCTGTACTGCACCGACATCGTCAAGATGATCGAAGCACCGGTGCTGCACGTGAACGGTGACGACCCCGAAGCCGTGGTGCTCGCCACCCAGCTCGCACTGGACTTCCGCATGGAGTTCCAGAAGGACGTGGTCGTGGACATCATCTGTTTCCGCAAGCTGGGCCACAACGAGCAGGACACGCCTTCGCTCACCCAGCCGCTGATGTACAAGAAGATCGCCCAGCACCCCGGCACGCGCAAGCTGTACGCCGACAAGCTGGCCGCTCAAGGCCTGGGCGACACGCTCGGCGACGACATGGTCAAGGCGCAACGCGCGGCTTTCGACGAAGGCAAGAACACGGTCGACCCTGTGCTCACCAACTTCAAGAGCAAGTACGCCGTCGACTGGAGCCCGTATCTCAACAAGAAGTGGACCGACGCCGGCGACACCGCCATTCCGTCCACCGAGTGGAAGCGCCTGGCCGAGAAGATCACCACCCCGCCCCAAGGCTTCACGGTGCATCCGCTCGTGAAGAAGGTGCTGGACGATCGCGCCGCCATGGGCCGCGGCGACGTGAACGTCGACTGGGGCATGGGCGAGCACATGGCCTTCGCCTCGCTGGTGGCCAGCGGCTATCCGGTCCGCCTGTCGGGCGAAGACTCCGGCCGTGGCACGTTCACCCACCGCCACGCCGTGCTGCACGACCAGAACCGCGAGAAGTTCGACACCGGCACCTACACGCCGCTGCAGAACGTTGCTGAAAACCAGGCGCCGTTCGTCGTCATCGACTCGATCCTGTCGGAAGAGGCCGTGCTCGCGTTCGAATACGGCTACGCCTCGAACGACCCGAACACGCTCGTGATCTGGGAAGCCCAGTTCGGCGACTTCGTGAACGGCGCGCAAGTGGTGATCGACCAGTTCATCGCCTCGGGCGAAGTGAAGTGGGGCCGCGTCAACGGCCTGACCATGATGCTGCCGCACGGCTACGAAGGCCAGGGCCCCGAGCACAGCTCGGCACGCCTGGAGCGCTTCATGCAACTGAGCGCCGACACCAACATGCAGGTGGTGCAGCCGACCACGGCCAGCCAGATCTTCCACGTGCTGCGTCGCCAGATGGTGCGCAACCTGCGCAAGCCGCTGATCATCCTCACGCCCAAGTCGCTGCTGCGCAACAAGGACGCGACCTCGCCGCTGGCCGAGTTCACCAAGGGCAGCTTCCAGACAGTCATTCCGGACAGCAAGGGCCTGAAGGCCGAGAAGGTCAAGCGCCTGGTCGCCTGTTCGGGCAAGGTCTACTACGACCTGGCCAAGAAGCGCGAAGAGCAGGGCACCGACGACGTGGCGATCATCCGCGTCGAGCAGCTCTATCCGTTCCCGCACAAGGCGTTTGCCGCCGAGATCAAGAAGTACCCGAACCTCGTCGACGTGGTGTGGTGCCAGGACGAACCGCAGAACCAGGGCGCCTGGTTCTTCGTGCAGCACTACATCCACGAGAACATGCAGGAAGGCCAGAAGCTCGGCTACTCTGGCCGTGCCGCTTCGGCATCGCCGGCGGTGGGCTACTCGCACCTGCATCAGGAACAGCAGAAGGCGCTCGTCGATGGCGCATTTGGCAAGCTCAAGGGCTTCGTGCTGACCAAGTAAAACCCGTCCCTTTTCACACGAACACCTTCAAGAACAAAACGGAGCTCACTCCAAATGTCTATCGTAGAAGTCAAAGTCCCCCAGCTTTCCGAATCCGTGGCCGAAGCCACCATGCTCACCTGGAAGAAGAAGGCCGGCGATGCCGTCGCCGTCGATGAAATCCTGATCGAAATCGAGACCGACAAGGTCGTGCTCGAAGTGCCGGCCCCTTCGGCCGGCGTGCTGACCGAGATCGTGCAACCTGATGGCGCCACCGTGGTGGCCGAGCAGTTGATCGCCCGGATCGACACCGAAGGCAAGGGCGCAGCCGCCGCGCCGGCAGCCGCACCCGCCGCTGCTGCGGCTCCTGCTGCAGCGCCAGCCGCTGCCGCCGCCACCGGCGGCTCGAAGTCCGACGTTGCCATGCCCGCCGCCGCCAAGCTGCTGGCCGACAACAACCTGAAGACCAGCGACGTTGCCGGCACCGGCAAAGACGGCCGCGTCACCAAGGGCGACGTGCTCGGCGCGGTCGCTTCGGGCGCCAAGCCTGCCGCCACCATTGCCGTGCCGGCTGCCAAGCCCGCGCTGCAGCAAGTCGCTGCTTCGGCTGGTGCGCCCGACCTGGGCGAACGCCCGGAACAGCGCGTGCCGATGAGCCGCCTGCGCGCCCGCATCGCCGAGCGCCTGCTGCAATCGCAATCGACCAACGCCATCCTCACGACCTTCAACGAAGTGAACATGGCCCCGGTCATGGACCTGCGCAAGAAGTTCCAGGACGCGTTCACCAAGGAGCACGGCGTCAAGCTCGGCTTCATGAGCTTCTTCGTGAAGGCTGCGGTGCATGCGCTCAAGAAGTACCCGGTGATCAACGCATCGGTCGACGGCAACGACATCCTGTACCACGGCTACTTCGACATCGGCATCGCTGTCGGCTCGCCCCGTGGCCTGGTGGTGCCGATCCTGCGCAACGCCGACCAGATGAGCTTTGCCGACATCGAGAAGAAGATTGCCGAGTACGGCAAGAAGGCACAAGACGGCAAGCTGGGCATTGAGGAAATGACCGGCGGCACGTTCTCGATCTCGAACGGCGGCACCTTCGGCTCGATGCTTTCGACGCCGATCATCAACCCGCCCCAGTCGGCCATCCTCGGCGTGCACGCCACCAAGGACCGCGCAGTGGTGGAAAACGGCCAGATCGTCATCCGCCCGATGAACTACCTGGCCATGAGCTATGACCACCGCATCATCGACGGCCGCGAAGCCGTGCTGGGCCTGGTCGCCATGAAGGAAGCGCTGGAAGATCCGTCGCGCCTGCTGTTCGACATCTGATCCGAGAGCGCGATGCGTCGTTCGGCCGTGGGCTTGGTGTGTGCGTTGAGCTTCGGTCCCCTCGGGGCCGCAGCGGCAACGCCGCAGCAGGTCGACGCGTGGAGCGGCGCCTACCGTCTCGAATGGATCAAGGGCGAGCGGACCGCTCGCGCCATGCCTGCGCCGTCCGACGTGACCATCCAGCGTGCGCCCGACGCCGATGCGGACAAAGTGCCCGCAGAAGGCGAGTCGAACCTGCCGCGTTGGACCGTGACTGAAACCGGAAGCACCAAGGAAGGCGCGACCGTGCGCCGTTTCCGGCCTCGCGAATACGAGGACTGGGGCTGGGCCGACCTGCATGCAGCGGGTCGCATCGAATGCCTGGATGCGAGCCACATGTTCATGTGCAGGACCGCACCCGGCACAACGATTACTTTTGGCCCGGAAGGGCCGAACCGTGAAACGCTGCTCGCCCAAACCGGCGTGTTTGGAGTTGTCCTCCATGCGGGCGCGTTCCAACTCAAGAAACTGGGAAAAAAATGACCAAGCAATTTGACGTCGTCGTCATCGGCGGCGGCCCCGGCGGCTACATCGCCGCCATTCGCGCTGCGCAACTCGGCTTCAACGTCGCCTGTGTCGACGAATGGAAGAACGGCAAGGGCGGCCCCGCGCCGGGCGGCACCTGCACCAACGTCGGCTGCATCCCCTCGAAGGCGCTGCTGCAATCGTCGGAGCACTTCGACCAGGCCGGCCATCACTTCGCCGACCACGGCATCAAGGTCGAAGGCCTGGGCCTCGATCTCGACAAGATGCTGGCCCGCAAGGACCAGGTCGTGAAGCAGAACAACGACGGCATCCTGTACCTGTTCAAGAAGAACAAGATCACGTTCTTCCACGGCCGCGCATCGTTCGTGAAGACCGATGAAACCGGCTACGAGCTCAAGGTGGCGGGCGCTGCCGAAGAGTCGATCAGCGGCAAGCACATCGTCATCGCCACGGGCTCCAATGCCCGCGCGTTGCCGGGTGCACCGTTCGACGAAGAGAACATCCTCTCGAACGATGGCGCGCTGCGCATCGGCGCGGTGCCCAAGAAGCTGGGCCTGATCGGCTCTGGCGTCATCGGCCTTGAAATGGGTTCGGTGTGGCGTCGCCTCGGCGCGGAAGTCACGGTGCTCGAAGCGCTGCCGACCTTCCTCGGCGCGGTGGACGAGCAGATCGCCAAGGAAGCCAAGAAGGCTTTCGACAAGCAAAAGCTCAAGATCGAACTCGGCGTCAAGGTCGGCGAGATCAAGTCGTCGAAGAAGGGCGTGAGCGTTGCCTGGACCAATGCCAAGGGCGAAGCCCAGACGCTGGAAGTCGACAAGCTGATCGTCTCGATCGGCCGCGTGCCCAACACCATCGGCCTGAATGCCGAAGCCGTGGGCCTGAAGCTCGACGAGCGCGGCGCCATTGCAGTGGACGACGACTGCAAGACCAACCTGCCCAACGTGTGGGCCATCGGCGACGTGGTGCGCGGCCCGATGCTGGCGCACAAGGCCGAGGAAGAGGGCGTTGCCGTGGCGGAGCGCATTGCGGGCCAGCACGGCCACGTCAACTTCAACACCGTGCCGTGGGTGATCTACACCAACCCCGAGATCGCGTGGGTCGGCCAGACCGAGCAGCAGCTCAAGGCCTCGGGCCGCGCCTACAAGGCCGGCACCTTCCCGTTCCTGGCGAACGGCCGCGCACGCGCGCTGGGCGACACGACCGGCATGGTCAAGTTCCTGGCCGACGCAACGACCGACGAGATCCTCGGCGTGCACATCGTGGGCCCGCAGGCCAGCGAGCTGATCTCCGAAGCCGTCGTGGCGATGGAGTTCAAGGCCAGCGCCGAAGACATCGCGCGCATCTGCCACGCCCATCCGTCGCTGTCGGAAGCCACGAAAGAAGCGGCTCTGGCGGTCGACAAGCGCACGCTGAACTTCTGATCTTTTGACCAGCGTCAAACAGGCCTACGAGGCGGAACTCGCTGCGCGCGGGTTCCACAGCGATCCCGCGCAACTGCGTGCCGTGGAGGCGCTGGATCGCTGCGCCAATGAATGGGCCGAGTACAAGGCGCAGCGCTCCAATGCGCTGAAGAAGTTCATCAACCGGCCCGAGCTGCCGCGTGGCGTCTACATGTACGGTGGCGTCGGGCGGGGCAAGAGCTTCCTGATGGACCTGTTCTTCAACGCCGTGCCGCTGCGGCGCAAGACGCGCCTGCACTTTCACGAGTTCATGCGCGAAGTGCACCGCGAGCTGCGCGAGTTGCAGGGCACCGTCAACCCGCTCGACGAGCTGGGGCTGCGCATTTCCAAGCGCTACAAGCTGATCTGCTTCGACGAGTTCCACGTGGCGGACATCACGGACGCGATGATTCTTCATCGGCTGCTGGTGTCGCTGTTCGAGAACGGCGTGGGCTTTGTCACCACCTCCAATTTCAAGCCCGACGACCTGTATCCCGGCGGGCTGCATCGCGACCGCATCCTGCCCGCGATTGCGTTGCTCAACGAGAAGCTCGAAGTGCTGAGCGTGGACAACGGCACCGACTACCGGCGCCGCACGCTCGAACAACTGCGCATGTACCTCACGCCCAACGATGCGGCGTCCGAAAAGGAAATGCGCAAGGCCTTCGACAAGCTGGCCGAAACGGCCGACGAAAACCCGATCCTGCACATCGAGCAGCGCGAGATCCGCGCACGGCGCAAGGCCGGCGGCGTGGTCTGGTTCGACTTCAAGACGCTGTGCGGTGGGCCGCGCTCGCAGAACGACTACCTTGAGATCGCCAGCCAGTACCACACGGTGCTGCTGTCTGACGTGCCGCACATGCCGGTGCGCATGGCTTCCGAAGCGCGCCGCTTCACCTGGTTGATCGATGTCTTGTACGACCGCCGCGTGAAGCTCATCATGTCGGCTGAGGTTCCGCCGGAGGCGTTGTACACCGAGGGTCCGCTGGCGCACGAGTTTCCGCGCACGGTTTCCCGGCTCACTGAAATGCAGTCGAGCGAGTTTCTTGCCCTCGAACGACGCATCGTCGACACCCGACTCACATGAAAAAAATCGCTCTTGCCCTGCTGATGACACTGGCCAGCCTTCCGCTCTGGGCGCAGTCCAACGCGGCTTCAGGCAGTGCCGACCTCGAAGCCGAACGCCGCAGGCTGTCTGCCGAGCGAGCGGCCATCGAACAGCGTTTCGTGCAGGAGCGGGTCGCTTGCTACAAGAAGTTCGCGGTCGAAGACTGCCTGCGCGAGAGCCGCGACCGTCGACGCACGGAAACCGGCAACATCAAGCGGCAGGAAACCGCCATCAACGACATCCAGCGCCAGCGCAGCGGGGCTGCCGAGCTGCAGAAGCTCGACCAGAAGGCGAGCACGCCACGTTCGGAGGATTCGCCCGAGAAGCGGGATCAGTCAGTCCAGAACCAGAAAGATCGCGAGCAGCGGGCCGCTGACCATGCGACCAGCCGGGCCGCCACGGCCGGTACAGATGCCGAGCGCCAGCGCCAGTTCGAATCCAAGCAAAAGGCGAACGCCGACGAGCAGGCCAAGGCCGCGCAACGCCAAGCCGAGGCACCGACTGCCGTGCAGCAGTACGAGAGCAAGCAAAAACGCGCGGAGGAGCATCGGGCCAGCCGCGAGCGGCAGAACACCAATCGCACCAAGCCGCGCGGTGCGCCGCTGCCGCCGGCACCGGCCGCTTCGTCGCCTGCGCGCTGAAGGCGCGGGCGCGGCAAGCTAATCAGGCCGCAGCCGGTAGCGCGTCGAGCCTCAGGACGGCAATCGAGATGTTGTCGCCGGTGCCACGAGCCCGGCGGCGCGCTTCCCCGACCAGGATTTCAACCGCATCGCGCGGCGGTTGCGCATAGAGCACGCTCGCCAGTTCTTCGGGGCTGAAGTAGTGCCAGAGCCCGTCGCTGCAGGCCATCAGCAGGTCGCCGGATTCCATCTTTGGGATGTAGTGCGGGTCGATGGGCGGCGGCGTGGTCGTCATGCCCAGGCAGCCGAGCAGGATGTTGCCCTGCGGGTGGACGTTGGCCTCGGCTTCGCTGATCTGGCCGCGGTCGATCAGCGCTTGCACGTACGAATGGTCGCGCGTGCGCTTGATGAGCTGGCCATCGTGGAAGTGATAGATGCGTGAGTCACCAGCGTGAATCCACGCGCAGTCGCCCTTCGGGTTCATCAGAAAGGCAGCCAGCGTGCTGTGCGGCTCCTGTTCACTCGAAATGGCGGTGAGCTTGATCACCGTGTGCGAGTCTTCCAGCATCTGCTTGAGCATGGCCTCGGGGTTGTCGCGGCCGGGCTGGTAGCGCGTGAAGAGCTGGCGCGCCGTCATCAGCACCTGGTCGGACGCCTTGCGTCCGCCACTGCGCCCGCCCATGCCATCGGCCACGACGCCCAGCACGCAGCCGGGGATGCGGGGATGGCTCATCATCAGCACCTGGTCCTGCTGGTAGGGGCGGTCACCCTTGTGGAGTCCTGTGGCCGCTGCGAGTCGAAAGCCTTGAGTCATGAGGCATATGCGCCTGAGGCGCGTTTTCTGTCTTCTCGAAGATTCGAGTCAGGACGTATTATCGAATGAACATGCGCCGCGAAAACCCCGCGTTCGCTCCCCACCGTTGGACTCCAATCTTCATTCCCTTTCCCGCCAGCTGATCGAACTGCGCATCGAGCATGCCGATCTCGACGCCACCATCGACCGACTGGCCGAAGCATCGCCGCAAGACGAGCTTTTGCTGCGGCGCTTGAAAAAGCGCCGCCTTGCGTTGCGCGACCAGATCACGCGCGTCGAAAACATGCTCGACCCGAGAGAGCCTGCGTGACCGAAAGCCTCGAAGACAAGGTGCGCGACGCCTTCGCGCTCGATGGTGTGTTGTCGCGCGCTGCCGATCAGTTCCGCGAGCGCTCGGGCCAGACCGAAATGGCAATGGCGGTCGCCCGCACCATCGACCAGGGCGGTGTGCTGGTGGTCGAAGCGGGCACCGGCGTGGGCAAGACTTTTTCCTATCTCGTGCCGGCCTTGCTGAGCGGCGAGCGTGTGCTGCTGTCGACCGCCACCAAGACGCTGCAAGACCAGTTGTTCGGCCGTGACTTGCCCAGGCTGGTCGAGGCTTTCGGGTTGCCGGTGCGCACGGCGCTGCTCAAGGGGCGCGGCAGTTATCTGTGCCTGCACCGCCTGGACACGGCGCGCCACGACGCATCGCTGCCGGAGCGTGGCAGCCTGCGCACGCTGGCCAAGATCGAGCAATGGTCGAAGGCCACGCGCACGGGCGACCTGGCCGAGCTGCCGGGGCTCGACGAGCGCTCGCCGCTGATTCCGCTGATCACATCGACGCGCGAGAACTGCTTGGGCGCGCAATGCCCGCAGTTCAAGCCTTGCCACGTCAACCTGGCCCGGCGCGAGGCGCTGGCGGCCGACATCGTGGTCATCAACCACCACTTGTTCTTTGCCGACCTTGCGGTGCGCGAGACTGGCATGGCAGAACTGCTACCGACCGTCAGCGTGGTGGTGTTCGACGAGGCCCACCAGCTCAATGAAACCGGCGTGCAGTTCCTCGGCGCACAGCTCGGCAGCGGGCAAGCGCTCGACTTTGCGCGCGACATGCTCGGCGCCGGCTTGCAGCATGCGCGCGGGCTGGTCGACTGGCAGCAACTGGTCTCGGGGGTCGAGCGCGCCGCGCGCGAGCTACGGCTGGTGGTCGGCAAGCAGTGGCCAGGTGCCAAGCTGCGCTGGCTGGGGCCTTCGCCGGAGGGTATCGATCCCGATGCCTGGCAACGGTCGCTCGATGACCTTCAGCACTCTTTCGAGATGGCGGCCGAAGGGCTCGACACGGTCAGTGAAATCTCGCCCGACTTCGTGCGCTTGCACGAGCGGGCGCGGCAACTCGCGAAACGCACGGCGCGTTTCGCATTGCCCTGTGAGGTCGACTCTGTGCGCTGGGTCGATGTGGGCTCGCAGCTGCGGCTGATCGAGTCGCCGCTCGATATCGCCGAGGCCATGCGCAAGCGCGTGCTCAAGATTGCCGAGACGCAGGTCGAGGCCGAGGTCGACGCCTATGGCGAGGAGATCGAGCGCGAGGAGCCGGTGCAGGAAGATGGCGGTCGCGCCTGGGTTTTCACCTCGGCCACGCTGGGTGACGAGCCCACTTTGCGCTGGTTCACCGAGCCCTGCGGCCTGCACGATGCAGAGGTGCTGCGTGTGCAGAGCCCGTTCGACTACGCCTCGCAGGCTGCGCTCTATGTGCCGCGCGCTTTTCCAAAGCCCAACGATCCGGTGCACAGCCAGCGGGTCGCCGAACTGGCCGCGCATGGCGCCGCCGAACTGGGCGGGCGGACGCTGGTGCTGACGACCACGCTGCGCGCCTTGCGCACCATCGGCGATGCGATGAAGCAGCAGTTCGAATTGCTCGAAGCGGACGCGAGGCCCGAGGTGCTGGTGCAGGGCGAGCTGCCCAAGCGCGTGCTCATGGATCGTTTCCGTGAAGGCGCGAGCGCAGGGCGCGCGGGTTGCGTGCTGGTCGCGTCAGCTTCGTTCTGGGAGGGTTTCGATGCGCCGGGCGATGCCTTGCAACTGGTGGTGATCGACAAGCTGCCGTTCCCGCCGCCCAACGATCCGCTGGTCGAGGCGCGCTCGCAGCGCCTCGAGGCCCAGGGCCGCAGTTCGTTCAGCGACTATTCGCTGCCTGAGGCGGCCGTGGCATTGAAGCAGGGGGCAGGGCGGCTGATCCGGCGCGAGACCGACAGCGGCGTGCTGGCGATCTGCGATACCCGCCTGGTCGCAATGGGCTACGGGCGCCGATTGCTGGCGGCATTGCCGCCAATGCGGCGTCTGGACAACGAGTCGGACTTCAACGCAGCGCTGGAAGCACTCAAGAACTAGCCGCTAAAGCACCAAAGCCTCCCGTTGGGAGGCTTTGGCGTTACGCGCCGAGACGCGAGGATGGTTTGGTGGTGAAGAGCTGAGAGGCCCGTCTTACCAGACCTTCCACCAAGGATCGTCCTTGCCGCGGAAGCCGTTCGCCAGGTACGTGCTCTGTGGGTAGTTGGTGGTCAGCACGCGTTGCGCGTCGTCGCGCAGTTCCTTCATGCCCAGGGCGTCGTACGACTTCACCATGATGTACAGGGCTTCTTCGAGCGCCGGCACTTCGCGGTAGTCAGCCAGCGCGATCTGCGCGCGGTTGATGGCGGCCAGATAGGCGCCGCGCGAGTAGTAGTAGCGGGCCACGTGAACTTCGTACTGGGCGAGCGAGTTCACGATGTAGTTCATGCGCTGGCGCGAATCGGGCGCATAGCGCGAATCGGGGAAGCGCGTCACGAGGTCCTTGAAGGACTCGAACGACTCCTTGGCGGCCTTCTGGTCGCGCTCGGACAGATCCTGGCGCGTCAGGAACGCGAACATGCCGAGGTCGTCATTGAAGTTGATCACGCCCTTGAGGTAGAGCGCGTAGTCCAGGGCCGGGCTGGCCGGATGCAACTTCATGAAACGGTCGATGGTGGCGATGGCATTCGCCTTTTCACCCGACTTGTACTGGGCGTAAGCCTTTTCCAGCTGGGCCTGCTGCGCGAGCGGCGTGCCGGCGGCACGGCCTTCGAGCTTCTCGTAGAGCGGCACGGCCTTGTCGTAGGCGCCCGATCCGGACTCGTCCTTGGCTTCGGAATAGATGCGGTTGGGACTCCAGCCGGCAGTCTTGTCTTCCTTGGTGGAAGAGCAGCCGGCTGCAAGCACAGCCGCTAAGCCGAGCGCGATCCAGGTGGGGACCGATAATTTGGCGCGAAACATCACATACGGCTTTCGTGAAACAGTTGCCCTCAATTATATCGACCGGCCCTTCGGGCAATACCCCTGAGATCGTGGAGGCGTCCGAACACGAAGACGGCGCAGACCCGATCGAGCCCAGCGAGCTGCGTCCCTTCGTCGTGGACCCGGCCCAGCACGGCCAGCGGCTGGACCGCGCGCTCGCAGCGCTGGTGCCCGAATTTTCCCGAAGTTACCTGCAGCAATTGATCGAGGCCGGGGCTGTGGAGTTGCAGGGGCGCACGCTCACCAAGGTTTCGGCCACGGTGAAGGCGGGGCAGGCCGGTCGCATCGAATTACGGCCCACGCCTCAGAGTCAGGCCTTTCGCCCCGAGGCGATGGACCTTGTCACGGTGCACGAAGACGAGCACCTGCGCATCATCGACAAGCCGGCCGGGCTGGTCGTGCATCCGGCACCGGGTCACTGGAGCGGCACGCTGCTGAACGGCCTGCTGGCGCTGGACCCGAAGGCTGTGTTGCTGCCACGCGCCGGCATCGTGCACCGGCTCGATCGCGACACCAGCGGGCTGATGGTCGTGGCACGTACGCGGGCCACCATGGATGCCATGGTGGCGCTGATCGCTGCGCGCGAGGTCAAGCGGCAGTATCTGGCGATGGGGCATAAACCGTGGGTCGGCGCTGCCGCCCGGCAGGTCGATGCGCCCATCGGCCGCGATCCGCGCAACCGGCTGCGCATGGCCGTGGTCGACCTGGAGCGCCATCCGGGCAAGACCGCGCGCACGTTGATCGAGCGCCTGGACAGCCATGCCGATGGCTGCGCGGTGCGCTGCACGCTGGAAACCGGCCGTACCCACCAGATCCGCGTGCACATGGCGTCCATCGGCCATCCGCTGGTCGGGGACGCGCTCTACGGTGGCGCACCGGCGGCTGGCCTGGCACGCCAGGCGCTCCACGCCTTCAGGCTGGCCTTCGTGCATCCCGTCACGCAAGCGCCTATGGAGTTTCGCTCGCCGCCGCCGCCCGACTTTGCCCAGGCTTTGCAGTCCTGGGGGCTGGACTACAATCGCGCCTGACGGCCCGAGGGCCTCGCCGGCCCTCGATGCCGGCCCCGCGTTGCATTCGCCGAGTGCCGGCAACGCCTCCCCCTTTCATCCTTGTGAGCCAGCGTCTACCAGACGCCTTTTCCCGGATAACGCGAACCATGAATACGGCGGATGCCAAGCGCATTCTTGAAACCGCCTTGATCTGTTCGAGCCAGCCGCTGCCGGTGCGCGACATGCGCGTGCTTTTTGACGACGAGCTGGGCGTGGACACCATCAAGGTGCTGTTGCTAGAACTGCAGGAAGACTGGGCGCAACGCGGCCTGGAGCTGGTGAGCGTCGGCAGCGGCTGGCGCTTCCAGAGCCGGCCCGAGATGCGCGACCACCTTGATCGCCTGCACCCCGAGAAGCCGCCGCGCTACACGCGCGCCGCGCTCGAGACGCTGGCCATCATTGCCTACCGTCAACCGGCCACGCGCGGCGACATGGAAGACATCCGTGGCGTCACGATCAATTCGCTGATCCTCAAGCAGCTTGAGGATCGCGGCTGGGTCGAAGTCATCGGCCACCGTGAAACGGTCGGCCGGCCGGGGCTTTATGCAACCACGCGTCAGTTTCTCGACGATCTGGGCCTTGCGTCGCTCGACCAGCTTCCGTTGATTGAAACGCCGGCGCAGCAGGCCGCCCTGGTCGATGCCCTCGAGCGGGCGTCGGGTGAGCAGGCCGACCTGCCCATCGACATCGCTATCGAAGAAGCGCAGGCTCCTGTGGCGCAGGAGGACAAAGTGCCGGGGGATGCGTCCACGGCTGTCGAGTCCGCGCCCGAAGTCATTGAAGCCGCACAGGCGCAGATTGCCGAAAACGCTGCCGCGGCCGACGCAACTGAAGCCACGCCTGAGGCTGAGCCGGAGTTGTTTGCCGAACACCTCCCAGAGCCCGACCTGACTCCGGAAGCCGAGCCGGCATCAGAGCCAGCGCTCCAGCCCGAGCCAGAGCCCAAACCCGACACCGCGTCCCCGGACGAGGTCGATCCCCACGCAGTTTCTCCCGGAAAAACCTCATGAGCCCATCCGACACCGACGACGCGGCAATGCTGCCGGTCGAGCCCGAAGTCAAGAAGAAGAAAAGGGCAGTCACGCCCAAGAAGGCTGCGGATGGTGCTATCGAATCGGTAGCGCCTGAATCTGTTGCGCTGGTTGAGGCCGAGGAGCCCAAGAAGCCGCGTGCCCCCCGCAAGAAGAAGCCGGTCGAGCAACCCGTGGCTGACGAGGTGGCGGTTGCGCCCGAAGCGGCGCAAGTTGCCCAGGCTCCCGAGGTGACCGAGCCGGTCGCGGCAACCGCCGCCCCGGTCGAGGCGGCGCGCCAGGCGCCCCGTCCGGAAGACAGCGATCGTGACAACCGGGACGATCAGGTCGACGGCGACGACGAGGACGAAGAAGAGCCCGACGAGGAAGAGGACGACCTCGACCGCGCGCGCCGCGCCGCCGACCGCGAGCAGCGCAATGCGCTCCCGCCCGAGCCGATCCGCTTTGCCGATGTCATTTCGGGCCAGTTCGATGCCGACGAGGAAAGCCCCGAGGTGCCGCCGCTCAAGCGCGTGCTGCTGCCCGAAGCCGACTCGCCCAAGCTGCACAAGGTGCTGGCGCAGGCGGGCCTCGGCTCGCGGCTCGAAATGGAGCAACTGATCCTTCAGGGGCGCATTTCGGTCAACAACGAGCCCGCCCACATCGGCCAGCGCATCCAGTACGGCGACCAGGTCAAGATCAACGGCAAGCCGATTCGCTACCGTATCGCGCCGCCGCCGCCGCGCGTGATCGCCTACCACAAGCCTGTGGGCGAAGTGGTGACGCACGACGACCCGCAGAACCGGCCCACCGTGTTCCGCAAGCTGCCGCGCCTGCAGCAGGGCAAGTGGCAATCGGTCGGCCGGCTCGACCTGAACACCGAAGGCCTGCTGCTGTTCAGCAGCTCCGGCGACTTGGCCAACCAGCTCATGCACCCGCGCTTCGGCCTGGAGCGTGAGTACGCGGTGCGGGTGCTGGGTGCGCTGAGCAGCGAAGAGAAGAAAAAGCTTCTGGAAGGCGTTCGCCTCGAGGACGGCATGGCCCAGTTCGGCACGATCGAAGAGGGCGGTGGCGAAGGCTCGAATTGCTGGTACCGCGTGACCATCTCCGAAGGTCGCAACCGCGAAGTGCGGCGCCTGTTCGAGTCGGTGGGCCATGCGGTCAGCCGGCTGATCCGTATCCGCTACGGCGCGATGGTGCTGCCGCGCGGCCTGAAGCGCGGTGCCTGGATGGAACTCGACGAGCGCGACATCCGTGCGCTGTTCCAGGCTTCCGGCGGCGCGGCTGCACGCCCTGCGGCTCCGCCGCAGCGTGGCCCGGGCGGCCCCGAAGGTGGTGGCCGGAATGGCCGCAACAAAAAGCGCCGTGGCGGCCGCAACGGCGGTCAGCCAGGTGGCGGCCAGCCGCGCGAGATGCGTGACCCGCGCGACGAGGGGCGCGAGGCGCCGATCCCGAGCCCATTGGGCGATGGCCGCCCACCGCGCGGTGACCGTGGCGGTCGTGCCAATCGCGGTGGCGGCAATGGCGGTCCTCCGCAAGGACAGGCGCGTCGTGGCAACGGCGGCGGCAATCGTCAGCAGGGCGGAGGCAACCGTCCGCAGGGTGACGACAGTCAGCCGAGCGGAGCCAACCAGCCCGATCCGATGAAGACCTCGCTGGGCTACATCGGTGCCGACAGCTTCTCGCGTCAACGCAAGGAGCAGCGCGGCGGCCCAGGCGGCCGTCGTGGTGGTGGCGGGGGAGGCGGCGGTGGTGGTGGCTTCGGCGGCCAGGGTGGCCAAGGCGGCGGACGCCGTCGCGGGCGCTGAAAGCCTGCCGTTACAGCGCGGCCTTTCGCGGGGTTTTCACCAATCCCGGGGGCTGCGCCGGTTAAAATCAAAGGCTTTGTCGATATGCGACGCAACAAACTCGTTGCAGTTGTGACAAAACACTTCAAAATCAAAGCTCAGAAAGCATTTCAATGGCTATCGAACGTACCCTCTCCATCATCAAGCCCGACGCCGTCGCCAAGAACGTCATCGGCAAGATCGTTTCCCGTTTCGAGGCTGCCGGCCTCAAGATCATCGCCGCCAAGCTGGTGCACCTGTCGCGCAACGAAGCCGAGCAGTTCTACTCGGTGCACAAGGAGCGTCCCTTCTTCAAGGACCTGGTCGAGTTCATGATCTCGGGCCCCGTGTTCGTGCAAGTGCTCGAAGGCGAAAATGCCATCGCCAAGAACCGTGACCTGATGGGCGCCACCGATCCGAAGAAGGCCGCCGCCGGCACCATTCGCGCCGACTTCGCCGACAGCATCGACGCCAACGCCGTGCACGGTTCGGACGCAGCTGAAACCGCCGCGAACGAAATCTCGTTCTTCTTCGCCGGCCTCAACGTCTACGCACGCTGAAGCTGTTTGTCGACTGATTCCATGACCACGGCCAATCTGCTCGAATTCGATCTCGAGGGGCTGGCCGCGTTCTGCGAAAAACTCGGCGAGAAGAAATTTCGCGCCACGCAACTGTTCCGCTGGATTCACCAGCGTGGCGCGAGCGACTTCACCCAGATGACCGATCTGGCCAAGTCGCTGCGCGAGAAACTCGCCACCACCGCATGCGTCGAGGCCTTGCCGGTTCTCACGCAGCACGAATCCAAGGACGGCACGATCAAGTGGCTGTTCGACGTCGGCGATGGCAATGCCGTCGAAGCCGTATTCATTCCCGAAGACGACCGCGGCACCTTGTGCGTGTCGTCTCAAGCCGGCTGCGCGGTCGGTTGCCGCTTTTGCTCGACAGGGCATCAGGGCTTCAGCCGCAACCTCAGCACGGGCGAAATCGTCGCCCAGCTGTGGTTTGCCGAACATTTCCTGCGCAAGCATTTGAAGCGCACGGAGCGCGTCATCTCCAACGTGGTGATGATGGGCATGGGCGAGCCGCTGCAGAACTACTCGGCGTTGGTGCCGGCATTGCGCACCATGCTCGACGACAACGCCTATGGCCTGTCGCGCCGCCGTGTCACCGTGTCGACCTCTGGCGTCGTGCCGATGATCGACCGCCTGGGCGCCGATTGCCCGGTGGCCATGGCCGTGTCGCTGCATGCGCCCAACGACGCGCTGCGCGACGACCTCGTGCCGCTCAATCGCAAGTACCCGATTGCCGAGCTGCTCGAAGCCTGCAAGCGCTATCTGGCGCACGCACCGCGCGACTTCATCACCTTCGAGTACTGCATGCTCGACGGCGTGAACGACCAGCCCGAGCATGCGAAGCAACTGGTCGAACTGGTGCGCACGCATGGCGTGTCGTGCAAGTTCAACCTGATCCCGTTCAATCCGTTTCCGGCCTCGGGCCTGCTGCGCTCGCCGCAACCCCGCGTGCTGGCATTCGCCAAGACGCTGAGCGAAGCCGGCCTCGTGACCACCGTGCGCAAGACGCGCGGCGACGACATCGATGCCGCCTGCGGGCAGCTCGCCGGCGACGTCAAGGATCGCACCCGCGCGGCCGAGCGCATGGCTCAGCGCCGTGCGACCGCCGAGCACCCCATTGTTTTGCATCCGGTCCGCAAGACCGCCCCCCAGGAGCATTGACGCAATGAGCATGGCCTTTCCGATGACGACCGCAAGCGCGCAGCGAATGCTGGCCGCAAGCTTTGCCGGCGTCGCCGTGGCGTTTCTGCTCGCGGGCTGCGTCAACACGCGGACCACCACCACCAGCTTGGCCGACAGCAGTTCGGGCAAGGGCTCGGAGATCGTGACCGAGTCCGACGAGACCAGCCGGCAGCGCCGTGCACGCCTGCGCATGGAACTCGCCTCCGGCTATTTCCAGAATGGCCAGACCACCGTGGCCCTCGACGAGATCAAGCAGGCACTGGTCGCCGATCCGAACTACGCCGACGCCTACAACCTGCGCGGCCTGGTCTACATGCGGCTCGAAGATGCGGGCATGGCCGAAGACAGCTTCCGCCGCGCCATTGCCATCAATCCACGCGACCCCAACATCCGCCACAACTACGGTTGGCTGCTGTGCCAGCAGAACCGCTATGGCGATGCGGCGCAGCAGTTCACCGAAGCGCTCGCGGTGCCCGGCTACACCGACCGCGCCAAGACACTGATGACGCAGGGCGTCTGCGAGCTCAAGGCCGGTCTGCGCCCGCAGGCGGAACGCAGCCTGATGCAGGCCTACGAGATCGATGCCGGCAACCCGGTGGTCGGTTTCAACCTGGCCTCGGTGCTCGCGCAGCGCGAAGAATGGTCGCGCGCGCAGTTCTACATCCGCCGCGTCAACAACAGCCCCTCGGCCAGCGCCGAGACGCTCTGGCTCGGCATCAAGATCGAGCGAAAGCTCAACAACCGCGAGGCCGTTGCACAGTTGGGAGGCCAACTTCAGCGACGTTTCCCCCAGTCGCGGGAGGCATCAGCGTACGAGCGCGGGAATTTCAATGACTGATCGGGTTTCGGAGTTCGGCACTTCCGCGGCGCAGCCGCTCGAGGAAGGCGACATCAAGCAAAAGACGGCCGGCGACATGCTTCGCGAGGCACGCGAGGCCCATGGCCTGCACATCGAGATGGTGGCTGCCGCGCTGAAGGTACCGCCGCAGAAACTCCTGGCGCTCGAGGCGGACGACATTGCGTCGCTGCCCGACCCGGTCTTCGCCCGCGCGCTGGCCAGCAGCGTCTGCCGCGCGCTGCGCATCGACCCCGCGCCGGTGCTTGCGAAACTGCCCAGCACGCACAAAGTGTCGCTGGCTGTGGCCGATCGCACGATCAAGACGAACATCACCTCGGGAACGCCGCGCTGGAACAACAGCAGCCGCTCCAGCGGGCTGCCGTCGCGCGCCCTGTTGACGGTCGTGGTGCTGCTGCTGGTGGGCGCGGGTGCGCTGTTCTGGCTGCCACAGTCGGTGTTCGATCAGATCGGCGCCTCCGTGTCGCGCCTGACCGCGCGTGGTGAATCCGATGCGGGTTCGACGACCGAGCCTTCCGCAAACGGACAATCTTCAGGTGCTTCGGGCGTGGTTGCTGAGACCGTTCCCGCGCAGGCCGTGGCACCGAACGGGCCCGCAGGCGATGCCCCTGCTGCAGCCAGCGCCAATGCTGCGACGACACCGGCGCCCGCCGTGGCTGCGTCCGCGGCCCCTGTCGAGAGCAGCAGCCAGCAGCTCGTTTTCGTCGCACGCGAAGAGTGCTGGATCACCGTGACCGAAGCCGGCGGCAAGCAGTTGCTGCGCCGCAGCCTGAAGGCCGGCGAAACGGTCGGGCTGTCGGGCACGCTGCCTTTGTCCGTCGTGATCGGCCGCGCTTCGGCCGTCGATGTGCAGGTGCGCGGAAAAGCCTACGATCTGAAGCCTGTCACCCGCGGTGGCGGCGTGGCGCGTTTCGAGGTGACATCGTGACCGACTGCACTCCCCAACCCATCGAATCGGCGGCGCCCAAGGCGCGCCGTTCGCGCCAGGCCAGCGTGGTCTGGGGCCCGCGTGTCGTCACGGTCGGTGGCGATGCGCCTGTGCGCGTGCAGTCCATGACGAACACGGACACGGTCGACGCCATCGGCACGGCCATCCAGATCAAGGAACTGGCCATCGCCGGTTCGGAGATGGTGCGCATCACCGTCAATACGCCTGAAGCAGCAGCGCAGGTGCCCTACATCCGCGAGCAGCTCGATCGCATGGGCATCGACGTGCCGCTGATCGGCGACTTCCACTACAACGGCCACCGCCTGCTGACCGACTATCCGGCCTGTGCAGAAGCGTTGAGCAAGTACCGCATCAACCCCGGCAACGTCGGCAAGGGCGACAAGCATGATCGCCAGTTCGGCCAGATGATCGATGCCGCCATGCGCTGGAACAAGCCGGTGCGCATCGGCGTGAACTGGGGCAGCCTCGACCAGGAGCTGCTTGCCAGCCTGATGGACATCAACAGCCAGCGCGCCGAGCCCTGGGATGCCAAGCAGGTGATGTACGAAGCGCTGATCACCTCGGCCATCGAGTCCGCCAAGCTGGCCGAATCGATGGGCATGAGCGGCAATCAAGTCATCCTGTCGTGCAAGGTGAGTGGCGTGCAAGACCTGATATCGGTCTACCGCGAGCTTGCCAAGCGCTGCGACTATCCGCTGCACCTGGGGCTGACTGAGGCGGGCATGGGCACCAAGGGCACGGTGGCCTCGGCCACGGCGCTGTCGATCCTGCTGCAAGAGGGCATTGGCGACACGATCCGCGTGTCGCTCACGCCGCAGCCGGGTGAGTCGCGCACGCAAGAAGTGGTGATTGCTTCCGAGATTCTCCAGGCCCTGGGCCTGCGCATCTTCGTGCCGAGCGTCACCGCCTGTCCGGGCTGTGGCCGCACCACGAGCACCACCTTTCAGGAGCTGGCCAAGCAGATCGACGACTACTTGCGCATGCAGATGCCGGTCTGGCGCAAGAAGTATCCGGGCGTCGAGACGATGAAGGTGGCCGTCATGGGCTGCATCGTCAACGGCCCCGGCGAGAGCAAGCACGCCGACATCGGCATCAGCCTTCCCGGCACCGGCGAGGCGCCCGCCGCGCCGGTCTTCATCGACGGCGAAAAGGCCCTCACGCTGCGCGGCGACAATATCGCCAACGAGTTCCATCAACTCGTAGAAACCTACATCGAAAAGCGCTTCGGCGGCGAACACGCCGTCGCTGCCTGACACCTCCGCAGATCCATGGCTGATAAATTGAATGCCGTCAAAGGCATGAACGACATATTGCCGCCCGAATCGGCGCGCTGGGAGTGGCTTGAAGCCACCGTGCGCGACCTGATGGGGCGCTATGCGTACCGCAACGTCCGTACACCGATCCTGGAGCACACGGCGCTGTTCGTGCGCGGCATCGGCGAGGTGACGGACATCGTCGAGAAGGAGATGTACTCCTTCCACGACCGCTCGGACAAGTACGGCGACAACGACCATCTGACGCTGCGGCCCGAGAACACCGCTGGTCTGGTGCGCGCGGTGATCGAGCACAACATGCTGTACGACGGCGGCAAGCGCCTCTGGTACATCGGCCCGATGTTCCGTCGCGAAAAACCGCAGCGAGGGCGCTTTCGCCAGTTCCACCAGATCGGCGCCGAGGCACTCGGCTTCGCCGGCCCCGATGTCGATGCTGAACTGATCCTGCTCGCGAATGCGCTCTGGAAGCGGATCGGGCTGACCGACGTTCGCCTCGAACTCAACAGCCTGGGCCAACCGGCCGAGCGCGCGCTGCATCGCGCCCAGCTCGTTGCCCACTTCGAGAAGCATGTCGACAAGCTCGATGAAGACGGCAAGCGCCGCCTGCACAGCAATCCGCTGCGCATCCTTGACACCAAGAATCCGGCGATGAAGGAAGTCGTCGAATCGGCGCCGAAGCTGATCGACTTTCTCGGTGCCGAGTCGCTCGCGCACTTTGATGGCCTGAAGGCCATCCTCGATGCGAATGGCGTGACCTACACCATCAATCCGCGTCTGGTGCGTGGGCTCGACTACTACAACCTCAGCGTGTTCGAGTTCGTGACCGACCGCCTCGGCTCGCAAGGCACCGTGTGCGCGGGCGGCCGCTACGACGACCTGATCGCGCAGATCGGCGGCAAGCCGGCGCCCGCCGTGGGCTGGGCGATGGGCGTGGAGCGCGTGCTCGACCTGATGAAGGAGCAGGGCACCGACATTCCCATGCCCGTGCCTGACGTCTATGCCGTCGTGCCCGATGCGGCAGCCATGCCCGTGGTGCTGGGCACGCTGCAGCAACTGCGCGACGCCGGTGTCCGTGTGCAGATGCATGCGGCCACGGTCGATGGCCTCGGCAGCTTCAAATCGCAGTTCAAGCGGGCCGACAACAGCGGTGCCACCTACGCCCTGATCTTCGGCGCCGATGAACTTGCACGCGGCGAAGTGACTCTCAAGGCGCTGCGCGACGGAAGCGGTGCGCAAACTTCCCGAACGCTTGCTGAAGTGGCCACCTGGGCCGCCACCCTACAATCGCCGGCTCCCAACATCTGACTGCGCATGGCAACCCATCTCGATCTCGAAGAACAGGAACAGCTCGACCAGCTCAAGCATTTCTGGAATACCTACGGCACCCTGATCACCTGGGTCGTGCTGCTCGTCGCCGGTGCCTTCGTGGCCTGGAACGGTTGGCAGTACTTCCAGCGCAACAAGGCTGCACAGGCCGCAGCGCTCTACGACGAGGTCGAGCGCAGTACGCAGTCCGGCGACGTCGAGCGCATCCAGCGTGTACTGGGTGACATGAAGGCGCGCTTTGCCGGCACCACTTATGCACAACAGGCCGGCCTGCTGGTCGCCAAGACGCTGTACGAAAAGGGCAAGGTCGAAGAATCGCGCGCTGCGCTGGGCTGGGTGGCGCAGAGCGCCATCGACCCGGGCTATCAGGCCATTGCCAAGTTGAGGCTCGCGGCCGAATTGCTCGACAGCAAGTCGTACGACGAAGCCCTCAAGCAACTCGACGGCAAGGTGCCCACAGAATTCGAGCCGCTGGTGGCTGATCGCAAGGGCGACATCTACCTGGCCCAAGGCAAGCGCGACGAAGCCCAGCTCGAGTACCGCAAGGCCTGGACTGGCCTTGGCGTTGCCTCCGACTATCGCCGCCTGATCGAGATCAAGCTCAACGCGGTCGGTGTCGACCCGAAGAGCCTGGCCCCGGTCGTTACCGTCACTCCCGCAGCCCCCAAAACTCCCTGACCGCATCATGAATTTCAAGCGTTTCATGCCTGAATCGACCGCCTTGCGTGCGGGATCAGCTATTGTTTTGGTAGCACTCTTGGCCGCCTGTTCTGGCACCAGCAAACCGAAGCCGGCCGAGCTTCCTGCCAACCCCTCCCTGATCGGCGTGCGCCAAGCCTGGTCGGTGAAGATTTCTGAAGTCGGCTTTCCGCTCACTACCGATGTCAGCGGCGACACGGTGACCGTGGCAGGCAGCGACGGCACCGTGGTTGCCATCGACGCCCGTGCCGGTCGCGAGACCTGGCGCGCCAACGCCGGTGCCCCGCTGGCGGCAGGTGTCGGCAGCGACGGCTCGATGGCCGCGGTGGTCACTACCGGCAACGAACTGGTCGCCATTCAAAACGGCAAGGTCCTGTGGAAGCAGAAGCTGTCGGCCCAGGCCTTCACCGCACCGCTGGTCGCTGGCCGTCGCGTGTTCGTGCAGACCGCCGATCGCAGCATCAGCGCCTGGGACGGCCAGAGCGGTCGTCGCCTATGGATCCAGCAGCGCGCTGGTGAAAATCTCGTACTGCGCAAGTCGGGCGTGCTGATCGCCGTGGGCGACACGCTGGTGGCCGGCATCGGCGGCCGGCTGGTGGGTATCAACCCCGCCAACGGCACCTCGCGCTGGGAATCTCCCATCGCTGCGCCGCGCGGCACCAACGACGTGGAACGCCTGGTCGACCTGACCGGCAGCGTGAGCCGCGTCGGCGATTCGGTTTGCGCACGTGCGTACTACGCCAGCGTCGGTTGTGTCGAAACCCAGCGCGGTACGCTGGTTTGGAGCAAGCCGGCTTTGGGCGCGGATGGCGTCAGCGGCGACCAAGGCTTCGTCTACGGCACCGAGACCGACGGCAGCGTCGTGGCTTGGCGCCGTGCCGATGGCGAGCGCGCCTGGGCATCGACCCGCTTCAAGAACCGTGACCTGACATCGCCGCTGGCCGTGGGCCGTTCGCTCGTCATTGGCGAGAACACCGGCTCCCTGCATTTCGTTTCGCGCGAAGACGGCGCACTGCTCAATCGCGTCACGCCCGATGGCTCCGCCATCACCGTCGCGCCGGTCATGGCCGGCAATACGGTTGTGGTCGTGACTGCCAAGGGTGGCGTGTTTGGCTATCGCCCTGAATAATTTCTTCTTTTCTCACTCGCAAGGCCCGACCATGAAAACCGCGCCATCGAAAGGCCGGCCATGAAGCCGGTCGTGGCCCTGGTCGGGCGTCCCAACGTCGGCAAGTCGACGCTGTTCAATCGCCTGACCCAGACGCGCGACGCCATCGTCGCTGACTTTGCCGGACTCACGCGCGACCGCCATTACGGCAATGGCCGCCTGGGCAAGCACGAGTTCATCGTGATCGACACCGGCGGCTTCGAGCCCGACGCGGGCAGCGGCATCTACAAGGAAATGGCCAAGCAGACGCGGCAGGCCGTGGCTGAAGCCGATGTGGTGATCTTCGTGGTCGATGCCCGCGAGGGTCTTTCAGCGCAAGACCACGACATTGCCAACGAACTGCGCAGGCTCGGCAAGCCCTGTGTGCTGGCGGCCAACAAAGCCGAGGGCATGCACGACGGCACCAAGCTCGTGGATTTCTACGAACTCGGTTTCGGCGATGTGCACGGCGTGTCCGCTGCGCACGGGCAGGGCATGCGTGACCTGGTCGAGCTGGCCCTGGAGCCGCTGAACCTCCCCGATCCCGACGACGAGACGGACGAAGACGACGCCAACAAGCCGATCAAGCTGGCGGTGGCGGGACGGCCCAACGTGGGCAAATCCACGCTGATCAATACCTGGCTCGGCGAAGAGCGCCTGGTGGCATTCGACATGCCGGGCACCACGCGCGATGCCATCTCGGTGCCGTTCGAGCGCAATGGCCAGCACTTCGAGCTGATCGACACGGCGGGTCTGCGTCGCAAGGGCAAGGTATTCGAGGCGATCGAGAAGTTCTCGGTGGTCAAGACGCTGCAGGCCATCGAATCGGCCAACGTCGTGCTGCTGCTGCTCGATGCCACGCAGGGCGTGACCGATCAAGACGCGCACATTGCCGGCTACATCCTCGAAAGCGGCCGCGCGGTGGTGATTGCCATCAACAAGTGGGATGCGGTCGACAGCTACCAGCGCGAGCAGATCCAGCGGCAGATCGAAACCCGGTTGCCGTTTCTGAAGTTTGCGGCGCTGCATTTCATTTCGGCCATCAAGCGCCAGGGCCTGGGTCCGGTGTGGCAGGCAATTGCGCAGGCCCACAAGTCGGCGACGCGCAAGATGTCTACTCCGGTGCTGACTCGGCTGTTGCTGGAAGCGGTGCAGTTCCAGGCGCCCAAGCGCGGTGGGATGTTCCGCCCCAAGCTGCGTTATGCGCATCAGGGTGGCATGAATCCGCCCGTGATCATCATTCACGGCAATTCGCTGGAGCATGTGACCGAGGCGTACAAGCGCTTTCTCGAAGGGCGCTTTCGCAAGGAGTTCGACCTTGTCGGCACTCCTTTGCGGATCCAGTTCAAAAGCTCTGCAAACCCGTTTGCCGACAAGGACGACTGAGCGGGCTTGGCCGCCGATGGCGTCTGATGAGTTGCAGCAGGATCGGAAGTTCCGTCTTTTGAGAACCGTTATTTTCTCAAGGCTTTTGACCCCGATTGCTGCAGCGCAGAAACCCTGTGTTAAGGTCATCTCTCCAACAACTACTCTTGAACACGGAGAATATCGTGAGCAATAAAGGGCAACTTCTGCAAGACCCGTTTCTGAACACCTTGCGTCGTGAGCATGTGCCGGTTTCCATTTATTTGGTGAACGGTATCAAGCTGCAGGGCCAGATCGAGTCTTTTGACCAATACGTCGTGTTGCTTCGCAATACAGTGACGCAAATGGTCTACAAGCACGCCATTTCCACCATCGTGCCGGGTCGTGCCGTCAACTTCTCGGCTGCCGAGAACGACGACGCCACTGCCTGATCGCGCGGAGCGCGGCGGCTTGCCGCCGCGCTTTTTCCCTATTTCTGATTCCGCTTGTCTGAACTGATCCCACGCCAGGAAGGCGCCGCCGTTCTCGTCGGCGTTGACTTCGGTCTGCCCCATTTCGACAGCGAACTCGAGGAACTCGGCCTGCTTGCGCAGACCGCGGGCCTGACGCCTGTCGCCCGTCTCGCGTGCAAACGCAAGGCGCCCGATGCCGCATTGTTTGTCGGCAGTGGCAAGGCCGAGGAAATCAAGGAACTGGCCGCCCTGCACAGGGCGAGCGAAGTCATCTTCGACCAGTCCTTGAGTCCTGCGCAGCAGCGCAATCTCGAGCGCCAGCTCGATGTCGCGGTGTACGACCGCACCTTCCTCATTCTCGAAATCTTCGCCCAGCGCGCCCGTTCGCACGAAGGCAAGCTGCAGGTGGAGCTTGCTCGCCTGCAGTACCTCAGCACGCGGCTGGTTCGTCGCTGGTCCCACCTGGAGCGCCAAACCGGTGGTGCGGGTGTGCGCGGCGGCCCCGGCGAAAAGCAGATCGAACTTGATCGCCGGATGATCAACGAGTCGATCAAGCGCACACGCGAGCGCCTGGCCAAGGTGCAAAAGCAGCGCGGCACGCAACGCCGTCAACGCGAGCGTCGCGAGACCTTCAACATCTCGCTCGTGGGCTATACCAACGCGGGCAAGTCGTCGTTGTTCAATGCGCTCGTCAAGGCTCGCGCCTATGCGGCCGACCAGCTCTTCGCCACGCTCGACACCACCACGCGCAACCTCTACCTGGGCGATGCGCGGCGCCAGGTGTCGATCTCCGACACCGTGGGCTTCATCCGCGACCTGCCGCACGGTCTGGTCGACGCGTTCAAGGCCACGCTGCAGGAAGCGGTCGACGCCGACCTGCTGCTGCATGTAGTCGACGCCTCCAACCCGCACTACCCCGAGCAGATGGGCGAGGTTCAGTCGGTCTTGCGCGACATTGGCGCCGAGGACGTTCCGCAACTGTTGGTATTCAACAAGCTCGATGCTCTTGAAAGCGCGCAGCATCCGCTGCATCTGCAGGACGAGATGGAAATCGACGGCGTGCAGGTCTCCCGCATCTTCCTCAGTGCCAAGAGCGGCGAGGGCGTGCCATTGCTGCGCGCCGAGCTTGCCCGGCGGTCGGGCTCCGTAGTCGATACGATGACCCCTGGGGCAGACGCTGAATTGCACGATGCCGGCAATTGATTGGGCACAATCCCGCCACTGACAAGAGAACAAAGCGAATGAATTCAAAGCCAGCGCGGAGAGGGTTTTTAGGCATGTTCAATCTGAACGATGGCCGGTGGGGTCGCGGCGACGAGCCGTCCTCCAACGGCGACCGTCCGGCCGGCAACCGCCCCCCTGATGCCAATCCCCCGGGCGCACCGACGCCGCCCCCGCCTTCGGGCAACAACAACGGTGACCGCCCCCGTGGTCAAGGCCCCAACCAGGGCCCGCCTGACCTCGACGAACTCTGGCGCGACCTCAATCGCAAGCTCGGCGGCTTCTTCGGCGGCGGCAAGGGCGGTGGCAATCGTCCCAGCGGCGGCAACAGCAACGGTGGCGGCAACGGTTTCAAGCCAGACATGAAAAACGCAGGATTCGGCCTGGGTCTCGTGTTGGCCGTGGCCGTCCTGATCTGGCTCGGCACCGGTTTCTTCATCGTGAACGAAGGCCAGCAGGCCGTCGTCACCCAGTTCGGTCGCTACAAGACCACCGTGGGCGCCGGTTTCAACTGGCGCTTGCCATACCCGATCCAGCGCCACGAAGTGGTCGTGACCACGCAGATCCGCTCCACCGACGTGGGTCGTGACGCGATCGTCCGCTCCACGGGCTTGCGTGAATCGGCCATGCTGACCGAAGACGAGAACATCGTCGAAATCAAGTTCGCAGTGCAGTACCGCCTGAGCGATGCGCGCGCCTGGCTCTACGAGAGCAAGTCACCCGCCGAAACCATCGTGCAGGTGGCTGAAAGCTCGGTGCGCGAAGTGGTCGGCAAGATGAAGATGGATGCGGCGCTTGCTGAAGAGCGCGACCAGATCTCGCCACGCGTGCGCGCGCTGATGCAGACCATCCTCGATCGCTACAAGGTCGGCGTCGAAGTCGTCGGCATCAACCTGCAGCAGGGTGGCGTGCGTCCGCCCGAGCAGGTTCAGGCTGCGTTCGACGATGTGCTCAAGGCCGGCCAGGAACGCGAGCGCGCCAAGAACGACGCACAGGCTTATGCCAACAACGTCGTGCCGCTCGCCACTGGTACCTCTTCGCGCCTCAAGGAAGAGTCCGAGGCCTACAAGGCGCGGATCGTGGCACAGGCACAAGGTGACGCCGGCCGCTTCAGTGCCGTGCTGGCCGAGTACCAGAAGGCACCGCAGGTCACTCGCGACCGCATGTACACGGACGCCATGCAGCAGATCTATGCCAGCACCACGAAGGTGCTGGTCGACAGCAAGCAGGGCTCCAACCTGCTGTATCTGCCGCTCGACAAGCTGATGCAGATGAGCGGCAACAGCGCGGCGGCAACGCCTGTCGATGCGGCCAGCCCCAGTGTTGCCGGCACCGCGCCGAGCCAGTCGTCGGTGATCCCGGTGGCGCCCGTGACAAGCGACGTGCGCGCCCGCGACGGCCGCTCGCGTGACCGCGACGTGCGTTGAAAAAGGCCTAGAAGAACATGAACAGAATCGGATTCATCGCCTCGTCGATCCTTGTCTTGCTCGTGCTGCTGAGCTCGACCCTCTTCGTGGTCGACCAGCGCCAGTTCGGCGTGGTCTATGCCCTCGGCCAGATCAAGCAGGTCATTACCGAGCCCGGCCTCAACTTCAAGCTGCCGCCGCCGTTCCAGAACGTGTCGTACATCGACAAGCGCCTGCTGACGCTGTCGAGCCTGGACACCGAGCCCATGCTCACCGCTGAAAAGCAGCGCGTGGTGATCGACTGGTACGTGCGCTGGCGCATCTCCGACCCGCAGGCCTACATCCGCAACGTCGGCCTCGACGAAAACGCGGGTGCCATGCAACTGAACCGCGTGGTGCGCAATGCGTTCCAGGAAAACATCAACAAGCGCACCGTGCGCGACCTGATCTCGGTGCGCCGTGAGGCCCTGATGGCCGACGTGCAGCGCGAAGTGCTGTCGGTCGTGAAGGGCGCCAAGCCCTGGGGCGTGGACGTCGTCGACGTGCGCATCACGCGTGTCGACTACGTGGAAGCCATTACGGAATCGGTCTATCGCCGCATGGAGGCCGAGCGCAAGCGCGTCGCCAACGAACTGCGCTCCACCGGTACGGCCGAAGGCGAAAAGATTCGCGCCGACGCCGACCGACAGCGCGAAGTGATCGTGGCGAACGCCTACCGCGATGCGCAGAAGATCAAGGGCGAGGGCGATGCCCAGGCCGCTTCGGCCTACAGCGAGGCTTTCGGCCGCGATCCGCAGTTTGCCCAGTTCTATCGCAGCCTCGAGGCCTACAAGCAGAGCTTCAACAAGAAGAGCGACGTGTTGGTGCTCGACCCGTCGTCTGACTTCTTCCGTGCCATGCAAGGCTCGGGATCGACCACCAACGCGCCTCGTCGTTGATTCGTTCGGAGCTGTGAGCGCCGACACATTCTGGAGCGCGCTGGCGCTCGTCCTGGTGATCGAAGGCATCCTGCCTTTCTTGTCGCCGGGAGGGTGGCGGCGCGGCTTCGGGCAGCTCATGCAGCTGCGCGACGGCCAGCTTCGTTTCTTTGGACTTTGCAGCATCCTGCTGGGTTTGGCACTCCTTTGGGTCTTGGGGTAGCGCGGTCCCGGTAGAATCCCGGTTTAACCACGCCCCCGATTCCCATGTCCGCCTGGGTCCTCCCGGATCACATTGCCGATGTGCTGCCTTCCGAGGCGCGCCACATCGAAGAACTTCGACGCCAGTTGCTCGATACCGCCCGTGGCTATGGCTACGAGCTGGTAATGCCGCCACTGCTCGAGCATCTTGAGTCGTTGCTGTCCGGCACCGGCGAGGCGCTCGACCTCCAAACCTTCAAGCTTGTCGACCAGCTTTCCGGCCGCAGCATGGGCCTTCGTGCCGACACCACCCCCCAGGTGGCGCGCATCGATGCCCACCTGCTGAACCGCGATGGCGTGACCCGCCTGTGCTACTGCGGTCCGGTGCTCCACACCCGGCCCGACCGGCCGCACGCCACCCGTGAGCCGCTGCAGTTCGGTGCCGAGATCTACGGCCATGCCGGCCTCGAAGCCGACACCGAAACCCTGCTGCTGGCGCTCGACTGCCTGGATGCCGCCGGCTTGCGCGACGGTGTGATCGTCGATCTGGCCGATGCCCGCATCGTGCGTGCGCTGTTCGCCGGCGTGCCGGTCGATGCTGCGGCGCTGGCTCGCGTGCATGCGGCGCTGGCCGCCAAGGATGCGAGCGAGCTGCAGTCGCTCACCAAGGATTTCCCCGCTGCCTCGCGCGACGGCCTGCGTGCGCTCGTCCAGCTTTATGGCGACGCGTCGGTGCTCGACGAGGCCGCGAAGGCCCTGCAGGGCACGCCCGAGGTGGGTGTTGCGTTGGCCGACCTGAAGCAACTGGCAGCCGGCCTGAACGGTGTGGCGGGTCGCCAGATCAGCTTCGACCTGGCCGACCTGCGCGGCTACGCCTACTACAGCGGCATGCGCTTCGGCATCTACGTGCCGGGCGCGGCCGATTCGCTGGTGCGCGGCGGCCGTTATGACGAGGTCGGCGCTGTGTTCGGCCGCAACCGTCCCGCCGTCGGCTTCAGCCTTGACGTGCGCGAGCTGGTCGGCGTGCTGCCGGCCCGCCCGCTGCGCGCCGCCATCCGTGCGCCCTGGAGCGACGCGGCCGGGTTGCACGAGGCGATTGCCAAATTGCGCAAGGCCGGTGAAACGGTTGTCTGCGTGCTGCCGGGACACGGCAGCGAAATCGATGAATTCCACTGCGACCGCGAGCTCGTCGAGCAAGCGGGCCAGTGGAATGTCCGAGCGATCTGAATTTTTGAAGTAATGGAACGAGCATGAGCGTAACCACCGGAAGAAACGTGGTCGTCGTTGGTACCCAGTGGGGCGACGAAGGCAAAGGCAAGCTGGTCGACTGGCTGACGGAAAGCGCCCAGGGCGTGGTCCGCTTCCAGGGCGGCCACAACGCGGGCCACACGTTGGTCATCAACGGCGTGAAGACCGCGTTGCACCTGATCCCGAGCGGCATCATGCGGCCCGGCGTCAAGTGCTACATCGGCAACGGCGTGGTGCTGTCTGCTGCCAAGCTGTTCGAGGAAATCGAAGGGCTGGAGAAGGCCGGCGTCGAAGTGCGCTCGCGCCTGCGCATCAGCGAGGCCTGCCCGCTGATCCTGCCGTTCCACGCCGCATTGGACATCGCGCGCGAGGCCTATCGCGAAAAGGGTGGCATCGAGAAGATCGGCACCACCGGCCGCGGCATCGGCCCGGCCTACGAAGACAAGATTGCCCGCCGCGCGCTGCGCGTGCAGGACCTGAAGCACCCGGAGCGCTTTGCGACCAAGCTGCGCGTGCTGCTCGAGCTGCACAACCACGTGCTGACGCAGGTGCTGAGCGCCCCGGCCATCGACTTCGACGAAGTCTTCGACGAGGCCATGAGGCACGCCGAGCTGCTCAAGCCCATGATGGCCGACGTCTCGCGCGAGCTGAACGACGCGCATCGCAACGGCGCCAACCTGCTGTTCGAAGGCGCACAGGGCACGCTGCTCGACGTCGACCACGGCACCTATCCGTACGTCACCTCCAGCAACTGCGTGGCCGGCAATGCCGCCGCCGGTTCGGGCGTGGGCCCTGGCATGCTGCACTACATCCTGGGCATCACCAAGGCGTACTGCACGCGCGTCGGTGGCGGTCCGTTCCCGACCGAACTTGATTGGGCCACGCCGGGCACCCCGGGCTATCACATGAGTACCGTGGGCGCTGAGAAGGGCGTGACCACCGGCCGCAGCCGCCGTTGCGGCTGGTTCGATGCCGCGCTGCTCAAGCGCTCGGCGCAGGTCAACGGCCTGTCGGGTCTGTGCATCACCAAGCTCGACGTGCTGGACGGCCTCGAAAAGCTCGAGCTGTGCACCGGCTACGAACTCGATGGCGAAATCACCGACATCCTGCCGATGGGCGCCGACGAAATCGAGCGGTGCACGCCGATCTACGAGACCCTCGAAGGCTGGAGCGAAAGCACCGTGGGTGTCACGCAGTACGACAAGCTGCCGATCAATGCGCGGCTGTACCTGCAGCGCATCGAGCAGATCACGGGCGTGCCGATCCACATGGTTTCCACGAGCCCCGACCGCGATCACACGATCATGATGCGCCACCCTTATCTCGCCGACTGAACAGGAACGAACCAGACCATGTTGACCGAAGACGGCAAACATCTCTACGTCAGCTACGACGAGTACAACAACCTGATCGAGAAGCTCGCGATCAAGGTGCACCAGTCGAACTGGGAGTTCGACACCATCCTGTGCCTGGCGCGCGGTGGCATGCGTCCCGGCGATGTGCTCTCGCGCATCTTCGACAAGCCGTTGGCGATCATGTCGACCAGCTCGTACCGCGCCGATGCAGGCACGGTGCAGGGCCACCTCGACATCGCCCGCTTCATCACCACGCCTAAGGGCGAGATCGCCGGCAAGGTACTGCTGGTGGACGACCTGGCCGACTCGGGCCACACGCTGCACGCGGTGATGGACATGCTGCGCAACAACTACAAGCCAATCACCGAGCTGCGCAGCGCGGTGATCTGGACCAAGGCGCTGTCGACCTTCACGCCCGACTACTCGGTCGAGTACCTGGCAACGAACCCCTGGATCCATCAGCCCTTCGAGGGCTACGACTCGCTCGGCGCTGCGAAGCTGCTCGAGAAGTGGTCGGTCTGACCAACAACCCCTGAGCCTGCGGGCTCAGGTGCGCCGCAGCACTTCGGTCGCTTCCATCGCGGTGCCCGCAACGGGCCGCCGCGCGACCAGATAACGTTGCTGCGGCAGCATCGCTTCGAAAAAGGGCAGGCTTGGCGTAGAAAAGCGTTCGCCTCGTTGCGCCGCAGGCGCGTTCGAGGCGCCGTTGTTCGGGGTGCGTGCGAATGACACCGGGAGCTCCCCTCCGCGAATGTCCCCCGCTTCGCTCCTCCTTTATTTCGCTGCGGGGAGCACCCGGTGTCATTCGCACATGGACACGCTGCTGGTGCATCGCCGATCAACGACCGCTTTGCATAACGCTCACGTCGATACGGGGCTCTTTTTCGCGAAATAAAGGAGGAGCGAAGCGGGGGACATTCGCGAAAAAGAGCACCGTGTCGGCGTGAGCGACGTCCTGAACAGCCGCAGCGCGTCACGCACAACGTGCCGAAATCAAAAAGCAAGGCCTGCTGACGTTCGGGGGGCGAGTCAGCCCGCGGAATCGAACATCGCCGTGTAGCGCCGCTGCATCTCTTCCGGCGTCATCTTCTCGATGCTGTGCCCCACGTTCCAGCGATGACCGAAGGGGTCGCGGAAAACGCCCGAGCGCTCGCCGTAGAACTGGTCCTGCGGCGCCATGTCGAGCGTCGCGCCGGCCGCGACCGCACGGGCCACGACCGCATCGGCGTTGTCGACATGCAGATGCAGCGTGACAGCGCTGCCGCCAAGCGTTTTGGCGCTGAAGATGTTGCACTCGGCGAATTCGTCTGAAATCATCAGGATCGCGCCGTTATGGAAGTCCAACTCTGCGTGGCCGATGCGGCCGCTGGGTTCGGTGAGGCGAAAGATTTCCTTCACCTCGAACACCTCGCAGTAGAAGTCGATGGCCGCGCCGGCGTCGTGCACGCACAGGTACGGAAACAGCTCGTGGATTGCCATGATGGTTGCCTTTCGGGGAGGGGATGCAGGTCGTGGCGCTGATTCTGGCGCGCCGTGCCGCTAGCGTCTTGAACGAATTTGACCTGCGGCCGGCACATGTCTTGGCGATGCTGCACCAGCCAGCCTCCAGGCCTGTGGCGACATGCCCGCGAGGGCGGAGAACTCGCGGCTCAGATGGGCCTGGTCGGCGTAGCCTGCGTCGAGCGCGATGTCGATCCAGTTCCGTGCGGGATCGGCCGCCAGCGCGAGCGCGCGGTCGAAGCGCATCACGCGCGCGTATTCCTTGGGGCCGAGGCCGATGGTGCCGCGAAAGAGCGCAATGAAGCGGCGGTGGCTGTAGCCGCTGTCCGCCACCAAGGCCGCAATCGATGGGTTCGAGGAGGTCAGCGGGCCCAGCGTTGCTGCCACGGCCGGATGCAGGCCATGCAGGCCGGCGCGCAACGAGGTGGCGATGCGTTGCGTCAGCAGTGCCTCGAACACCTGCAACTGGAGCGCCGGCTCGTCGGCTTCGTGGAGCCTTTCGAGCGCGTCTGCCGCCTGCCGTTCGCCCCACACCGCTTCGAGCGGGGTGTGCTGCCCGGCCAGCGCGTCTTCGGGTGCACCGAGGAGGGCGCGGGCGGCTCCCGGCTGCAGCTGCGCGCCGACCGAGCGCGTGGTCACCGACAGATCACGCAGATAGAACGCAGCACGCGCGCCGCCGATGATCGCGTGGCCAAAGGTCTGGCCCCGTGCGTCGTCGGTGCGGTCGAACAATTTCAACGGCGGGCCGGACAGCCGAAAGACCAGATGCATGCCGCCGGTGGGCAGCACATGTTCGCGGGCACCGGGCCGCTCGGCGGGTGTGTCGCCGGGCGCCGAAGCCCACAGCAGCCGCACGAAGGGCCGCAGATGCGGGGCAGGGGGCCGTGTCAGATGCATGCGGTGAAGCCCGTGAAAAGCAGGCGATGGCACATCGGCGCATTGTGCGCCGGGCGCGGCATCGGGCAGCCGGCTTACCAGTCGCGCGGCGAGATCAATTCTTCGGTGTCGATGTCGAACCCGTAGGCCTTCGCGATGGTCTCGAAGTCCGCGGCAATGGCTTCGCGTGCGGCGGTTTCGAGTTCGCTGCCGTTCTCGTCGAACTCTTCGGCGAGCGCATTGAATTCTTCCGTGGCGGCATGCGTCAGCCGCAGCAGGCTGGCGTTGTCCGAAGGCTTTTGCGCTTCGATCGCCTCGCACAGGCGAACGAAGATCTGCTTGCACTTGTCCACCAGGAAATCGGGAAAGTACGCGTCGAGGTACATCTCCTGGAGGAAGGGGTGGTTCAGCAGCTGCGGGTTGGTGATCGGCATGAAACGGGTTCCTGGTTTCCCGGCGGCGCGGGCGGGAGCGCCAGTCTAGGGCGAGGCGTTTTCCGGGATATGACGGTCGCGCTAGCATCGGGCACATGAGCAAGCCTTCCACGACACTGATTCATCACCCTTACACCCCGCCCGACACCTTCGCCGCGCCGCAGCCCGGCGTGTTCAAGGCGTCGACCGTGTTCTTCGCCGACGTGGCCGCCATGCGCGCGCGCGACTGGAAGACCAAGGCCGGCTACACCTACGGCCTTCACGGCACGCCGACCACCTTCACGCTCGAAGAGCGACTGGCCACGCTCGAAGGCGGCACCGAATGCCTGCTGGTGCCCAGCGGCCTGGCAGCCATCTCGCTGGTCTCGTTCGCGTTCCTGAAGACCGGCGACGAGGTGCTGATTCCCGACAACGCCTACGGCCCCAACAAGGCGCTGGCCACCGGCGAGCTTGCCAACTTCGGCATCACCCATCGCATGTACGACGCGATGAATCCGGTCGACCTGGAGGCCAAGATTTCGCACCGCACGCGGCTGGTGTGGGTCGAGGCGGCGGGTTCGGTGACGATGGAGTTTCCGGACCTGCCCGCGCTCGTGAACATCTGCCGTGCGCGCAGCGTGATGACGGCGCTCGACAACACCTGGGGCGCGGGCCTTGCGTTCGCGCCCTTCGATTTCAATGACAGCGGGCAGGGTGTCGACATCTCGGTGCATGCGCTCACCAAGTACCCCAGCGGCGGTGGCGATGTGCTGATGGGCAGCGTGGTCACGCGCGACGAGCGGCTGCACCGCGCGCTCAAGCTCACGCACATGCGCATGGGCTTCGGCATCGGCGTGGGCGATGTGGAAACGCTGCTGCGTTCGCTGCCCAGCATCTCGCTGCGCTATGCCGCGCACGATCGTGCAGCGCGCGAGTTGGCGGGTTGGCTCAATGGTTGCGAAGAAATTGCACAGGTGCTGCACCCGGCGCTGGAAGACTCGCCCGGCCATGTCCACTGGCGTGCACTCTGTGGTGCCACCGACCTGGCAGCAGGCCTGTTCTCTGTCGTCTTTGATGAGCGCTACAGCACCGAGCAGGTCGACCGCTTCTGCGACAGCCTGAAGCTGTTCCGCCTCGGCTATTCGTGGGGCGGGCCGGTCAGCCTGGTGGTGCCTTACGACATCGGGCTCATGCGTGACGCCAGCGTGGCGCGCTGGCCCTACAAGGGCACGCTCGTGCGCTTCTCGGTCGGCCTCGAAGACGTGGACGATTTGCGGGCCGATCTGCAACAGGCGCTCGCGAGGATGTAGCGCGGATGTAAAAAAGCGCGTCGACCGCCTTGGGAAGTCAGCTTCCGGGCGCTCTGAAGACGTACCGTTATCGCTTACAGTAGGCCAACGCGCAGTCACCGTGACTGCCTCGCCCCAAGGAGAAGCAGTGGCAACACCAAATTACGGCTACGAAAAGCGCCAGAAAGAACTGGCCAAGAAGAAGAAAAAGGAAGAAAAGCTCCGCGAAAAGCAGTATCGCAAGCTCGGCCCGAGCAGCGATGGACTGGCTCCCGGAGACCCGGAAACCGATGTGGCCTCGCTCGAACGCGATCCACCCACGGTGCCCGAGTTGCCCACCAAGAACGGTTGATCCGCTCCTGGCATCCCCATCAAGAAGCCGCCGCAGGCCTGTGCCTGTGGCGGCTTTTTCTTTGCCGCCGCCACAGTGCCGCACAGCGGCTTCCGGCTTTACTTCGGCAGCAGCTTGCGAAGCTCGGGCCAGACGTTGTCGAGCAGTTGCGGCTGCGCCACCGCTGTTGGATGGATGCGATCGGCCTGGAACAGCGAGATCGCATCGGGCGCATCCGCCACGCCCTTGAGCAGGAAGGGCACGAGCGCCGCCTTGGTCGCGCTGGCCACCTTCGAGAACACCGCCTCGAAGCGTCGCGTGTAGTCGCCGCCATAGTTCGGCGGCACCTGGATGCCGACGATCAGCACCTTCGCGCCAGCGGCCTGCGCAGCCTTGGTGATCTGCAGGAGGTTGTCTTCGGTGTTGGCAAGCGGCAGGCCGCGCAGCGCGTCGTTGGCGCCCAGCTCCACCACCACGTAGCCGGGCTTGTGCTGAGTCAGCAGGGCCGGAAAGCGGGCACGGCCACCGGAGCTGGTGTCGCCGCTGATGCTGGCGTTGACCACGGTCGCGGCAATCTTCTGCTGCACAAGCCTTTTTTCGAGCAAGGGTACCCAGCCCTCGCCGCGCTTGAGGCCGTACTCTGCACTCAGCGAGTCCCCCAGCACCAGGATCACCGGCTTGCCTGCCGTCGTGGCCTGGGCTTGCGCCGCGGTCGTCCATGCCCCCGCGCTGCCGAGCGCGGCGGTGGTCAAGATAAAGTCACGTCGATTCAAAACCAAAGCCTTTCCATGTCCCAACCCCCGTCTGATGCCATTGTCGCCGTCGAGCATGTCTTCAAATCCGTCACCGACTCGACCGGTACGCTGGACATTCTGCAGGACATCGATTTCACCCTCGGGGCACGGGAAACCGCCGCCATCGTCGGCGCCTCGGGCTCCGGCAAGAGCACCTTGCTGTCGATCATCGCGGGCCTCGACACGCCCACGCGCGGCACCGTGAAGCTGGCGGGCGACGATCTCTTTGCCATCGACGAAGACGAGCGCGCCGCGCTGCGCGCCCAGCGCGTGGGCTTCGTGTTCCAGAGCTTCCAGTTGCTCGGCAACCTGAGCGCCCTCGAGAACGTGATGCTCCCGCTGGAGCTGGCCAACCGCAAGGACGCCCGCAAGGCCGCCACCGAGATGCTCGGGCGCGTCGGCCTGGGCCAGCGGCTGGCCCACTACCCGAAGGTGCTGTCGGGCGGCGAGCAGCAGCGCGTGGCGCTCGCCCGTGCCTTCGTGGTGCAGCCGGCCTTGCTGCTGGCCGACGAGCCCACCGGCAGCCTCGACTTCGCCACCGGCGAGCAGGTGATGAAGCTGATGTTCGACCTCAACCGCGAACTGGGCACCACGCTCGTGCTCGTGACCCATGACCGCGGCATCGCGGCCCGTTGCGAGCGCCGCATCACCATCGAGGCCGGGCGCGTGTCGCTCAATGAAAAAACGCCTGTATCGAGCGTCGAATCAGCGCTATAAGCTATCAAATAAATAGCGGTACACAATCAAGCAAGTGGAGGAGATGCCCATGGACACGCTACCCCCCGAAGCCGTGCTCGCGCTGCAGCGCGGCAGGCTCATCGAGGCTATCAAGATCGTGCGCGACAGCACGGGACTTGACCTGAAATCGGCCAAGGAGGCCGTCGAGCGCTACGCCAAGCGCCAGCAAGAGCAGCCCGAATGGCAGGAAGCCGACTGGGGCCGTGCCGAGCCCGACGTCGCCATGCAAGACAGGGGCTTCGCCTCGATGCCGTCCACCGCGCTTGCCGCCCTGGCACAGGGCAACAAGGTCGAGGCCGTCCGCCTCACGCGCGACGCCACCGGGCTGGGCCTGGCCGCGGCCAAGCGGCTGGTCGAGAACCACGAGAACCCGGCAGCGGGCGACTTCGGCCATCTGCCGTCGGAGATGCCGCGCAACCCGATGGCCGAGCCCGGCCGCGTGCAGCCTGGCGGCTACAAGTGGCTGCCGGCGGCCATCGTCCTGCTGGTCGTGGCGATGGCCTGGGTCTACTTCGGCGGAAAGGGCTGAGGCGATGATCGTTCCCCAGTTCTGGGCCGAAGGCCGCATCCAGGAGCAGGTGGCAGGCAAGCAGTTCACGGTGCGTCGTTACGGCTGGTCCGACGACAGCCCGCTGGCTGCGCAGGCGCATGCTGACCAGCGCACCCGCGAGGCTTTCGACCGCATCGCCAGTGGCGAAAAGCTCGACCGCCGCGAACGCAAGATGGCCTACAACGGCGCCGACGGCGTGCCGATCCGCGAGGAAATCATCGAGCGACAGGGCGACACCGTCATCACGCGCAACAGCTATGGCGCGCGCTGCCTCAACACGCCCGACGTGCTGTTCGTCGACATCGACTTCGACGAACCACTGCGCGGCAGCCTGTTCCTCTTTGCGCTGTTTCCGGCGCTGATCGCCAGCGTGGTCGGCGGCTGGGCGGCCCGGACCTGGCTGGGCGGGCTGATCGCGTTCTTCGTCGTCTTTGCCGTGGCCTACGCCATCGGCCGGCGCAAGAAGCGCGGCGAGCCTACCGACAACCCCACGCCCGAGAAGCAAGCGGCCGAGCGCATCGGGCGCTTCGTTCACCAGCACCCGGACTGGCACCTGCGCATCTACCGCACGCCGGCGGGCTTCCGGGTGCTGGCCATGCACGACGTGTTCAGCCCCAATGACGCGGTGGTGGCCGACTGCTTCCAGTTGATG
The DNA here is from genome assembly GCF_014302995.1 of Variovorax sp. PAMC26660. NCBI lineage: Bacteria > Pseudomonadati > Pseudomonadota > Betaproteobacteria > Burkholderiales > Comamonadaceae > Variovorax > Variovorax sp. PAMC26660. Next base: position 5,713,752 of record NZ_CP060295.1, read on the forward strand.
GGCGTGGACAAGGTCTATGCGCGCATGTGCCGCAACCAGAACTGCTTTCGGGCCCGCCTGAGCGCCAAGCCCTGGCGCATCGGCATCAGCGAGCCGATGCGGCCGCGGCCCGGTGTGTGGCCGGTGTCGCCCGACAAGCTGCCGGTGCGCGACGCCTGGGTGGCGCGCTATGAAACGGCCGCCGAAGGCCATGCCGCCTGCCAGTACCTGGAGAGCGTGGGCAACACCGCACGCCTGCACCCCAGCGCGCAGGCCGTGCAGGAACTGCATGACGAACGTACCCGCGCGAACAGCGGTTTTCCGCTGGCCTGACGGGTCCGAAGTCGGTCGAAGCCTGGGGGTGGGGATAATCGGAGGATGTCTTCCCCTAAAGTGATCTTCGGCTTCCATGCCGTGGGCGTGCGCATCAAGACCGCGCCCAAATCGGTGCTCGAAGTGATGTTCGACACCAGCCGGCGCGATGCGCGCATGAAACAGTTCATTGCGCGTGCGCAAGAAGCCGGTGTGCGGCTGGTCGAGGCCGATGGCCTGCGGCTGTCCAAGCTCAGCGGCAGCCACGGCCACCAGGGCGTGGTCGCGCGGGTCGAGCCCGCCCCGCAAATCCATTCGCTCGACGAACTGCTCGAAGGCCTCGAAGCGGCCGGCACCGTGCCGCTGCTGCTGGTGCTCGACGGCGTGACCGACCCGCACAACCTCGGCGCCTGCCTGCGCGTGGCCGATGGTGCCGGCGCGCATGCGGTGATCGCGCCCAAGGACCATGCGGCCGGCATCAACGCCACCGTGGCCAAGGTGGCGAGCGGCGCGGCCGAGACCGTGCCGTACTTCATGGTCACCAACCTTGCACGCACGCTCAACGAGCTCAAGGAACGCAGCATCTGGTGCGTGGGCACCAGCGACGACGCGCCGGGCACCATCTACCAAAGCGACTTCAAGCGCCCGCTGGCGCTGGTGTTGGGCGCGGAGGGCGAGGGCATGCGCCAGCTCACCCGCAAGACCTGCGACGAGCTGGTGAGCATTCCGATGGCCGGTGCGGTCGAGAGCCTGAACGTCTCGGTGGCCAGCGGCGTGTGCCTCTACGAGGCGATGCGCCAGCGCAGCCTCTGAGCGCCGGCTATTCCTTCGATGGTGGGCCGCCCTTGCGGTGGAAGTAGATGAGTTCCGCCACGCGCCGCATCTGCGGCGTGCCCAGCAGGTGGTTGAACATCCAGTCGCTCTGGAAGTTGTCGAAGGCCCAGCGCAGCGTGCGCTTGAGCAGGAAGCTCGGGTAGCTGCGCACGAACCAGGTGGCCGGATCGTCGGCCTCGCCGCGCACGAAGCGCGCCACGGCCTCACCCGCGCGTTCGCCGTGCTGCAGCGCCGTGTGAATGCCGCCCGCGGTGACCGGCGACACCATGCCGGCCGCGTCGCCCACCAGCAAGGCCCGTTCGCGCGCGACCGTCGGTAATACACCGCCGCAGGGGATCATGCCGGCGCGCACCGCCACCGGTGGCGCATCGCCCGGCGTCACCACCGAGGCGATCTTGCGCAGCAGCGGGTCGAGCCGCAGCGCTCCCGCGTCGTTGTGCCCCATGCGGCGCGCCAGGCCGATCTGGCTCACGCCCACACCGTCGAGTGCCCAGCCGATGTAGCCGGGTGCCAGCTTGCGGTCGATGAAGCAATGCAGCAGGTCGGGCGCCATGCGCGCGCCCTGGTATTCATGCTCGATGCCGTACAGGAAGCGCGTGTTGCGCGACAGGCCGAGCGCCTTGGCCACGCGCGAGTGCGGACCGTCCGCGCCCACGAGGTACGTGGCCGTGATGCACGGGCCTTGCGTCACAGGGACTTCCCAGCGGCCGTTCACCCACAGCGCCTGCTCGAAGAGTGTGCCGAGTCGCACATCGACGCCGCAGGCACGGGTTGATTCCACCATCCAGTCGAGCAGCGCGGGCGCATCGGTGGCCCAGAACCAGTAGCCAGGCGCGTGCAGGTCCACGTGGCGCATGTTGGGCGCGTAGAGCCGCACGCCTTCGATGCGGCGCACGAGCGCGGGCGGAACTTCGCCCAGCCACGGCACGCTGTCGACCGCGTCCTTGACGATGATGCCCGTCGTGTGCAGCTTGGCGCCGGCGCTGGTCTTCTTCTCCAGCACCATCACGCTGAGCCCGGCAAGGGCCGCGGCGCGGGCGCAGGCCAGGCCAGCAAAGCTCGCGCCCACCACAAGAAGATCGACCTTGAGGCTGCCGATGCTGTTGATGGCCGTGGGCGCGGGGGCCGTACCGGCCGCGGCAAAAGAGGCGGGGGCGAGAGGAGAAAAGAAGCTGGAGGAAGTTGTCATGGAGCAGCTGACCGAAGTCGATGAGCACCGCGATCTGCGGCGTGCATGCGAAGTTAGCGATGCCATGTGCGCGCGGCGTGAAGCCTGTGTGAACTCCCGTTCGAGCGCCCACGCTCACGCGGCTACTCCGGGCTGGCCACCAGCAAATAGCGGCAGGCGCTGCGCCCCAGGGCCTTGAAGACCAGCGGCCGGTCGACGCCGAAGTCGAGGCAGTCACCGGGCGCCAGCTCGAAGCGTTCGTCGCCGTAGTCCACCCGCAACGCGCCTTCGAGCATCCACAGGCACTGGCGATAGGGCTTGCCGCTCCATCGCGGGTAGCTGACCTGCGCGGAGCGCGGCAGCTCGACTTCGACCAGTTCCACGCCGCTGCCTGCATGTCGCTCCGCGACCTGTCGGCGCAGGTAGCCCGCCTCGGGGTCGCGCCAGGTTTCCTGCGCGGCACGCGCACGCAACCTTTGGGGCTGCGCCTTGTCCTCGGTCAGAAGCTGCGCCAGCGGCACGCCGAGCCCGGCGGCCAGGCGCCCCAGTAGCACGGCCGTGGGGCTGCTCTGCGCGCGCTCGACCTTTGAAATCATCGCCTTGCTGACGCCCGAGCGCTCGGCCAGCTCGGCGAGGCTGAGCCCTTGCGCCTGTCGCAGGGCCAGCAGGCGGGTGGCGATGAGCGCGTCGATGTTCGCGGCCGGGTCGCTCGAAGCAGATGCTGTGTTTCTCATATGAGATTATTATTCTCCTATATTGAACGACTGGACGTGCCAGAAAACGTCCATGCAGACCCGAAAGGAACACCATGCGTCTCATCCCCTGCACCGAAGAAGCCCATTCGGGCGCCATCCTCGCCATCCTCAACGAGGCCATCGTCACCTCGACCGCGCTGTACGACTACAAGCCGCGCACGCCCGAGAACATGGTCGCTTGGTTCGCCACCAAGCGCGCCAACGGCTTTCCGGTGATCGGCGCGGTGGACGAAAGCGGCAAGCTGCTGGGCTTTGCGAGCTATGGCGCCTTTCGCGCCTTTCCAGCCTACAAGTACACGGTGGAGCATTCGGTGTACGTCGACAGCGCAAACCGCGGCGCTGGCCTGGGCCGCACGCTGATGGAAGTGCTGATCGTCGAGGCGATCGCACGCGACGTGCACGTCATGGTCGGCGCCATCGACGCGGCGAACGCCGGCAGCATCGGGCTGCACGAGCGCCTGGGTTTCGAGCACTCGGGCACGGTGCGGCAGGCCGGTTTCAAGTTCGGCCGCTGGCTCGACGTGGCCTTCTACCAGCGCATCCTTGCCACGCCGCTGAGCCCGGTCGACGGCTGAGGGTGCGCTGCGGCGGGTACGGACGTACCATCGGCTGCCCCTTCGACGCAGACTGTCCGGTGTAGACCGTTGCGGCTCGGGGCAAACCCGCAATGACCACTCCCGCCTCTGAGCCGATCGACGCCGACGACCGCATGCGCCTGCCCGACGCCGTGCAGCAGACGCTGCTCGACGTGGCGCATCGCAAGCGCCTTGTGCGCGGGGATTCGCTCTTCCTCAAGGGCTCGTCGCCCGATGCGCTGTTCGGCGTGATCGCAGGCTCGCTGCGCGTGAGCGTGGTGGCGCCGGGCGGGCGCGAGGCGGTGATCGGGGTGCTGGAGCCCGGCCACTGGTTCGGCGAAGTCTCGCTGCTCGTGGGACGCGAGCGCGTCTACGACACCTGCGCGGTCGAAGACACCGAAATGGCCGTGGTGCGCGCCGAAGACTTCCACCGGCTCATCGCCGAGCGGCCCGACGTGCACATGGCTTTCACGCGGCTGGTCTGCCTGCGGCTGCGCCAGGCGCTGGCGTGGATCGACGATGCCATCCTGATGCCGTTGCCCGTGCGCCTTGCGCACCGGCTGCTGACCATCGACGTGCACCCGGCGTCCGCCAATGAGGCGGCAATGCTCGCGGTGTCGCAGGAAGACCTGGCCTTCATGCTCGGCGTTTCGCGCCAGAGCGTGAACCGCCAGCTCAAGCTGTGGGAAGAAGAGGGCATGCTGCGCCTGCGTTACCGCGGCGTCGAGCTGCTCGACCGCGATCGCCTCGCGGCATGCACGCAGCCGGCCGCCTGAGCGGCACTGTGGGCGTTGTCAGACCAGCGCGAAGAAGCGCATCACCACCTCGGCAGGGTGTCTGACACCGGCACCGACGAACATGCGTTCGTTGATCCACTTCAGCGCGGGAGAGGCGGTCTCGAAGCGCGGGCTGCAGCGGAAGTACACCTGCGCCGCATCGACAGGCTCGCCGCGCAACAGACTGGCCATCACCTCCGGCGAGGCGGAGCGGATGGCGTGGTTCTGCACATAGACGAGATCGCCCGCATCGGTTTCGAGCCCGTAGCGCGCGTCGAGTTCGGAGAGCGTGTCGCTCACGATCAACTGGAAGTCGCTGCCGCCCGGCAGCACGCGGGCGCGCCAGCCGTGGCCGATGGCTTCGCCGCCCGTGATGGGCACGACACGGCGCAGCCCGCGCGGGCTGCTGCCGAGCACCTGAGGCACGCCCACTTCGACGCGCAGGTCGACGAAGTGTTCGAGCGCGGGCGCGGCGATCGAAGCGAAGACGCTCATCGCGCTGTTCGGCTCAGGCCGCCGTTTCGGCGCTGGCGCGGTCGAGCATCTCGATGGTGCCCGCGTCGAGCTTGAGCTGCGTGGCGACCACCAGTTCTTCGAGCTGCGCGATCGACGTGGCGCTGGCGATGGGTGCCGTCACACCAGGGCGCGCGATCTGCCAGGCGATGGCCACCTGGCCCGGCTTGGCGTTGTACTGCTGGGCCACGCGGTCGAGCGCTTCGAGGATGTGCAGGCCGCGCGGGTTCAGGTACTTCTTGGTGGTGTTGGCGCCGCGTGCGCTCTTGGCGGCATCGGCCTCGGTGCGGTACTTGCCGGTGAGGAAGCCGGCCGCCAGCGCGTAGAAATTGATCACGCCCACTTCGCGCTTCAGGCACAGCGGCTCCAGTTCGTCTTCGAACACAGCGCGGTCGTACAGGTTGTACAGGGGCTGCAGGCTTTCGTAGCGCGCAATGCCCAGTCGCTCCGACACGTCGAGCGCCTCGGCGAGACGCGGTGCGGTGTAGTTGGAGGCGCCGATGGCGCGCACCTTGCCTTCCTTGATCAGCGCGTCGAAGGCACCGAGCGAGTCTTCGAGCGGCGTGTTGGCGTCGTCGTCATGCGACTGGTACAGGTCGATGTGGTCCGTCTGCAGGCGCTTGAGCGAGGCCTCGACCGCTTCGCGGATGTACTTGGGCGACAGGCCCACCTTGCCTTCGCCCATCGGCTTGCCGACCTTGGTGGCCAGCACCACGCGGTTGCGCTTGCCGCTTTGCTTGAGCCACTTGCCGATGATGATTTCGGACTCGCCGCCCGTGTGGCCCGGCACCCAGGCCGAGTACACGTCAGCGGTGTCGACGAAGTTGAAACCCGCATCGAGCCAGGCGTCGAGCAGCTTGAACGAGGCAGCTTCATCCACCGTCCAGCCGAACACATTGCCACCGAAGGCGAGCGGAGAAACCAGGAGGCCGGAGCGGCCGAGCGGGCGAAGTTGCGACATGAGGATGTGTTTCCGAAGAAGCGTTGAGAAAAGAGGTCAGACGAAACCGACGGCGCCCAGCACCGCGCCAGCGCCCAGCAGCCAGAGCAGGTGGATGCGCGTGCGCCACACGATAAGCGCAGCCGCGCCGGTCAGCAGCCACAGGTGCCACGCGGGCGCATTGCCGGCATGGTTACCAGTGGCCAGCACCCAGCCGGTGGCAATCAGCAGCCCGACCACCACGGGCGCCATGCCCTGTTTGAAGGCGCGCACTTCGCGGCGTGTGCGGTTGCGATGGCCCCAGCGCGTGGCGAAGTAGGTCAGCGTGGTGCTCGGCAACATGATGCCGACCATGGTCACCAGCAGGCCGAAGAAGCCGAGCAGCCATGCGCCCGGCCCGGCGCCGATGCCGCCGCCCGCGTTGAGCCCCACGTTCCAGCCCATCAGCGCCACGAACAGCACGTTGGGCCCGGGCGCGGCCTGGGCGATGGCGACCGAGGAGCTGAACTGCGCATCGGTGAGCCAGCCGTGCTGGGCCACCAGGTAGCGGTGCATGTCGGGCACGGTGGTGATGGCACCGCTGATCGACAGCAGCGAAAGCAGCATGTACTGCCCGAACAGGGCCAGCCAGTCGTGCCATTGCATGGCGATGGTCATGCCGGGATCTTTCGCCAGGTCCATACGCAGGCCACGCCGCCCAGCACCAGCAGCACCCAGCCCAGCGGGATCTTGAGCACCGTGATGGCAAGGAACACCAGCGCCATGATCGCCAGGCAGACCGCAAAGCCCAGCGGATGCTTGCGCAACTGCGGCACCAGCTTGATGCCGGTGGCCGCGATCAGCCCGCCCGACACCGCGCCCATGCCGCGCAGCGCGGCTGCCACCTGCGGATTGCCGGCGTAGTGCGCATAGAGCACGGCCAACGCGAGGATGACGACGAGCGGAATGGTCAGCATGCCCGCCAGGGCGGCGAGGGCGCCACGCAAACCAAAGTAGCGGTCGCCGATCATCAGTGCGAGGTTGATGACGTTGGGCCCCGGCATCACCTGGGCCACGGCCCAGTCTTCAAGAAATTGCTCGGGCGTGAGCCACTTCTTTTTCTCGACCATCTCGCGCTGCACGATGGCGAGCACGCCGCCGAAGCCCTGCAGTGCAAGCCAGGTGAATGACACGAACAGGTCGCGCGGCGACTCGGGCTGGGCGGGTGTGGATGGCGCCACCGCGCCGGAGGCTGGGGGAGACGATTGCATGTGGAGCGATTATCGTAGGCAGGCTTGCAACATGCCGGGCACCGGGCCGACATGCCCCGGCCATTCCACAGGGAGACTCCATGCTCATGCAAATCCGCGCACTCTTCGATCTCTGCAAACGCGCCTTCGCTTCCTGGTCGAACGACTACGCCCCCAGCATGGGCGCGGCACTGGCGTACTACACGATTTTTTCCATTGCGCCGCTGCTGCTGATCGTGATTGCGGTGGCGGGCCTGGTCTTCGGGCAGGAGGCCGCGCGCGGCGAAATCTTCGCCCAGCTCTCGGGCCTGATGGGCGCGCAGGGCGCGACGGCGGTGCAGGGCATGTTGCAGGCGGTCAACAAGCCGGCCGAGGGCATCGTGGCCACCGTCATCGGCATCGGCCTGCTGGTGGTGGGCGCGACCACCGTCTTCGGCGAACTGCAGGACGCGCTGGACCGCATCTGGCGCGCCCCGGCACGCGAGAAGAACAAGGGGCTGTTCAACATGCTGCGCGTGCGGCTGCTGTCGTTCAGCATGATCATGGGCATCGGCTTTTTGCTCATGGTGTCGCTGGTGGCAAGCGCCGCTCTCGCTGCACTGGGCAAGTGGTGGTCACCCATCTTCGGTGCCTGGGAGACGTTGGCCCAGGTGGTGAACTTCGTCTTCAGCTTCGGGATGGTCACCGTGATCTTCGCGATGATCTACAAGATCATGCCGCGCGCCAAGGTGCAGTGGCGCGACGTGTGGGTGGGGGCCGCGGTCACGGCGCTGCTGTTCACCGTGGGCAAGCACCTGATCGGCCTGTACATCGGCAAGAGCAGCGTGGCCTCGGGCTATGGCGCGGCGGGCTCGCTGGTGGTGGTGCTGGTGTGGGTGTACTACTCGGCGCAGATCTTCCTGCTGGGAGCGGAGTTCACCTGGGTCTATGCGCGCACCTACGGCTCGATGAAGGACACGAAGGGCGCGGTCGAGCTGAACCCCTCACCGACGCGGGATGTGCCGTTGGCTCACAACGATGTCTGAGGGTCTTGGGGTGCTTCGCACGCACCCCGGATTGCAAACACCAGTCAGCCCGCAAAACCACCTTCATCGAGAAACCTCTGCTCCTCCGCCGTGGACTGCCGCCCCAGCAGCCTGTTGCGATGCGGAAAGCGCCCGAAGCGCGCCACGATGTCCCGGTGCAGCACGGCAAAGCGCTGTGTGTTGTCGTCCAGCGCCGAGTTGAGTTCGACCGAGCGCTCCTGCTCGTCCAGTACTTCCGAGTGCATGAACGGCAGATAGAAGAATCGGCGCAGCGCCTCATCGGCCTGCAGGTCGAAGCCCGCGTCCACCGCCTTGTGCGCCACCGCCAGCGCCAAGCCGTCGGTCGCGAGCATGTGGGGGTTGTTGCGCCAGGCGTTGCGTGGCAACTGGTCCAGCAGCACCAGCAGCGCCAGCGTGCCTTCCGTATCGCGTGTCCAGTGATCGAGTTCGCCGCGGGCCGCAGCCTGGTGGGCGTCCGAGAAGCGCGAGATGAACTCGGCATCGAAGGCGTCGTTCTTGGCAAACCAGCGGTCGGGGCCGGCTTCGCGCCAGAAATCGACCACGGTGCGGGCGGTGGGGAGGGCATTGGAAGTCATCGCTGCATTCTCTTTCAGGCACAAAGCGCAGGCCAAAGTCGGGGTGGTGGCCGACAACACACGGCCCTCGGACTGCCTATGCTGGCGTGTTCGTTTTCATAACCAGGAGATAACGCTCATGAACCGATATGGCACCCTTTTGCGCGCAGCCCTTGTGACCGGAGTGGCTGCGGCTGCGCTGGCCGGCTGCGGAATGATGTCGAAGTCGAACGTCGCCAGCTTCAGCGGCACGATGAACGCCGCCAGTGAAGTCCCGCCGAACATGACGCGTGGCAGCGGCATGGCCGAGGCCTGGCTCGACCGTGACACGAACGTACTCAAGTACAAGATCACCTACACGGGTTTGAGCGGCCCGGCCACCATGGCGCACTTCCACGGCCCCGCGGCTGCGGGTGCCAATGCGGGCGTGGTGCTGCCGTTTGCGAATCCGGCGAGCCCGATCGAAGGCCAGGCCACGCTCACGCCTGCGCAGGCCGCCGATCTGGTCGCCGGCAAGTGGTACGCCAACGTGCACACCGCGGCCAATGCGGGTGGCGAGATTCGCGGACAGTTGCTGCCGAAGATGTGAAATCGTTCCAGGGCTGAACAACCCCAGGTCAGGTTGGTGTCGCACGGCTGGTGTCAAATGAACGCATGACGACACCAACGAAGAAGAAACCCCGTGCCGCATCCCAACCCCTCAACCCTTTCGCATCACGCCGCGAAGACATGCGCAACGCCCGCAAGGCGCTTGTGCTGCAGGGTGGCGGGGCGCTCGGTGCCTATCAGGCGGGTGTGTATGCCGCGCTCAGCGAAACCGACCTGCAGCCGCACTGGATTGCGGGCGTTTCCATCGGCGCCATCAACGCGGCGCTGATCGCGGGCAACGCACCGGAACGGCGGGTCGACCGGCTGCGTGAGTTCTGGCATCTGGTGTCTTCGGGGCCTTCGCAGCGCCTGCCATCGTGGATGGGCGACCGGGCCACGCAAAACCAGTTGAGCGCCGCCATGGCCTCGCTGGTGGGCATTCCGGGCTTCTTCGAGCCGCGCTATTCGCCGGCCTTGCTGATGGGCGGCGCCGCGCCGCTCCTGAGCTACTACGACACCTCGGCACTCAAGACCACGCTCGAGCGCCTGGTCGACTTCGACCGCATCAATGCCTGCGAGGCGCGCTTCAGCGTGGGAGCCGTCAATGTGCGCACCGGCAATTCGGTGTACTTCGACAACACGCGCCAGCGCATCGGCCCCGAGCACATCATGGCCAGCGGCGCATTGCCGCCGGGCTTTGCACCCATCACCATCGACGGCGATGACTACTGGGACGGCGGCATCGTCTCCAACACGCCGCTGCAGTACGTGCTCGACATGCACCCGCGCTCCGAGTCGCTGGTGGTGCTGCAGGTCGACCTGTTCAATGCGCGCGGCGAAATGCCCCGCACCATGGCGGGCGTGATGGAGCGGCAGAAGGACATCACCTATTCGAGCCGCACCCGCATGAACACCGATGCGATGGCCGCCAACATGAATCTGCAGCAGGCCATTGCCGACCTGATCACCAAGCTGCCGGCCAGCCTGCGCAAAGACCCGAGCGTGCTCGCGGTGCAGTCGCAGCTCACGCACGAGCCCATCGACATCTTTCACCTGATCTACCGCGACAAGCCCTACGAACTCGAATCGAAAGACTACGAGTTCTCGCGCGCAGCGGTCGAAGAGCATTGGGAGTCGGGCGCGCGCGACATGCGCGTGACGCTGGCGCATCCCGAGACGCTGCGCGCCGATGCCACCGTCAACGGTGTCACCACCTTCGACCTGGGCGAGCATGGTGCGGGGCGCGTCAAGCGGCCCGGCCTGTCGCGCTGAGAGAAGACAAGCCAGGTTCAGTTTCAACTAAGAAACCAGCGCCAGACTGGGTAGCCACTTCAACAGGAGGAAATGTTCATGAACATTGAAGATGTGCGGCGCCAGGCCTTCGCAATGCCGCTGACCAGCCCCGCTTTTCCGCCCGGACCCTATCGCTTTGTCCGGCGCGAATTTCTCATCATCACGTACCGCACCGACATGGACGCCCTGCGCGCCGTGGTGCCCGAGCCGCTCGAAGTGGTCGAGCCGCTGGTCAAGTACGAATTCATTCGCATGCCCGACTCCACCGGCTTCGGCGACTACACCGAATCGGGCCAGGTGATTCCGGTGCAACTGCGCACCGCCAAGGGCGTGGAGAAGGGCGCCTACGTGCACGCGATGTACCTCAACGACCATCCGCCGATTGCGGGCGGGCGCGAGTTGTGGGGCTTTCCGAAGAAGCTCGCCTCGCCGGTGCTCGACTACGAGACCGACGTGGTCGTCGGCACGCTCGACTACGGCAAGGTGCGCGTGGCCAAGGCCACCATGGGCTTCAAGCACCGCGCGCTCGACCCCGAGCCGATCCTTGCGGGCATCGCGCAGCCCAACTTCCTGCTCAAGATCATTCCGCACGTCGATGGCACGGCCCGCATCTGCGAGCTGGTGCGCTATCACATGGTCGACGTGACGCTGCACGGCGCATGGGCCGGCCCGGCCTCGCTCGAACTGCATCCGCATGCGCTGGCGCCGGTGGCCGACCTTCCGGTGCTGAAGGTCGAATCGGCCGTGCACTACATCGCCGACATGACGCTTGCGCTCGGCACCGTCGAGCTGGACTATCTCGCCTGATTCCTGCCGACACCTCTTCACTCCACTCTCAAGGAAAACTGACATGCAACTCAAGGACAAGGTCGCCTACATCACCGGCTCGGCCAGCGGCATCGGCAAGGAAATCGCCATCCTGTTCGCGCAGGAAGGCGCCAAGATCGTGATTGCCGATCTGAACAAGGACGCGGCAGATGCCACCGCCGCCGAACTCAAGGCCACGGGCGCGCAAGCCATTGGCGTGGGTGTCGACGTGACCAATGAAGACCAGGTCAATGCCTCGGTCGAGGAAGCGGCTGCGGCTTTCGGCGGCATCGACATCCTGATCAGCAACGCAGGCATCCAGATCGTTCATCCGGTGGAAGAGTTCAGCTTTGCCGACTGGAAGAAGATGCTGGCCATTCACCTCGACGGCGCGTTCCTCACCACCAAGGCCTGCCTGAAGCACATGTATGCGCAAGGTCGCGGCGGCAGCGTGATCTACATGGGTTCGGTGCACTCCAAGGAAGCCTCGCTGTTGAAGGCGCCTTACGTCACGGCCAAGCACGGCCTGATCGGCCTGGCCAAGACGGTCGCGAAGGAAGGCGCCAAACATGGCGTGCGTGCCAATGTGATCTGCCCGGGCTTCGTGCGTACCCCGTTGGTCGAAAAGCAGATTCCCGAGCAGGCCAAGACGCTGGGCATCAGCGAAGAGGAAGTTATCAAGAACGTGATGCTCAAGGAAACGGTCGATGGCGAATTCACCACGACTGAAGACGTAGCGCGCGTGGCGCTGCTGTTCGCGGGCTTCCCGACCAATGCTTTGACTGGCCAGTCGCTCGTCGTGAGCCACGGCTGGTTCATGCAGTAAGTTTTTTTCTTTCTCCCTCCCCTCCCGGGGGAGGGTTGGGGTGGGGCACGACGGCCTTCATTTCCGGCGCTCTGCCTGCCCCCATCCCAGCCTTCCCCCAAAGGGGGAAGGAGCGGGGCAAGTCCGGCGCAGCGCTACAGCTTCAGCTCCCAGGTCTCGCCCACGAGCGGCTCTCCGTAGCCCTCGTGCGGCTCCGAGTGGGTCAGCTTGAAGCCGCGCTTGGCATAGATGCCGCGCGCGGCCAGCAGGCCGCTGTTGGTCCACAGCACCATCTTCTTGTAGCCCTTGCGTCGAGCGAAGGCGAGGCATTCGTCGACGAGGCGGCCACCCAGGCCCAGTCCGCGCGCGGCCGGCGAAAGAATCAGCAGGCGCAATTGCGCCACGGTGGCCGACTTGCGCACCACGAAGATCGCGCCTACGCGTTCGCCGTTGAGTTCGGCGATCCAGCAGCGCTCCCATTCGGGCTGGAACTTGAGCAGAAATTCGCTCGCAATGCCCGCCACCAGCGCCTCGAACTTGCTGCCCCAGCCGTATTCGCGCGCATAGATTTCCCCGTGCTGCTGAACCACCCAGCCAATGTCGCCGGGCGCCGGGTCGCGCAGCACGGCCGTCTGGGTCTTGATGGGTGCGGCTGTGGGATCGAGCAGCAACTGCATCGTGCCCATCGCCTGCACCAGTTGTTCGCGCTGGCCCGGCGCGAGCGGGGCGAGCAGGGCGGCCGCCTCGTCGCGCGATTTCTGTTGCAGAGGCGCGAATGCGGCATGGCCGGCGTCGGTCAGGCGCAACACGCTTTGCCGCGCGTCACGCGCATCCGGCGTTCGCGTGAGCCAGCCTTCAGTCTCGAAGCGGCGCAGGATGCGGCTCATGTAGCCCGCATCGAGCCCGAGGTCGCGCCCGATCTCGCTGGCGACCGGCGTTTCGCGGTGCGCCAGCTCGTACAGCACACGCACATCGGTCAATGACATGGGGCTGCCGAGGTACGGGTCGAGGGCGCCGATGTGGCGCGTGTAGAAGCGGTTGAACTGCCGGATCGCCTTGACGGCGGAGGTATCGACAGTGATTGATGGCTTGGTCATGATTGCTATTGTCATTCATATGATTGACTTTGGCAATCATATGAAGTCCGCGAACAAATCCGGCCAATGGATGTTTGTCGCGACAGGGATGCTGGAAAACCCTAAAATTGAGGGTTGCCCACAACAGCGCGCCCTTGGCGCTGTCAACTCCCACCGATGAACGCCCCCGTCGACGTCTCCTTTTTCGCGCGTGCCGCCAAGCCGCTGACCAGCTACCGCAAGTACTGGGCGGCCCGCTTCGGCACGGCCAAATTCCTGCCGACCACGCGCAAGGAGATGGACGCCCTCGGCTGGGACAGCTGCGACGTCATCGTGGTCACGGGCGACGCCTACGTCGACCATCCCAGTTTCGGCATGTCGGTGATCGGCCGCATGCTGGAGGCACAGGGCTTTCGCGTGGGCATCATCGCCCAGCCCGACTGGCAAAGTGCCGAGCCCTTCAAGGCGTTGGGCAAACCGAACCTGTTCTTCGGCGTGACCGCCGGCAACATGGATTCGATGATCAACCGCTACACGGCCGACCGCAAGATCCGCAGCGACGACGCCTACACGCCCGGCGACGTCGGCGGCTCGCGCCCCGACCGCGCGGCCATCGTGTATTCGCAGCGCTGCAAGGAAGCCTGGAACGACGTGCCGATCATCCTCGGCGGCATCGAAGGCAGCCTGCGCCGCATCGCGCATTACGACTACTGGTCGGACAAGGTTCGCCGCTCCATCGTGGTCGATTCGAAGTGCGACCTGCTGCTGTATGGCAATGCCGAGCGCGCCATCGTCGAGATCGCCCACCGCCTGGCCGCCAAGGAGCCGGTGCAGCAGATCACCGACGTGCGCGGCACGGCCTATGTGCGGCGCGAAACGCCCGAAGCCTGGTTCGAGATCAACTCCACCAGTGTGGACGAACCGGGCCGCGTCGAGGCGCATGTCAACCCGTATCTGATGGTGTCCGAGCAGGCCAAGGCCAATGGCGCCACCTGCGCGAAGGAAGACGAGGCTCAGGGCGTGGCCAAGGCCGCCGAAGCTGCGGGTTCGGTCAACCTTGGCTTGGGCATCAAGCCACTGAACTTCGTGCCCAACCCGGCGCTGCAAAGCCGCGGCAAGATCAGCGTGCCGCCGCGCGACCGCTCGGTGATCCGCCTGCCTTCCTACGAACAGGTGCGCAGCGACCCGGTGCTCTATGCACATGCCAACCGCGTGCTGCATCTCGAAACCAACCCAGGCAATGCCCGCGCACTGGTGCAGGCGCACGGCGAGGGCGCCACGGCGCGCGACGTGTGGATCAACCCGCCACCCATTCCGTTGACCACGGCCGAGATGGACTACGTGTTCGACCTGCCGTATGCGCGCAGCCCGCATCCGAGCTACGCCGACGAAAAGGGCAGCCACGACGGCACGACCAAGATTCCCGCCTGGGAAATGATCCGCTTCAGCGTGAACATCATGCGCGGCTGCTTCGGCGGCTGCACCTTCTGCTCGATCACCGAGCACGAAGGCCGCATCATCCAGAGCCGCTCGGAAGAATCGATCATCAAGGAGGTCGAGGCCATCCGTGATTCGGTGAGCGGCTTCACCGGCACCATCTCCGACCTTGGCGGCCCGACCGCCAACATGTACCGCCTGGGCTGCAAGAGCCCCGAGATCGAAGCGGCATGCCGCAAGCCCAGTTGCGTGTACCCCGGCATCTGCCCGAACCTGGGCACCAACCACGACCCGCTCATCAAGATCTACCGTCGCGCGCGTGCGCTGCGGGGCATCAAGAAGATCCTGATCGGTTCCGGCCTGCGCTACGACCTGGCTGTGCAGTCGCCCGAGTACGTGAAGGAGCTGGTGCAGCACCACGTCGGCGGCTACCTGAAGATCGCGCCCGAGCACACCGAGCAGGGCCCGCTCACGAAGATGATGAAGCCCGGCATCGGCAGCTACGACAAGTTCAAGCAGATGTTCGAAAAGTTCTCGGCCGAGGCGGGCAAGAAGCAGTACCTCATTCCGTACTTCATCGCCGCGCACCCGGGCACCAGCGACGAGGACATGATGAACCTCGCAATCTGGCTCAAGAAGAACGGCTTTCGCGCCGACCAGGTGCAAACCTTCTATCCGTCGCCCATGGCCACGGCCACGACGATGTACCACACCAACAAGAACCCGCTGCGCAAGATCACGCGCGAGAGCGAAACGGTGGACATCGTGCGTGGCGACAAGCGCCGCCGCCTGCACAAGGCCTTCCTGCGTTATCACGATGCCAACAACTGGCCGCTGCTGCGCGAGGCGCTCAAGAGCATGGGCCGCGCCGACCTGATCGGCAATGGCAAGCACCACCTGATCCCGACGTGGCAGCCGCTGACCGACGGCGGCTACACGAGCGCGCGCCGCAAGAACTCGACGACCGCGCCCGCTGCGTCTGCACCAGCACCAGTCAAGCTGACGCCGGTGAAGCCCTCGAAGGGCCGCATCCTGACGCAGCACACCGGCCTGCCGCCGCGCGACAACGGTTCGGCGCCGCGCAAGGCATCCGGCCCGGTTCGCGGCAGCATTCGCAAGCCACGCTGAGTTCAGAAGGTCGGCAAGAACTTGCCGACCCAGGCGGCCACGGCCGCAATGTGGGCCAGCACCGTCACCCAGTAGCCCGCCATGAAGCTCGTCTTGCGAACCTTGTGGCGCAGGAGGCGTTGTGCACACCATGCACCCGGCCAGCCGCCGATCAGCGAGAGCAGATGCAGCGTGCTTTCAGCGGTGCGCCAGCGGCCTGTTGCGGCGGCGTTCTTGTCGAACCCGTAGACAAAAAACGTCAACAGGTTGAGCAGCGCCAACACGCCAAGAACGATTGGCGGGATGCGCCCGGCCCACACGCCATAAGCGAGCAGGCCGGCGTAGCCGACGACCAGAATCGCCATTGGCAGCCTTGAGGAAGAGGAGGGCGCAGCATCCCGTCCGCGTGCGGTGTCGTTGCGACTGACTCGCCCACGCGGTGAGCCGGAAGCGCGTTGCCGAGGTTGTTGCCGCTGTTGCTGAGTCGCGCCGACCGCCTGAACCGCCACGGCACGCGGCCCTTTGCCTCCCACATGGATCTCGTCAAAAGCCAGCGTCATGCCGACCTGCGGAGTCGTGCCGCGATCCGCAAAATCGCGCAGGTGCACGAAGACGTCGGCAGAAATTTCAGGACAACGAATGAAGCCGAAGCCCCGGTCTTTGTCCCATCGAACGAGCGTGCCCTGGCGTTTCATCGCCGGGATTTTCGCCGTTATGCGTACTGCATTTCCCCGTTGCCGAACGACCAGTTCTCCTTCACCACCTCGACCAGATTGATGAAGACATCCTCCCGTCGGATGCCCAGCTGGCTGTGCAGATCGTCGGCCACGCGCCGGTAGAAAGCCTTCTTGAGATCGACCGAGCGGCCTTGGTTCAGCGTGATCTGGATCACCACGAAGCCCGCCGAGTATTCGATGCCCAGGTAACTGGCCGGACGAACAAGCTCGCTCGCGTCGTGCCGCGCAATGATCTGGAACTTGTCGTCCGCCGGTACGTTGAGGGTGTCCCGCATCGCCTGGTAGATGAGGTCGCCGATGGCGCCGCCCAGCGTCTCGGGGCTGTCGTTGGAGAGGTCGATTCGAACGAGTGGCATGTGTGTTTCCTTGAAGGGGTGGGTTGGGAGCATCCCGGAGGCGTAGTCTGCGCGCAAGCGCCTAAGATCGTTGCCATGGCTCTGTACCGTTCTCCCCCTCCCTCGACCCGCAGCTGACGCGCGCCTCGTGCCGCGCTCAGACCCGCAAGTGGTCGCCGCCGTCCGCCTTCTTCGTCAAGGCCGGATGACGGCTGGATGGTCTTGCCTGCCCTCTGCAAAGAGACGGAAGCGGCGGGCGTCATGGAGAACTTTCAACAATGAACGCAAGAATGTCTGCCGCCCTGGCCTGGGGCGGTGTGTTGCTGGCCGGTGCGCTGTGGGGCGGCGGTGCGCTGGTGGCGCAATTCCTGATCGATGGCGGCATCGCGCCGCAGAGCCTGTCGCTGGCGCGCTTCGCGCTGGGGCTTCCGCTGCTCTGGTGGCTGTACTGGCGGGCGCCCGCCAGGCCAGACGCGCGCTGGGCCGACCTGGCAGGGCGCGAGCGCTTCCAGATCGTGGCGACGGGCGCGGCCATGGCGCTCAACGTGAGTTGCTGGTTCGCAGGCATCGCGCATCTGGGTGCGGCACTGCCGACGGTCATCTCGATCTGCTGCGCGCCGGTGATCGTTGCGCTGGTGTCCGTGCTGCGCGGCTATGAGCGCTTCGGCGTGCGACTGCTCGCGGGGGTGCTGCTCGCACTGGCAGGCGTGCTGCTGCTCGTGATGCCCGCGGCGGGCTGGGGGCCGTTGGCACCGGGGCATGCGGTGGGGCTGGCCTGGTCTTTCGGCTCCGCGTTCTGCTACGCGATGGTGGTGCTCGGCAATGCGCGCATGCCCGTGCGGGTGCCGGCCATCACGGCATCGGCCTGGGGCATGGGGGTGGCGGCGCTGTGCATGCTGGTGATCGCATGGCCCGGCGGCATCACATGGCCGACAGGTGCGGCGCAATGGCTCGGCGTGGGTTACACGGGCGTGGTGACGACCTCGGTGGCCTACCTCGCATTCGCCTGGGGCGCACGCCGGCTGTCGCCGACCGCAGCCGTGGTCGGCACGCTGATCGAGCCGCTGGTGGCGGCCGTGCTGGCGGCGCTGTTGCTGGCACAGCCGATGGCGCCGCGCCAGTGGGCCGGAGCCGTGTTGCTGGCCGGTGCAATGCTCTTGCTGGTCAGGCGAAAGGGAGATACGGGAGTCGCCTGAGCGCAAATGAGAGCACTCCGTTGTATGGTGTGACCCCATGAGTCATTCGCTCCGTACGCCGGCCCCATGGATGCGCACCCTGGCGGGCGTCGTGCTGTTCGCTGCCGCATTGCCGGTGCTGGCGGCGGCGCCCGAGGCCGCGCCGGCTGCGTCGGCCACGCCCGCCCAGACCTTGCGTGCCGCCCACCAGCGCATGAGCGACAAGCTCGATCACAGCAGCTTCGGCCGTCCCGTGCAGCTCGATTCAGAGGAAACGTCCGGCGGCCTGCAGGGCGACGTCTATGCGGTGGTCGACCATTCGCTCTCGGAGATCAGCTCGACGCTGAAGGGGGCGGCGCGCTGGTGCGACGTGCTTGCGCTGCACATCAACAACCGCCGTTGCCGCACGGGCACGTCGCCGCAGGGGCGCGAGACGCTCACGCTCTACGTGGTGCGCCGCTACGACAAGCCGGTCGACCAGGCCTTCGAGTTGCCCTTCGTCTATCGGATCGTGAACGCCGCGCCGGAGCACCTGTCGGTCGAGATGACGGCTGCCAGCGGACCGCTGGGCACGAGCAACTACCGCGTCACGCTCGAAGCTGTGGCGCTGGACGAGCGCAAGAGCTTCCTGCACTTCAGCTACAGCTACGACCACAACATGATGGTGCGGCTCGGCACCCAGGCCTACCTGGCGACCTTTGGCCGCGACAAGGTGGGCTTCACGCCGACAGGCAAGGGCCCGGACGGCCAGCCCGAGTACATCCGTGGCCTGCGCGGGCTGGTCGAGCGCAATGCGATGCGCTACTTCCTCACGCTCGACGCCTTCCTGGCGGCCCCGGCGCAAGACCAGTCCGAGCGCCGCGAGCGCTACTGGTTCGCGGCGGCCGAACAGTATCCGCGGCAACTGCACGAGGTCGACCTCGACACGTATCTCGCGCTCAAGCGGGAAGACCGCAAGCGCGAAGGCCCCGCCCGCTGAACGACGCGGCTGCGTTGCGGCGCGTCAGTCGGCCAGCGTGAGCAGCGGCACGTCGCGCTCGCGGCCCATGGCCTCCAGTTCAGCGCGCGTACGGCTTGCCAACCAGGCGGCCAGCGCATCGTGCGTGGCCGATGCCAGCATGTCGCGCGACGTCACGCCCGCCGCTTCGCAAAGGCGCGCCGCGAAATGCGGCTCCAGCGCCGCGACGGCCACGCGGCCATCGGCACAGGGATAGACGCGGTAGCCCGCATGGGCACCGCCGACTGCGCCCGAAGGCTGTGTCAGGCCCCATGTGCGTGGCAGCGCCAGCCAGTCGGCCGAGGCATTCAGCGCGACTTCGAGGTACACGCCGCCGGCCTTGTTGTTGTCGCCTGTGCCGGCGCGGGCGCGCAGCAGCACGGCCTTCAGCACCGCCTCGCTCGCGAGCAGGGCGCCGCCCATGTCGGCATAGAGCGTGGGCGGCAACTCGGTGCCGGTCACGAGGCCGCTTTCGGCGAGATAGGTGAGGTCATGGCCCGGCTCTTCCGCGCGCTCGCCCGGCGCGCCGACGATGGCGACCTGCGACAACGACGGGTGGCGCGCCTGCAGCGCGGGCCAATCGAGGCCCAGCTTGCGCAGCGCCGAGGGGCGAAAAGACGTGAGCAGCACATCCGTCTTCGCGAGTTCGGCGTGCAACTGCTGCTGTCCCGCCTCGGTCTTCAGGTCCGCAGCCTGGATGGCGATGCCTTCGTGCAGCGCGGTATACGCGGGCCGGTTGTAGAGCCCCATCGGGTCACCGCCGGGCGGTTCGAGCTTCAGGCAATCGGCACCCATCCCGCGGCAACGCAACAGCGCGGCCGGGCCGGGCAGGTTGAGCGCAAGGCTCAGGACGCGCACGCCTGCAAGCGGCTGGAGGGACGGGGCAGAAGAACTTGGCATGGGCGTGTTCCAGGAACAGATGGCTGTCGAATGGCGATGATTCTCGCCCGCGTGCGCGGCGTGGGAGCCAGATTCCGCAAGCCACCGCGCCGATGGCGCGCGTAGCATGCACGATGGTGGCGCTCTTCCTTGCCGCTGCCGCAACGACAAGGAGACAAACATGTTTGAAGCTTCCCTCATGAGCGGCCAGCGCATCCTCGTGACCGGCGGCGGCACTGGCCTCGGTCGCGCGATGGCCGAGCGCTTCCTGAGCCTGGGCGCCGACGTGGCCATCTGCGGCCGGCGCCAGTCGGTCTGCGAGGCAACGGCAGCCGAATGGCGCCAGCAGTTCCCGGGCCGGCGCGTCGACACCTTCGGCGTCGACATCCGCGTGGCACAGGCCGTCGATGAGATGGTCGAGAGCCTGTTCCAGAGCGGCGGCCTCACGGGGCTGGTGAACAACGCAGCGGGCAATTTCGTGTCGCCGACCGAAAGCCTTTCGCCGCGCGCCTTCGACGCCGTCGCCAACATCGTGTTCCACGGCAGCTTCTACGTGACGCAGGCCGTGGGCAAGCGCTGGGTGGCGCAATCCAAGTCGGGCGAGTGGAAGCAGGGCGATGCCTTCCGCAGTGTCATGAGCATCATCACGACCTGGGTCGACAACGGCAGCCCCTACGTGGTGCCCTCGGCCATGAGCAAGGCCGGGATCGACGTGATGACCAAGTCGCTTGCGGTCGAGTGGGCGCGCCATGGCATCCGCCTGAACGCCGTGGGCCCCGGCGAAATTCCGACCGAAGGCATGAGCAAGCGCCTGAATCCCGGCGAAGAGCCCGGCGCGCGCAGCAAGCAGAACAACCCGATGGCGCGCACCGGTCGCATGAGCGAGCTGCAGAATCTCGCGTCCTTCCTCATGGCACCGGGCCAGTGCGATTGGCTCACAGGACAGAGCATCATGATGGACGGCGGCAATGCACTGGCCACCGGCGGCAACTTCTACGAGCTGCGCCAGTGGAGCGACGCCGACTGGCTGGCCGCGCGCGAACGCATCGAGGCGCAGAACCAGAAGGACAAGGCGCAGCGCTGAACGGCTGCGGGGGGCGTTGTTTGCGATTCGTTCAGGACCTTGCTGATGCCTGTTCGGGTGAGGTGCGTGGGCAGTTCAGGGCGGGTGCGAATGACGCCGGGTGCTCCCCTCCGCGAATGTCCCCCGCTTCGCTCCTCCTTTATTTCGCTGCGGGGAGCACCCGGCGTCATTCGCACCTGGGCACGCTCTGCGTTTGCGGCCGATTAACAAGTGCTCTGACCGCTCACGTCGATACGGTGCTCTTTTTCGCGAAATAAAGGAGGAGCGAAGCGGGGGACATTCGCGAAAAAGAGCACCGTATCGGCGTGAGCGACGCCCTGAACAGCAGCGCCTCCGAACAACAAGCCTTAAACAAGATCGCAAAGACGGGCCTTATTTCTTCGGCAGTTTCGCCGCATGCACGGTGACATGCTTGTTCACCGGGCTCGACAGCACCAGAGATGTGGTCACCGCGCCGTCCACTGCCAGTGCGTCCACCACGCGCTGCAGGTCGGCCGGCTCGGCAATCGCGCAGCGCACGATGAAGCAGTCTTCACCGGTCACGCGGTCGGCGCTCAGCACCTCGGGCATGGCGTCGAACAGCTTCAGGTATTTGGCGATGCCCGCATGCGTGGTCTCGATGCGGATGATGGCCTGCAGGCCCACACCCAGCGCACGCAGGTTGACGCGGGCACCGTAGCCCTCGATCACGCCGGCGTCTTCCAGCTTGCGCACACGCTCGCTCATGGCAGGCTGCGAAAGGCCGATGCGCTTGCCGAGCGCGGCCAGGCTCTGGCGCGCGTCGGCTTGCAGGGCTTCGAGGATCAGGCGATCCTTCTTGTCGATGTTCATGTGTGCGTTCCGGGCGATGTGTTGGCAGTCGCCGATGGGTGATCGGTTTGCGGGTCCGATTTTCGATGGATTGCCATTCGGCGCGAACGCAGCGGCCGGTATCGTGGCGCTCCTTCTTTAGGAGAAACAATGCAACTCGTCGGCATGCTCGACTCACCCTTCGTGCGGCGCGCCGCCATTTCGCTGCGGCTGCTCGGTGTTCCGTGCGTGCACCGGTCGGTCTCGGTGTTCAGCACCTTCGAGCAGTTCCGCGAGATCAACCCGGTAGTGAAGGCGCCCACGTTGGTGTGCGACGACGGCACCGTGCTGATGGATTCGACGCTGATCATCGACCACGCCGAAGCAACCTGCGGCCGCAGCCTCATGCCGCGCGATGCGACCGAACGGCTCCGTGCGACGCGGGTGATCGGGCTTGCGCTGGCCGCGTGCGAGAAGACGGTGCAGATCGTCTACGAACGCAACCTGCGGCCGGCTGAGAAGCAGCATCAGCCATGGCTCGACCGGGTGCACGGCCAGCTCATCGCGGCGTATTCGGCGCTTGAACATGAGGTGGCCGCACATCCGCTGTCGGGCGAGGAAGGAACGATGACGCAAGCCGGTGTGTCCGCCGCCGTGGCCTGGGCGTTCACGCAGTTGCTGCTGCCCGATGCCGTCGCGCCTGGAGACTTTCCGGTGTTGGCGGCGTACTCCGCGCAGGCGGAAAGCCTGCCGGTGTTCCTGGCCGCGCCGCAGGTCTGACTCAGCCCGCGATGTCCGCCCCGCGCTCGGCCAGCAACCCGCGCAGCACCGAGCGGTGGCAGTGCGATTCGTCCTCGCAGTAGCAGCCGACAGCGAGCGAGGTGCCGTGCGACAGCGCGGCGAGCAGGTCGAGGCTGCGGCTCGCGTCGGTCTGCGCCATCTCGGCCTTGAACTTGCGCACGAAGGCGTTCCATTGCGCGGGCGTTTCCGCTTCCTGCGCCTGCTTCATGGTCTCGACAGAAGGTGCGAGGTTCGGGTACCACACGTCGTACCAGTCCTGCGAGGCGAACTCCGTCTTGGGAACGCCGCGCGGCGGGCGCCGGACGGTGCCGACACGCAGGCCTTCGCCGGGTGCGCGTGGTGTGCCGAGGCGAACGATGCGGATGCTCATGGCGTGGTCCTTCTTTTGTCTTGTCTCGTGGGGTGTTTCAGGTGCCGACGATACCGCCGTCGCGCCGCCGGATCGCCAGCGTGGCCGAGCGGGGCCGCACGCTGCCCGATGCCTTGCCATCAGGCCAAGCACTGTTCGGCATGGCGCTGCCGTCGTCGCGCGCTTCGCCCGGATGCTGGATGTTGACGAACAGCGTGCGCCGGTCGGGCGCGACCACGCAGCCCGTGATTTCGCAGCCGTTCGGCCCCGTCAGGAAGCGCTGGATGCGACCGGTGGCGGGGTCTGCGCACAGCATCTGGTTGTTGCCCAGCGACGCATAGGGCGGCTTGCCGATGACCTGGCCGCTCATGTCGGTCTGAATCCAGAGCAGGCCGCCGCTGTCGAAATGCAGGCCGTCGGGGCTGCCGAACATGTCGGCGTCACCGGAGGGATAGCGCGCGTCGCTGCCCGGTTGCGCGGGGTCGCCCGCCAGTGCGAAGTGGTCCCATGCAAAGCCGGTGCTGGCGGCGTCGCCAGCGTCCTCGCGCCAGCGCAGGATGCCGCCGAAGAGGTTGTTGGCGCGCGGGTTGGCCGCATCGGGCGCGGGCTTGCCGGCATCGCCGCGCTGGCTGTTGTTGGTGAGCGTGACGTACACCTCGCCGCTTTGCGGATGCACTGCGATCCATTCGGGGCGGTCCATCTTCGTGCCGCCCATGGTGTCGCCTGCAAGGCGTGCGTGGATCAGCACTTCGGCCTGGTCGGCAAAGCCCTTGCTGGCGTCGAGCCCGCCGCGGCCGTGCGCGAGTTCGAGCCATTGGCCACGGCCACCGGCGTCGTAGCGCGCAACGTAGAGCGTGCCGTCGTCCAGCAGATGCCGGTTCGCCGCGCGTGCGGCGGCGTCGGTGCCGGGGCGTACCTTGTCGCGGCTGACGAACTTGTAGATGTATTCGAAGCGCGAGTCATCGCCCATGTAGACGACCACGCGGCCGTCCTTGGCGAGCGTGCAGGTGGCGCTTTCCTGGCGCTTGCGGCCCAGGGCTGTGCGCTTGATGGGCGTGGAAGTCGGATCGAACGGATCGATCTCGACCACCCAGCCGAAGCGGTGCGGCTCGTTCGGATGCCGGCTCAGGTCGAAACGCTCATCGAAGCGCCAGTACTCGACCCATTGCGAGCCCGGCACCGTGCCGTAGCGGCGCTGCGCGTGTGTCATGCCTTTCGCCGCTTCCTTCGGACCGCCGAAGTAGCCGTGGAAGTTCTCTTCGCAGGTCAGGTAGGTGCCCCAAGGCGTGACGCCCATCGCGCAGTTGGCGAAGGTGCCGAAGACGGCGTCGCCGGCCGGGTTGGCGGCGGTGCGCATCAGCGGCGTGCCTGCGGCCGGGCCGGTGATGCGCATGGGCGTGTTGCCGTGCACGCGGCGCGCAAAAGGCGAGGGTTGCACCTGCTGCCAGCCGGTGGGCGTGCGGCGGATTTCGATCACCGAGACGCCCATCGCGTGCAGCGACTTGCGGACCTTCTCTGCCGTCCAGGTCTTGATGCCGTCGGCGTGCAGCAGTTGCTCGTCGGTGTATTCGTGGTTCATCACCAGCAGGCCGCGATCGCCGCTCGCGTCGAGCGCGAAGAAATGCATGCCGTCGTGGTGCATGCCGGCTTGCACGGCCTGGTCGGCGGCGCTGTTGCTCGCATCTGGCGCAAAGGCCGGCATCTGCCCGGCAATGCCGGTGGGCGTGCCCCACGGGTAAAGCACCTGCCATTCGTATTCGGTCGGCACCACGACGGCATCGCGAAGGGACGCGGGCACGCTGGTGAAGCCGGGCGCAGTGCCTTGGCGTGCGACGGAAGGCAGGGCACAGCCCTGGCCGAACAGCGCCACCACGGCGGCAGCCGAACCCGATTGAAGAAGAAAGTGACGGCGGTCCAGCGGCATGGCAGAAGTGTTGTGTAGGCGACAGCCGCCATCATCGCCCAGCGCCATGCCGGGCGATACTGGCCCAAAGAACCGCCCAGGAGACATGCCTCATGACCGATCGCCGCATCGAATGGACCCGCCACCCCGATGGCGTGGTGGAACTGCAGCTTGCACGCGCCGACAAGATGAACGCGCTGGACCCGGCGATGTTCGATGCGCTGATCGAGTCCGGTGAGGCATTGCGTGGCGATGACTCAGTGCGTGCAGTGGTGATCTCGGGTCGCGGCAAGGCTTTCTGCGCGGGCCTCGACATGGCGTCTTTCGAGCGCATGCAGCAGCAGGGAGGCGGTGTCGACGTGCTGGGGGAGGGCGCTGCAGGCACCGACTTGCTCAAGCGCACGCATGGCATCTCGAACGCCGCGCAGCAGGTGGCAATGGTCTGGCGCGAAGTGCCGGTGCCGGTCATCGCAGCGGTGCACGGCGTGGCCTTCGGTGGCGGCCTTCAGGTGGCGCTGGGCGCCGACATCCGCATCGTGGCGCCGGACGCCAAGCTGTCGGTCATGGAGATCAAGTGGGGACTGGTGCCCGACATGGCCGGCATGGTGCTGATGCGCGAGTTGGCACGCAACGACGTGGTGCGCGAACTCACGTTCACGGGCCGCATCTTCTTGGGCGAAGAGGCCTTGCGGATCGGCTTCGCCACGCGCCTTTCGGCCGACCCGCTGGCCGAGGCCTTGCAGATGGCGCACGAGATCGCGGGCAAGAGCCCCGATGCCATTCGCGCCGGCAAGCGGTTGCTCAATGCCTCACTGGCGCAGAGTGCCGCGGAGTTGCTGATGGCCGAATCGGTCGAGCAGAAAGCATTGATCGGCAGTCCGAACCAGGTCGAGGCCGTGAAGGCCAACATCGAGCGCCGCGCACCGCGCTTCAACGCGCCCGGCTGACGAACCCTCGGCGGCAATCGCCGCGACGTTGATGGGAGGGGCATGCAAACCCGCATGAACCCTCTGGTGTTGCGCGCCCGCACGACGCCGGGCGGGGTATTCCCGAGGACGGCTTGCCGTGGAACAGACTCTTCGCGCAACCTCGCACCCCACCACCTTTGCAGGCCCTCATCGGCGCCCGTTCTTTTCTCGAATTCGGGAGCATTTTTTGCTACTCGCGCGCGAAAAATGCCGAAAAGTGCACTCTGAGTGTCTTTGTGTAAGAATAAAGTAGTTGTTTTAAAGGGATGATGGATGAAAATGGAGTCAATTTGTGTGCAGAAGGTCACGCCTTCCCGTGTGGGCGGTCTTCGGGAGGATGGCTCCTTGCGTCACAGTCATTAACAATCGAGGACTTTGCCTAGCGACGGCGATCCTGCATGTCGACGACCACGTTTTTTTGTAACCTCAGCGTGCCCATTCTGGTGGGCGAGGATCGCTACAAGTACATCCCCATAGTCGGGGTCTTTCGCAGCATTCCATTCGATCAAGTCGATGAATGGGTCATGCACCCCGATGGCCGGCCGCGCAGCGACCGCGAATTGGCGGCTGAAGTTCTTGTCGAGATCCGCAAGCCACTCGGTTCGAGTGGACGCACCGCGCCGCACGCCTTCGAGGTGGGAGACATCCTGCAACTCGACCGCGCAGCCGCGATCGTTGTGTCCACCTACCTGGCGGCGTTGCCGCGCGTCTGAGCCTGACGCTCAATCACACCTGAAAAGCACGCCATTGCCCGGCGTGTTCGGGGCATCGGATTGCTCCAGGAACCAGATCGGTTTGCCGTCGATGCCGCAATAGGCCTCGGCTTCCTGCTTACTCCCCGCGCGCAAGATCCCGTCGTAGAGCCGTACCACGCCCGTCACAGGGGCTGTCGCGCAGGCGGCGAGGGTGATGGGAAGAAGGGCGAGCAGCAATCGGTGCATGGGAGGTACGGGTCCGGTTGGAAGACCGCAGACTGTAAGCGCTGGCCGGGATTGCGCGCACCTTCATGCATGCATGCATCTTCTTCAAGATGCGATCGCGCCCACTGCCCAGTAGAAAGTCGGCCTTGCTCCGTTGAGCAGATGGTCGCCCACCACGCGCCCCTTGTAGATCGTCGGATTGTGCGAAGCCAGCGTGCGCGCATTGCGCCAGTGGCGGTCGAGCCGGCGGTCTTCCTGCAGCGCTGAGGCGCCGCCGATGTCGAACAGCCGCGTGCCGGCCTGCAGCACCGCATCGACGATGCCAGCCTGTGCCTTGGCGGTGTTGAGTTCCAC
Source organism: Variovorax sp. PAMC26660 (assembly GCF_014302995.1). Classification (NCBI taxonomy): domain Bacteria; kingdom Pseudomonadati; phylum Pseudomonadota; class Betaproteobacteria; order Burkholderiales; family Comamonadaceae; genus Variovorax; species Variovorax sp. PAMC26660. Next base: position 5,740,837 of record NZ_CP060295.1, read on the forward strand.
CTCGAACAGCAGACTCTCGGGAACGGTTTCGCCGCGCTGAAGAAAGCGGTCGATGTCGCCCAGGCCGCGTGCCACCGCCTGCACGGTCGAGGCCGCAATGAACGCCGTGCTCGCGAGTTGACCGATGACCTGCTGCACCAGCGGATCTTCGCGTGGCGTGTCGCCGCTGCCGTGGCTGTAGACGCGCTTGCGCGGCTGCACGAAGGCCACCGCGTCGCGCACGATGGCACGTGCAATGCCCGCCAGCGTGGCCAGGTGCGTGAGCTGGAAATGCGCGGTGAGCGGCGTGGGCTGGTCGCGCACGTAGAGCAGCACGTTCTCGGGCTTCACGCGCACGTTGCGAAAGCGCGTGGTGCCCGAAGCGCTCAGGCGCTGGCCGAAGCCGCGCCAGTCGTCGACGCGCTCCACGCCGGCCGCCTCCGAGGGCACGAGCGCGATCACGCGGTCGCTGCTGCCGTCGTCGTTCAGCCGCTGGGCAGACACCGAGATCCAGTCGGCATACAGCGTGCCGGTGCTGTAGTACTTGTCACCGTCGAGCCGCCACGCATCGCCGTCGCGCTTCAGCGTGGTCTGCATTGTCTTGAGCGAGCCGTCGCCGAGTTCGGTGGTGGCGTTGCCGAAGATCACGCCTTCGGCGGCCAGGCGCATCCACGGGCCGTGCAACGCAGGGTCGATTTCCGCGAACAGGCGCTCGATGAAGCCGAAGTGCGCGCGCAGGATCTGTGGCAGGTTGGAGTCGGCCTCGCCGAGTTCGATGAGCAGGTCATACAACTGCTCGACCGAGGCACCAAGGCCGCCGTATTGGAGGGGCACGCGCAGCGCACCGAAGCGTTCGGCGTTGAGCCAGGCCACGGGCTCGTAGGCCAGCTCGCGCTCGTTCTCGCGCTGCGCCGCGTGCTCGGCAATGCGAATAAAGATCGGGCGGAAACGTTCGGCGAGTTGCTGCGAAGAGAAGGGCGCGTGGATCGCAGCGGGACGCGGCCTCACTGCATGCGCTGCGAGGTCTGGCGTGTCTTGGATGGAGGCCATGGAGATCGGACAGCCTTTGACTGCCCGCGAAAAGAGAGAGACGGGCGCCGACTGTGCCCCTGCAACGCCCGCCTGTGAAATACGCTTTTCGAGTTTTCTTATGCCGGGCGACGCCTACCGCTTGCCGCGCGCGTCTACCGGCCAGATGGCGACCAGCGTGTCGCCCTCGACCACGTGGAACGCGTCATGCAGGTTGACCGTCGGGTCGCAATGCGGCGTGACGAACTCGATGCGCGCACCGAGCGTGGGCCTTGGTCCGGTCGGCAACATCAACTTGCCGTGCTCATCACCGAAGAAGGCGTAGCGGCTCGCAGGATCGACGCCATGCGCTACCAGCGGCACGCCGCTGTCGGTCGAGAAGCACTTGCTGCCGCCATCGACCGTCACCCATTCGGCCGCATTGGTGCTGACCACGGCCGTTTGCACCAGCAGCGAGACCTCGAAAGGCGAGGGCTGTTCGCCATTGGCGAGCACACGCGTGTATTCGGCATCCATGAAGACGTAAGAGCCGGCCTGCAGTTCGGTGAATGCGTTTTCCTGCGAATCGAGATCGTGCGTGCCGGTGCCGGCACCGGTGACGATCTCGAAGTGGATGCCCTGTGCCTTGGCTGCGGCGACGATGCCGGCCACGGTCTTGCGCAGGCCCGCTGCCGCCGAGCTGCGCCGTTCACGCTCCACGATGTGCTGCAGGTTGCCGGCATAGGTTTGCAGCCCGCGCAACCGCAGGCGTGGCTCGGCGGTCACGCGCACCGCCAGTTCAAGCACCTGTGCCTCGGTCGCGGCGCCGGTGCGGTTGTAGCCGGCGCCGTAGTCGACCAGCACGTCGAGCGGATGCGCAAGCTCGCTGGCAGCCCGTGCCAGGTCATCCACATTGCGCGGGTTGTCGACCACTACCATCACGTCGCCGGGACGGGCACGCTGCGCCAGTTTCATCAGCCGCGCGATCTTGCTCGGCGTGACGGCCGGCGAAGTGATCAGCACGCCGGGGATGCCGCCTTCGACCATGACCTCCGCTTCGCCCAGCGTCACGCAACTCACGCCGATGGCGCCGGCCGCCACCTGGCGCCGCGCGATCTCGACCGACTTGTGCGTCTTCACGTGCGGGCGCAGGTCGATGCCGCGTGCCTTGGCAAAGGCCGCCATGCGTTCGATGTTGCGCGTCATCACGGGCAGGTCGATCAGCAGCGCGGGCGTGTCGAGCAACTGGCGACCGCCGGGAACGCCGATCAGCGGCGCGTTGACTTGCAATTCAGTGGGCATGAAAGAGGCCTTGGTTTTTGGAGAGTGAAGGCGCGGTGCAGGAAGAGGCGCGCTGTGAAATGATCGCATCGAAATGCGTGCACGACCCCTTGTCCCCGAAATGGCTGGCTTGCGATGAAGGCGCTCGACATCGAAGCGGTGCAGGCCTTCGTGCGGGTTGCCGACCTCAAGAGCTTCACGCGTGCGGCCGAAGCCATGGACAGCGCGCAGTCGGCCATCAGCCTCAAGGTCAAGCGTCTTGAAGAGGCGCTGGGCCGGCGTTTGCTTGAACGCACGCCACGGTCGGTGCGTCTCTCGGCGGAGGGACTGGCCTTCCTGCCCTCGGCGCGCAAGCTGCTGGCCGCGCACAGCGGCGCACTCGAGTCCTTCGGCGTGCAACAGCGCCGGCTGGTCGTCGGCATCAGCCACCACATCGTGGGCGCTGAGCTGCCGCTGCTGCTGCGGCAGATGAGGGATGCCGAGCCGCACGTGGTGATGGAGGTGCGCATCTCCACGTCGCACGAGCTGCTCGATGCTTTCGATCGCGGCGTGATCGATGCTGTCGTCATCCTGCGGCACGACAGCCGGCGGCTCGATGGCGAATTGCTGCTCGAAGAACAGTTCGGCTGGATGGCCGCGCCGGACTTCGTGCACCGCTCGGGCGAGCCGCTGCGGCTGGCCACGCAGGCAGAGCCTTGCAGTGTTCGCAGCATGGCGGTCGCCACGCTGGCCGGAGGCAAGGTGCCGTGGACCGAGGTGTTCGTGGGCGGTGGCGTGCTCACGGTCGGTGCTGCGGTTTCGGCCGGGTTGGCGGTCGCTGCACTGGGGCGGCGCGTGGCGCCGCTCGGAACCATCGACGTGGGGCCGGTGCTGGGCCTGCCGCCATTGCCGTCGCGCGATGTGGTGCTGCACACCAGCGTGTCCGATCCGCAGGGGCGCAGTGCATTGCGCTCTCTGTCGGCGGCGATCCGGTCGACGGCGGTGTAGTCCGCGACGCGAAGGCGCACGCGGCTACATCGACAGCAGCCGATGAGCCGCCACCGCCGCCAGCGCGGCGAGCCCGCAGATCGACACTGCCGCGATGCCGAGGCTCGCGAGATGCGCGAGCACCATCTCCGAGCGGCGAGGTGTGCGGATGCGGCTCATGCGAGCTGGCCGATGCCGGGCTTTGCCAGGTGCAGCACCTCGTAGACCGTGGCGCCGGCTACATGCTCCGGCGCACGGGCCGACAGCGTGAACCGGATCAGCCGCCATGCAGCGAGATCGAGCGCCGTCCAGACCGCAATGGTGTCCGGCCCTGAAGCCAGCGCGCGATTGCCCTCGGCCTCCGCTGCCTGCAAGGCGGCACGGTCCACCGCCGCATCGAGGGCGTGTTCTTCGCGAAGAAGCGAATGCGCCTGCTGCGCGCGGCCGGCGCCCGCGAGCGCATCCAGGGGCAACCAGGTTTCCACACGCGGTCGCCCGAAGGAATCGATCACGCTCTGAAAGCGCTCCCCCATGAGGAAGCGTGCAGCCGCTGCCGGGTCGAGCCAGAGATAGACCGATGCATAGAGGTGGCCCGTGGCGCCGTGTCGACCGCGTTCCTGCAAGACGAAAGCCTTGAAGGCGAGGCCTTCCGTGTCGTCCCACAACGGACCGCGCTGGGCCGCGCGTTGGCGGATCACCTGCATGTCGTAGTCGGCCGGCAGCCGGTGCGCGTACTGCATTGCGAACATCGCGTTGCTCCTTGTCGTGAATGGATCACGAGAGCTTGCACCTGCGCATGCGCCGGCAGAAGAGGGCGCGCGATATAGCTGTGATTCGCCAATGCAATGACCGGCGCGGCCGGCCAGGGCCGCGTCAGGGCCGGCGCTTGATCGGCTCTTCCACCGCGTCCTTGTTCGACGATGGACTCGCCTGCAGCGCAGCCAGCAGCAGGCGGCCGGTCATCTGCAGGTGCTCGGCGATCAGCGTTTGCGCCGCCTGGATGTCGCGGTTCAGCACGGCATCGACCAGCGCCTGGTGTTCGGCGCGCACGTCGCGCTTCTCGATGGAGAGGGGCGCCGACAGTTGCCGGTAGCGTTCGCTCTGCTGATAAAGCATCTGGTGCATGCGCAGCAGCCAGCTGTTCGGGCAGCCCGCCACCAGCGCGTTGTGGAACTCCGCATGGCCCGCGGTCCAGTCGGTGCTGAGCATGGTGGGCAGCGCGGTGTCGCGTTCAGCAAGGCGCGTGAGGCGATGGTGCGCGGCGACCACGCTGCCTTCCCAGGCCAGGTCGCCGTGGCGGATGGCTTCGGCGAGGCAGAGCTTTTCGATCTCGATGCGTGCCTTCACCAGTTCTTCGAGGTCGGTTGCCGAGATCGGGCTCACGCGGTAGCCACGGGCCGGCTCCGACACCACCAGTGCCTCGGCTTCAAGCATCGCCAGGCCTTCGCGCACTGCACCGGCGCTCACGTCGAGTTCTTCTGCCAGTGCCGCGATGTTGAGCTTGGAGCCGGGCAGCAGCCGCCCGCCCACGATGGATGTGCGCAGCTCGGTGAACACCTGCCGCGTCTGGCTCAAACCCTTCGTTTTCTCGTTCATCGCACTTCCGTCTCAGCGAAATCGGCTGATCATACTTGTTGCCTCTAATGATCCTTTGATTGATAAATAATAGGTTAAAAGAAAAATAATATATTATTCAGGCGAGCACGCAGAATCGATTGGAGACACGACATGGCCCAGATCCAGCTTCGCACCCGCAAGAGCCCGCATCGCGCGGCGCTGCATGGCGTTCATTCGCTCGACAGCTTCGTCTTCACCGTGCCCGACCTGGATGAGGCCGAGCGTTTCTACGATGCCTTCGGGTTGGCGCCCCGGCGCGAGGGTGCCCGGCTCGACCTGTACACCGAGAGCCATCCGCATGCCTGGGGCTCGCTGTACCAGGCGCCCGGCGTGAAAAAGCTGCAGTACCTGCGCTTCGCCTGCTTCGCGGAAGACTTCGATGCCATCGCCGCGCGCATCGAACGGCTGGGCGTGCCGCGTTGCGCGCCGCATCCGCTGGGCGACGACAGCGGCCTGTGGGTGCAGCACCCGGAGGGCTACCCGGTGCAGATCGTCGTGGCCGCGAAGAGCGCGCCGGACGACCGGAGCGAACTGGCCACTGAACCGCGCCCGCCGACCGGCACCGGCGCCTCGCTGAACCGGGCGCGCATTCCCAAGGTGCACCCGCGCCGGCTCTCGCACATCTTGCTGTTCTGCGCCCAGGTGCCCGAGGCCCTTCGCTTCTATGAAGAAGCCTTGGGCTTGCGCGTGACGGACCGTTCGGGCGACCACATCGTCTTCATGCATGGGGTTCACGGGAGCGATCACCACCTGATCGCGATGGCGAAGTCGGCCGGCCCTGGCCTGCATCACCTGAGCTGGGACGTTGCGAACATCGACGAGGTCGGCCGGGGCATGGAGCAGATGCTCGCCGCCGGCCACGTGCGCGGCTGGGGAGTAGGGCGCCACGTACTGGGCTCGAACTACTTCCACTACGTGCGCGACCCGTGGGGCAGCTACTGCGAGTACTCCTGCGACATGGACTACGTGCCCGGCGATTTCGACTGGGCCGCCGGCGACCACCCGCCCGAAGACTCCTTCTACGCCTGGGGCCCCAGGGTGCCTGAAGACTTCATCACCAATTTCGAGATCGAGCCTGCCAAGGCCTGACTCCTGCCTCTTCGTTCAATCCGCATCACAGACAAGGAATCCAACATGCGTCTCCTGGCCTTTCAACACAACGGCAAGCCCACTCTCGGCCTGCGTCTCGACAAGGAAGTCGTCAACCTCACGGCCGAAGGCCTGCCCGCCACGCTCGACGAGCTGCTGCGCGCCGGTCCCGATGCGATGGCCGCCGCAAAGCGCGCCGGCGACACCGCGCGCACGCGCCTGCCGTTGTCCGGCATCGACTGGCTGCCACCCGTGCAGTCGCCATCGAAGGCGATCGCGGTCGGCCTGAACTACGTCGACCACGCGGCCGAGAGCAAGTTCGATCCGCCGACCTACCCGGTGCTGTTCCATCGCTTTCCCTCATCGTGGGTCGGCCACAACCAGCCGATCGTGCGCCCACACGTGTCGACGCAGTTCGACTACGAAGGCGAGTTGCTGGTGGTGATCGGCAAGGCCGGCCGCTACATCAAGAAGGGCGACGCGCTGAACCATGTGGCGGGCTACTCGGTGTTCAACGACGGCTCGATCCGCGACTACCAGTTCAAGTCGGCGCAATGGATGATGGGCAAGAACTTCGACCGCTCTGGCTCCTTCGGCCCCGAGTTCGTCACCGCCGACGAACTGCCGCCGGGCGCAGCCGGCCTGAAGCTGCAGACGCGCCTGAACGGCACAGTGCTGCAGGACGCCAACACGCGCGACATGATCTTCGACGTTGCCACGCTGGTGTCGGTGTGCTCCGAACCGTTCGCGCTGCAACCGGGCGACATCATCATTGCCGGCACGCCCTCGGGCGTGGGCCTGGCGCGCAAGCCGCAGGTTTTCATGAAGGCCGGCGATGTGTGCGAAGTCGAGATCGAAGGCGTGGGTCTTCTGTCGAACCCCGTCGTCGACGGGGACTGAGCCGCTATGCCGGATGCGACGGTATGCGGTGCGTTTGCCGCCGCCGTTGCCGCAGCGCCAGCCACCACAAGAGCGCTGCGTTGATTGCCCAACTCACGGCGAGCAGCAGCAGCGCCGTATGGGCGATCCCGGGCGACAGGCCCAGGGTCAACAGGCTCAAAGACCATGGAAGCCCGCCCACGATGGCGACGAGCATGCCCACGTCGCTTTCCGGAACGATGGCGCAGGCCAGGATGCACACGATGCCCACGGCCGTGTAGATCGACGCCGCAAGGCGCCATCCGGAAAGCTGAAGCGGCCGTGAATTCGCGGTGGGCATACCGCAAGCTTCGCCGATTGCGCGATTCGACGTGAAGGCCTTCCGCGCGTAGGGATGTAGTGCTTTGGCGATGACCGGTGCTGTGGTCGGGCAACCGGCACTTCCCGTGCGTTCGTTTCTTCGGCCTGTCACTTGAGCGCGCCACCATGCGCGCATGACAGGCCAACTGATCTCCATCGCCCTGACCGTGGACCAGCACGACGGCGGCGACTATTTCTGGGTATTGCTCGAATCCTTCGACCACTCGATGGAGTTCGAGCCGCTGATGGAGGCGGCCGCAGGCTTCTCCACTTATGTCGATGCCTTGCAGGCGGGTTATGCCGTGCTGAAGGGGCTGTCGGAAAACCTGAACATCGGTCCACGGGAAGAGGCCGACGATCCGGTCGAAACGGCGGACGGCGGCACTTTTCTCTAGGCCCCTCGCGGCCGCCTTTCGCACAGGCGAAGTGCCGTGAAGAAACCCGAATCTCGAGGAAGAGATTCAGGGTAAACACCCGCGATTTTTGCCTCCTGCAGGTCTATGTTGGAAGCGTGACCCACTGTTGGAGACGAACATGTTGATGGTTACGAAAGTGGTTGCAGCCGGAGTGACTGCCCTCGCGTTTGGTGGCACACCCTCGCCGAACAGCGGCCCCGCCGACCTGTCCCGTTCTGCCGAGCCGGTCGTTGCCGCACAGGCTTATCCGGCGTCGCAGTGCACAAGCGGGTGCAACGTCTGGCGGCTGATGTACGACGGGCGCTGACGCTCGGCGGTGCGTCGACCGAAAGCGGCTCGGTGCCGCTTGAGCTTGCTTTTGCTCCATCGACAGCACTGGCTGTCTCCAGGCAAACACGTGGTCCTGAATGCTCGACGGCAATGCAGCCGCGCGAGCGGCCTTCATTGCATTGATGCCGCCGATCGACATGAAGCTATTGCGTGTTTTTGCGATGCGCTTGACTGAGGGGGCGAGGCGAAGAAGTGGGTAGAATCCGGCCTTCCCGGTCTGCAGAAGAAGCGGCTAAGTCGTTGATTTGCTTGGAATGTCGCCCTGCATTGGGATCAGACGGTCGAAGTTTCGAATCTCTTCGCCCGTCCCAGCATTTTTTCTTCGGCGCGCGTTTTTCGCTTCTGCCCGACCCGGAAATCTGCCCGTAGCTCAGTTGGATAGAGCACCTGCCTTCTAAGCAGGTTGTCGGGGGTTCGATCCCCTCCGGGCAGGCCAATTGAGTGCTTCACGAAGCCCCGCAAGGCACCACAAACCCCCACTTTCCCTCTGTAGAAGCGCATTGTTTGCTCCACGAGCAATCACGATGAACTGCTGAGATTCGTCAAAATTGGGGGAACATACGGGGGAACGGGTACAGTTTCGGCTTCTCTCGCCGGATTTGTTCCCCCATGCTCACCGACACTGCCTGCAGGAAGACCATTTGCCCAGCTGACAAGCTGCGGCTGCGCCTCGCCGACTCGGGCGGCCTCTACCTGCAGATCGAGCCCAGCGGCTCCAGGCGCTGGTTCTGGAAGTACCGTGTCCGCGCCGAAGTAGAACTGAGCCACTGGCTCAGTTTCCGGTCGGCGCCAACACCGCGTGCGAAGAAGGCTGCGGACACCGATGCGGACATACAAGGAATGTCCGCAGCAGGTGCAATGTCCGCACTGGTGTCCGCAGGCCCAGTGGCCAGATAACGTGGCACGCGCGGCCGGGAAAGGTGTCGAGGAGGTTCACAATCCGCTCCCAGGATGGAGTGAGAAATGAAAGAGAAATTTCTGAGCTGGGGCACGCTGCTGTGCCTCGCAGTGCTGACCTGCCTGCTGCTTGTGCACGCGCTTGCGATCTTTCCCGGCGTGCCAGCAATACGCTGGTTTTTCGTGACTTGTGCTGTAGTGCTGGGGCGCTTGGACGTGCCCGCTTGGGTTCAGGCAGTCGGTTCGGTTGCAGCGATAGGTGCCGCTATCGCAATTGCGTCGTGGCAGCGCAGCGAAGAGCGCACCGCATCGCACGTTCGCAATTTGGCTGCCGCTCGCGTCGTTGCGGTTTCCGTGCAGCCAATGCTTGACGTCGCAGCATTCACATGTCAAAGCATGTTGGAGACGCTCAGCACCGTGACCGAGCATGACGCGGCTACAGTGGCCAAGTTCTTTCACTCGGTATTTGCTCGGCTCAACCTTCCAAGCGAGGATCAATTGTTGAGATTGGTGCTGGCATTCCCTGAGATCGCCGAGACGATTGCGACCGGGCTCAGCGCCCAAAAGCGTGTGGGCCACGTGCTCGACGTCCTCGTTACGCCGTACGAAGGCTCGCAGACCGAACAGCTGCGCAACTTGCTGGGCTCGGAGTTCAATTTGAAGACCGCGCACGACAATTTGAAAAAGGCCCACGGGTTGTTAGCCCAGGCCCTTTGCTCGCTAGATGCCCAAGCCCACCCGCACCGCCGAGCAGCTGCAGGCCCCTTCTGATAGAGCGCATCGAAGCCATTCCCGATCTGCGCGGCCAGATGACCGACGTGCACTGCGCCGGCGTCGTTGGAACTGGTCTCAGCGGTGACGACGGGCCCAGCTGGACGGTTCCGGTGCGCACTGACCGCGGCACGCACCGCACCGACATCGCGCGGATCATCCGCACGCTGCAGGGGCAGTTCGACCTGGAGGATTGAGGCCAGCGATACTCCTGCCATTGAATGACGGAGGTAGAGATGCGTAGAGCAGCCGGTTGGGCGCTGGTCGCGTTGGTGGTGGCAGGAGTGTTTTTCGCTCTGCGAGTGATCTTTATGAGGCATCGCCCTGTGTCGCCTGGTGATTGGGCGGCATGGGTCCAGGCGGTTTTCTCGGTGTTCGCGATACTGGCGAGCGTCGGTCTGGTTCAGTGGCAGCAGAGGCTTGAGGCCAAGCGCGCGGAAACGGCAGACGCAAAGCAGGCCCGCCGTGCGAAGACCGATGTTGTTTTGATGTTGCAGTACGTCGCGGCGCAGTTGAAGCGAACCAACATCTTTGCGAACTACCAGCTGGACAACGCGACCAATCGTGTTGTGTATCGAGACATCGCAGGCGAGTTCCGCCTGCTTGTCGGAACGCTGGAGAAATTGCCTTTCTCCGAGGTAACTTTGCACGGGCAGCTGGATACCTACCTTTGCCTTCGCCGTGCAGCTGACGACTTGGTTGTGATGTACGCCACCGATCCACAGCAGGGCGACGGCTTCTACCTTGCGAACCGCGGCCGTTTGGAAGAGCTGAGGAAGATTTGCAGTGGATTCCAGGTGAGCTTGGCCGAAAAGATTCAACAGCTCGATCCGGTGTTGTATGAGCAACGGAAGGAAGAAATGCTGCGGCTCTAGCGGCCCTACGCCGGCTATGTGGCGGCCTGTGATCACGCTGCGGCCCTCCCATGAATCAGCGTCTCGTGCGCGAAGTTGGCATTGGTCAGCGCGCTTCCCATGAATGCGGGACCCTGACGGGCTCGCCAGCGCATGCGCAGCGTGAGAGCATCGTGCCAAGCCGTCCATCAAGTACGGGGGAGCCGGGCGCCCGATCCTGCTCGGCACGAGGAGACCAAAATCATGAAGACAACATTGCTCGCCATCCTGCTCGCGGCCGCCGCCGGCAGCTCCAACGCAGGCTCCCTGGCCATGCCGGGCAGCCTGGGATTTAGCCCCACTGGCGCTTCGTCGGCGCCGATCTTCGAGGCGGCCAATCGGTCGGGCAGCCGGCGCGTCGGTGGACGCAGCAGTAGCGGCAAGGGCAGCCACTACGTGGGCGGGCGCCGCAGGTAGACCGGCCGGGCCCGGAGCGGGTCCTTCTGCGCAAACTGGGCGACGCGGGCATTGCGCGCGCCCGTTTCTCGGGACCGTTTGAGAAAAAGAACAGCGTTACACGGTCGCGTTACACGGCTGCTTTCCCAATGAGGACCGTGTAATGCTGAGCCTCGCGCGTTACACGAGAGCGTTACACGCTGCGCCCGGCGTTGCCTGCTGCACGTGCACGCCGTTCCTCACGTGCTGCGATCAGCTTTTCGATGTACGAATCGATTTCCGTGTCGAGCCAGAAATTGCCGTTGCACTGCTTGAGCGGCGCCGGGAAGTCACCCGTCTTGACCTTCTCGTAGATGGTGGATTTGCCGAGGCGAACGCGCTCGGACACTTCGGGTAGACGCAGCAACTTCATAGGGTGGATCCTCCGCGCGATCAATCGTATTGCTCTGGCAGTCAGCTCCGAGCCGTTGCGGCTCTATCAGCGACGCACGTAGCTCTTCGCACCGGTATCGCTGAGACAGTACTGTCCACCCCGCGGGCCCGTGCAGATGTTGTTCGAGCGGCATGAACAGTCGTTCCCGGCCGCCGTGCGTTGAGGTGCGACGAAGTTGAGCGCCGGTGCGCCCAACTCGGCCGAGCAGTTCTTCTTCGAGCCGCTGATCGATCCGTCATTGCAGATGAACAGCGTGCCGTTGCACCGGGCGACCCCGCCTTTTCCTCCGGAGCAAGGATAGTTGGCTGCAGAGACTCCGCTCCCGATCAGTGCTGCCGCGGCCAGAAGCAGCTGTGGCCATCTCGTGCGGCTCAGTGCCCGGTCGGGGCGGCTCATTAGCGGAAGGTGCGATTGAGGTGTTTGGTGGCCATGACCAGCCACACGCCCACAGCAGCAATGCCGATGCTCATGGCGAAGCCGGCCGCGCTTTCAGGAATCCACCAGGTGGGCAACGCAGGGTAGGCGTCGGCCAGACTGCGAGTGACAGCGTCGGTGATTCCCAGCTTGGCCGGCACCGCAATTGCCCGGAGGGCGAGCACCCCCCAGATCCCCACTATCGTGGCAAGCCCTCCAGCAGTGAAGAGTGCTTTGCCCCACCCGATGACCGTCTTGGGCTTCTCGAGCATCAGGATCGTCAACCATTCCATTTCCTCACCCCCTCTTTTGTGAATCGCCGATTGACCGCATTCTTTGGGATGAGCCGCATGGGCGCAATGAGGGTTGCCTCGCGTAGTGCAGCCCCTGCACGGCCGGGCTGACGCGCGAGCGGGAGTCTTGGCAAAGTTCGCTGACGCTGCCAGCATCGCTGGCACAGCCTGTGAGCGGTACGCCGTCGCCACCGAGCCCTGAACGATAGGGGCTCTATTTCCGGCTCAATTTTGAGCTGGCATCCCCCGCTCTGGCTTCGGCCGGGCGGGGGATTTTGTCGTTTGGGGCGCGGGCATGAACTCGCGCAAGTTCGCGAGTTTCCCTCCGTGCTATGGCCGCCGCCGTCTGCTTGCGCGCAGCCGGCAACCTTCGCCTACGTGAGGTCGCGCATGCAACGCGTTGAATAGATCAAGCTGCGCGCTGACATAAGGAAGATGACCGAATGCGTGGGGTCGTAACTGGTGGCCGTATTCACGCTGACCGGGTTTGAAAAATGCCTTGAGTCAGCCAGCCAGCTGGAGCCGGAGCTGACGGTGCCAGGATACGGTACAAACAGGTTACTAAAAATAGTCTGGGCGCCGCCGGTGAGTTCGCGGATGACAGGCAAGTACCAGTCTGCGTAGCCGCCCAAGGTGCTGTCCATGCAGGTTTTCGCTGCTGAGGCTTGACCTGGAAATTGAGCAACGATGGCCTGCGTCGCCGCCCGTCCGTCGATGAAATTCTCTACCAAGAGGGCACCATCCGGGCCCCAGATTTCTCCGGCCGACGCGAGCGACAGGGCCAATACTTTTCCGCCCGCACTAGTCGTCGTGCCCGTGCTGTCGTCCAGCGAATACACGTACCCGCCCTGATACACGCTGCCGTAGGCCAAGATGGAGACCGCTGTGGCAATCGGGTCAGTGTTCTCGCCCTGAATGCTCAGAACGATAGGAACCGGGGCGATGTCGGTCGGCGCTGCGCTGGGCGTCGCTCCGGGTGTGACCGTCAAGACGCAGGTGCCGCCAGAAGTGATCGGGCCGCAAGCCGAAGGAGTGATCGTCGTGCCGGAAGGCAAAGCCGGCGAGACCGTATAGGTGACAGCCTTTGCTTCATACGTTCCTGAATTCGTGATCGTGATGGTGCGCGGTGTCCCCGTGAGGGCTGCATTCACTCCTCGCGCATTCACTGACAGCGCAATCTTCGAGACGCTGGATGAAAGCGTCGTCGGCGTTGGTGCGGGCGGGGCTACTGGGGGCGAGACCACCGGTGGGGTGGGCGCGGCGGGTGCAGGAGCCGGAGCGGAGGTGGGAGCTGGCACCAAGGGAAAAGTGATCCCACCACCACTTCCTCCTCCACCGCCGCACGCCGTAATAAGGAGCGTTGCCAGTACGCCGCCGATCCTCTGAAGACGAAGTCCCCGATGTTGTTTTGCCATCTTTGCAACTCTCTTGTCACTTTTTGTAGCGCAAGAGTTTACTTAGAATGGTTGTCAAGGCATCCCTGAAAATGGGTATAAATTATTCCAATGGCCGGCCTGAGTGCCGCCTCCGGCACCATCTGCGAACGGTACGCCGACGCGGTAGAGCCGGCCGTTACCGCAGCAACGTCGCCATCACCTTGATCGCCTCGGTTGCGGTTGGTGCAGTGTGCGTTGAGCAGGACAGCATGAGGTTCATCGACAGGCCGAAATCTTCGATTGCGGCCCCGCTGGCGTCCCGCAGCACACCTTGCGTGTCGCGCACTGACTGGACGCGGCTGGCGTAGCTGCTCGGCGGCACGCCGTAGGCCACCACTGGCAGGCCCAGCGCCACGGCAACGCCCACCTCGAACACGGTCCCGGAGTCGGGCTCCGCGCCGCGGAAAGGCGCTACGTTGGCGATGACGCCGTCCGCCTCACTCAGCAGGCCCATGTTTACGTTGTAGATCGCGCGGGCCAGCGCCAGTCCGTTGAGGCCTGCAGCGGCCGCGCCATCATCGGACGGGACGAGCGCTTCCATGCCGAGCGCATTGCATGCGCGCACAAGAGCCGCGAAGTGCTGCACGGCGTCGGGCCGGAACACGTCAGGGCCGGCGAGATAGACGCGGGGGCGGGCGATTGGCATGGCGCGACGGGTTAGTACCTTCAAAGCGGGGGAACGGACGGGGGAACATTTCGCACGCCAACGTCGGGAATCGAACACTGGCGCGGCCCGTAGCTCGACCTTCAATCCCCTCCGGGCGCAAGCGAAATTGAGTGATCCATCGCGCGGTCACCTTGGCCCATCAAGATCCCGCATGTCTTCATACGATCCAAGGCCGTCTGCCGTCTGCGCTGAAGAATCGCAACCCAGTGAAGCAGGCCCAGAAATGCAAAATGCCTGCAACAACATAGGTCATTGCAGGCATTCACATTTTTTGGTCGGGGCGAAAGGATTCGAACCTTCGACCCTCTGGTCCCAAAACAGACCGAGTTTCCATAAGAATCAACAGCTTAGCGCGAAATCTTCTAACGGACGCATCACCTTCGGATGCCCCTTTTCCCTCTGAGCGAAAAACGCCGTTAGAAGGATTTCAGCGTGTTGCACTGGTCTTTTTTGCGCGCTTGTGGCGCACGTAGTCGGCGGTCTGGGTTTGCGTGCTGTGGCCGCCCATCGTCTGTGCCTGGCCAATGCCGCGGTCGGTCACGCCATCGATGTCGGTGAGCGCCTTGGCGCGCAGATCATGGAAGTGGGCGTTCTTGACTTCGGCCCGCTCCCGTGCTCGCGTCCAGGCCGTCGACGCGCCGTCGTAGGTGTACGGCTCGCCCTTCAGCGTGGAGAACACATACCGCATGCTGACGGGCTTAGCCTTGCCCGGCTTTCCCTTCTGGCCCGGTACCGGCGGCGGGTGCTTCAGACGCTCGATGACCGCCTTCAACTTCGGGGTCCATTCGATCAGGATGCGCACCGCCGTCGAGTCCTCGGTCTTGGCAGGCTCGAAGAGGATCCCTTCCTTGCGGATCTGCGACCACTCCAGCGTCAGCAGGTCGCTGATGCGCTGGCCGGTCAGGTAAGCCATGTCGATCAGGCTGCAGATGGTGTGCCCAGACCGCGTGCGCTTGCCGTCGTCGCCGTAGCAGGCCGCCACCTTGATGCGCCGCAGCTCGCTGTCCGTGATGTATCGGGTGCGCGCCTTCACCTTCTTCGTCTTGACTGGGTCTACAGGATTGCTTCCGGCCGGACGGAAGCCCTTTACCTCGGCGAATCGCAGGCGCTCGCGCAGGGCAGCTCGGTAGGCGTTGTAGCTGCGTGGCTGCAGATCCCAGGTATCCAGGAAGTCGATCACGATGGGCGGCGTGACCTCACGGGCCCGGAATTCCGCGAAGGCTTCCGAAATCGCCTTGTTGTGCGTTCGGTCGTCGGCCTGGGTTTTCGCGGTGTGCTTGCTGCCGATTTCCGTCATCCAGGCAGCGCACAGCTTCGGGATCATGTCGTCGAGAGATTTGTCGGTCTCGATTTTGGCCAGTGCCATGTACATGGCCGAGCGCCCATCTCTGACCCGGCATAACTTCGTCCATGTCCGCGACTTGCCGTCCGCCGCCACGTGGTAGTAGCTGCCGCTCTTCTCGTAGACCCTCGGCGGTAGGTCGCGCTTCATGCTCTCTTCCTTGTGACAGGTCGAAGTTTGGGCTCATTTGCCGGCTTGCTGGCACCAGCACAGACGGCATCGTAGTGCGGCCGCTCGAGGATTACGCTGCCATCAACGCGTGACCGACGTGTGCGATAGAACCCTTGCCGCTGAAGCTCGGCCAACTGTTCGGCGGCTCGCCTGTAGCCAGTGAGCTGATGCAATTCTTTGCGCGTCAGGATTGCACTTGTTGGATCAGCGGTCGGCATAGGGTTGCCTCCTTCGCAAAGTTTGGGAATTACTCGCTACCGCCGAAGGCAGCGGCAAGCAAAAGCGATTCGTCTGCGAGCATTTGCAGGCTAACCAGCGCTGGCGGTGAGTCACGCGGGAAAACTGGGCTGCGCGAAAGTAGTAGGGGTGGGGTTTGGTTTCCCCCTCTCGACGAGCACAGCCCCATATGTCAGCATCCGACTCCCAAAGAGGAGAGAACCATATGAGAACTGCTCGAGTTGTTTTTGCGGTGCTTGCCATCGTGTTCACATCTGCCGTTGCAACGGCAGCACCGCCAGAGTGCAAAGAGCCGAATGCGCCCAAAGAGTGCTTCGTTAAGCCGCCACCACCGCCCCCGCCACCGCCAACAAAAAAGTAAGCGGCCTCAGTGTTTGGCGTAGGAGGGGTGTAGGGATACAACGAGTCGCACCCCGAAAAAAGGCCGGGCGCGCTCATGCCCGGTCTATTGTGATTTTGAGCGTCCGCGCCAGCGATAAAACACTGTCTCGCAGCGCTTCGAGGCTTCCGTCGTTCTGCAGCTCGAAGTCAGCTGCGATCTGGTGTCGCTCGCTGCTGTGATGTGCCGTATCCGTGCCAAGGGTGGTGGCGTTCGGGCTGTACACGCAGACCAGGCTGACGCGGACCCCGAGGGAGTGCAATGCCGCAAGTTCGACGGGATCTCGTAGGTCGGTGATCGCGAAGCGACGGAAGCCCACAGAGGCCTGCCGGCTGATCCAGCGGCAGACGATGTCGGCGTAGTAGGTCGGGCGATAGCGCCGCTGGAAGTCCGCCCAGTGCTGCATTGCCCAGCGCGGGCTGCGCGGCTCGTGCAGGCTCTCCCCTGCGTCGAAACACCAGCTGATGAAAGCCGGCTCGCTGCACATGCCCACGGCAAGCGCGGGAATCGACCATTCCTTCGTCGGCCGGTGGTTGAGCATCCGCTCGTCGATGCGCCAGGCAGACGCGATCTCGCGCCGCAGTGCATCGCCGAACGCGATGGTCTCGAACTGGCAGTGGTTGAGCAGCACGGCAGCGGCGCTGTCCTTGCCGGCGCCCGTCTTGCCGGTGAAAGCGATCACGGTGACGCCGTGCTGCGTGGCCTTGCCGCAGCGGCGCGGCGATTCAATGTAGACACGATTCATGCTGGGTCTTCTTTTTGGGGTGGATCAGTCGTCGTCGCGCTCGCCTGATGCGGCGCGCTTGCAATCGAAGAAGGGAAGGCCGCCCGTGGGCGGTGGGAAGGGCCGGCAGGCCGCAGCGCGCTGTGCACGCACGGGCAACGCGCCGGCGGCGCTCGGATGCTGGGCCGCGAGGCGCACCATGCGGCTGCGCACGCTGTCACGCATCACGGTCTCGAAGTCCTCGGCCCACCGAAAGCGCGCCGCCATGCGTGCGCAGGCTTCGCGCAGCAGTTGGTCGGTGGGCTCGATCGCGTGGGCCATGTCGGCTTCGCCAGGTCAGCGCCAGGCCGGCATGTCGAGATGCCGCGCGTTGGGGCCGCAGCTGCCTTGCGCGGAGCGCGCAACGTCAAGGGCTTCGGGGCCACCCGAGAGGCGCGCTGCCGGGCTATCGCACAGCAGGCCACCAGTGCGACCGGTGACGTGCGAGCACAGTTCGCAGGCGCGGAAGGCCGTGGCCAACGCAGGCACGGGAAACTTGCTGTGCCCAACGCACGGTGGCGACACGAGCAACACCTTGGCGGCGGGCATGGCGCCGATCTCTGCAACGTCGAGCACCATCACTTGGCACCTCGCGCCGGCATGGTCACCACGTTGTCGAGTTCGAGGCTCTGCTGGCGCTCTGCGGCCTTGCGCTGCGCTTCACGCGTGAGGACGCGGCGCGCGGCCTTGAAGGTCTCGCGGATGTCCGTGTGTGCCGAGTCCCGGTACTTGAAGCCGGGCGCGTAAATGCTGCGCGTCGGCATGGTCTTGCGAGGGGCGTTCATGCCGACCTCCGCACGCTGAGCATCGAGCACGGCATCGCCAACACGCCGCGCACTCGCATGCGCATCGGCTCGACGTCCAAGCACTTTGCCTGCTTGGCCGCGTTGCTGCTGGCAGAGGAAGGCAAGCTTTCCATCGACGATTCGATCCATGCGCATTTGCCGGAACTGCCGCGGCTGTCCAAGGTCGCGCCCACGCTGCGCCAGCTGATGAACCACACGAGCGGCTGGCGTTGCCACATCGCTCTGTCGTGCAGTAGCAGCGGCGACGCTGTTCAACCCAAGGGCGCGGGCTTGGCGTTGCTGACGCGGCAAGGCGAACTCAACTTCGATCCAGGCACCCGCATGCTCTACTGCAATGGTGGCTATCACCTGCTGACGCACGTGATCGAACGCATCAGCGGGCAGCGCTTTGAAAGATTCCTCGCCGAGCGCATCTTCGAACCGCTAGGCATGCACGACACCGAGTCGGTGCCGAGCGATTTCGACATCAAGCCCGGCATGGCCACGCTGTACCAGGCCTTGCCCACGGGCGCCGCAGGAAGCGACGCCGAATGGCGGCGTGGCATCTTCCCGGTAGAAGACATTGGCGGCGAGGGCGCGATCGTCTCAACGGTCGACGACATGCTGCGCTGGATCGCGCATCTGCGCGGCAGCGACAAGCGCGTAGGAAGTGCTGCGAGCTGGGCGCAGATGACGGCGCCGACAGTGCTCGCCGATGGCGCGGTCACATCCTACGGGCTTGGGTTAATGCGGCATTCGTACCGGGGCGTCGAGGTGGTCCGCCATGGCGGGACGGTGATCGGCGGCACGTGCCAGATGCTCACGGTGCCGGCGCATGCGCTGGACATCTCGATCATGACCAACGGCGCCAAGACGTCACCGCGCGCGCTGGCGTGGAAGATTGTCGATGCCTTGTTGGCGGCGCATCTCGGCCCACCGCCCGCGCATGTGCCCTCGGCGGAGCGTCCGGCGCTGATGGACCAGCCCTACTATTCGCCCGCCACGGGTGTGCTGGTCCGCTTCGGCGATGCGGAAGGTCGGCTCGGGCTGTCATGGCTGGGATCGCCGCCCATGCCATTGCGATCGGAACTCGGCCGGCTGTCGCTGGCGAGCGAGGACAGCATGATGGCGCCGATCAGCATCAAAACGACGGGCCTAGACGGCGACGTCGCACCCGCCTTCATCACGCTCACCGTGGGCGGTTCGGTGCATCGGTTCGCACACATGAATGCGCCGGCTCCAAGTGCGGCCGATCTCGCGCCGCAGCTGGAGGGGCGCTATCGCGTGCCCGACATGGACGCCACGGCACGCATCGCGCGCACGGGCGGCACGCTGCGGCTGCACGTCCAGGGCCCGTACGGCAGACGCACCTTGCGGTTGCAGCCACTCTCGACGGATCTGTTCATGATCGCGAGCGACGGCCAGCCATCGTCCACGCCCACCGTCGGGGTGATCCGCATCGATCGCGACGCCGACCGGGTCTTAGGCTTGCGCCTGGAGGAGGGACGCACCCGTGGACTGCGCTTTATCCGCGAGTACCCGGATGCATGAGGATTTCGCGCGCGGCATGGCGCCGGCGTGAGCCAGCCGTGCCCTAGGGAAGGTCTGCCACGCCGATTCTGAAGCTAGTCTGACGTCCGCTTTTGGCGCCACTGAGCGAGCGGCAGTTCTTGGCCGAGCGCGGTCCCCGAATCGTCGCACGAAACCTCTCTACAAGTTCGGTGAAACACGACATCAGCCTGCGAGGTGCTTCAGCAGCAGATCCTTGATCAGCTCGCGTTCGGCGTAGGTGAGGCCCAGAAGACCGCGCGCCGGGTACTGATAACTTGGGCCGCCGGGTTGCACAAGATCGCGAAGGCCAAAGTGGTGAACGCGGGCGATGCGTGCCGTGCGACCGAAGAAGCCAACCGCGACGCCTTCCTCATCGGTCTGCACTTTGAGGTGGCGCGCTGCGCGCAGCTTCTCGAACATCGAGCGGCGAATCTTGCCCTTCTGCAAGCGCGCCTGCGTCGTCTTGCGTGGCTCGTAGGCGCTACCGTCCGGGTTGCGCTGGCCGGCGATTCGCGCGGCCTGCTCACGCCGCAGTGCCTGCCCGATGGTGCGTGCGAGTGCCCGCCGTTTCGGCACCGTCAACGCGGACAGCAGCGGGGTAGCCCAGTCCTCGAGCGCGCGTAGGTCGTCGGCCATGTCAGTTCTTCGCAGGCTCGAAGTCCCACGCCGCGAGCCGCTGATCGCCGAACCACACTTCGATGCGCTCGGCGCGCTGCACCACGCCGACGTGCGGGGGCTCGGCTGCGTGCTTCACGTTGTAGCGCCTGGTCGTCTCGGGCGAGTCGGGATCAGCACCGGGCGAGACGATCACGCGCTCGGTCAGGTCCAGCTCGATGGACAGGTCGATGGTTTCCTTGTTCAGGTATTCGGCCTCGAAGCGGAAGCTGCGCTCGCGCAGATCCGGGTTCTCAAGGATCTCGACCTGTTCGGTGCGAAGCCAGGCCAGCATCGGCACCATGATGGCGTCGGCGTGGCTGCTGTAGTCGAGCACCACCAGCTTCAGGGTGTAGCGATAGACGAACGACAGCGACGCGGCGCCGGCGCCCACGATCTTCCCATTGGTGATGAAGATCGACAGCTTGTCCGGGTCGTTCTGCAATTCGGGCGTGGCGGCGGTCACCTTCGGTGACCCGACCCCGGTGATGGATGGCCGCGAGGTGCTCGACTACATCGAGTGCTGGATGAACGGGCGCTGGTACGAGCCGCCGGTCAACCTGCACGGGCTCGCGCGGTCGTTTCACGCCAGTACGCACCACAGCAGCTCGATCTACTTCAAGCGCAACATCCTGCTGAGCACGTTCCAGCCGCACAAGCTCTTCGACCGTGCGACCTTCAGCGCTTATGCGCTGGACTATTTGACCTTCGGCAACGCATACCTCGAGCGGCGGGACTCGCTGACGCGGCGCCCTGTGAAGCTGCAGCACTCGCTGGCGAAGTACATGCGCCGCGGCATCGATCTCGAAACCTACTTCTTCGTGCGTGGCTGGCAAGACGAACACGAGTTCAAGGCGGGCAGCGTGTTCCACATGCGCGAGGCCGACATCAATCAGGAGGTGTACGGCTTGCCGGAGTACCTGAGCGCGCTGCAGTCCGCCTGGCTCAACGAGAGCGCCACGCTGTTCCGCCGGCGCTACTACAACAACGGCAGCCATGCCGGCTTCATCCTGTACATCAGCGACGCGGCGCAGCAGCAGGGCGACGTCGATGCCATCCGCGACGCGCTGAAGAACAGCAAGGGACCGGGCAACTTTCGCAACCTGTTCCTCTATGCGCCCAACGGCAAGAAGGACGGCGTGCAGCTGATCCCGGTGAGCGAGGTCGCTGCGAAGGACGAGTTTTTCAACATCAAGAACGTGAGCCGCGATGACGTGCTCGCGGCCCATCGCATTCCGCCGCAGCTGCTGGGCATCGTGCCGAGCAACACGGGCGGCTTCGGCGCCGTGCTGCCGGCGGCTCAGGTCTTCGCACGCAACGAGATCAAGCCGCTGCAGGACCGGTTCAAAGAGATCAACGAGTGGATCGGCGAGGAAGTCGTGCGGTTCACCGACTACGAGGTGCCCAAGGGCGAGGCGACGGTCGCGCCCTGAATCACAAAAAAAGACGGGCGACCTGTGCCGGTGTTGTAGCACCTGCGCAAGCCCCGAAATGCAGAACGAGCCTGCAAGCCGGCGAGGCCCGCCACCCTGTACAGAGTGGGCCAAGCCTATCAGTAATTTTTAGTGTCAAAGGCTTGCACAATGGAAATCTCAGCGAAACCCCTCGTGCCATGGATCGGTGGCAAGCGCCGCCTCGCGAAGCACATCCTTCCCCTGTTCCCGGAGCACACCTGCTACGTCGAGCCATTCGCTGGCGCGGCTGCGCTCTTCTTCTTGAAAGAGCCCGCGAAGGTCGAAGTGCTCAACGACGTCAACAGCGACCTGGTCAACCTCTACCGCGTGGTGCAGCACCACCTTGACGAGTTCATGCGGCACTTTCGGTGGGCGCTCACGAGCCGGGAGATCTTCGGCTGGCTCAACGCGACCCCGCCAGCCACGCTGACGGATATTCAGCGGGCGGCGCGGTTCTTCTATCTGCAGAAGCATTCGTTCGGCGGCAAGGTCGAGGGGCGCACGTTTGGCACAGCGACCTCGTCGCCCGGCCGGATGAATCTCCTGCGCATGGAAGAGGATCTCAGCGCGGTGCATCTGCGGCTGCACCAGGTGACCATCGAGCGAATCGACTGGGCCGCTTGCGTGGAGCGCTATGACCGCAGCCACACGTTGTTCTACCTCGACCCGCCCTACTGGGGCACGGCTGGCTATGACGTGCCGTTCGGCCTCGAGCAATACGACCGCATGGCTGAGCTGCTCAAGTCGATGAAGGGGAGGGCTGTAGTCAGTGTCAACGACCTGCCGGAGATGCGCAAAGCGTTCGCAGGGCTGAAGCTGCGCCCGCTGTCGATCACATACTCGGTCGGCTCGGCCGAGCACCGTTCGCCATCGCGCGAGCTGCTGGTCACCAACTTTTAGTCTTCGGGCATCGATTTCCAGCTGGTGAGCTTAGAAAACTAGATGCCGGACATTATGGAAAGTGACGAATTCAAATCAATATCGATGTGCGATTGATTTTCGATAAATTCGTGTGCAAGGTGAAGTGCGATGCTGGCTTCGTCGCGCGAGGCCGTCGCGGGCATCCTATGCGCAAGTCGATTTCGCACTTTGCGAGTTGCATCTACTTTTCTGAAAGTTTCCCAATCGAGCAGTCCCGCGAATTCGAGATGCTGAACAATCATGCTGATGGTCAGCTCTTTTGTGAGATATCTTTCTCGATCTTTTCCAAACCGAAGAACTCCATCAGGCATTGTTTTGTTTTCTGTTTCGAGGAATTTTTCCCAAATCGCGTTGAGATGAAACTCAATAAGAAACCAAGCAAGCACAACGGCGGTTTCGTAGTTTCCCTGTTTATATTCGGAAAGGCCTTTGGCAAGTGAGTTGAGGAGTCGCAGCAGCTCCGGCTCAGTCGCGGCCCGCTTGTAGCGCGTAACTGCGTGATGTATGACGCTCGACGGCAAAGTGCTTCGCAGCATCAAGCGATTGAGGAGTTGAGGAGTATTTGCTTGAGATGGAAGTCGATCATGTTGCAAAACACCGGCGAAACTACCCGTGAGAGTCTGCATGCCTAAAAATTCGTCGTTTTCATCCAAATGAATGGTGAACGCATCTCGCAGCGTGATTTCGTTGAGATTGAAAAACGATGCGCTGCTGCATCGAATCGTCGCACTGTCGAGTAATAGGTAAAGAGAATTGATGTGTTCCAAATAGTTGCGCCATAGCTTAATTGTTTGGTCTATGTTGGGGAGAGGTGTTGATTCTTTTCTATCTAATTTTCCAACGCTCAACATCAATAACCCATCTCGAGCAATTTTCAAAGTAAATTTCTCGAAAACACACGCGTAACAGATTTCCCCCATGCTTTTTGCAAAAGCTGGAGAGCCAATATTTTCTAGATTTGCTGGGGCATCGACCCAAAAGGCTCGGGGCGTGTAAAAGGCTAAAAATCGCTGGGTATTCATGCGGCTCCTTGTAACTACTTGCTAGCGTAGCGGCAAAACAGAGTGGATATCACCTCCGCCGAGCAGCGGACTCATGGCTGCGCCCGCCGCAGCAACCACCTCCAAACCCCTCCACTTTGCTTTTCGTGGGCCTGGCGGCCCTCCAGCGGCCCTTGCAGGCGTCATATGCGGCGGAAGCTGCTTCGGGCGAGGGCATCTCTGCCCGTGGCGCGCGGTCTTGACCCCGCCACGCCTGCCCGCTAAATGGGCCTCTTCTGACGGCCCTGTCGGAAGGGCGCGCGCCCAGGCGCCATGCCGCCCGGCGGCCAGCCCGCGCTCCCTCGGCGGCGACGGGTTCTGACTGCTTTTCGTATCCAAAAAGGGGCAGCTTTGGCATGTCTCGGGGGAAGAACCCCGGGAGCGAATCCAGTTTGGGTTCGGGCAAAACCTAATTTTCTAATCGTGGGGGCAAAACCGTCCGCAAACCCGCATGGCGCCTAGCGCTGGGCTGGTTAGGTCACTTTCTAATCTGACCTAACCTCAAACCTAATTTCTCTGTAAGTTGTTGATTTATATAGGGTTTTGTTTTTTCGAAAATCAGAAGACAACACCCTAATCTGGTTAGGTCTAAATTAGAAAAAAGTTAGGTTTGCTTGAAGTGCTGAAACCCGCATGGATAAAGGATCTGCGGGGTGTTTCGGGTGGTCGATTAGGAAAATTAGGCTTTTCCCGACCCCTCACCGGAATTCTGGATGGCGTGTGGCTGGGCCGAGCGGCGGCAAGGGCCGTTGGTGTCGGCTTTCCGGGCGAAACAAAGCCCGCCGAAGCGGGCTGATGACGGGGTCTGCTGGTGAGGGGTTATGGGGCTACGTTGGCATGCTGCTCCCCCGGCGCGCGGTCTAGCACCCACCGAACTGGCGCCGGCGCGTACTGGGTACGGTCCTCTTTCGAAGCTCGCGCGCCATTTCAAGTCAAGGCTGAGCCACCGTGATGGAGTAGGGGCCAAATCCCGCGCGGAAGGGACTGCCCGTGATGGCGGTGAGCGCGCCGGTGGCAGCATCGATGTTGTAGGCCGAGACGGAGTCGCTGCCTACGTTCGCCGTATAGGCTAAGGTGCCAGCGGGGTTGACCGTGATCGCCCAGGGGCCGAATGCCGTGGCGAACGGGCTGCCCGTGATGGCGGTGAGCGCGCCGGTGGTGGCATCGATGCGGTAGGCCGAGACGCTGCTGCCGCCAGTGTTCGTCACATAGGCGAAGGTGCCTGCGGGGTTGACTGTGAAGGCGATGGGTCCGGATCCCGTGGCAAACGGGCTGCCCGCGATGGCGGTGAGCGCGCCGGTGTCGGCATTGATGCGGTAGGCCGAGACGGTGTTTTCGCCAGCGTTCACCACATAGGCGAAGGTACCTGCTGGATTGACGGTGACGGAGTTGGTACCGAATCCCGCGGCGAACGGACTGCCCGCGATGGTAAGCGCGCCGGTGTCGGCATCGATGCGGTAGGCCGAGACGGTGCTGTCGGTCCGATTCGCCACGTAGGCGAAGGTGCCTGCCGGGTTGACTGCGACGGAGAAGGGTTTGACTCCCGTGGGGAACGGGCTGCCCGTGATGGCGGTGAGCGCGCCGGTAGCGGCATTGATGCGGTAGGCCGAGACGGTGTTGTCGTCAGCGTTCGCCACATAGGCGAAGGTGCCTGCGGGGTTGACCGTGACGGAGGAGGGGGCACGTCCCGAGGTGAACGGGCTGCCCGTGATGGCGGTGAGCGCGCCGGTGGCAGCATCGATGTTGTAGGCCGAGACGGTGTTGCCGCCAGCGTTCGCCGTATAGGCGAAGGTGCCTGCTGGGTTGACAGTGATGGAGTAGGGGGCACCTCCCGTAGTGAACGGGCTGCCCGTGATGGCGGTGAGCGCCCCAGTGGCAGCATCGATGCGGTAGGCCGAGACGGTGTTGCCGCCAACGTTCGCCACGTAGGCGAATTGCTGCCTGGTGGCACAGGCCACGCTCACGTTGCTCACATTGCTCGTGCCAATGACGCCAGTCCCATTCGTCACCACACAGGCCTTAGTCCGGGGCCGCGTACCGACCGTCACCGTATAGGCCGCTCCGGTGACCAGACCGGATGCGGCCTGGAATGTCCCGTTCTGTGCCACCACCACAGGCTGGCCATTGCCCAGCAGTGTGACCGACTCCCCCGTGGCCAGACCCGAGAGCGAACCGGTGACCTGGTAGGTCGCCGTGTTGCCCGAAGCCGGCGGGGAGGGCACACTTTCGTTGCCCGAAGCCGGCGCGGAGGGCACACTTTCGTTGCCAGAGGCCGGCGCGAAGGGCAGGCCACCACCGCCGCCACTCCCACCACCACAAGCCAGGAGCGCCAGCGTCACAGCGGCCGCGAGGCTCAAGCCGATGCGTCTTGGACGCCCCGACGGAAGAAGCGCGACAGCGGCGCGGTGCATGAAAAGCTTGGGCATGGAATTGGGCATCGGAGAACAGGTGCAACAAAATGTGAAGTTGTGTAAGCCTAGTCACCTCATGACGAGGAGTCACTCACCAAAACGTGTGAGTGCGCACAGGATCCCCCGAGGGGCCCGCTCGCAGGTGCAGTGCGGAAGCCGTGGCCGAAAAGGGCTGTCAGCGGGGGCGGTCGGAGCAAGTTCGGCGGCGTTGCTTGCTTGTGTTGCCGTGACGACCGGCAGCTTTGGACAAAGTCGGAAGACCGCAGTGGGCCGATTCTGTTGAAAAACTCGAGTGGTGCCCTCTTGGGCACATTTGCGGGGGTGGTCAAACCATTCCGCGGGTCGCGATCGTCGATCCTGGATCGATCTGAGAGGTCGATTTTCGCCACGGGGCAGCGGTGAACGCTGCGACCGAGTTTTTCAACAGAATCGGCCCTAAGCCGACGGTGGACTTGGTCGTCAAAGCGGTCATTGATTCAAAGCGCGGCTTGATCGCGCAGCCCGAAACGTGCTCTTTAGTGCCCGGTTCCTGCCTGCTTGCAGGCTATAGTTGCCCAGCTAAAGCTTGCCGTGTTTCGCGAATTTTTATACCTGAATGTTTGAACGGCAGAGGGGGTGAAAACCCAAGCTACAAGCCACTTTCAGGAGAACTTGGTGTCTAGAACAACCCGCACCGCCCAGCTTATCCCGCAGGTTTTGTGGGATACATTGCGTCAGGCGCCACCCTGTCCCTCGTCATGAAGATCACTCCGCTGACACCCAAACAGTTACAGCATTTCGTACAAAGGGGCTGTACTGAACCGACGCAATGCTACGCAAACTGCGCGCGAATTGTGTACGAATTGGGAGCGGGGAATTACGTTCTTTGCCGAGTAACCGATTCATTAGGCCGCCGGCACGGCCATGCGGTCGTACAGATCAACGGAGATTACTTCGATCCCACGCTTCAGAAGAATGCGCGACTATCGGGTCTGTACGCGTTTTTTCGGTGCTTTACCAGAGATGAATTGATAAAATTCATGAAGGAAAGTGGGGCGGAGTTTCAAGATGACGGCTTTTTGGGTTTCCCGCCCGCACTGTTGGATGACGATTCAATTCAATGCATAGAGGTGAAAAGTGGCGCCTAACCGTTCCATCGAGAGAACTCGTGAAGGCAGGCCGCGCTACGCTCGCCGTGTATTTCCCTCTTCACGCGGCCTGCCTTTGCGAGCCCTCTCATGTCAAACATTGAGCGTCTGCTTTCATCTGTCGCGACAGGCTGCTACTGGCCGGGTGCCGTCATCGTAGCCAAGACCGCGTTGGGCCCATACCTGCCGATGGTGGCGAGGTGGTAGATGAGACCCTTCTAGATTCTCAGTGCAGCCCCGGCCGGCGGCGGGGCGGAGGAGGCGTAAACGGTTCTTCCAGTTCGAAGCCCGGCAGCTCGTCGCCGAGCGTCTTGAAGGCAACTTCGGCCGCCTCGCGCGGCGCTCGATCCATGTTGAGCGGATAGAGCGTACCGGCCAGGCCGGCCAGCCATTCACTATCGACCTCGCCACTGCAAAGTTCTCGAAACTCATCCGAGAACTCATTCCACCACGCCTCTTGATCGGTCAACACGCTGCCGGCCATGACGATGGGTTTGGCGGGCTTCCACATGCGCGCATGCTAGAGCAGCTGGGCCCTGCACCCAATAGGCACGTCGACGGCGCAGAAAAAAGGCAATGCGTTTCTCAGTACCCCGCTTGCGGCTTGGAATGTCGCGTGGGACCATGCGCGTGCTTTCGAGAGTTACTTTCTACTACCTTTATCCAGTGAGAGGCAGACATGAACGATTCTCCGGTCATTTTTGACGTGGTCGATGCGCAGCTTCATTGCGACATCAAGACAGCCGGCTTCAGAAACCTCATGCCGAGTGGAGTGGCGGTCAATATCGTCAAGATTCAAGCCAAGTTCACCTACACCGATGGAAGTGCAGAAATGGTTGGGCCTCGGATCGTCGACATCGTTGCGGGCGGGAATGACGAAGTATTGATGTCGTCTTGCAATGACAAGTGCGTTTCGAGCATCTGGGGGCAGCTGACAGTTCGCGACAGGCAAGCTGGTGGAGACAGGACGGTTGTCCTGGAAAAAACTCGATTAGCCGACGGCACGAACAAATGCTTGCTGTCTGGCGTTTTCCCGCTTGGAAAGACCTAGGGGCGAAGCAGACTTGCAGCGCATTTCGGAGGCGGTGGACGTAGCTCTAACCTCGTTCGATCCGACCCTGCAGTCAGTCGTCCGTTAGAAAGCCTCCCACTGGTTAGAAACGGGAGCCAGAAACGAAAATGCGGACAACCACCTAAGTGACTGTCCGCATTACGATTTCTATGGTCGGGGCGAAAGGATTCGAACCTTCGACCCTCTGGTCCCAAACCAGATGCGCTACCAGGCTGCGCTACACCCCGACAAGCCTTCTATTCTAGCCCGGAAATTAGTCCGTTTCAGCGCTTCTCGTACTGAGTTTTTCCGAAAAGAACTTCGCGCTCCTTGTCGCCGGTGATCGGCTGGCGCAAATCGGCCAGCACTTTCACGCCGCGCTGCACGGCGGGACGCGCGGCGATGCCGTCGAACCAGGCCTTCAGGTGCGGGTAGTCGGTGAGCGTGATGCCCTGGTTTTCCCAACTGCGCAGCCACGGGAAGATCGCGATGTCGGCAATCGAATAGGTCTTGCCGGCGATGAACTTGTTCCTCGACAGTTGCTTGTCGATCACGCCGTAGATGCGCTTGGCTTCGTTGCTGTAGCGCTCGATCGCGTAAGCGATCTTCTCTGGCGCGTACAGGCGGAAGTGGTGCGCCTGGCCGAGCATCGGGCCGACACCGCCCATCTGGAACATGAGCCACTGCAGCACGTCGTAGCGTTCGCGATCGCCGGTGGGCAGCAGCTTGCCGGTCTTGCCCGCAAGGTAGACAAGGATGGCGCCCGACTCGAAGAGCGATATCGGCTTGCCGTCCGGACCGTCGGGGTCGGTGATGGCGGGGATCTTGTTGTTGGGGCTGATCTGAAGAAACTCAGGCGCGAACTGGTCGCCCTTGCCGATGTTCACCGGATGCGCGTGGTACGGCAGGCCGCACTCCTCCAGCATGATGTGAATCTTGTGGCCGTTCGGCGTGGGCCATGAATAGACCTCGATGGGCGATGCGGGCATGTCGCGGGCTCCGGTGGATGTGAACGTGATGCGAGCGCGCAGCATATACGTGCGAATCGAACCACGTGCAGGCGCGGGAATTGGCCTGCCGCGAGCCCTTCAGCCGACCTGTTTCTCGTGCGAGTTGCACCACATCCAGGCTTCACCGGGCTCGATGGACTGGATCACCGGATGCCCTTCGGCCTGCGAATGCCGGCTCGCGTGGCGGTTCTTCGATGAGTCGCAGCAGCCCACGTGGCCGCAGTGCACGCACAGGCGCAAGTGGACCCAGGTGTCGCCTGTCTTCAGGCAGTCTTCGCAGCCCTTCAGCGTGTGAGGTTGCGCAATGGTCGAGGGCACGTGGTCGCAGGCTTTGATGGGCACCGGGAAGCTCCTTGTCGTGAGGTGGTGTGTGAATGGATTCAGGCGACGGCCGAGGTCGATGACAGATGCTGGTGAATCAGTGCGACCGCCGCAGCGCCTTCGCCGATGGCGCCGCCCACGCGCTTGACCGAACCCGAGCGCACATCGCCCACGGCGAACACGCCCGACACGCTCGATTCGAGCGCGGTGGCCGGGCGTGCCGGAAAACCGCTGCTGGCTTCGGTGCCGGTCAGCACGAAACCATGCTTGTCGACCGACACGCCGCAGCCTTCGAGCCACGAGGTCTCGGGCTCCGCACCGACGAACAGGAAGATGTTGCGTGCCGGGCAGTCGTGTTCGTTGCCTGTGGTGTGACAGCGCCACGTCGCGCCCGTGAGGCCTTCGTCCGAGCCGCCATGCAGGCGCACGAGTTCGGTGTGCGGTTGCAGCGAGATGTTGGGCGTGGCCTCGATGCGGTCGATCAGGTAGCGCGACATGCTGGCCGCCAGCGAAGGCCCGCGCACCAGCACGTTGACCTTGGCCGCGTGGTGCGACAGGAACACAGCAGCCTGCCCGGCCGAGTTGCCGCCACCGACCAGCGCCACTTCCTGCTGTGAACAGATCTTCGCCTCGATGGCCGAAGCCCAGTACCAGATGCCGCGGCCCTCGAACTCGGTCAGCCGGGGCACACCGGGCCGCCGATAGCGCGCGCCGCTGGCCACGACCACCGTGCGCGCGTTGATCGTGCGGCCGTCGGCCAGGGCGAGGGCCAGGCTGCCGAGCGCATTGCTGCGCGAACAGTCCAGCGACGCGACCTTGGCGGGGATCAGCATTTCGACGCCGAACTTCTGTGCCTGCACGAAGGCGCGGCCTGCCAGAGCCTGCCCCGAAATGCCCGTGGGAAAACCCAGATAGTTCTCGATGCGCGCACTGGCGCCGGCCTGGCCGCCGAAGGCGCGGCAGTCGAGCACGATCACGCGCAGCCCTTCGGAAGCGGCATACACGGCGGTCGCCAATCCGGCCGGACCCGCACCGACCACGGCCACGTCGAACAGCTCGTCATGCGCGACGGTATCGACCATGCCGAGGCAGCGCGCCAGCGCATCGTCGCTCGGGTTCACCAGCACCGAACCGTCGGGGCACACAGCCAGCAACTGGCTGGCGCCGT
Source organism: Variovorax sp. PAMC26660 (assembly GCF_014302995.1). Taxonomy (NCBI): domain Bacteria; kingdom Pseudomonadati; phylum Pseudomonadota; class Betaproteobacteria; order Burkholderiales; family Comamonadaceae; genus Variovorax; species Variovorax sp. PAMC26660. Next base: position 5,771,347 of record NZ_CP060295.1, read on the forward strand.
ATTGCGCGAGCAGCGCGGCGGCGTCCGGGTCTTCAACCGCGTCGACCACGTGATAGGGGTAGCCGTTGCGGCGCAGGAAGTTCTCGAGCCGCGCCATGTCGGGCGACTGCGGCGGGCCGATCAGCACCGGCCCGCTGGCGCCCGATTCGATCAGCGCCACGCGCCGCAGGATCAGCGCGCGCGTGATGCGCTCGCCAAGGTCGGCTTCGGCCACCAGCAACGCGCGCAGTTGCGCGGGCGACACGAGCAGCGCTTCGACATCTTCATCGGCGTGGCCGTCGACCAGGGCAGGGCGGCCGCTCAACTGGCCGACTTCGGCCAGGAATTCGCCAGGGCCCTGCCGCACGATCGGCACCACATGACCGAGGCCGTCGCGTTGCGTGACAGCCACGACGCCCTTGAGCAGCACGAACATGCCGGGGCCTGTTTCGCCGGCGGTAAACAGCCGTGTGCCGCGCGCGAACTGCTGCACGTTGCCAAAGCGTGCAATGCGCGCAATCTCGGTGTCACTGAGAACGGGAAAGGTCTGATGAAGGCGGCTGTTGCCAGTGCCGCTTGCGTCGTTGGCCATGTCTTCGAGCTCCATTTCGCGAATCCAACGCATTAGACGCCGAAGCTGTGGCAGCGGTGCTGTAACACCGTCATGCCGTTGAAATGTTCCTGACATGCCGGCTTCATCGCAGGTGCGGAGACTCCCTCGGCAGAAAGGGTTCCCCATGAAAGAACTGCCCAACCCGACGTTTCCGTTTTCGCAGATCGGGCTGCGCGCGGCCTTGTGGCCCGCTCCCGCGACCGGAACCGTCGCTGCCATTCGCACCACGGTGCCCCCGGCACCCGTCGCCGTCATCCTGCCGCCGGCCGTCGAGGCCCGGCAAGGCATCACCGTGGGCTGGGCCCGCCACCTCGACGACGTGCGTGCCGCCCAGCGCCTGCGCTATGACGTGTTCGTCGGCGAGATGGGCGCCCGCGTCTCATCGCCGCTGGCTGGCCACGACATCGACCTGTTCGACGACTTCTGCGAACACCTGCTGGTGCGCGACGAGGCGACGCAGCAAGTGATCGGCACCTACCGCGTGCTCACGCCGGCGCAGGCCCGCCGCGTCGGCAGCACCTACAGCGACACCGAATTCGACCTGACCCGCCTGCGCGACCTGCGCGAGCGCATGGTCGAGCTGGGCCGCAGTTGCGTCCACCCCGAGCACCGCCAGGGTGGCGTGATCCTGGCGCTGTGGGGTGCGCTGGCTGGCTTCATGCACCGCAACAAGCTGGACACCATGATCGGCTGCGCGAGCATTCCGATGTCGCACAACGGCGTGACCAGCGGCGACGCGGCTGCCAGCATCTGGCGCCAGGTGTCGGCCAAACACATGGCGCCGATTCAATACCAGGTGCAGCCCCGCCTGCCGTTGCCGGTCGAGCGGCTGGACAGCACGCTCGACGTCGAGCCGCCGGCACTCATCAAGGGTTACCTGCGCCTGGGCGCCAAGGTGCTGGGCGCGCCTGCCTGGGACCCGGATTTCAATGCCGCCGACCTGCCGATGCTGATGCGCATCGACGATCTGCCGGCGCGCTACCGCAAGCACTTCCTGGGCGCATGAAGCCGGCGGCGGCCCGGCCCGACACCGGGCCGCTTGCTTCTTCGCCGGGTGCTGGCCGTCCGTCACCGGCGGGCATGGAGGCGTCACGAGAATGTCATGCAACTGTCACAAGCGAGGCTGACACTGTCATATTTCAGCCTACGTGTTCTCCCGTGCCGCTTGCTTCAGAATCAGTGCCCATGCCATCCGCCCCCGCAGATCCGTCGCCTGACGTCGCGGCGCCCACATTCCCGCTGCTGGACCGCGACCACAGCATCCTGTCATTCAATGAACGGGTGCTCGACTGGGCCCATCGCCCGGAGGTGCCGCTGATCGAGCGCCTTCGCTACCTGTGCATCGTCTCGTCAAATCTTGACGAATTCTTCGAAGTGCGCGCCGCGCCGCATCTGATTGCGGGCAGCGCCGGCGACCACAAGGGCACCTACACCGTCGAGTCGTTCGAGCGGCTGGCCGAGGCGGCCCATACGCTCGTGGCGCGCCAGTACGCGCTCTACAACGACGAGCTGATGCCGACCTTCGCCAAGCACGGCATCCACATCATTTCGCACGGCGAGCGCAACCCGGCGCAGCGCAAGTGGGTCAGCGAATATTTCGAGCGCGAAGTGCGTCCGCTGCTGATTCCGGTCGGACTGGACCCGGCGCATCCGTTCCCGCAGGTGGCGAACAAGTCGCTCAACTTCATCGTGCGGCTCGGTGGCAAGGATGCCTTCGGGCGCGAAAACCCGATCCAGATCGTCAAGCTGCCGCGCGTGCTGCCACGCCTGATCCGCATGCCGGCCAAGGTGTCGGACGGCAAGACGCTGTTCGTGGCGCTGTCGAGCGTGGTGCGGGCGCACCTGTCGAGCATGTTCCCGGGCCGCGAGGTAGGCGACTTCTCGCAGTTCCGCGTGACGCGCCATTCCGACCTTGCGGTCGACGAAGAAGACGTGAAGAACCTGCGCACCGCGTTGCGCCAGGGCCTGCAGCATCGCCACTACGGCCAGGCCGTGCGCCTGGAGGTGTCAGCCAGTTGCGCCGAATCGCTCGCCAGCTTCCTGCTGGCCCAGTTCAACCTGCCGCCGCAGGCGCTGTACCGCGTGCACGGGCCGGTGAACCTGGCACGGCTCACACAGCTGATCGACCTCATCGACGAGCCGCAACTGCGCTTTCCGCCGTACCCCGCCTCGTATCCCGTCACGTTGTCGCCGGCCCAGTCGTTCTTCGAGCGGCTGCAGCGCGGCGACGTGCTGATCCACCAGCCCTTTGAGAGTTTCGATGGCGTGCTCGCCTTCCTGCGCGAAGCCGTGCTCGATCCGCAGGTGCTGGCGATCAAGCAGACCATCTACCGCACCGGCGCCGATTCCGAGCTGATGGACCTGCTGCGCGAAGCCGTGCGCCGCGGCAAGGAAGTCACCGTGGTGGTGGAGCTGAAGGCGCGCTTCGACGAAGAGGCCAACATCAACTGGGCCGAAATGCTCGAATCGATCGGCGCACAGGTGGTGTATGGCGTGGTGGGTCTGAAGACCCACGCCAAGATGCTGCTGGTGACGCGCCGCGAGGGCAAGCAGATGCGCCGCTACGGCCACCTGTCTACCGGCAACTACAACCCGCGCACTGCCAGGCTCTACACCGACATCAGCCACCTCACGGCCGATCCGCTGCTGACGGCCGACATGGAGGCCGTGTTCGTCCACCTTGCGAGCCAGAGCCGGCTGCCCAAGCTCAATCGCATGTGGTTGGCTCCCTTCGACCTGCACAAGAATCTGGTCACGCAGATCGACGCACTGGGCGTGGCCGCCGCGAGCGGCCAGCCGACCCGCATCGTCGCCAAGATGAATGCGCTGACCGACGAAGAGATCATCGGCGCGCTGATCCGCGCGGGGCAGAAGGGCGTGAAGATCGACCTCATCGTGCGCGGTGCCTGCACGCTGCCGGCCCAGGTGCCGGGGCTGACCGACAACGTGCGCGTGCGCTCGGTGATCGGCCGCTTCCTCGAACATTCGCGGGTCTTCTATTTCCGCAACGGTGAGGACGAGTCGCTCTACCTGTCGAGCGCCGACTGGATGAACCGCAACATGATGCGGCGCATCGAGCTTGCGTGGCCCGTCACCGACCCGGGGCTGCGCCAGCGCCTGATCGACGAATGCCTGGTGGCCTATCTGCACGACGGGCGTGATGCCTGGGACCTCGGCGGCGACGGCATCTACACCCGCGTCAATCGCGACACGCATCCGGGCGAAGAGGGCGCATCGCGCGCCATCGAGGCGCACGGTGCCCAGGCCGCACTCATGAACCGCTACGCATCGCGAGGGCATCACCGCGATGCATCCAGCAACTGACGACGACCGAAAGACGATGACCATGGACTTGATCTTCTGGCGCCACGCCGAAGCCGAGGACTGGACCGAGGGCTGCGACGACATGCAGCGCTCGCTCACCGCACGCGGCGAAAAACAGGCCAAGCGCATGGCCAGCTGGCTGGACCGTCAACTGCCCGATGGCACGCGCATCATCTGCAGCCCCGCGCGGCGCTGCGAACAGACCGCGCTGGCGCTGGGCCGCAAGTACAAGGTGCGCTCCGAGCTGTCGCCCGAGACCACGCCCGAGCTGCTGCTCGGCGCGGCCGGCTGGCCCAATGGCAAGTCGGTGGTGCTGATGATCGGCCACCAGCCCTCGGTGGGGCAGGCGATATCGCTGCTGCTTGGCCTCAAGCAGGACAGCTGCCCGGTGCGCAAGGGCGCGCTGTGGTGGATCCGCACGCGCGAGCGCGACGGCGACGTGCAGACCGTCGTGGTGACGGTGCAGTCGCCCGAGCTGCTTTAAGCCCCGCTCAGCTCCACGCGCCAGTTGCTGGTCTTTTGCCAGGCCAGCACTTCTTCGCGCAGAAGGTGGGCCGACTGCGGATAGGCCTCGGCCCAATCCGGCGCGCATGCGATCGTGAAGGCTCTGGCGCCCAGCGCTGCGAGGTGCAGGGCTTCGGGGTCGGGGTCGCGGCGCGCGTGGCACAGGATCACCGCAAGGCGCAGCGCGAGCAACTGCATCACGAAGGTTTCGTCGTCCAGTGCCACTTCGAGCTTGCGCAGCTTGCCGCGCTGGCCCAGCAGAAGCTGGCCGAGCGCATGCATCTCGTTGACGGCGAAGCCGGGGGCGTCGGTGTTGTCCAGGATGTAGGCGCCGTGCTTGTGATAGTCGCTGTGCGAGATCTGCGTGCCGATCTCGTGCAGTTGCGCGGCCCAGCCCAGCTTGCGCAGTGCACGGCCGGCGCGGCTCGATGTGTTGCCGCCGCGTGCGGCGGGAGCGAGCTGCACGAACAGGGTCGCGGCCGTTTCGCCGACGCGCTTGGCCTGTGCCGCATCAACGGTGAAGCGATTGGCCAGTCGCGCGACCGTGGCGGTGCGCATGTCGGCCACGCTGTCGTCGCGCTCCAGCAGTTCGTAGAGCACGCCGTGGCGCAATGCGCCCTGGGCCACTTTCATCTCGGTGATGCCGAGCAGGTCGAACACCGCGCGCAGCACGCTCACGCCGCCGCCGATCACGGCCTTGCGGTCTTCGCGCATGCCGTCGATGCGCAGCTTGTCGACGCTGCCGGCCTTGAGCAGTCGGTCGAGCAGCCAGTCGAGGCCTTCGCGCGTGACAAGGCCGGGCTTGGCGCCGGATGCGGCCAGCACGTCGCCGACTGCGCCGATGGTGCCGGAGGCGCCGTAAGCCACATCCCACTGGTCGCGTGTGTAGCTGGCGAGCGCGTCGTCGAGCACGGCCTTGGCCGCGACTTCGGCGGCGCGGAAGGCGGGCAGGGTGAACAGGCCTTCGCCGAAGTGCTTCATCGACCAGGCAACGCTGCCGACGCGGTACGACTCCGTGCGCTCCGCCACCAGCGCCTGGCCGATGATCATTTCGGTGGAGCGTCCGCCGATGTCGATCACCAGCCGGCGTTCGCGGTCGGAGGCGTCGGTGTGCGGGAGCATGTGTGCCACGCCCTGATAGATCAGCCGGGCTTCTTCCCGGCCCGGGATCACGTCGATGCCGAAGCCCAGGATAGTGCGCGCACGCAACAAAAATTCTTCGCGGTTGCGCGCTTCGCGCAGCGTTTGCGTGGCCACGGCACGCACCTGCGAGCGCTTGAAGCCGGCCAGGCGCTCGCCGAAACGTGCAAGCGCATCCCAGCCGCGCTGCATGGCTTCGGGCGTGAGGTTGCGCGCACTGTCCAGGCCGTTGCCCTGGCGCACGGTTTCCTTGAGGTACTCGGTGCGGTGAATCTGACCATGGTCGACCTGTCCGATTTCCAGCCTGAAGCTGTTCGAACCCAGATCGACCGCTGCGAGGCGGGTGCCGTTTTGCATTGTGTAGTGAGGAGGGCGGTTCTCTGATCGTAGCGCCGTGACAGAACGCGCCGTCGCCCAAGTGTCTTCACGGGGAGGGTTGGAGGCTAGGCGCGGCGCATGACGGTTGTGTGACAGCGTCACACAAACCAGCGGGGATGCAGCGGCATTTTCCCTCGACAGGAGGGGTGTCACATGGATGTCACACAAGCTTTTTAGAGTCCGTCCCAAGCCCGAAAGGGACTACTTCTTACTTCTAAAGGAAGCTTTATGAAAACGACGTTCAAATTTGCAGCAGCCGGCCTGATCGCCGCCGCTTTCGCCCAAGTCCCTGCCTTCGCACAAGATGTGACCGGCGCTGGTGCCAGCTTCCCGGCACCGCTGTACGCCAAGTGGGCTTCCGACTTCAACAAGGCCACCGGCGTCAAAATCAACTACCAGTCGGTCGGTTCGGGCGCAGGCCTGAAGCAGATCGAAGCCAAGACCGTCGATTTCGGCGCATCGGATGCTCCCCTGAAGGACGACGAACTGCAAGCCAAGGGCCTGATGCAGTTCCCCACCGTCATCGGCGGCGTGATCCCCGTGGTCAACATCCCCGGCATCAAGCCCGGCGAGCTGAAGCTCAACGGCCAGGTCCTGGGCGACATCTACCTGGGCAAGATCACCAAGTGGAATGACCCCGCCATCAAGGCGCTGAATGGTTCGCTGGCACTGCCGGACGCCGCCATCGCGCCGGTTCGCCGCGCCGACGGTTCGGGCACCAGCTTCCTGTTCACCAACTACCTGAGCAAGGTCAACGCCGAGTGGAAGTCGAAGGTCGGCGAAGGCACGGCCGTCAACTGGCCCACCGGCGCGGGTGGCAAGGGCAATGAAGGCGTTGCCGCTTTCGTGAACCGCCTGCCCAATTCGATCGGCTACGTCGAGTACGCCTACGTCAAGCAGAACAAGATGACCTATGCCCAACTGCAGAACGCAGCCGGCTCGTACGTGTCGCCTGACGACACCGCCTTCAAGGCCGCCGCCGCCGGCGCCGACTGGAACAAGAGCTTCTACCAGGTGCTGACCAACCAGGCCGGCAAGGACGCATGGCCCATCACCGGCGCCACCTTCATCCTGCTGCACAAGGTGCAGGACAAGCCCGCCAACGCGACCACCGTGCTGAAGTTCTTCGACTGGGCCTACAAGAGCGGCGACAAGACGGCTGACGACCTCGACTACGTGCCGATGCCTGATGCCGTGAAGGCCACCATCGCCAAGTCGTGGGGTGAAGTGAAGGACGCGTCGGGCAAGGCCGTCGCGTACAAGTAAACCAACCTCACCCACCAGTCCAGGACGGCGCGCCCATGAGCACTTCATCGCTCGAGGACGCGCCGCTTTCGTCTTTGCCGGAGCGACCCTTGTCATCCACCTTTCCTGCCGCCGCCGCCTCACTCGACCTAGCGGCCGAGCGCCGTCGTGCCACCGCCCCTCCGCCGCCCGTCAAGGCACCGCGTTCCGGCCCCATGGCCGACCGGCTGTTCGGCTGGGCCGCCAAGGGCGCTGCGCTGCTGACGCTCGCGATGCTCATCGGCATCCTGCTGTCGCTGATCGCAGGCGCCTGGCCCGCCATTTCCAAGTACGGCCTCGGCTTTCTCACGAGCAGCGTGTGGGACCCGGTGAAGGACGAGTACGGCGGCCTGGTGATGATCTACGGCACGCTGGCCACCTCGTTCATCGCGCTGGTGATCGCGGTGCCGGTGAGCTTCGGCATTGCGCTGTTCCTGACCGAGCTGTCGCCCAACTGGCTCAAGCGCCCGCTGGGCACGGCCATCGAATTGCTCGCTGCAGTGCCGTCCATCGTGTACGGCATGTGGGGCCTGCTGGTCTTCGGCCCGATTCTTTCGACCTGGGTGCAGCAGCCGTTGCAGAAGTTGTTTGCCGGCGTGCCGTACCTCGGCGCGCTGGTGTCCGGCCCGCCCGTGGGCATCGGCATTCTGTCGGCCGGCATCATCCTGGCGATCATGATCATTCCGTTCATCGCCTCGGTGATGCGCGACGTATTCGAGGTCACGCCGCCGCTGCTCAAGGAGTCGGCCTACGGCCTGGGCTCCACCACCTGGGAAGTCGTCTCCAAGGTCGTGCTGCCCTACACCAAGGCTGGCGTGATCGGCGGCATCATGCTCGGCCTGGGCCGGGCGCTGGGTGAAACGATGGCGGTCACCTTCGTGATCGGCAACATGAACCAGCTCAATTCGCTTTCCGTGTTCGAGGCTGCCAACAGCATCACCTCGGCACTTGCCAATGAATTCGCCGAGGCCGGCGCGGGCCTGCACCAGGCTGCGCTGATGTACCTGGGCCTCGTGCTGTTCTTCATTACCTTCGTCGTGCTGACGCTCTCGAAGATATTGCTGACCCAGATGAAGAAGAGCGAAGGGACCAAGTCGTGAGCACCGCGCAAAACCTGCTGAGCGCCAAGGCGCTCGCCGAAACGCGCCAGGCCCGGTTCGCCTCGCGCAACCGCGTCAACAAGATCGCGCTCACGCTGTCGCTCGCGGCAATGGTGTTCGGCGTGTTCTGGCTGGTGTGGATCCTCTGGGAAACGCTGCGCCTGGGCATCGGTGGCCTTGCGATCGCCACCTTCACCGAAATGACGCCGCCGCCGAACGAGGCGGGCGGTATCGCCAATGCGATCTTCGGCTCGTTCGTGATGGTGTCGCTGGCCACCTTCGTGGGCACGCCGATCGGCATCATGGCCGGCATCTACCTGGCCGAGTACAACCCCAAGGGCTGGCTCGCCGCGATCACGCGCTTCGTCAACGACATCCTGCTGTCCGCGCCGTCGATCGTGATCGGCCTGTTCGTCTATGCCGTGGTGGTGGCCTACTTCAAGTCCTTCTCGGGTCTGGCGGGCGCGCTCTCGCTGGCGCTGATCGTGATTCCGGTGGTGATCCGCACGACCGAGAACATGCTGCAGCTGGTGCCGCCGGGGCTGCGCGAAGCGGCCTACGCACTCGGTACGCCGAAGTGGAAGGTCATCCTGAGCATCACGCTGCGCGCCGCACGCGCTGGTGTGGTCACGGGTGTGCTGCTCGCCGTGGCGCGCATTGCCGGCGAAACCGCACCGCTGCTCTTCACCGCACTGAACAACCAGTTCTGGACCGCCGACGTGAGCCAGCCGATGGCCAGCCTGCCGGTCACGATTTTCAAGTTTGCGATGAGCCCATACGAGAACTGGCAACACCTGGCATGGGCCGGCGTGTTCCTGATCACCGTCGCCGTGCTCGCCCTCAATATCCTGGCGCGGGTCCTGACGCGCAACAAACATTAAAGAAGAAGCCCACATGCCAAATACCGTCGCACAACCGTCGCGCTCGAAGATCTCGGTCAAGGACCTGAACTTCTACTACGGCAAGTTCCACGCGCTCAAGGGCATCAACCTCGAGATTCCCGAGAACAAGGTCACGGCCTTCATCGGCCCGTCGGGCTGCGGCAAGTCGACCTTGCTGCGCACCTTCAACCGCATGTTCGAGTTGTACCCCGAGCAGCGCGCCGAGGGCACGATTGCCCTGGATGGCGAGAACCTGCTCACCTCCAAGCAAGACGTCGCCCTGATCCGAGCCAAGATCGGCATGGTTTTCCAGAAGCCGACGCCGTTCCCGATGTCGATCTACGACAACGTTGCCTTCGGCGTGAAGCTGTTCGAGAGCCTGAGCGCCAGCGAAATGGACGACCGCGTCGAATGGGCCCTGAAGAAGGCCGCCCTGTGGACCGAAGTGCGCGACAAGCTGCAGCAAAGCGGCTCGGGCCTGTCCGGTGGCCAGCAGCAGCGCCTGTGCATTGCGCGCGGCATCGCGATCAAGCCCGAAGTGCTGCTGCTCGACGAGCCGTGCTCCGCGCTGGACCCGATCTCGACCGCCAAGATCGAAGAGCTGATCGCCGAACTCAAGAACGAGTACACGGTGGTCATCGTCACGCATAACATGCAGCAAGCCGCCCGCTGCAGCGACTACACCGCCTACATGTACCTCGGCGACCTGATCGAGTTCGGTGCCACCGAACAGATGTTCTTCAAGCCGCAGCGCAAGGAGACCGAGGACTACATCACCGGCCGTTTCGGTTGATCCACAGGAGACACCATGACTGAAAAACACCTCTCCAGCCAGTTCGACAGCGAACTCAACGGCGTCTCGTCGCGCGTGATGGAACTCGGCGGCATGGTCGAGTCGCAGATCCACACGGCGGTCTACGCACTGCTGCAGTTCGACCCCGAAGCGGCCGACCGCGTGATGGAAACCGAGCACCGCGTCAATGCGATGGAAATCGACATCGACCGCGAGCTGTCGTCGATCATTGCGCGCCGCCAGCCGACCGCACGCGACCTGCGCCTGTTGATCGCCATCTCGAAGACCACCGCCAACCTCGAGCGCGTGGGCGACGAGGCCAACAAGATCGCGCGCATGGTCAAGTCGATCATCCAGAGCGGTTCGGCCCGCGCGCTGCCCACCACCGAGCTGCGCATTGCCGCCGACCTCGCCTCGGGCCTGCTGCGCACCGCGCTGGACGCTTTCGCGCGCCTGGACACGGCCGCGGCGCTGTCGATCCTGAAGGACGACGACCTGATCGACAAGGAGTTCGACGGTTTCGTGCGCAAGCTGGTCACCTACATGATGGAAGACCCGCGCACGATCTCCGCCAGCCTCGACCTGCTGTTCCTGGCCAAGGCCATCGAACGCATCGGCGACCACGCCAAGAACATCGCTGAGTTCATCATCTACATCGTCAAGGGTGCCGATGTGCGGCACACTTCGATGCAAGAAATCGAGTCCGCGCTGCAGTAAGCGCGGCAAAAGACTCCCAAAGAAAGCATGAAGAAACCCCGAGTCCTGATCGTCGAAGACGAGTCCTCGATCGCCGAGCTGATCGCCGTCAACCTGCGCCACAACGGCTTCGAGCCGATCTGGTCTGAAGATGGCGCCGCAGCCCAGCGCGAGATCGACGCCTTCCTGCCCGATCTGATCCTGCTCGACTGGATGCTGCCCGGCCAGAGCGGCCTGCAGCTCGCGCGCCAGTGGCGCAAGGACCCGCGCACCAAGGCCATCCCGATCCTGATGCTGACTGCGCGCGGCGACGAACCCGACAAGGTGGCCGGCCTCGATGCCGGTGCCGACGACTACATCACCAAGCCTTTTTCCACGCAGGAAATGCTGGCACGCATCCGCGCAGTGCTGCGTCGCCGGGCGCCGGAAGTGGTCACCGAACGCGTCGAGATCGGCGAACTGGCGCTGGACACCTCCACCCACCGCGTGACGTGGCAGGGCGGTGCGCTCAAGGTCGGGCCCACCGAGTTCAAGCTCTTGGCCTACCTGATGCAGCACGCCGAGCGCGTGCACAGCCGGGCGCAACTGCTCGACAAGGTGTGGGGCGACCACGTCTACATCGAAGAACGCACGGTCGACGTGCACGTCAAGCGCCTGCGCGAGTCGCTGGGTGCGGCCGCGCCGATGGTGGAAACCGTCCGGGGAGCGGGCTATCGCCTGACCGCCCAAGTCACGGTTTGAAAGCCGTGGCGTCCCTTGGCTGCGGGCGCGGATAATCGCCCGCCATGCCCTTCCGAATCGCTACATTTTTAATAGCGTCTCTCGCAATAGGAGCGGGCGCCGTTGGCTTTTTTGGCTGGAAGTTCGGCTGGCTCGGTGCCTGGCTGGGCGCCGTGCTGTGGCTGGGCCTGGATGCCTGGCGCGCCGAACGGCTGCTCCAGGTGCTGCGCAACGACGCCGCCGGCCTGCCGACGCGGGGCCCGGGTGTGTGGGGCGAACTCTCCGAACGCATCCGCAAGCTGCTGCGCGACCGCGAGCAGCAGACCCGCCAGGCCGAAGACCGGCTGCAGGAATTCCTGGCTGCCATCCAGGCGTCGCCCAATGGCGTGGTGCTGCTCGACGAGCAGGGCCGCATCGAATGGTGCAACGAGACGGCGGCCAGCCAATTCGGCATCGATGCCGAGCGCGACCTGGCGCAGCACCTGGCGAACCTCGTGCGCGACCCGGCCTTTGTGGCGTATCTGGCTTCGTGGAACTACAGCCGCGATGTGGTCATCGATGCCTCCGGACCGGGCCATGCGCAACTGCGCAGCCATCCGGTGCGGCTGTCGGTACAGGTGCATCCCTATGCGGGCAACCGCCGGATGCTGCTCACGCGCGACATCACGGCGCTTGAACAGGCCGAGGCGATGCGGCGCGATTTCGTGGCCAACGTGTCGCATGAAATCCGCACGCCGCTCACCGTGCTGGCCGGCTTTGTCGAAACCCTGCAGAACCTGCCACTCGATGCGGACGAGCGCACCCGCTACCTCGCGCTGATGGGCCAGCAGTCGCACCGCATGGAAACGCTGGTGAACGACCTGCTCACGCTGTCGCGGCTGGAAGGCAGCGCGGCGCCTTCGGGCAACCAGTGGATCCGCACCCGTGCCTTGCTGGCGCAGTGCGAGGACGAAGGCCGTGGCCTGTCGGGCCGGCTGGCACCACTGGGCCATCGGCTGTCGTTCACCATCGATGCCGAGTCCGAAATGTCGGGCGCACCGACCGAGCTGCAAAGCGCGATGTCGAACCTGCTGAGCAACGCGATCCGCTACACACCCGGCGGCGGCGAAGTGGCCGTGAGCTGGAAGGTGCTGCCCGATGGACGCGGCGAGTACGCGGTGCGCGACACCGGTCCGGGCATTGCAGTCGAGCACATTCCACGGCTGACCGAGCGCTTCTATCGCATCGACCGCAGCCGCTCGCGGGAAACCGGCGGTACCGGCCTGGGGCTGGCGATCGTCAAGCACATCGCACAGCGGCACGGGGCCGAACTGCGCATCGAAAGCACGGTGGGCAAGGGCTCCCGCTTTGCGCTGCTGTTTCCGGCGGCACGCGTGCGGGAGGCGCGTGTGCTGGCGAAGTGACGCGCAGCGTCAGATGGCCCGCTTCGCCATCGTCCAGCGCAGCAGCGTGCCGAAGAGCAGGGCGGTCAGTGCCAATGCCACCGAACTCATGATCCAGAACGCCAATGGCGATTGCATGGCCTCCCAGGGACCCAGCCCGCGGTACGCCAGCAGATAGCTGCCGCCGAGGCCCAGGCCCCACAGCATCGTGCAATAGATGACCAGCGGTGCCATCGTGACCCGGTAGCAGCGCAGCACGAACACGCAGAGCGTCTGCATCGCGTCGGCCATGTGGAACGCGGCCACCGGCAGCATCAGTGCCGCGGCCAGCGCAATGACGGCCGGGTTGTCCGAATACACATGGGCCAGCGGGAAGCGCAGCGTGACCAGCGCGGTTGCGAAGAGCAGGGCGCACAACACTGCCAGCTCGAACCCCAGCCGGCACGTGTGCCGGGCCTTGGCGGCATCGCCCGCGCCGAGCCAGTAGCTCACGCGCGCGCTGGTTGCGATCGAGAGCGACAGCGGGACCATGTAGGCCACCGCCATCAGGTTCGCGGCGATCTGGTGGGCGGCTGCGGCGGCGGTGCCCAGGCGCGCGATGAACAGCGCCATCAGCGTGAACGAGGTCACCTCCACCAGCACCGCAAGGCCGCCGGGTACGCCCAGCCGCGCGAACTGCCGGATCTGACGCCAGTCGGGCTTCTCGATGCGCTCCCAGAGCCGGTAGCTTTGATAGAAGGGGCTGCTGCGCAGCAACCAGAGCGCGCAGGCGAGCATGGCCCAGTTCACGCCCAGCGTTGCCCAGGCGCAACCCACCAGCCCCATCGCTGGCAGGCCCGCACCACCGAAGGTGAACCAGATCGACAACGGCAGCTTCACGAACAGCGAGCCCAGTTGCAGCCAGGTCACGAGCTGGGGTTTGCCCAGGCTCTGGCTGAGCGTGCTGAAAAGGCGGAACAGCAGGGACGGTGCGAGGGCGAAGGCCAGCACGGTCAGGTACATCTCCACTTCGCCGCGCATTTCCGCCGGCACCTGCGTCAGCCGCAGCACCGCGTCGGGCGACAGCAGCGCCGCCATGCCGACCACGATGGCGATGCCGGCGAGGTACAGCGACTGCCGCACGGAACGGCCCACCTCGCTGCCGCGGCCGCCGCCGTGCAGTTCGGCCCAGACCGGCAGCAGCGCCTGCAGCACACCCATCAGCGAGACGTACACGCTGATGAAGATGGCGGCACCGACCGAGAGGGCCGCCAGTGCGTTTTCGGAATAGCGGCCCGCGATGATGGTGTCGGTCACGCCGAATGCCATCACGGCCAGCTGGCCGACCAGCACGGTGCCTGCGTGCCGCGCGATCAGGCCCCGCTCGCCTTTCACTGCGGCGGGATCTTCTGGTACAGCAGCAGATCGTCGGCCGGGCTGCTGGGACGACGCAGGGTGCCGCTGAATCGCCATTGATCGAACGGGATGATGGTGTGCAGCCGCTCGATCGTGTCGGGGCTCACCAGCAGCCAGGGGCAGTTGGTGCCCAGCAGCAGCGGTTGCAGGTTGAAGTTGCCGTGGTGGCGCAGCGCTGCGATGTGCTGACGGCTCAGGGCCAGCTCGGCGATGCAGCTCGGCTGCCCGACCCGCTCGGCCACGGCGCGCACCTGCGGCACATAGCTGCGCGCGTAGTCGATCGGGGGCAGCCAGAGCGTCATCAGCAGCATCCAGCACAGTGCGGTGCCGCCGGCCGGCAGCACGAGCGTCTTCCAGAGCGCCGCGCGGTGTCGCCCGGTACGCCAGCGCACCAGCCAGCACCAGGCGATGGTTGCCGCCAGTGCAAGCACGAAGGCGATCAACGAGAACTCGGGCACGAAGCCGGGCACCAGCCGTGCCACGCTGGCGGCGGGCTTGGGCGGCTTGCCGGTCAGCATGGCGATCCAGTACAGCCAGCCCAGCGCGGCGAGGCTGCTGAAAAGGAGCACGTTGAACCAGTCGATCAACGCCAGCGCGCTGCGGCGGAAGGTGGGCAGGGCGAAGGCAGCCAGGGTTGCAAAGGCCGGGAGCGCCAGCAGCAGCGAACGGTCGGAGAAGTCGGTGGTCCAGGTGGCGGCCAGCGGTACCAGTGCGAACCAGAGCGGCAAGGCCACGTGGCGTGCGGAGAGCTGTCGCCGCCAGCGCCAGAGCGTCCAGAGCGCGAACGGCCACACCGGCCAGGTGAACCACAGCAGCAACTTGGCCTGACCGCGGACATCGCTGAACAGCGAGTTGCCCATCAGCGTGATCTTCCATTGCTGCAGGCCCAGTCCGAAGACCAGCGCGGCGGCGAGCAGCGTGACGCCGATCATCGTGGCCAAGGCGCCGCGGGTGTAGCCGGGGCCGTCGTCGGAGCTGGCATTCGTGCCTGCCTTCGCCGTGCGGCGGCGCTCGTAGGCGATGTACAGCGCGCTGCCGATGGCCAACGCAAGCCCGACCGTGGGGGCGCCGCTCAGCGTGACACCAAGCGTGCCCACGACCAGCGCGATCACCGGGCCAGCGCGGCGGTACGGCAGCGCGGCAACACCGTAGAACAGGTGAGAGGCGAAATAAAGCTGTGTCAGCGCCGGCGTGGTTTCATGGCCGAGCTGGGCCAGGCCGAGGCAGGCGATCAACGCCAGCAGGCCACCGTCGGCAATCGCGCGTGCGTAGTCGGTCGGGCGTGCTTCGCCACCGAAGGCGAACGCGACGGGTTGCGCGCGGGCCGTGCGTGCCAGGTAGTAAACGGCGTACCAGGTGGCGGTGAAGGAGCCCCAGAGCAGCAGCGCGAAAGCAATGCGCACCGCCAGGTCGGGGTTCAGCCACGAGGGAGAAATCTTGATGGCCCAGGCGCCGATCCAATACGGAATCAGCGCGGGCGTTTCCGGGCGCATGCCCAGCAGCATCGGGTCGAACCAGCGCGAAATGCCTTCGGTGGTGCGGGCCAGCTCGGCCATGTACCCGAAGGCCGTGATGTCCGCGCTCTTCCAGGGGCCCCGGCCGACCAGGCCCGGCAGCAGATAGGCTGCGCACAACAACAGCAGCGCAATGCGCGGCAGCCGGCGCACGGCATTCTGGGCAACGATCGCGGGAGTGGGCAGGTTCAAGAGACGAGAGACCGGGTTCAGAAAGAAAAAGGGCAGCGCGGTAAACCGGGCTGCCCTGGACGCAAAAGCGCGTGCCTTACTTGGAGGCGGCGCCGGTGGTCTTGCCGAAGCGGTTGCGGAACTTCTCGACGCGACCGCCCATGTTGTCAACCGACTTTTGCGTGCCGGTGTAGAACGGGTGCGATTCGCTCGTGGTGTCGAGCTTGAACAGGGGCAGCTCGCGACCGTCGTCGGTCTTGCCCATTTCCTTGGTGTTCGCGCACGAACGGGTTACGAACTTGAAGCCGTTCGACATGTCGACGAACAGGATTTCGCGGTAATTGGGGTGGATGCCTTCTTTTGCCATGGTCTTTCCTTTTGCGCTGTTGGAATCAATGCGCGGTCGATGCGAGAGCCACCGGTGTGCCAGCAATCTGGCGCGCCGTCCTGAAGGAAGCCGGGCGACGCTGCCCAGCCGCACTTTTCGCGGAGCCCTCGATTATCGCATACTGACCCATTTTCGAGAAAACCGAGCTCACCCATGACCCCCACACCCTTGCGTGCCGGCCTCGTCGGCTACGGTTTTGCCGGTCAGACCTTCCATGCGCCGGTGCTTTCGGCCGTGCCCGGGCTCGAACTGGCGGCCGTGGCGAGCTCGCAGCCGAACAAGGTCCACGCGGACTGGCCGGGTGTTGCAGTGGTGCCCGACGTCTCGGCGCTGCTGGCGCGAGCGGATATCGACCTGGTCGTGGTCGCCACGCCCAATGCCCAGCATCATCCGGTCGCGAAAGCGGCCCTGGAGGCGGGCAAGCACGTGGTGGTGGACAAGCCTTTCACGCTCGATGTGGCCGAAGCCAGGGAACTTGAGTTGTTGGCT
The DNA here is from genome assembly GCF_014302995.1 of Variovorax sp. PAMC26660. NCBI lineage: Bacteria > Pseudomonadati > Pseudomonadota > Betaproteobacteria > Burkholderiales > Comamonadaceae > Variovorax > Variovorax sp. PAMC26660. The sequence continues at coordinate 5,788,098 of NZ_CP060295.1, forward strand.
AAACGCAACAATCGTGTGCTGGCGGTCTACCAGAACCGGCGCTTCGACGCCGATTTCCTGACGCTCAAGGACGTGCTGGCGAGCGGCGAGCTGGGCCGCCCTGTGTATCTGGAATCGCATTTCGACCGTTTCCGGCCCGAAGTGCGCGAGCGCTGGCGCGAGCAGGCTGTGCCTGGATCGGGCCTGTGGGTGGACCTTGGCTCCCATCTGGTCGATCAGGCGGTGCAGCTCTTTGGTCGACCCGACACGCTGCAGCTCGACACCGCCGCGCTGCGCGATGGCGCGCTGGTCGAGGACTATTTCCATGCCGTGCTGCGCTATGAAAGCGGGCCTCATGCACCGCTGCGCGTGGTTTTGCACGCCACCACGCTGGCGTCCCATGCGGCGCCGCGCTACATCGTGCACGGCACGCGCGGCAGCTACGTCAAGCATGGGGTCGACACGCAAGAAGATGCGTTGCGCGAGGGCCAGCGGCCGCCGGCGGCAGGGTGGGGCGCCGATCCGCTCGATGGCGAAATCACTGTGTGCGACAGCAACGGCGCACCGCAGCGCCGCGCCTTGCCGACCCGGCCGGGCAACTATGTCGACTACTACGCCGCCGTGCGCGACGCCATTCTTGGCAACGGCCCCAATCCCGTGCCGCCCGAGCAGGCCGTCGCGTTGATGGAACTGCTCGACGTCGGTCGCCAGAGCGCTCTCGAGGGCCGCGCGATCAATACATCGCGCCCATGAAAAAAGCGCGTTGCCCCGTGAAGGGCAACGCGCTTTCGCGACAGAGCGTGGTACTCAGCCGCCGCGACGCATCATGTCGAAGAACTCGACATTGGTCTTGGTCGCCTTCATGTTCTTGAGCATCAGCTCCATCGACTCGATCTCGTCCATGTTGTACATGAGCTGACGCAGGATGCGGGTCTTTTGCAGGATCTCGGGTGCCAGCAGCAACTCTTCGCGGCGTGTGCCACTGCGGTTGAGCTGGATCGACGGGAACACGCGCTTTTCGTACAGGCGGCGGTCCAGGTGGATTTCGGAGTTGCCGGTGCCCTTGAACTCTTCGAAGATCACTTCGTCCATGCGGCTGCCGGTGTCGATCAGCGCGGTGCCGATGATGGTCAGCGAGCCGCCTTCTTCCACGTTGCGCGCGGCGCCCAGGAAGCGCTTGGGGCGCTGCAGCGCGTTGGAATCGACGCCGCCGGTCAGCACCTTGCCCGACGAGGGCACGACGTTGTTGTAGGCGCGGGCAAGGCGGGTGATCGAGTCCAGCAGGATCACCACGTCCTTCTTGAGTTCGACCAGGCGCTTGGCGCGCTCGATCACCATTTCGGCGACGTGCACGTGGCGCGCTGCGGGCTCGTCGAAGGTCGAAGCAATGACTTCGCCCTTCACCGTGCGCTGCATTTCGGTCACTTCTTCAGGGCGCTCGTCAACGAGCAGCACCATCATGTGGACGTCGGGGTAGTTGGCACTGATCGCGTGGGCGATGTGCTGCATCATCACCGTCTTGCCGCTCTTGGGCGGCGCCACGAGCAGGGCGCGCTGGCCTTTGCCGATGGGGGCGATGATGTCGATGATGCGGCCGGTGATGTTCTCTTCGCCCTTGACGCCATCGCGTTCAAGCTTCATCTGTTCCTTGGGGAACAGCGGCGTCAGATTCTCGAACATCACCTTGTGCTTGTTCTGCTCGGGCGGGCCGTCGTTGACCTTGTCCAGCTTCGTCAGCGCGAAGTAGCGTTCGCCGTCCTTGGGCGTGCGCACTTCACCTTCGATCATGTCGCCGGTGTGCAGGTTGAAACGCCGCACCTGGCTGGGCGAGATGTAGATGTCGTCGGTGCTTGCGGTGAAGCTGGTGTCGGGGCTGCGCAGAAAGCCGAAGCCGTCGGGCAGGATTTCGAGCACACCGTCGGCGAAGACCTGTTCGCCGGCCTTTGCGCGCTTCTTGATGATCGCGAACATCAGCTCCTGCTTGCGCATGCGGCCGACGTTTTCGATCTCAAGCGCTTCAGCCTGCTTGAGGACTTCAGACACGTGGAGTGCCTTGAGTTCGTTTAAGTGCATGGAATGACCCCTCGCGGGGTAATCGATCGGAAAACGGGGGGAGGTTAAATGTGTAGCGAGAACTGCTGCACTAACCGGGGAACTCGAACCGGTTGCCTGAAAGGGCCGGTGATCTGTGGGAGATTATGACAGGAAAAACGCTCCGGCCAACGCATTGCGCATTGGCCGGGTGAAATGCCTTTAAGCGAGTTGCTGGTCGATGAAGGCCGTGAGTTGCGCCTTGCTCATTGCGCCGACCTTGGTGGCGGCCAGTTGACCGTCCTTGAACAGCATCAGCGTGGGGATGCCACGAATGCCGAACTTGGCGGGGATGTCGCGGTTTTCGTCGACATTCAGCTTGGCGATCTGCAGCTTGCCTTCGTAGGTGGCCGACACTTCGTCGAGGATCGGGGCGATCATCTTGCAGGGGCCGCACCATTCAGCCCAGTAGTCGACCAGCACGGGCTGGGAGGACTTGAGCACGTCGGCCTCGAAGGAGGAATCGGAGATGTGTTTGATGAGTTCGCTGGCCATGTGATGGGTCCTTGTGCGCAGAGAGTTTCGGTGCAGCTAAAGTGCAGGTCATTGTGACAGAAACCAAGGGGTGGCGCGCCATGCGCAGACGCTATGGCACCGATAGCCAAAGCCCTTTGCGAGTCACCTCCCAGCGCTCTCCAACCCCTCGATAGAACATGAACGAAGGCCACCCTGTACAGGCCCTGTGGTGCGATCCCGCCGATGGCGTCGTCGCGCGAATCGTCCGCGCGCTCGCAGAGCGCCAACTGCACGCCGCGCGCACCGTCGTGCTCGTGCCCTATGCGCAATTGATGGGTGTTGCGCGCAGCATGTGGGCCCGTTGCGGCAGTCCCGGCTTCGTGCCGCGCTTCGAGACCACGCACAACTGGGCGCGCAGCGCGGGCGGCTTCGTGCCGACCGGCTACGACATCGCGCACGACATGGCGCGCGATCTGGTCACGGCACAGGCGCTGTTGTCGCAAGCCGGCTTCAGTGCCGAACGCTTCGCTTTGGCCGGCCGCGTGGTCGAACTGGCCTATCAGCTTGCACCGCTCGCGGCGGCCGTATCGCCGGAAGAGCGCAGTGCCGAATGGGCGCAGAGCGCTTCGCAAGTGGCCGAGGCCGGCAGCGAGTCCGAGTGGTTTCGCACCGAAAGCGCGCTGATCCGCATTGCCGTCGCCTGGGCCGCGAACTCGGGCTTTGCCACCGATGTGCTGATGCGCGAGTCCACGCGCGATCAGGTTGATGCGCTGATCGTGCTCGAGGGTTTCCAGACCGATCCGCTGACGCAGTCGCTCTGCACCTTGTGGGGCGACCGTGCCCTCCATCTCTCGCTGGTGCCTGCCAACGCATTGGCGGAGCCCGCCGCGTCGCACGTTGCCCTCGACCCCGAAGACGAAGCCGAACTCGCCGCGGCCTGTGTGCTGCGCCATCTCGCCGAAGACCGCGCACCGGTCGCGCTGGTCGCTACCGACCGTGCGCTCACGCGCCGCATCAGTGCCCAGTTGAAGGCGCAGGGCATCGTCACGCACGACGAAACCGGCTGGAAGCTCTCGACCACGCGCGCCGCCGCCGCGCTGATGAGCGCGCTGCGCGCCTGCGCCCACGACGCAGGCAGCGACCAGGTGCTTGAATGGCTCAAGAGCGGCGCCAGTGGCGACGCGCTGGCAGTTCAGTCGCTGGAAATACGCCTTCGACGCGAGGGCCTGCGTGACTGGTCGGCCTGGTGCGCTCTGGTGGCGCGCACCGGGGAAATGAAGGACGCGACGCTGCGGCCCTTCACCGACGCCATCGAGGCGCGCCGCGCCCCCATGATCCGCTCGCGGCCCCTGGCCGAATGGCTGCGTGCCCTGCGCGAGCTGCTGGAGGCTGGCGAGCAATGGGAGCCCCTCGCCGACGACCTCGCCGGTGGCAAGGTGATCGGTGCACTGTGGCTCGATGCAGACGCCCACGGCGATGACGACGATTTCCCCGGCGGCCGGCACACGCTCGCCGAGTTCACCGCCTGGGTGCGCGATGTGCTCGAAGACGCCAGCTTCGTGCCGCCCGCCGGCGACCAGGCACCGAAGGTCGTGGTCTTGCCGCTATATCAACTGCTGGGCCGTGCATTCGGCGCGGTGGTCATTCCCGGTTGTGACGACCGACGCCTGCCCGCGTCGCCCGAGCCACCCGGCAACTGGAGCGCGGCCCAGCGTGCCGAACTGGGCCTGCCTTCGCGCGACGTGCTCGAAGCCGCGCAGCGCGCGGCCTGGGCCGCGGCGCTGCACAACCCTTCATGCGAGCTTCTGTGGCGCCAGTCCGATGCCACCGGCGAGCCGGTGCGCCCCAGCCCACTGGTGCAGGCGCTGCACCTCGACCACGCCTTGCAGCCCGCTGCCGATCCGCGCACGCCGCGCGAGGTTCTCGTGCAGCCCACCGCGTACCCAACGCCTTCGGGCGCGCTGCTGCCGCTGCAGAACATCTCGACCAGCGTGTACGAGGACCTGCGCCGTTGCCCCTATCGCTTCTTCGCATTGCGGCAACTGGGGCTGCGCAGCGCCGACGAGCTCGATGCCGAAATCGACAAGCGCGACTTCGGCAACTGGCTGCACGCCGTGCTGGGCCATTTCCACGAGGCGCTGCTCGAAACCCCGACGCAGGACGCGCAGGAGCGCGCAGCACTCATCGAAGCCGCTACCCAGCGTGCGACACAAGAACTCGGCCTGTCGGATGCCGAGTTCTTGCCATTCGCCGCCGCCTGGCCGGCGGTGCGCGACGGCTATCTGGCCTGGCTCGTCGGGCACGAGGCGACTGGAGCCGTCTTCGTCGAGGCCGAGCCCTGGAAAGAGCAGCCGCTGGGCGACCTGAGGCTGATCGGCCGGCTCGACCGCATCGATCGCGCCGCCGACGGTCAGGCCTTCGTGATCGACTACAAGACCGAATCCGCCACTGTTTCCAAGGAGCGCGTGAAGGATCCGACCGAGGACACGCAGCTCGCGTTCTACGCGGCCTTGGTGGCCGACGACACCTTGCGCGCAGCGTATGTGAACGTGGGCGAGAAGTCCTCCGGCACGCAGACTGTCGAGCAACCCGCGGTGGTGGAAGCAAGGGACGCGCTGGTGGCCGGCATCATCAGCGACTTCACCCGCATCGCGCAGGGCGCGGCGCTGCCGCCGCTGGGGGAGGGCGCGGTCTGCGACTACTGCGCCGCACGCGGCCTCTGCAGAAAAGACTTCTGGAGCGATGAGGCCCCCCGGCTTGCCACTGCGTGTGCTTCGCCACCCCCCGAGGGGGAGGCGCCTCCCCCTTGGGGCGGCCCGGCGGTTGGAGGCAATACGAAATGAACGGCGCAGCCTACGAACACAACGGCCAGCACGTCACGCGCGAGGCCTTCTACACCGTCGCCTGCGACCCGCGCCGATCGGTCGCGGTCGAGGCCTGTGCAGGCGCAGGCAAGACCTGGATGCTGGTGTCGCGCATCCTGCGTGCGTTGCTCGAAGAGGGCGAATCGGCCTGCGAGCCGCACGAGATCCTGGCGATCACCTTCACCAAGAAGGCTGCCGGCGAGATGCGCGAGCGGCTCGATCAGTGGCTGGAGCAATTCGCCGAACTGCCCCCCGAAGAACTGGTGAAGCAGCTCGTGATGCGCGGTGTCGATCCCGTCGCCGCGCTCGCTGCGGTGCCGCGCCTGAAGGGCCTCTACAGGCGCCTGCTCGAAGGCGGCCGACCGGTGCAGTTCCGAACTTTCCACGCGTGGTTTGCCGGCCTGCTGCGCAACGCGCCGCTGGCGGTGCTGCGTGAACTGGGCCTGCCGTCCAACTACGAACTTCTCGAAGACGACGCCGAGGCACGAGGCCACACCTGGCGTCCGTTCTTCGAGGCGGTCACGGCCGACAAGAACGCGCTGGCCGACTACTACGCCGTCGTCGCCACGCACGGCCGTTCGCAGACGGCCAAGGCGTTGGGCGAGGCGCTGTCCAAGCGTGTCGAGTTCTCGCTCGCCGATGCCAATGACGTCGTCGACAGCGGAGTGCAGCCCGTCGGCGCCTTGTTCCCGTCCTATGCCGATGCGACCGATCCGGCCCAGGTTCTGTTCGACACGCCGGCCATCTGCGATGCGCTGTGGGCTGCCGCGCAGGCATTGGGCCGTGCCAGCGCGCCCACCTTCTCGGCCAAGGGCAGCGAGCTGGAGCAGGCCATCGGCGCCCGCCATGCGCAGGGCGTGCTCGATGCGTTGCTGACGCAAAAGGGTGAGGCACGCAAATTCAGCGAAAAGCTTGCCGGCCTGGAGCAGGTGCGTATTGCGCAGGGCCACGCCATCGAACACAGTGCCGCGCAGGCCCAACATGCGGCATGGCTTTTTCAGCAGCGCATGGCGCGACTCACGCGCATCCTGATCGCTGCCTTCGCCGAGGTGAAGCGTGCGCACGGCTGGGTCGACATGAATGACGTCGAACAGGCCGCGCAGTTGCTGCTGGGCCAATCGGCCCTGTCGGGCTGGGTGCAGGAACGGCTCGATGCACGCGTCGCACATCTGCTGATCGATGAATTCCAGGACACCAACCCGCTGCAATGGCAGGCGCTCTACGGCTGGCTCAGCGCATACACCGGTGCACAAGGCCGTGCGCCGCGCGTCTTCATCGTGGGCGACCCGAAACAGAGCATCTACCGCTTCCGTCGCGCCGAGCCACAGGTCTTTATCGCCGCCAAGAAATTCGTGCGCGAAGGGCTCGACGGGGAATTGCTCAACTGCGATCACACCCACCGCAATACGCGCGCAGTCATCGGGCTGGTCAATCAGGCGATGCTGGCTGCACAGGACGCCGGCGAGTTCGACGGCTACCGCGCCCACACCACCGAGCGCGGCGACGACGGTGAATTGCTCAAGCTGCCGGCCATCGACCGCGATGCACTCGGTTCGGCTGCCGAAGCGGCGCCTGCCGATGACGGCATGCTGCACTGGCGCGACAGCCTCGTCACGCCGCGCGTGCTGCCCGAGGAGCAACTGCTGCAGAAGGAGTGCGAGCAGGCCGCGCGCTGGGTCGCGCAACGCATCGCCGACGGCACGCCACCGCGACAGATCATGGTGCTGGCGCGTCGGCGCAGTCGCCTGTCCGCCATGCAGGACGAACTGCGGCAGCGCCACATTCCCGTGCAGCAGCCCGAGAAGAACGAGCTGCACGATGCGCCGGAAGTGCAGGACGTGGTCGCGCTGATCGATGCGCTGGTTTCGCCCGCGCACGACCTGTCGCTGGCACAGGCGCTCAAGTCGCCGCTGTTCGGTGTCGATGACGAAGCATTGGTGCAACTGGCATTGCGCCAGCGCGAACACCCTTCGGCAAGCTGGTTCGGCTTGATCCAGAAGGGCGAGGGCCTGCCGCCGGTGTTGGTCGATGCGGGCGTCAAGCTCAAGAAATGGCAGCGCTGGTTGATGTCGCTGCCTCCTCACGATGCGCTCGATGCGATCTTTCACGACGGCGATGTGCTTGCGAAGTTCGGCGCCGCAGTGCCCGCCGCCATGCGCCAGGGCGCACTGGCCAATCTGCGCGGCCTGCTGTCCGCGTCGCTCGATATCGAGGGCGCGCGCTTCGCCACGCCTTACGCGCTGGTGCGTGCCCTGCGCGCCGGCGGCGTGCGTGCGCCGTCCGTCGCCGCGCCCGATGCGGTGCAGTTGCTGACCGTGCACGGTGCGAAGGGGCTGGAGGCCGACACTGTCCTGATGCTCGATTGCGATGCCGCGCCGCCGCGTGCGCAGACCATGGGCGTGCTGGTCGAATGGAAGGGCAGCGACAGCGCGCCGACGCGCTTCGTGTTTCTTGCGAGCGAGAAGGCGCCGCCCGCCTGCGCGGCCTCGTTGCTCGAAGAAGAGCAGCGCGCGCGCCATCGCGAAGAACTCAACGGCCTGTACGTTGCGACCACGCGGGCGCGCGAGCGGCTGGTGCTGTCGTCGGTACGGCCGGCACGCGCCAACGAAGGCAGTTGGTGGGCGCGGCTGGAGCCGTTGTGCGAGCCCACCGAGGCTGACGAGCCGCTGGTCGCGTTGCCCGTTGAGACAGGTGTCGCGAGCTTCTCGATGAAGCGGATGCCCGTGCTGCCCGAGTCCGCCGCAGAGCAGCCGTCCACCAAGAAGGCTGCGGATGCCACGGTCGATGCGCGCGCCGCGGCCTTCGGCCAGGCCATGCACCGGCTGCTCGAATGGGCCGTGCCGGGCGAGCCGCTGCCGCCGGCCCACGTGCGCGCCGCGGCGCGTGAATTCATGCTCGATGCCCAGCAGGCACGCGGCACCGCGACACTGGCTGAACGCATCCGCGCAGGTGCCGGTGCCTGGGTGTGGGACGATCGCAGGGTCGACTGGCATGGCAATGAAGTCACGCTGGTCCATGAAGGAGAGACCTTGCGCATCGACCGCCTGGTGCGCGAGCGCGCCAGCGGTGCCTGGTGGATCCTCGACTACAAATCTGCCGCGCGCCCTGAACGGGACGCGGCGCTGATCGCACAGATGCAGCGCTATCGCGCAGCAGTGCAACATGCCTACCCTGGTGCCACGGTCCGCGTCGCGTTCCTCACCGGGCAGGGCGAACTGGTAAATCTCGAATGACCGTTTCTCCTGTCGTCGCCGTGATCGGTGGCGGACCTGCTGGCCTGATGGCGGCCGAAGTCCTCAGTGCGTCCGGCGCGCAAGTGCATGTGTATGACGCGATGCCCTCGGTGGGCCGCAAGTTTTTGCTCGCTGGGCGTGGCGGACTGAACCTCACGCATTCGGAGCCCTTCGATGTGTTCATGAGCCGCTTCGGCGAGCACCGCGCGCAGCTCGAACCGCTGCTCGCGCAGTTCGGGCCGCAGCAGGTGCGTGAATGGGCCGGCGGCCTGGGCATCGAGACTTTTGTCGGCACGTCAGGCCGGGTGTTTCCGACGGACATGAAGGCCGCACCTTTGCTGCGTGCGTGGCTGCAGCGGCTGCGCGCGGCAGGCGTGCGGTTCCATATGCGCCATCGCTGGCTGGGTGACGGGCCGTTCGACACCGCCGCCCTGCGTTTCGCGACGCCAGCCGGCGAGATCACGGCGAAGGCCGACGCGGTGGTGCTGGCGCTGGGCGGTGCAAGCTGGGCGCGACTGGGTTCGGATGGCGCATGGGCGCCGTGGCTGCAGGCGCAAGGCGTGGATGTCGCTCCGTTGTTGCCGGCCAATTGCGGTTTCGACGGCAGCGGCTGGAGCGAGCATTTCTCCAGTCGCTTCGCAGGCCAGCCCTTCAAGTCGGTCGCCATTTCGTTCACCGACAGCCAGGGGCGCCGGTTTGCGCGCAAGGGTGAGTTCGTGGCGACTGCCACGGGCATCGAGGGCAGCCTGATCTATGCAGCGTCGGCGCTGTTGCGCGATGAGATCTCCACTCAGGGCAGCGCGACGCTGTTGCTGGACCTGTTGCCTGATCGCAGCGCGGAACAAGTGCTGGCAGCGGTGAGGCACCCGCGCGGCGCGCGCTCCCTGAGCAGCCACCTCAAGAGTCGGCTTGGGCTTGAAGGCATCAAGGCCGGCGTACTGCACGAGGTGTTGAGCCGCGAGGCGATGCAAGACCCCGCGCAACTGGCGGCAACGATCAAGGCGGTGCCGTTGCGACTGGTTGCAGCACGGTCCATCGATGAGGCGATCAGCACTGCGGGCGGCGTGCGTTTCGATGCGCTTGACGCACAGCTCATGGCCAACGCGTTGCCCGGCGTGTTCACGGCAGGGGAGATGCTGGACTGGGAAGCGCCGACCGGCGGCTATCTGCTGACAGCCTCGATGGCGAGCGGCGCGGCGGCTGCGCGCGGCGCAATCCAGCGGCTGGGCCTGTGAAGGCCTCGTGCCGGCGGATGATTTTTTGTCGCTGAGAGTTTTTGCAAACCTCGTTTCATTTCGCATTGGAATGAAACGAGGCTGCGGAAGAGGTTGACGAGCCTTACCGCTGTCATGCGGCAATAAAAGCCCAATTAAATCAACAACTTAATGCCGGGCTAGAGACCTCAAGTGATACACGTTGGTGTCACAACGAAAGGTCACTTTAGCTCAATTCTCCCGGATCGTTGATATTCAACATAGCGAGATACTCTCTAATAGTAGTTTGTAATCTTCTTTGGCTATGGGCACAGTCGGGCTATCCGCCCACTTCGGCGCGGCTTACATCACCGAAAACATGCTGCTGCAATTTGCCCTCGACCATCGCGAAGTAGTCTTGAACACTGGCGGGTCCTTCTACCTCAAGACCACGCACAACGAAGTGTTCATTGCCCGCAGTCCAGATGCCTCTTGGTGGCCCCATCATCAAGCAGAAGGTAAGCAGGCCGGGGTCTTCACGGCGTTCGGCTGGCAACTGACTTACGACAAAGCTCCGGAGCAACTCGGCCACCGGCCAGGACGTTGAGAATTGAGCAGGGCAATGCCGATGAAGATCATTTCGACCCTGGCGGTCCTCGTTTCCCTGCTGATGCTCTACATCGGTTATGACCTCATCGGCTCCCCCTGGAGCAACGAAAAGGCCATCGGCGGGACCCTCGTGTATATCTGACTGGTGCCTTTCATGGGCGGCCTTGTTGGGCTCGTGAAAGGGCGCCGTGCATGAAGCGCTAGCGGAACCATCCACGTAGTCAGTTTTCGCACGACCACAAAGCGCACATCCTTGCCAGTCGCTAGGGGTGTGCTGGGAGCACCGATGGGGGCTTAGGGGGAGGGCGCCCGAGGGGCGTAGGTCGTCATCGGGGGCAGAGCATCGATGCGACCGCCAAGCTCCAGACTCCCCCATGAGTTTTAGATTTATTCATTCAATATCAATCACCCTATCAACAGAAAAAATAATCCCTTCAGCAATTAAAATAGGGTATTCGTATAACTTAATCTTCGCGCCAACCTGAAATTCTTCGACGTTTGATTTTTTGGTAATAGAAGTGATTTCAACACACTCATCAAAGAGTTCATCGATATAAGAGCATCCTTCTGGCAATTTCACCTGGCTTGGGTAGAGATCATTCAACACAAGAATACTTCCTCGATGGTCTTGCTGCAACCTTTTCCCATCACCGCACACATGAATTTTGCACGTGAAAGCTACTCCGCAATACGTTGTCATATCGACTCACTTGTAAGGAATGATTCCACCCGTGGCTTGGGCGTTTCTGTTTACCATGGGAAGACTAGCGCTATCGAAGCTAATTGCGGGGTGCCCAACATCAGTGAAAGATGTTCCGGAAGCCATGGTGGATTTGCAAATTTTCGACGTAACTATTCTTGTATTGGTTACGCGCGGATCCATGATTAAAGATGCGGATTGAAACCAATTCGCGTCGCCAGGAGACAGCCAAAACTGCTTGAACCCGGCCCCTGTTGGATTTCCCTCTATTGAATACATTTGAGTGCTCGCTATCGCAGAGAATTCAGCCGGACTAACTACTCGATATATCGATACATACCCCTCATCGCACGTACACGTTGTATCTCCACTTAAAGAGAGAGCTGCGCCGAGCACGCCGAGCGCTCTGCCTCCCAAGGAGACCGCCCATGGAGGGATGCTAATACCTCCCTCCGGAAATGGGAGTGTGGTTGCCCCGCCCTGCAGCCCTGCGGGGTCGGTGAATTTCAACGGATTCCCATCTACGTATCCAAATCGATTCCACCCTCCATCGAGCCCGATGGGATCGCCCTGCGTGTAGCGGCCAGTCGGAGGGCTGTACGTCCTATACCCGTTGTAGAACAGCCCCGACTCCTCATCCGCATACTGCCCCGGATACCTCAGGTTGAACTTCACTTCCGAGATGCCGGTTGTGCCCGGATGCGGCGCCACTTCCAGATTCGTGAACCGGTTCTTCGCAATCGTCGGCTTGTCTTCCCCGAACGCGCTGTAGCCCCACTGCCAGACCGCTTGTCCGTCTGCGTTGGTGAGCTTGCGCGGCGTGTTCAGGTGATCGCTGTGTACCGCGTAGGTGGCGTCGTTGATCACCGCCGCAATCGGCATCAGCCCGTTCGCAGTGGGCAGGTAGATGTACTGCGCTTGGCCGCCGCTGCTCGTGCCGCCACTGCCCACTTCTGCGATCAACGTGCCCTGCTCGTCGTAGACATACGCATAGCCCAACTGCTCCGCTTGCGTTGTGCTCGGGCTCCACAGCTTCGTGAAGAACGCAATCAGGCTCTGCATGAACCCTGGATCGGCCGCATTGCCCTGGCTCGGCGGATACAGCGGCTCGGTCTTGAACACCCGTTGCCCCAACGCGTTGTGGGCGTATCGGGTGGTCGGGCTGACATCGGTGGCGCCGGTGGTCGATGCACCGAGGCGCCCTTCGGCATCGTAGGTGTAGCTGCGCAAACCATCGCTCACCATGTCGCCGTTGGCGTTGTAGCCATAGGTGACGCTGGTGTTGCTCGCGCCGTTGATGCTCTGGATGAAGCCTGTCAGTTGGTTGCTCGATGCACCCACCGTGTAGGTTCGGCTGGTGCTCAGGCCGTTGACGGCCCGGGTGCTGCGGTTCCGGTTGCCGTTGGCGTCGTAGCCGAAGCCTGCGGTGTTGCCCGTGGCGTTGAAGCTGGTGATGCGTCCGACACTGTTGTAGCCCACGCTCCATGTCTGCGGCACCAGGGAGATGGTGCTGTGCGTGGGGTCGGTGTCACCGGGCTGGTACAGGTTCTGCGTCAGGCTGGTGATGCGGCCTGCGGCGTCGTAGACGTAGCTGCTGAACTCGGTGGTGGTCAGGCGGTCTGCGGTGTCATAGACCCGGCTGGCGGCCACTGCGGGGTTCGCGAAGGCCCAGGTCCATGCGGTGGGCTGGCCCAGCGGGTTCCAAGCGATGCCGGTGACGAGAGGGTTGCCGTTCCAGTTCAGGCCCACGAGGCGGCCGGTGGCGTCGTAGACGTGAGTGAGCGTGGCGCCGTTGGGGTAGCCGATGCTCGCCAGCGTGCCGTTGGCGTTATAGCCGTAGCTGACCTGCTGCACGCTGCCGTTGATCAGGGTCTGCTTCTTGAGGGTGACGCGGCCGAAGGCATCGCGGGTGTACTCGGTGGTGCCGCTGCGGTCCAAGATCTCGGACAGATACCCCTTGCTGTTGGCCGTGAGGTCGTAGCGCAGGGTGGTGGTCTTGCCGTCGGCGAAGACCAGGCTTGTGGGGCGGCCCAGCGCATCGCGGGTGATCGTCGTGGCCTGGCCCAGGGCGTCGGTGATCTGGCTGGGCAGGCCCAGGTTGTCGTACTGGGTGCTGGCGTTGCCCACGTCGGCGCTGGCTTCGGTGGTGGCGTTGCCTTGGGCGTCTCGGGTGTAGGCGGTGGCTACGCCTTTGAAGTCCTTGGCTTCGGTGACGGCGTCCAGGGCGTTGTATTTCAGCGTGGCCGTTGCGTTGGCGTCATCTCTCACGACCTTGATGCGGCGCAGGCCATCCAGGCTGTACTGGGTGCTCTGATTCAGACCGTTGGTATTGCGGGTCAGTTCGCCGTTGGCGTCGTAGCCGAACGTGCTGGTCTGGTTCGGACCTTCGGTCTTGCCGCTCAGGCGATTGAGATAGTTGATAGTGCGGGCGGCCTTCCAGGCAATGCTGCCGGTGCCGTCCTTGATCTGTTCGGTGGTGCGGTTACCTATGCCATCAAGGGTATAGGTGCCGCTCTCGCCTCGGTTGTTGCTCCAGCCGGTCAGGCGATGGGCTGCGTCGTAGGTGTAGGCCAGGACGAGGCCGGTGGGCAGCGTGATCGTCTCGACGGTGCCGTAGGCCTTGTAGGTGAGCGTGCTGGTCTGGCCGCCGATGGTCTGGATCAACAACCGGTCACGCGCGTCGTAGGTGTAGGTCGTGACGAGGCCATTGGGGGCGGTCGTGCTGGCTACGCGGTTGGCACTGTCGTAGGTGTAGCTGGTGACATGGCCGAGAGCGTTGGTGGACGTCAGGACGTTGCCGAGGAGGTCGTAGGTGTAGCTGGTGACGGCACCATTGGGCTCTGTCGTGGTGTTCACCAAGCCTTGAGGGGTGTAGGTCCACTGCCAGAGTTGGGTCTTGTTGGTGGCCGTGTCGGTGATCGTCTTCGACAGCGCATTGCCGAGCGTGTCGTAGGTGTAGGCGGTGGTGCGACCAGCTTCCGTCACGAGCACAGGCAATGCAAAGGTCGCATGCCATTGAGTGGTTACAGTCTGAGCATCGGGGGTGCCAGAGGCGTAGACCACGGTCGTGGGCAGGCGGCGGGCGACATCCCATGCCGTGGTGGTGACGATACCGTTGAAGTCGGTCTCAGAAGTCACAAAGCCATTTGCATCCTGGACTCGGGACGCGGCATCAGATCCACCATTGCCTGAAAGGAGAGAGCCCGCCGTGACCGCGAGTTGGCCCTTCGTGGTGCGATAGCTGTATGACCGCGACGTACCCAAAGGATCGATGATCGTCGCAGAGCCTGACGGCTGATAACTGACTTGGTAACCGTCTACCCCCCCGGCCAGTACGGAACTGGTGGCTCGCCCTTTGCTGTCGTAGCCAAAAGTGCCCCAGCGAGCGCCTGTTTCATCGAGGATGCCGGTTAGAGCCTTGGGGTATGCGGTGCTCTCGTATAGAAACGTCCGGCTCTTACCGTCGGAATAGACAACGGAAGAGAGACGGCTGGAACTGTCGTGGGTATATCCGATTGTTCGGCCGTCAGGAGTAACAAGGGAGACTAGGTATCCGTCGAGGTACGAAAGGAGGAGCGTGCGGCCGAATGCATTGGTTATGCTGACAACTTGCCCCGAACCGTTGTATGCGTAGCTACGGGCCCATCCGTTACTTGCCACGGTCGTCTGCAACCGACCATTCGCAGTGAAGTTATAGGTGCTGCTATTGTCAGAACGACGCCATATCCACGCGCCATCTCCTGCCTGCGTTAAGGTGTCAGCGCTGTCGTTTGCAGTCCAACTTTCATTGACAGAGAGCCGTGAGAAAGTGCGCTCAGTGCCGCCAGGCAAAGTGATCGCGACAGCCCTTGGCGCAGCGACGGGCACGGCGTTTAAGCCAACACTGTAGTTGTGAGACCAGCCTTGACCAAGGCCGGAAGATGCCCTCGTGTCATCGGTGGTCCAGTTGCTGCGATAGGTACGAGTGAAGGACAAGGCATCGGAACCGCTGTCGGTCCAATCGACTTCGCCACGGTACTTCTCACCGGTCGCAGGAAGGATAGGATTGCCGGCTCGCAATCCCGACATGCACATGGGAGGCTGCGATGTCTTAACCGGTCTGCAAGACGTGTGAGTTTCATCCTCCTCGAATCCCGGCCAGTTGCACTGGCAACCAAAGCCGGACGCCAAGCTGCCGTTCACTGGGCAAAATTCACGCGCCACGCGAAAACCGATATTACCGACCCAAACTCGCCCATCGGCCTTGCGCAGGGCATCGTAAGAACAATTCAAGCCATTTTCTGACTCTCGATAGTTGCCCAGTATTGTCCAGTTGCCGGGATAGTCGCTATAGGCTCCGCGCATTTGCTTATCGGCCGCCACAGGTCCAAGTGCCGTACAGGCTGCTAACTTGGATGGATATTCATCGGTTTGATCGTAAAGCGACCAAGTCTTCTCTGTCGGAATGTATGCCCAGACACTGCTGCTGATGAGCAGGAGGAGCGCTACGACCACAACACTGCTCGTGGGAAAAAGACGCCGGAATCTCAAGCCCCACAAGGGCTCAAACAGGTGATGCCGACTTTGCACTCGGTTACCAAGGGTTAGTCGCTCAAAAATATTGCGCGATTTTCCGCTGCGCAAATTCCAAGCGAAGCCCACCAAACACCGCAATGCATTTGCGATTCCCATTGCACTCTCCCCCATGCCTTCTCGTTTGCGTGTCTGAACGTCTACGGGCCCACTCTTCACGAGCCGTGACGATCAGCATTTCTTGAACAGTCAATCACCCCCTCAGGTGACGTGCACTGCCACGCAGCGCACTTCGTACAAGTTGTTTCAGGTTAGCCGAAAGGCCGCACCCGAACAACGACAGATCGATGGCACGAGGTAAGTTGCTCGCAGGCTGAATATGAAAGTACCCAGCGCCCGAAAGTGGCTGTTGTCGGTGGGCGACTGTTGGGGCGCTCTGCTCGCTGCCTTCAGCTGCCCACATGGGACTCAGAAGGAGGGCGCGGCGGTGCAGAGGCAGTTTGCTTTTGCCGCAAAAGTCCGAGAGCCCCCTCGAAGAAATCCGGGCGGCGAATCCCCCCCTGGCCCCCTCGCGTGCGCCCACCCGCGTACCGCGCCCGTCAACACAGGCGGACCGTGCATGCACCCGCTGGCGCATATAGGTGGCCCTGTTGTGTCACCGAATGGGCGTCATCAAAGCTGTGTTGCAGACCGTTAATCGGGGAGGCACGCCGGGTACTCTGCCTCCAAGCCACACGCAGGGCACCGGCAGTACACCGAGGGGTTGATGTGGAAATGTGGAACGTGGCGGTCTCGCTCAGCCGCGGAATCGTGCGCGGTGCAGTCTGGCGCCATGGGCTCGGTGCCACAGTGTGGGCAAGGAGGCAGTCAAGTCGACTACGAGTTCTACGGGATAGCTGGCGCGGGCTGAACACCGACACGAAGCGCGAGGTGGGCTAAAAGGCGAAGAAACGCGGAGCCGGAACTCAAGACATAGACGGTGAACTCCTCCGTTGGCGGCGCGAGGTTGTCTACTTGACCATGCCTGTACTCATGCATTCCCTGGACCCATTGGGCCATGCCCTCGAACATCGCCCCCCATACTCGTTGTTCAACCCCGTCCCCTGCAGAGACTGCAAGGTACTGGTCTCGAAGTTGAACTCGACACAGGTTCGCGTGGAGATTGCGTGCTGTTGGATTCAACTGCTTGGCGATGACTTCAAGCGCCTCAAACATCGACCGAATGGCTGGCTTCGTGTCTGGGGGGTGGCGATCAAGGTGTTGAAACGCAGACTCATAGCAGCTTCGAGCAACGGCCAGCACGGGGTCGTTGAGGATGGCCAAGGTCGCGGCACGCATCCCCTCGAACACCTCATCGACCGCGTAGTGAATGATGCCCTGTTCATCGATGCGAAAGCCCATGTGCTCCTCAGCAAGAGCGCGTTCCACAGATGCGCGGTAGATCGCGGCTGGCCGAGGACCACTCTGCCGAAGCAAGAAATTGAACGTAATTGTTATGGCAGTTAGCACCTCCTCCATCGGGCTCCGCGTGAAGAAATCGTTCCACAGCGTGCCCCATTGGCCGGTCGGCACGACGATACCTGCCTCGGCACGCAGTCGTCGCTTCACTTCGGCGCTCGACCCGTCGCCGTCTGGGAACGCTGCGCCGATCCGCACACGAAAGCGAGGGCTGTCGCCTCTAGGGGCAGCACGGTCCATATACCGGTAAATGAAAAGCGGGTGATCTGTAGCCATGCTCACATCGTATCGACTTGGTGGCGTCCGAATTCGACCGGATACGGACATCCTCGGCAGCTATGTCCAAAAAATAGCTTGACCCAATTTTGAACACACCCGATGATTCGGACGTCCTTTCCGTACATCAAAGAGGCCTCCCTATGTCCCGCGTGTTCGCCTACTGCCGCGTCTCCACCACCGACCAGACCACCGACAACCAAGTGCAGGAGATCGCTGCTGCGGGCTTCAGTGTCACTCCCCAGCGCACCATCGCGGAAACCGTGTCGGGGTCTGTAGCGGCCTCCGAACGGACGGGGTTCGGGATGCTTCTGAACAAGCTCGAAGCGGGGGACGTGCTAGTGGTCACCAAGCTGGACCGTCTCGGGCGCAACGCTATGGACGTGCGGAGCACCGTGGAGGGCCTTTCCGGCATGGGCGTGCGTGTTCATTGCTTGGCACTTGGCGGGGTGGACCTGACGAGTCCCGCAGGGAAGATGACGATGGGCGTTATCGCCGCCGTCGCGGAATTCGAGCGGGATCTTCTCATCGAGCGGACCCAAGCGGGGCTTGCTCGGGCGAAGGCGGAAGGAAAGACGCTCGGCAGGCCGCAGGCCCTGCAAGGGAGCGTGATTGACGATGTGCGCGAGCGGCTTCAGAGGGGTGAGGCTGTCGCCGCTATCGCCCGTGCCCACAACACCAGCCGTCAGACCATCATGCGCATTCGGGACGCTAACGCACCGGTGTGACCCCGCCTTCCGCCTGCTAGGGGCACGGAAATGCCTTCCGCAGCGCAGCCCTGATTGGTACCTCTGCGGGGAGCGAGTGAGTCTGAGGGTTCTCCTTCAGGTACTTCACGACGATCTTCACCAAGAGCAGCGGGTCGCCTGAGTCTTCCTTCGGACACAAGCCGTTGTCCGTCCTTCGAGCCTCAGCGGCTTCCGCCAAAAGGGCGCCCGCTGAGGCATCGAGGACGCCGATGCAGTAGCCTGACTGGAACGCCTCCTTTTGCTGCGTCTCCGGTGCATGCTTACGCAACGCTGCCTCGCACACCTTGAGGAACGGCCCGCCATCGACACCCGATGCGTGGGCTGCGCCACCCCCAAGGCCGCATGCAGAGGCCATCGAAAGCAAACCCAAAAGACGTGTGATGTTGTTCATCGCAAGAGTGTAAGAACCAACCGTCCCGGAACGTGCTGCCAGACATCCGTGAATGCTGTTGGAGATTTAGTGGGGCAGCCTATCCGTACAAAGATATGACCGAACGCAAGCTCCCACGGTCTATGAATACCTCAAGGCTCCCGTTTGAGCTACTCAGAACGAGCCCGGGCATGGATTTCGATTTACCCCTTGACTAAGACAACCCGGGCCGATCCACAAAACCGGCGCATTAGGTAGAGCCCACTTGGCCCACCTCAAGGTGCCCTTCCTGGCGCACCTCTCCGCCCCCTCTCGGTTCGCCGTCAGGGGGCTTTCTTTCGTCTTCACATTCACATCCTGAGCTTGCAATGGCACAACACCTGACCCCCCGCGTTATTCGCGCGTATTCCCTTCCCGTCGAACAGTTCGACCATCTCAAAAACTATCAACGCAGTCTTCAGTTCGCCGCCGACGCTGAAGCCGGTACGCCTGCCTGCGAAGGTGACGCCCACTGGATCACGAACAGTCAGACGCTCGCGCACATCCTTCACCACCACGGCCTGCTTGCCACCGTCGCCGTTCGCTCGGACATGCACATCGGCCCGTTCGTGTCGGCTCTGTACATGGGCGACTTGGTAGCCGGTCAGCCAGAGGTGCAATCGTGAGCGCCGCGAACGTCCCGGCCTTGTGCGTTTTCAGTCCCCCAAGCGGGCAGCCCATTCGCGGCTTCAGCGATGCTGCCGGGGCCTTTTGGTTCGTCACGCTCGACGTGCTCCCGGCGATGGGTCTGCGGGGCGGGCCGAAGATCATCCCGCGCATCGACGCGGCTGACAAGTCAATCATAGGCAAGGGCAATGCCTACGGCATGCACCCCGACACCATCCGCCGCAGCCGCACGCATGAAGAACGTCGTCTATCTTTTTCGCGCGGAGCGTAAAGTGCCGCGCCTTGTCGGTGAGAGCGACATCCTGTACATCGGTCAAACCAAGACCACTTTCGAGCGTCGATACAAGCAATGGGCCGCGCTCATATCTACGCTCAAGCGGAACGAGCATGCGCTCAAGGCATACGGGCCGATCACGCTGGCGGCTTGCGACTATCGGGTATTCGGGCAAAGCCTGCTAGTGGCTGAAAATCAGATGCTGTGGTGGTACTACGCCAACCATTTTGAGTACCCGCCCTTCAACTACACGCGAGCGAAAAACCCGAGTAAGGCCAAGCCGCAGCCGATGCCGAAGGTAAGCCCTCAGGAAGCCCCGTAAGGCCCCACAGCGGGCAACGTGAGGGCAGGGTACCGGATCGCCTCCACGGCCTCCTGAACCTCGCTCAGCGTGTGATGGTCATAGACCACCGTGCCGACGCTGCCCACGGTCTTGTGTCCGGTTACTTTATCCATCGTGCCATCGCTGACCCCCGCACGCCGCATCAACGGGCGCACCGTGTGGCGCAGATAGTGGAACGTGGGGGTGAGCCCCATCGCCTTGCAGTGAGCACCGAACCACCTCCCGAAGTAGTCGCTCGGCTTGCCCTCACGCAGCGGCAGGGACGGCCACAGCGAATCGCTACGAGACGCCTTGATGGTCTCGACGTACTTGAGGAATCCAAGCCGGATGAGTTCGCTGTGAATCGGAACGCTGCGGTGTCCTGCGTCGCTCTTGATGCTCTGGCCTTCGCCTTCGTTCGTCAGCACCAGAACGTGTACGCCTTCCACCTTCTGAACGTCAACCGTGCGTAGCTGGCACAGTTCCCCCAGCCGGGTCCCCGTGAACAATCCCAGAAGGGGAATCCAGTAGGCCGCCTCGCGACCACCGTAGCGGGCATCAGGAAGTGCATACGCCGTGTGCAGCGGGGAGGAGAACAGCGCCACAAGTTCATCGTTCGTCCACGGCCTACGCTTGTTCGTCGTCGTGGTCTTGATGTCCAAGCTGCGCCAGGGCTGCACGGGAATCCACTGCAAGGTTTCCGCCGCAAACTTCAGAAGCGACTTGATGTTTGTGAGGCGAGCCCCTTCAACGTTCGGATCGAAGGCTACCCCAAGCTTCAGCGCCTCGAAGCGCACCAAGGGCAGCACAGCCGCTCTACGGCGTTTCGCCAGATCGGCACCCGCGCGAGCATCGAGGAGGGCGTTCAAGCCTGACAGGGTTGCGGCGTCGTCGTCTGACAGCCCGGCGCCGAATGACGTGTCCCGCTCGGGCGGGAGGTACGGGGTAAGCGGTCCAATGCGGAGCGCTCGCGTGTTGTGCTCAACGGCTTTCGCTATGTCCGTGAGAGTAGCGATTCGTGCAGGGTCATCGCGTAGCAAATCGTCCATTCTGAGGACGCGGGCGCGAATCCTCAGGGCCAACTCTTGCGCCAACTCAGGGGTTATCAGCGCCAGAGGTTTGGGCTTCAGCTCACGCTTTTTTACGTCGAAATCGGCGAGCCATTCGGCCCGCTTCAGGGTCGCCAAAAGCGTTGCCTCGCGGCGGTCACTGGTGCCCAGAGCGATGTTCACCCGGGTCTTGCGATAGACCGCACGGAGTTCCTCCGGGATGATGATTCGGACGCAGTAGCGCGTTCCTCTGAGGTTCAATCCCTCGACCTTTGCCATGTCCTGTCCCTTCGTCATGTTGTACGGAGGTGACACAGCAAAGTGATACAGAGGGGGGCTCGTGAGCCCATGTCAGCGCTTAAGTTCTTGATAAATAAGCGCTTTACAGAAAGAGGTTGACGAGCCTTACCCCTGGCACTGACTACGCAGTTAGGGCTGCTTGGTTCCCCACCTGACCCGGTTGGCCACTTCACCATGCAGGGAGGCCCGTCAGCCCGCATTCTAACCCGCAGGTCGCGCGCACTTTCGTGTCGCTTCGCCAATCCCTTTCAGAGGGGACGGCATCGGTGGTCCGGACAAAGCCGGCTTCCGGTGTCTCACGAAGAAGACAGCCTTCTTTTGATTGCAGGGTCGGGCCGGAGAGGGCCGTTGCGCCTTTTAGAATGCCCGCAATGTCTTATCTCGTGCTCGCTCGCAAGTTCCGTCCGAAAACCTTCGGTGAGATGGTCGGCCAGGGGCATGTGGTGCAGGCGCTCGAGAACGCGTTGACCACGCAGCGCCTGCATCACGCCTATCTTTTCACCGGCACGCGGGGCGTGGGCAAGACCACGGTCTCGCGCATCCTGGCGAAGTCGCTCAACTGCCAGGGCCCGGACGGACTGGGTGGCATCACCGCCACGCCGTGTGGCGTCTGCCAGGCCTGCCGCGATATCGATTCCGGCCGCTTCGTCGACTACACCGAACTCGATGCGGCTTCAAACCGCGGCGTCGACGAAGTGCAATCGTTGCTAGAACAAGCCGTCTACAAACCGGTGCAGGGGCGCTTCAAGGTCTTCATGATCGACGAAGTGCACATGCTCACCAACACCGCGTTCAACGCGATGTTGAAGACGCTCGAAGAGCCGCCCGAGTACCTCAAGTTCGTGCTCGCGACCACCGATCCGCAGAAGGTGCCCGTTACGGTGTTGTCGCGTTGCCTGCAGTTCAATCTGCGGCCGATGGCACCAGAGACGATCCTCGAGCACCTGACCAGCGTGCTGCAAACCGAGCAAGTACCTGCCGAGCCGCAGGCATTGCGCCTCCTGGCGCGGGCCGCGCGCGGTTCGATGCGCGATGCGTTGTCGCTCACTGACCAGGCCATCGCTTTCGGCAATGGCGAACTGATCGAAACCGGCGTGCGCCAGATGCTCGGCAGCGTCGACCGCGGCCATGTGTTCAAGCTGATCGAAGCGCTGGCGCAGGGCGACGGCAAGACGGTGGTCGACACTTCAGAGGCGCTGCGCCGTGACGGCATGTCCGCCGCCTCCACGCTCGAAGAAATGACGGCGGTGCTGCAGGCCATGGCCGTGCTTCAAGCCGTCCCCTCGCGGGCGGAGTCGGCCGATTCGGCCACCGACCCCGACGCGGCAGACACCACGCGCCTTGCATCGCTGATGCCAGCCGACGAAACGCAATTGCTCTACAGCCTGTGCCTGCACGGCCGTGGCGAGCTGGGCCTGGCGCCCGATGAATACGCGGCGCTGACCATGGTGCTGCTGCGGCTGTTGGCCTTCAAGCCTTCCAACGCGGCTGCCTCGACAGCTTCCCCGGAAAAAAAAACTCTGAATGAAGCCGCGGTCGCGGCGCCGGCTGCTCCGGCGCGTATCGCGGCCCCTGTTCCGGCACCTGTGCCGGTGGCTCGCCCTGAAGCCGAATCACCACCGGTCGCCCCAGCGCCGACTCCCCCAGTCCCGGCTCCGGCGGTCGCGCAACAACCTGCTTCGGTCCCGGCCGGGCATCGCCTCTCGGTCGTCGACGAGCCGTTGCGGCAAGCCGCGCCCCGTGTCGAGGCCACGACGGATGTACCTGCCAAGGTCGTTGGCGTCCCGATCCGCGTGCAGCCGCCGCCCGGCGCACGCGATGCACCTCGCGGCGAAGAGTCGCGCGGCACTTTCACTCCCATTCCGGCCAGTGAAGACGGTGATTTCTGGTTCGTCACGGTTACTCAACTGGTCGCCTCGGAAGCCATCGCGGCCCTGGCCCGCGAGTTGGCCCTGCAGTCGCAACTGGTGGCGCGCGACACCGACCAATGGATGCTGCGCATCGAGCGCGAAACGCTCAACCAGCCTTCCAGCCGCGAAAAACTGACCGCCGCACTGAATGCGCTTGGCCATGACGTCAAGCTGGTCATCGAGATCGGCGGCGTGGTCGACAGCCCCGCGCGACGCAACAAGCAGGCCGCCGACGAGCGCCAGCGCGTGGCCGAGGAGGCCATCCACAACGACCCCGAAGTGCAGGCGCTGATGCGCGACTTCGATGCGAAGATCGTGCCCGGAACGCTGAAACCGGCCTGACCCGTTCACGGCAACAATCCCGAGCCGGCCCTTGTGGCACTTCGGTGCGACCGCCATCTCTCTTATCCTTCCACCACTTTCCAACCAATCAGGACCAACGATGTTCAACAAAGGACAACTGGCCGGCCTCATGAAGCAGGCGCAGGCAATGCAGGACAACCTCAAGAAGGCCCAGGAAGAACTGGCGCACATCGAGGTCGAAGGCGAATCCGGCGCCGGCCTGGTCAAGGTCGTCATGACCTGCAAGCACGACGTCAAGCGCATCACCATCGACCCGAGCCTGCTGGCCGACGACAAGGACATGCTCGAAGACCTCGTGGCTGCCGCTTTCAACGCTGCCGTGCGCAAGGCGGAAGAAACCAGCGAGCAGAAGATGGGCAAGCTCACCGCTGGCATGCCGGGCCTCCCGCCTGGCATGAAGCTGCCGTTCTAAGCACTTGATGGCCGACGCCAGTTCGCTCGACGCGTTGGTCGATGCGCTTCGCCGCCTGCCCGGTGTCGGCATCAAGTCGGCCTCGCGCATGGCGTTTCACTTGCTGCAGCATGACCGCGAGGGCGCGCAACTGCTCGCACGGGCATTGCAGCAGGCCGCCGGCAATGTGCAGCATTGCGAGCTTTGCAACACCTTCACCGAAGCACGTATCTGCAGCGTCTGCATGGACTCGCGGCGTGACGGAAGCAAGCTCTGCGTGGTCGAGACGCCCGCCGACCAGGCGGCACTCGAGCGCACCGGTGCGTTCCGTGGCTACTACTTCGTGCTGATGGGCAAGCTCAGCCCGCTCGACGGCATCGGGCCCAAGGACATCGGCCTGCAGAAGCTCTTCGACCGCGCACTCGACGGCACGGTGAGCGAGGTGATCCTGGCCACCAACTTCACGGCGGAAGGCGAGGCCACCGCGCACGTGATCGGTGAAACGCTCAAGCAGCGCGGGCTCAACGTGACGCGGCTCGCGCGTGGCGTGCCGGCCGGCAGCGAGCTCGAATACGTGGACCTGGGCACCATCGCGCATGCATTGGTAGACCGCCGCTAGAGGCCCTGACAGGGCACTCCGCGCGCAGCGCAACGGAGACAAATCGACATGACTTTTTCTTTGCTCACGGTAGCCTACTGGTGCGTGTTCATCGCCTGCGGCCTGCCGTACCTGGCGGCATGGATTGCCAAGGCCGGCAGCTTCGGCCCGCGCGACAACATGCATCCGCGCGACTGGGCCGCAAAGCAAAGTGGCTGGCGTGCGCGCGCCAACAGCGCGCAGGCCAACAGCTTCGAGGGGCTGCCGCTGTTCATCGGTGCGGTGCTTATTGCGCATCAACTCGGTGTGGCACAGGCGGGGCTCGACATGCTCTCGGTGGCTTATGTGGTGCTGCGCGTGATCTATCTCGGTCTTTACATCAAGGGCATTGCTGCAGCGCGCAGTGCGGTCTGGGCCCTCGCGTTCATCGTCAACATCGCGATCTTTTTCCTCGCACGGTAGACGTGCATCGCAGGCCTGCGAGAGGCCTTCGTGCTTACGTGAAAACCCGCACGGGATGACCCCGATGCAGGCGCGTGAGGGCGCCCCTAAGCTCGATTCAGTTCACAAGAATCAAAGAGCCCGCAGGCACCGTTTCATGCTTCACCGCCGCACCCTCATTTCCGCTTCCGCCATCGCCGCCGCATCGATCGCTTTGCCGCGTGTCTTTGCGCAGCAGGCGAAGCTGGAGAAGACAAAGATTTCCATCGCGGTCGGCGGCAAGGCGGCGTTCTATTACCTGCCTCTCACCATCTCCGAGCAACTCGGCTACTTCAAGGCCGAAGGCCTCGATGTCGAAATTTCCGACTTCGCTGGCGGTGCACGCGCGCTGCAGGCCGTGGTTGGCGGCTCGGCCGACGTGTGCTCGGGCGCCTACGAGCACACCATCAACCTGCAGGCCAAGAACCAGTTCTTCCAGGCCTTCGTTCTGCAGGGCCGCGCACCGCAGATCGCGGTGGGCGTGTCGACCAAGAACATGGCGGGCTACACGGGCATTGCCGATCTCAAGGGCAAGAAGATCGGTGTCTCGGCGCCGGGCTCGTCGACCAACATGGTGGCCAACCTCGTGCTCTCGCGCGGCGGCCTGAAGGCCAGCGACGTCAGCTTCATCGGCGTGGGCGTGGCGGCCGGTGCGCTCACGGCATTGCGCTCGGGCCAGATCGATGCCATCAGCAACACCGACCCGGTGATGACGATGCTCGAGCAGAAGGGCGACGTGAAGATCATCAGCGACACGCGCACGCTCAAGGGCACGCAGCAGGTGTTCGGCGGCACGATGCCTGCGGCCTGCCTCTATGCGTCGAGCGAGTTCATCCAGAAGAATCCCAACACCTGCCAGGCGCTGGCCAATGCCATCGTGCACGGGCTCAAGTGGCTGCAGACGGCAGGGCCGGGCGACATCATCAAGACCGTGCCCGAGACCTACCTGCTCGGTGACCGCGCGCTGTACCTTGCGTCCTTCGACAAGGTGCGCGAATCGATCGCCACCGACGGCCTCGTGCCGACCGATGGACCCAAGACGGCGCTCACCGCCATCGCGAGCTTCGACACCTCCGTGAAGGCCGACAAGATCGACCTCTCCAAGACCTACACCAACGATTTTGCAAGGCGCGCGAAAGACAGGTTCAAAGCCTGACTGCGAACGTCCCGCGACCCGGCTCAGGCCGGGTTTTTTATGCCATGTCCGACTACGCACTCGAACTCCTTTCCATCAGTTGCACCTTCCACTCGAAGGATGATCCGGGCCAGCGCTACACGGCAGTGGCCGACACCACGCTGCGCATCAAGGCCGGGGAATTCGTCTCGGTAGTCGGTCCCACCGGCTGTGGCAAGTCGACGCTGCTGAACATGGGCGCTGGCCTGCTCGAACCTTCTTCGGGCACGGTCAAGGTTTTCGGCAAGACGCTCGTGGGTGTCAACGCACGCGCCGGCTACATGTTCCAGACCGAGGCATTGATGCCGTGGCGCAGCGCCATCGACAACGTGATGGTCGGCCTGCAATACCGCGGCGTGCCCGATGCCGAGGCGCGCAAGCAGGCCGAGGCGTGGCTGTCGCGTGTGGGGTTGACGGGTTTCGGCGATCGCTACCCGCACCAGCTCTCGGGCGGCATGCGCAAGCGCGTGGCATTGGCGCAGACGCTGGTGCTCGACCCCGACATCATCCTCATGGACGAGCCCTTCAGCGCGCTCGACATCCAGACCCGCCAACTGATGGAAAACGAAGTGCTCGACCTCTGGAGCGCGAAGAAGAAGGCCGTGCTCTTCATCACGCATGACCTTGACGAAGCCATTGCAATGAGCGACCGCGTGGTGGTGCTGTCGGCCGGCCCGGCGACGCATCCGATCGGCGAGTTCGCCATCGATCTGGCGCGCCCGCGTGACGTGGCCGAGGTGCGCACGCAGCCTCGCTTCGTCGAGCTGCACACCCAGATTTGGGAGGTACTGCGCGACGAGGTGCTCAAGGGCTACGCGCAGCAACTGAAGAAGGCCGCGTGATGTCGCGCCTGAACGAACGCAATGCGCGCTTCTGGCAGCTCGTGCTGCTGCTGATCATCCTGGTGGGCTGGCACCTGGCTTCACGCAACCAGCAGTTCGCCTTCTTCGTCGGTGAGCCGATCCAGGTGGCGGGGCGCATCTGGAGCTGGTTCCTGCCGTTCGAGGTGCCGCCGAATGCGCTGTTTCCCGAAGGGCTGAAGGGCAACGCCGACATCTACCTGCACCTGGGCACCACGCTGCTCGAAACCGTGCTGGCCTTCGGCATCGGCACCGTGCTCGGGCTGGCCTGCGGGCTCTGGCTGGCGCTGGCACCTACGGCGAGCATGATCCTCGACCCCTACATCAAGGCCGCGAACTCGATGCCGCGTGTGATCCTGGCGCCCATCTTCGCGCTGTGGTTCGGCCTGGGCATCTGGAGCAAGGTGGCGCTGGCCGTCACGCTGGTGTTCTTCATCGTGTTCTTCAACGTCTACCAAGGCGTGCGCGAGGTCAGCCCGGTGGTGCTGGCCAACGCGAAGATGCTGGGCGCCAACCAGCGGCAACTGCTGCGCACCGTGTACCTGCCGAGCGCGACGAGTTGGGTGTTCTCCAGCCTGCACACCTCCGTCGGGCTGGCTTTCGTCGGTGCGGTGGTGGGCGAGTATCTGGGGTCGGCGCGTGGCGTGGGCTACCTGATCCTGCAGGCCGAGGGCACCTTCGACGTCAACACCGTGTTCGCCGGCATCGTGGTGCTCACGGCCTTTGCGCTGGTGCTCGACGGCATCGTGGGGCTGATCGAAAGGCGCCTCATGAAATGGCAGCCCAAGAGCGGCGAAACCGAAAAGTTGTAGCGCCTGAGCGTATCGGCCCGCAGCCCCCACCGTGCGATGATCGCGCCCGCGCGCCGGGGGCGCGACAACGACTTATGGGGGTGAATCTTGAAACACAACAAGAATGAACGCGCGAGCACCTTGCGCACGCGTGGCGAGTCGGCCAGGGTACTGAACGAAGAGCTTTTCTTCGATCTGGTCTATGCGTTTTCAGTCACGCAACTGTCCCACTACCTGTTGGACCATCTCACGCTGCTGGGCGCGCTCCAGACGCTGGTGATGTGGTTCGCGGTCTGGCTCGGCTGGCAGTACACGGCCTGGGCCACCAACTGGTTCAACCCCGGTTCGCTGCGCATCCGGGGCATGCTGTTCGGGATCATGTTGCTGGCTCTCGTGATGGCCTCGGCCTTGCCAGGTGCCTTTGCCGAACGCGGCCTGGTGTTTGCGCTGTGCTTTGCGGGCATCCAGGTCGGACGCACCTTCTGCATGCTGGTGGCGGTAGGGCGCGACCACGCGCTGGCACCCAACTTCCGGCGCCTGCTGGCCTGGAACAGCCTGGCCGCGGTGTTCTGGATCGCAGGTGGCTTTGCAGAAGGGCAGACGCGCCTTGCGCTCTGGTTCGGCGGTGTGCTGTGCGAATACATCGCGCCGATGATCGGACTGCGGTTTCCGGGGCTGGGGCGTTCGTCGACCGCCGAATGGACCATCGATGGCGGCCATCTGGCCGAGCGCTGCCAGTTGTTCGTGATCGTGGCGCTGGGCGAATCGGTGCTGGCCACCGGCATTGCGTTCGGACACCATGCCGAATGGCATTCAATGGACCTCTTTGCACTGCTCGTGAGCTTCGCGGGCAGCCTGGCGATGTGGTGGATGTACTTCGACACCAGCGCCAAGGAGGCCACGCACGTCATCGAGCATTCGAGCGATCCCGGTGGCGTGGGCGCCAAGTTCCACTATACGCATGTGATCCTGGTGGCGGGCATCATCGTGTCGGCCGTGGCGGACGAACTCGTGATCGCCGAAGGCTCGCATCACGCGGAGTGGAAGTACCTCGGGGCGCTGCTCGGCGGGCCGGCGCTCTACCTGTTCGGCAATGCGCTGTTCAAGCGCGTGGTGCGCGGCTTCCTGCCGCAGTCGCACCTCTACGGGCTGATCCTGCTTGCGGTGCTGGCGATCTTCGCGCCGCACCTGTCGATGCTGGTGGTGGGCTCGCTCACGACGGTGGTGATGATTGCCGTGGCGGCGCTGGAGGCCGTGGTGCGTCGCCGGGCATGGGCTGCCGAGGCGCACCCGCACTGAAAGCCGACGCCTGCCGAGGCTGGGCCCGGCAGGCTTTTTTCGTCAGTGCTTCTTCTTCGCCGGCGTGCCGCCGCGCTTCTCGCGCACGACCTGCTGCTTGCTGCTTGCAGGCACCTTCACGACGTTGCCGCCACGCGGTGCCCGCGATACCACGGCCTTGACGGGGGCCGTGCCTGTGCGCTTGGCGGGGGTCGCTGCGGCATGGCCGCCGCGGGCCGCCGTCGACACGCCGGCACCGACACGGGCGGTGGCGGCCGCGCGGATCGGCAGATACACCACCACGCTGTAGCCGCGCTTGAACGCGTGATTGGGCTTCACGTCGTTCCACTCGGCCACGTTGGTGGGCTTGAGGTTGTAGCGGCGCGCGATGCTCGCCACGCTGTCGTTGCGCCCGGCCTTCACCGTGGTGCGGCGGTTGACGATCTCGGGCTGGAAGCTCAGGTGGCCTTCGTCGGCCACCACGGCGGCCACGTCTTCCTTCACGCGGGCGCCGCGCGGCACGATGAGCGTCGAGCCCGTCTTGATCAGCATGCGCGGCGGCACGTTGTTGATCGCGCGCAGGTCGGCTTCGCTCATGCCCGAGCGCTGGGCCGCGTCGGCAACCGTCATGGTGGTGGGCACGACCCAGGCCGTCCAACTGGCGTACTGGCCTTGCGCGTATGCGTCGAAGTTGCGCTGGAACACGGCTGCGTTGTCCCATGGCAGCAGGATCTGCGGCGTGCCGGCCGCGATCAGCACGGGCTTGTGCGCGGCAGGGTTGAGGGCGCGGAAGTCGTCGAGCCGCACGTCGGCCAGCTTGGCCGCCAGCTCCACGTCGAGGTCGCGTGTGAGCGAGACGGTCTGGAAGTAGGGGTGGTTGGCGATCAGCGGGAGTTCGGTGTTGAACGCCTGCGGATTGGCAACGATGTTCTTCACCGCCTGCAGCTTGGGCACGTAGAGCCGGGTTTCTGCCGGCATCGTCAGGTCGCTGTAGGTGGTGGGCAGGCCCAGGCGCTGGTTCTTGGCGATGGCGCGGCTCACGCTGCCTTCGCCCCAGTTGTAGGCGGCCAGGGCCAGTTGCCAGTCGCCGAACATGCCGTAGAGCTTTTGCAGGTAATCGAGCGCGGCGCGGGTCGAGGCGAGCACGTCGCGGCGGTCGTCGCGGAAGATGTTCTGCTTCAGGTCGAAGTCGGTGCCGGTGGCCGGCATGAACTGCCACATGCCCGCGGCGCGCGCGCTGGACACGGCCTGCGGGTTGAATGCGCTCTCGATGAACGGCAGCAGCGCGAGTTCGGTCGGCATGTTGCGTCGCTCGAGTTCCTCGACGATGTGGAACATGTACTTGTTCGAGCGCTCGGTCATGCGCTGGATGTAGTCGGGCCGGCTGGCGTACCACTGCTCGCGGTCACGCACCAGGTCGCTCTCGAGGTTGGGCATCTTGAAGCCGCGGCGGATGCGATCCCACATGTCGGTCGGCGGCGCGAGCGCGACCACGCTCTGCGATTGGGCCCGGCCGCTGGAAAGGGGCGAGAGGGCGTCGCGGGGGTACACCGGGGACGCGCTGCCTGCGGCTCGGGCGCCGGTGCCGCCGGCCTGGGTGGAGGAGGATGTGGAGCTGTTGTCGGTGCTCGCGCAGCCCGCGAGCACCAGGGAACCTGCAAGGCAGGTGGCAGCGATAAATTTCATCGGAAGTCGTTTTTCCATTGGCGCAGCGCGGCAAATACATCGGCTTCGTCTGCATCGGCAGAAAGCTCGGCATGGGCACGCACCGCTCGAAGGACAGTGGCTTCGCGGCTGCGAAGAAAGGGGTTGATCCGGCGTTCGGTCGCCAGTTGCGACGGCAGTGTGGGCTGCCCCTGCGCGCGCAGGCTTTCGCAGCGCGCGTTGTAGTGAGTCAGATCGTCGTTGGCGGGTTCCACCGCGCGGGCGAAACGCAGGTTAGCAAGTGTGTATTCGTGGGCACAACACACGCGCGTATCGCCAGGCAGTGCCGCGAGCGCGTCGAGCGAGGCAAGCATCTGCACGGGCGTGCCCTCGAACAAACGGCCGCAGCCGCCGGAGAACAGCGTGTCGCCGCAGAACAGCAGCGGCGCCTGGCCTGCCATTGCCGGCAGAAAGTAGGCGATGTGGCCGGCCGTATGGCCCGGCACGTCGATGACCTGGAAGCGCAGGCCGAGCACTTCGGCGGTGTCGCCCTGTGAAAGCGGGGTGAAGGGCTCGGGAATTCGCTCGCGTGCCGGGCCCCACACCGGTGCGCGGGTGGCGGCATGCAACGCGGCCACGCCACCCGTGTGATCGGCGTGATGGTGCGTGACTAGAATCGCGGCCAGCTGCAGCTTGTGGCGCGCCAGCGCGTCGAACACCGGTTGGGCATCGCCCGGGTCCACCACGATCGCGTTGGACCCGTCGTGCAGCATCCAGATGTAGTTGTCAGCAAAGGCGGGCAGCGGAACGAGGGTCATGAGCGGTCAAATTATAGGTTTGCAGGATTGGTTCGCGACCCCCCCCGGCCGCTACCTGCTGGCGTGGGAGCAGGCCCAGTTCGACCAGGCGGTGGCCGATGTGTTCGGCTATCACGCGCTGCAGCTGGGCGCAGCCGAGGTCGATGGCCTGCGCGCCAACCGCATGCCGCACCGCTGGCTGGCGCTGGACGACCCGGCCCGGGCCGGCAAGGCGACGCTCCTGACCGACTTCGCGGCACTCCCGTTCGCGGCCAACAGCCTCGACCTGGTGGTGATGCCGCATGCGCTGGAGCTGAGCCCCGACCCGCATGCCACGCTGCGAGAGGTCGAGCGGGTGCTGGTGCCGGAAGGCCGCGTGGTGATTTGCGGGTTGAACCCGACCAGCCTCTGGGGCATGCGGCAGCGCCGCGCGCACCTCTACCGCAGGCTCGGCATTGGCGACCTGTTCCTGCCGGAAGGCGGGGAGTTCATCGGCTACTGGCGCATGCGCGACTGGCTGCGGTTGCTGAGCTTCGAGGTGGAATCGGGCCGCTTCGGCATCTACCGGCCCTCCGTGCGCAGCGAAGCCTGGCTGGAGCGCTCGCGCTGGATGGACGCCGCCGGCGAGCGCTGGTGGCCGATCTTCGGCGCGGCGTACTTTCTGGTCGCGGTCAAGCGGGTGCGCGGTATGCGCCTGCTGAGTGCGGACTGGCGCCGCGCCGGTGCGCGCGCCACGGCTCCCGTGCCCATCGCCGGCAAGGTGCATCGCCAAGAGGCCGGCAAGAATTGAAGACGAATGAATTGAATGATCGAATCGAAAGCAGAAGGAAAAGTCAGTTTGAATGATGAAGTCGTGATCTACACCGATGGCGCGTGCAAAGGCAATCCGGGCCCGGGAGGCTGGGGTGCTTGGCTCAAGTCAGGCGCTACCGAGAAAGACCTGTTCGGCGGTGAACTCAACACCACCAACAACCGGATGGAGCTGACCGCCGTCATCGAGGGCCTGGCCGCGCTCAAGCGGCCCTGCAAGGTGCTGCTGTACCTCGACAGCCAGTACGTGCGCAAGGGCATCACCGAATGGATCCGCGGCTGGAAGGCCAAGGGCTGGATGACTGCCAGCAAGCAGCCCGTGAAGAACGTCGAGCTCTGGCAGCGGCTCGACAAGCTGGTGGCCGAGGGCGGTCACCAGATCGAATGGCGCTGGGTCAAGGGCCACTCGGGCGACCCGGGCAACGAACGCGCCGACATGCTGGCCAACAAGGGCGTCGACAAGGCGCTTGGCCGGATCTGACGGGTCAGATCACCCCGTCGAACATCATCACGTCCACCTCGTCGCCTGCCGCGACGGGGCCCTGGTCGTGATGCAACACCACGAGCCCGTTGGCTTCGAGCATCGAACTCAGGACGCCCGAGCCCTGGTTGCCTGCAACGCACACTTCGGGCAGTGAACCCGCCACGGCCCTGACGAAGCCGCGCTGGTACTCGGTGCGGCCCGGCTTCTTGCGGATCGCCCCTGCGCTGCGTGCCCGCAGCAGCGGCGGCGGTGCGGAGGCGGCTTCGTGGCAACCCATCATGCGCAGCAGCGCCGGTCGCACGAAGGCGAGAAAAGTCACCATCACCGCCACCGGATTGCCGGGCAGGCCGAACAGCACGGCCGGCTGCGGTGACGAGGCCTCTTCACGCGGAATCAGCCCCACGGCCAGCGGCCGCCCGGGGCGCATGGCCACGCGCCAGAAAGCCATGTCGCCCAGTTGCTGCATCACGTCGCGCGTGTGGTCGGCCGCGCCTGCGCTGACGCCGCCGCTGGTGACGATGGCATCGGCTTCGCGCGCGGCGCGTTGCAGCGTCGCGGCCAGCGTGGCGGGGTCGTCGCGCACGAGGCCGAGGTCGATCACTTCGCAGCCCAGCCGCGTGAGCAGGCCGAACACGGTATAGCGGTTGCTGTCGTATACGGCGCCTTCGCGCGGTGCGTCGCCCAGGCTCAGGATTTCGTCGCCGGTCGAGAAGTAGGCAACGCGCAGCCGGCGCAGCGCGGGCACGTTCGACAGGCCGAGGCTGGCGACCATGCCCAGCGCGGCGGGCGACAGCCGTTCGCCGCGTCGCAACGCAGGCTGTCCCTGCATCAGGTCTTCGCCGGCGAAGCGGCGGTTGTCGCCGCGGCGCAGCACCTTGGCCGGGAAGCTCACGCGGTCGCCGTTGATGTTGCAGAACTCCTGCGGGATCACGGTGTCGAGGCCGGCCGGCATCATCGCGCCGGTCATGATGCGGACCGCATCGTCGGCGCCGAGCGCGCCGCGCCAGGCCGAGCCGGCCAGCGCCGTGCCCACCACGCGCAGGCTGATGGAGGCGTCGATGGGCGCGTCCTGCGGCAGCACGGCGCCATCGAAGGCATAGCCGTCCATCGCCGAGTTGTCGTGCGGCGGCACGCTGATGGGCGAGACGATGTCTTCGGCCAGCACGCGGCCCAGGGCCTCGAACAGCGGAACGTTCTCGCGTTGCGTCACGACTGCCGATGCGGTCAGTTCCGAAAGAAAGGCGTGTACGGCGTCAACGCTCAGGTCGGCGGCGTCATAGCCCGAAAGGGCGGCGGCAATGTCTGCGATGCGGCTCATCGGTTTTCGAGTGCGTGCAGTTCGGCCAGGGTGTTGGCGTTGAAAAAGGCGTCGGGGGCGTCGCCGGGCCGGTCGAAAGGGACGGTCACGGTGCGGTGCTGCGCGATCCATGCGTGGACCTTGCGGCCGCCGGCTTCGGTGAAGTGGCGCAGGCTGTCGTGCAGGTCGGCGCGCAGGAGGCAGAAGACGGGCTGGGGGCGCAAGACAGGTATCGTGGCGTCGTCGGCCGTGGCTTCCGGCGCGCTGACCATGGCGATCTCGGCATCGTCGGTGGCCATCGCTTCGGCGAGTCGAGCCGCCAGGTCGAGCGGGAACAGCGGCGTGTCGCAGGGCACGGTCAGCAGCCAGCGCGTGGTGCAGTGCGCAAGGCCCGTCAGGAAGCCCGCGAGCGGCCCCGGGTAGTCGGCCAGGCTGTCGGGCCACACAGGCACGCCGAAGGTCTCGTACTCGGGCCGGTTGCGGTTGGCATTGACCATCAATCGCCCGACCTGCGGGGCCAGCCTTCGCATCGCATGCAGTGCCAGAGGCTCGCCGTTGAAAAGCTGCAGCCCCTTGTCGACACCGCCCATGCGGGTGCCGCGTCCGCCAGCCAGCAGCAGGCCGGTGATGTCGGCGGGGGCGATGGCATGCGCAGGCATGGCGTTCGCCTGCGTCATCCGCCGATGTAGCTCATCTCGACGCGGCGCGGTGCCTTGCCGCTGGCATTGCTGTCGTTGTCGTTGCGGTGATCGTCCGGGCCGCGCAGTGCGCGCAGCTCGGAATAGCGGTCGGCGCGGCCCTGCCAGATGTGGCCGATGGCGGACGCAATCTCGTCGTCGCTGGCGGTGCCGCGCAGCAGGGGGCGCAGATCGTGGCCGGCGCTGGCGAAGAGGCACAGGTACAGCTTGCCTTCGGTCGACAGGCGCGCGCGGCTGCAGTCGTGGCAGAAGGCCTGGGTCACGCTGCTGATCACGCCGACTTCGCCGCCGCCGTCCGCGTAGGCCCAGCGCTGCGCGGTTTCGCCGGGCGTGCTGGCTTCGAGCGGCACCAGCGGGAATTCGGCGGCGATGCGCGCGATGACCTCGGCGGAGGGCAGCACCTCGTCCATGCGCCAGCCGTTGGTGGCGCCCACGTCCATGTATTCGATGAAGCGCAGCACCACGCTGGCGCCATGGTGCTCGCGGAAGTAGCGCGCCATCGGCAGAATTTCCTGCTCGTTGGCGCCGCGCTTGACCACCATGTTGACCTTGATCGGGCCCAGGCCGGCGGCCCGTGCGGCGTCGATGCCAGCGAGCACGTCGGCCACCGGAAAGTCGACATCGTTCATGTGGCGGAACACGGCGTCGTCGAGGCTGTCCAGGCTCACCGTCACGCGCTGCAGGCCGGCGGCCTTCAGCGCGGCGGCCTTGCGCGCAAGCAGAGAGCCGTTGGTGGTGAGCGTGAGTTCGAGCGGTTCGCCGCCGGGCGTGCGGATCTCGGCAAGCTGTTCGATCAACCCCTCGATGTTCTTGCGCAGCAGCGGCTCGCCGCCGGTCAGGCGGATCTTGCGCACGCCGTGCGCCGCGAACAGGCGGGCCAGGCGCGTCATCTCCTCGAAGCTCAGCAGCGCGCTGTGCGGCAGGTACTTGTAGTCCTTGTCGAACACGTCCTTCGGCATGCAGTAGCTGCAGCGGAAGTTGCAGCGGTCGGTCACGCTGATGCGCAGGTCGGTCAGGGGGCGGCCGAGGCGGTCGAGCAGCAGGCCGGTGGCGGGCACGGCCACTTCGGGCACCGCCACGGCGGGGCGCAAATGGCCGACCTCGGTGATCGGAATGACGGTGCTGCTGCTGTTCTTCATGGTGGAGGCGAACGCCGATTTTGCGCCATCGACCAAGGGCCGGCGCACCGCAGGCTACTTGAGCATCGCCGCATAGACCATGTCGCGCGTGAGGCTGCGATAGTGGGTGCGGTACTTGGGCGACTGCAGCATGAGCACGACGAACATCTCGTTCTTCGGATCGACCCACATGTAGGTGCCACCGGCGCCGCCCCAGTTGTACTCGCCGCCGGCCGCCGGGTAAGGCGCCTCGCCGTCGTTGCGGCGCACGGCAAAGCCCAGGCCGAAGCCGTAGCCGGCGCCCGGCAGGTAGAGCGGGCCGGGCACGATGCCGGCACCGGCGTTGGAGTGGTCGGCCGTCATCAGCGCCAGCGTGCGCGGGCCCAGGTAGCGCTTGCCGTCCAGCGAGCCGCCATTGAGCAGCATCTGCAAAAAGCGCGCGTAGTCACCTGCCGTCGACACCAGCCCGCCGCCGCCCGATTCGAGCTTGCGCACCACGCGCGGATCGTTGAAGTCGGCCCCCACGCCGAAGCTGCGGTCATTGGACAACGGCTCGGCAATGCGCGGCTGGCGCGCCGGCTCGGGCACGTAGTAGCTGGTGTCCTTCATGCCCAGCGGGTCGAGCAGGCGGCTTTTCTCGAACTGGTAGAGCGACTGGCCCGACACCACCTCGACCACGCGGCCGAGGATGTCGGTGGAGTGGCTGTACTCCCAGGTCGTGCCCGGCTGGTAGGCCAGCGGCAGCTTGGCCAGCCGCTGCGAGAACTCGGCATTGGTCGGATCGTCGGCGCCCAGGTTGGCCGCGTTGTAGGCCTGCTTGACGAGGCCGGGGCCGAAGAAGCCGTAGGTCAGGCCCGAGGTGTGGCGCATCAGGTCCTGCACGGTGATCGGGCGGCGCGCTGGCACGGTGTCGAGCACCGGCTTGCCGTCTGGCCCCGGCTTCTCGACGCCGACGGTCATGCGGGTGAACTCGGGGAGGTACGTGGCGATCGGGTCGTCGAGCTTCAGGCGGCCGTCTTCCACCAGCATCATCGCGGCGACGGTGGTGATGGGCTTGCTCATCGAGTAGATGCGGAAGATGCCGTCGCTCGGCATGGCCACGCCGCTGGCGGGGTCGAGTTTGCCGACCGGCTCGAACCAGGCGACCTTGCCTTGGCGTGCCACCAGCAGCACCGCGCCGGGGATCTTGCCGGCCGCCACGTCGGCCTTGAGCACGTCGCTGAGCATCTGCAGGCGTGGGGTGGAAAGGCCGACCTGCTCGGGTTTTGCCGTTGGCAGCGACTGCGCCGCGGTGAGCAGGGGAAGGGCCAGGCCCAGCACGGCGGCGCAGAGGCTGCGCTTGAAGAACTTCATGGTGTTGTCTCCGTCTTGTTGTGAAAGGAAATTCGGCACGGCGGTCTTGGGCGCCGCCTGTTGCACTGCGCGGGTGATCGGCGGGCTATCCGCGGCAGAGCTTCAGGTTCGTGCGCGTGGCGCGGACCACGGGCAGGAAAATTTCGGCATCGGCGGGCGGGTAGTTGTCCTTGATGCCGTCGTCGGTGCGGGCGGCATCCTCGGCCAGCGGTTGCAACGTCTTGAGGCAGCTCGTGCGGTCGTTGAGCTTGAACTGCGTCAGCGCGATGTCGTTGCGCATCCAGCCCTTGGTGATCCAGTCGAGGGTCTTGTCGCACTCCGAGAGCACGGGGGACAGGGTGGCCAGGGCGATGGCGTAGTCCTTGGCGTCGTACTGGCGCTTGAAGCTCTTGCGGGAGTTCGACACGGCCTTGTCGGTGCAGGCCGGGGTGGGCCGGGTGTAGGTGCCCTCGAAGCCGGCACGCATGCCGCAGTTTTCGCGGCACTGCTCCGCACCGTTGGTGCTGACCTGCACCTTGTCGGCGCTGGTCGCGAAGTTCACCACGCAGCCCGAGTCGCCGAGCTTGGCCTTGCCGCGCACGATGGCGCCGTCGAGGGCGCAGGTGTGGGCGTTGGCGCCGATGGTGGTGATGTCGAAACGTCCGTCGGGCTTGACGCGCAACGCGCCGCTGCCGCCTTCGTAGATGTACTCGCCGGCCGGTGGCGTGGCGGTCTGCGCGCCGGCAAGGCCGGTGCAGAGCAGCAGGGCAATAGGCAGGACGAAGTGCCGGGCGCTTTTCTTGAGCTTCATCGTGACGGAGGTGTCTGCGAGACGCATGTTGTATCTCCCGGAAAGAGGTGCCGCGTGCAGTGTATCGACCGTCACAAGGCGCCTCTGGGCACTGGCTGGTTTGCGCCATCAGGCACTCGGATGTCTTGACGTCGCCAATGCGAATTACTATCATCTGGACGCCTGAGTACGCAGCACGTCGACAACGCAAAGGGCTCTTCCAACCAAGGAGCTTCCGAACCGTGCCATACACCCTCCCAGCCTTGCCCTATGCCTTCAATGCGCTCGAACCCCACATCGACGCGCAGACGATGGAAATCCATCACAGCAAGCACCACCAGACCTATGTGAACAACCTGAATGCGGCCCTGAAGGACACGCCGCACGAGGGCTTGCCGGTCGAGGAACTGATCGTCGGCGTCGAAAAGCTGCCCGAGGCGCTGCGCGCGCCAGTGCGCAACAACGGCGGCGGCCATGCCAACCACGGTCTGTTCTGGACCGTGATGGCACCTGCGGGCCAGGGCGGAGGCGGCGTTCCCATGGGCGCGCTCGCCAAGGCCATCGATGCCGACCTGGGCGGCTTCGACGCTTTCAAGGACGCCTTCACCAAGGCCGCGCTCACCCGCTTCGGCAGCGGCTGGGCCTGGCTGTCGGTCGCCAAGGGCGGCAAGCTGGCCGTCGAAAGCAGCGGCAACCAGGACAGCCCGCTGATGCAGGGCATCGGCTCCGGCAACACGCCGATCCTGGGGCTGGACGTGTGGGAGCACGCGTACTACCTCAAGTACCAGAACCGCCGCCCCGAATACATCGCGGCCTTCTACAACGTAGTGAACTGGGCCGAGGTGGCCCGGCGCTACGCAGCAGCCATCGGCGGCTGAAGGACGGACGCGTGAACGACGAGCCGCAACAGCGCCAGGTTCTTGCCGCGCCCCTCCGGTCAAGGCCGGCGTATTCGGTGCGCGAATGGATCGGGCTGGCCATCGTCGCTGCCGGCGTGCTGGTGCTCGTGTCGCAGTTCTGGCAATTCGTGCGCGCCGACCCGATCGTCTGGAACGCCTTGCTCGGGGGCTCGGTGGCTGCGCTGGCCACTGCGCTCGGCACGCTGCCGGTGATGTTTTCGCAGAAGCTGCCCGAACGGCTGCAGGACACGCTGTTCGGCTTCGGTGCCGGCGTCATGCTGGCGGCCAGCGCCTTCTCGCTGATCATCCCCGGGCTGGAAGCGGCGAGGAGCGTGGGCGTCTTCGGCGGCGGCCCCTGGGCGGCGGGCGGCGTGATCGGCTCCGCCATCCTGCTGGGCGGCCTCGTGCTCATGGTGATGGACCGCGTGCTGCCGCACGAGCACTTCATCAAGGGGCGCGAAGGGCAGTCGGCCAAGCAGTTGCGCCGCACCTGGCTTTTCGTGTTCGCGATTGCGCTGCACAACGTGCCCGAGGGGCTGGCCATCGGCGTCGGCTATGCGGCCAACAACGGTTTGCGCGCTGATGCGCTGGCCACCGGCATCGCGATCCAGGACGTGCCCGAAGGATTGGTCGTGGCGGTGGCGTTGCTGGCGGCCGGCTACAGCCGGATGTTCGCGGTGCTGATCGGCATGGCGTCAGGGCTGGTGGAGCCGCTGGGCGCCGTGCTGGGTGCGGCCGTGGTCGGCCATTCGGTGATGCTGCTGCCCTGGGGCTTGGGCTTTGCGGCGGGCGCGATGCTGTTCGTGATCAGCCACGAGATCATTCCCGAATCGCACCGCAAGGGTCACGAAGCCTTTGCCACCAGCGGGCTGATGATCGGCTTCGTGCTGATGATGTTGCTCGATACCGCGCTGGGGTAATGGCTCTCCCCCAGGCTTCGCGCACTTCGTGTCGCTTCTCCAACCCCCTCACCGGGGGCGGTACCTGCGGCCCGGCAAAGCCGGTTCCGCGGTACCCCCGGAAGGACTCTTGCTTTCAGCCGTGCTTGACGGCCACGGTCTTCAGCGTGGTGAAGCCGTACAGCGCCTCGAAGCCCTTCTCGCGGCCGTAGCCTGAAGACTTCACGCCGCCGAAGGGCAGCTCGACGCCACCGCCCGCGCCGTAGTTGTTGATGAACACCTGGCCGCTGCGCACGCGCCTGGCCATGCGGAACTGGCGCGATCCATCGGCCGTCCACACGCCGGCCACAAGGCCGAATTGGGTGGCGTTGGCGAGCGCCACGGCTTCGTCTTCATCGGCGAACTGCATCGCAGCCAACACCGGGCCGAACACTTCTTCTTGTGCCAGCCGGTGGTTCACTGGCACGTCGCGCAGCAGCGTGGGGGCCTGGTAGAAGCCGGTTTCAGGCGCCTCTTCGACGACGACGCCCTGCGCCACCATCGGAATGCCGGCATGCTGCGCATCGCTCAGAAAGTCCCACACGCGCTGCTGCTGGGTCTGGCGGATCAGCGGACCGACATCGAGGTCCATCGCCGCGGGGCCCACGCGCAGGGCCTCGAAGGCATGGCCCAGGCGCTCGAGCAGCGGCTCGTAGATGTCGCGCTGGATCAGCACGCGCGAGCCGGCCGAGCAGGTCTGGCCAGCGTTCTGCACGATGGCGTTGATGACCACGGGAATCGCCGCGTTCAGGTCCGCATCCGCAAAGATGATCTGCGGGCTCTTGCCGCCCAGCTCCAGCGTGACCGGGCAATGCCGCTCGGCCGCCACCTGCTGGATCAGCGTGCCGATCTTCGGGCTGCCGGTGAAGCTGATGTGGTCGATGCCTTCGTGCCGCGCGAGCGCGTCGCCCACTTCATGGCCGTAGCCCGTCACGATGTTGAGCGCGCCCGCCGGAAAGCCGACTTCGGCCGCCAGCTGCGCCACGCGGATCAGCGAAAGGCAGGCGTCTTCGGCCGGCTTCACCACGCACACGTTGCCCGCCGCCAGCGCGCCGCCCACGCTGCGCCCGAAGATCTGCATCGGGTAGTTCCACGGAATGATGTGGCCGGTGACGCCGTGCGGCTCGCGCCAGGTGAAGACGCTGTAGCCGTCCTGGTAGGGAATCGTCTCGCCGTGCAGCTTGTCGCAGGCACCGGCATAGAACTCGAAGTAACGCACCAACGCCACCGCGTCGGCGCGCGCCTGCTTCACCGGCTTGCCGCAGTCGCGCTGCTCGATCAGCGCCAGTTCGTCGACGTGCTCGGCGATCTTTTGCGACAGCTTGTAGAGCAGGCGGCTGCGGTCGGCGGCGCTGACCTTGTGCCACACACCCTCGAAGCAGTCGCGCGCGGCGCGCACGGCCGAGTCGATGTCGGCGGCGTTGCTGCGCTGGATTTCGTCGAAAGGCTGACCGTCGGAGGGATCGATGACCGGCAGGGTGCGGCCGGAGGAGGACGGAACGTCCGCGTTGGCGATGTAGTTGAGCTGCATGGGGCAGGATTTTGCGCGAAGCACGCAGAACCCGTGGCCGCGGGGCCGGCTGTCCTTCTGCCTTTATTTGGCTGCCGTGGCCTTTGGCAGAGCCCGCACCGCGTTCAGCATGCGTTCCACATGTTTGTCGGGGTTCAGGTTCTGGTAGTAATAGGCGACCTTGCCGTCTGGTGCGATCACGTACGACAGTCGGTTGGCAAAGTCCGGCCGTGTCTGCATCAAGGCATCGAAACCCTGGATCACGGCCTTGGATTCGTCCGACGCCACGGGAAAGCGGTTCTGGCAGGACTTGACCGAGAACTTCGCCAGCGTGCCGATGTCGTCCGCCGATACGCCGATCACGGTGGCGCCCAGTGCGGCGAACTGGTCGACGGCCTCGGCGAAGGCATGGGCTTCGATCGAGCAATCGTTGGAGTCGGCCGCCGGAAAAAAGTACACCACCACCGGCCCCTTGGAGAGCGCATCGGCCAGCGAATAGCGGAAGGTCTTGCCGCCCAGCGCGGCGTTGGCGGTAAAGCGGGGCACGGGGTCGCCGATGTCCAGGGCGGCCCAGGCGGGGTGGGCCAGGGCTGCAAAAACTGTCATCAAGGCGATGCGCGAGAAGGTCGATCGGGCCATGATGTAACTCCGAAGCGGTGTGGGGCGAATTCTAGGCCTCGCATCCGCCGCAAGGGGCATGTGAAACCGGCAGCGCCCGGTGGGCGTACTCAAGGCAACGGCTGACAAAAACGAAGCACTGGAACCACCCCTCATGAACGCCTGTATCTGTCTTCTGCGCATGGCGCTTGCGGGCGTGCTGATTGCGGCACTCGGCGCTTGCGGTTCCTTGCCCCCGGCGCGCGAGCGGCCCGCCGAGCAGGCGGCCTCGGCCGATCCGTCGACCCCGCTGGCGAAGATCGCCGCCGCCTCCACGCCGCCCGGCGAGCACTCGGGTTTTCGGCTGATGCCGCTGGGCGTGTATTCACTGGATGCGCGCATCCAGTTGGCCCAACGGGCCCAGCGCTCCCTGGTGGTGCAGTACTACCAGCTTGAAAACGATGCCGTCGGCCGTCTGCTGCTGCGCACGCTGCGCGAGGCTGCGGCCCGGGGCGTGAAAGTGCGGGTGCTGGTCGATGACCTGTACACCGTCAACAGCCAGCAACTGCTGCTGGCGCTGTCCGAAACGCCCAATGTCGAGGTGCGGCTGTTCAACCCCTTCTGCTGCGGCCGCAACGGACTCCTCTCGCGCTTCGTGGCCTCGCCGTTCGAGATCAACCGGCTCAACCACCGCATGCACAACAAGCTCTTCATTGCCGACGGCGCGATGGCGGTGGTGGGCGGGCGCAACATCGCCGACGAATACTTCGTGCTGAGCGAGGCGCAGAACTTCATCGACATGGACGCGCTGGTGGTCGGCAAGGTCGTGCCGCAGCTCGAATCGATCTTCGATGCCTACTGGAACAGCGTGCAGGTCTGGCCCATTGCCGACATCGTGACGGGCGAGGGCGGCCGCAAGCCCGGTGTTGCCGATTTCGACAGCTGGGTCGGCATGGCCGCGCCGCCGCCGAAGATCGTGCTGCCGCCGTCCGACATCCTGGGTTACGGCCCCATCGGTGAAGAACTCGATGGCGGCCGCATGGGCCTGCTGTGGGGCGAGGCCCGCGCCATTGCCGATCCGCCCACCAAGCCTGCGACCATGACGGCCGACGAGGCCATCGCCACCAGCGTGACGATGAAGGTGTGGGCCTTGCTGCTCGATGCCAAGACCGAGGTCGACATGACCTCCCCGTACCTCGTGCCGGGCGAGCGCGGCATGGCGGCGTTCGAGGACCTGTCCAGGCGCAAGGTCAAGGTCACGCTGCTGACCAATTCGCTGGCCGCCAACGACGAGCCGCTGGTGCACACCGGTTACGCGCGCTACCGCGAGCGGCTGCTGCAAGGCGGCGCCGACCTGTACGAGCTGAGCCCGCAGCGCACCAGCGCGGGCGAGCGATTCGGCATGTTCGGCAAGTCGCTCGGCCGGCTGCACGCCAAGACCGCCGCCATCGACAAGGAGCGCATCTTCATCGGCTCGATGAACCTCGATCCGCGCTCGGCCAGCCAGAACACCGAGATGGGGCTGGTGGTCGACAGCCCGCAACTGGCGCGCGAGATGCTGCGCGTCATCAACATCAGCAAGCTGCAGAACTCCTACCGGCTGCGGCTGGCCAAGGGCACCGGCACGCTGCAGTGGCTCACCAACGACGGCGAAAAGGAAGTGATCCTGACCGCCGAACCCGAGTCGGGTTTCTTCAAGCGCTTCTACAACATGCTCATTGCGCCGATCGTTCCCGAGATGCTGTTGTAGCCTCGGGGGATGGCACAGACCTTCACTTCGCTGTCCGCCCTGCAGGTCATGCTGTGGGGCGTGCTTTTTTTCGGCGGCATCTACTTCGGTTTCGGCGGCCTCACCTGGCTGCTGACGAAACGGGTGTTGCCGGCGCTCGGCATCGGGCGCGCGCTCGATCCGCGCCCCCTGCAGCCGGGGCAGTTGCGGCGCGAAGTGGGGCAGTCGAGCATTTCGGTGCTGATCTTCGGGCTCGGCATGGTGTTTCCGTGGGGCTTGCTGCAATTGGGCTGGGCGCGGCTCGATCCCGATGCAGGCTGGCGGCAGATCGCGGTCGAGATCCTCGTGCTCGCGGTCTGGAACGACGTGCATTTCTGGATCAACCATCGCCTGCTGCACACACGCTTTCTGCGGCGCTTTCACGGGCCGCATCACCGTTCGTTCGTGACCACGCCGTGGGCCACCTACAGCTTTCATCCCATCGAAGCACTGATGCTGGGCAACGTGATCCTGCTGCCGATGGTGGTGCACGACTTCAGCTTCTGGTCGCTCGCGGCGGTGCCGGTGTTCAGCCTGTTCTTCAATTGCGTCGGGCACTCGAACTACGATTTCTTCACCGGGGTGTCGTACAGCCACTGGTTTGCCGCGAGCCGCCGGCATCACTTGCACCATGCCGTTCACAACGGCAACTACGGCTTTCAGTTCACTTTCATGGACCGGTTGTTCCGCACCCGTATCGCGGCCGATGCGGCCGAGCCACTTTTCCAGGCCTTCCGCGACAAGCAACTGCAAAGGCAACAACAGCAACCCCAACCCGAACAGCATGGCGCGACCGCCTGACGCGCGCAGTCGCCTGCCGCGCCTGCGGCATTGGCGTGACTGGCAGAGCCTGGCCTACCTCGTGGCGCTGCCTGTGCTCGCGGCCTGGCAGTGGGTGCATGGCTTCAACGTGCTGCTGTATGCGTTGATGCTGTTCCTGACGCTCGGCATCGGCGTGATCCATCACAACCACGTGCACCTGCGCATGTGGCGCGGGCGGCGCATGAACCGGCTGACCGACTTCTGGATCACGCTGCTGCAAGGGCATCCGACCTTCGTGT
Source organism: Variovorax sp. PAMC26660 (assembly GCF_014302995.1). Taxonomy (NCBI): domain Bacteria; kingdom Pseudomonadati; phylum Pseudomonadota; class Betaproteobacteria; order Burkholderiales; family Comamonadaceae; genus Variovorax; species Variovorax sp. PAMC26660. The sequence goes on from NZ_CP060295.1 coordinate 5,832,787, forward strand.
TCTGGCCTGCGCACGTGGCCAACCACCATCGCTACCGGCACGGGCCGAAGGATGTGGCGCGCACCTACCGTTTCGGCGGCGACACGAACCACCTGTGGGGTTATCTGCTGCACCCGTTCCAGGCGGTGTGGGTGCTGGTGCCGGTGTTCTTCGATTGGCTCGCGAGGTTACGCAGGCATCAACGCGGCGCCTGGCGTTACTGCATGGCGCAGTACGCGCTGTGGTTGGCGAGCTGGGTCGTGCTGCTGGCGCTCGACTGGCGCAAGGCATTGCTGTTCGTGATCGTGCCGCAGTTGCATGGCCTGCACTGGCTGCTGGCGACCAACTACCTGCAGCACGCACACGCCGATGGCCGCAATACCCCGCGCAAAGAGGCGCTGGGCGATACCCCCGGGAGCGGACTGAACTACGCCCGCAATTTCGAGGGGCTGGTGAACCCCTTGCTGTTCAACATCGGCCTGCACACCGCACATCACGAGAACCCGCATGCCCATTGGTCCGAGCTCACGCACCTGCATCACACGCGCTACCGCGCGCAGGTTGCCCCTGTGCTCAACGAGGGCGGGCTGGTGCCGTACATGGTGCGGGTGTTCGTGCTGGGGGCCGTGTGGCCGCGCTTTCGCAGCCGCTCGCTGATGCCTCCCGATTCTTCAATCACCTGAACCCATGCCCGTTCCATTCCAACGCGTCTACCTTGAAAGCGCCGGCTATTTCATGCCGGGCGAACCCATTCCCAACGAGCGCATGGACGCGTACATCGCACCGCTCAACCGCATGTCGGAGCGCATCAAGCGGCGCATTCTGGCGGAGAACGGCATCCTCACGCGGCACTACGCCATTGACGCCGAAGGCGTGACGCAGCACACCAACGCGCAACTGGCCGCCGGCGCGATCCGCGATTGCCTGCGGCGCGGCGGGGCCGATCTGTCGCGCGTGTCGTTGCTGGCCAGCGGATCGTCGGGGGGCGACACGTTGATGCCCGGCTTCGCGAACATGATCCAGGGCGAGCTTGCGGCGCAGCCGATGGAAACGCATTCGGTGCACGGCATCTGCGCCGCGGGCGTCTCGGCGATCCAGACGGCCGCGCAGGGCATCGAGCTGGGCGCGCACCGTACGGCGATGGCGGTGGCGAGCGAGATGCCGTCGCGGCTGTTCAAGCGCTCGCGTTTTGCAGCACGTGGTTACGAGACCGACTTCGACTCGCACTTCCTGCGTTGGATGCTGTCCGATGGCGCAGGCGCCTTGCTGCTGTCCGATGGTTCGCCTGCGCTGGCGGGTGTGCCGGGGTTGCGCCTGAAGCTGAAGTGGGTGCATCAGCGTGCCTTCTCGGGTGACTACCCGGTCTGCATGCAGCTCGGCTTGACCGAAGACCGCGCGCGCGGCCACCTCGATTTCGGCTCATGGGCTGAAGCGGAAGCCGCCGGCGCGCTGTCGCTGCGGCAGGACATCCGCCTGCTGCCGCACCTGTTCGACATCGGCATTCACGAGTACGCGGGGCTGGTGCGCGATGGCTGGGTCGATCCGAAGCGCATCGATCACTTCCTGTGCCACTACTCGTCGGAAAAATTCATTCCGGTGGTGGAAGACCTGATGGCGAAGGCCGACCTGTCGATTCCGCGCGAGCGCTGGTGGAGCAACCTGGCGTGGCGCGGCAACACGGGCGCGGCGTCGATCCTCGTGATGCTGGCTGAATTCCTGCACACCAAGACGCTGAAGCCCGGCGAGCAGATATTCTGCTATGTGCCGGAGTCGGGCCGGTTCATGGCGGCGTACATGCTGCTTGAGGTCGAGGCGGTCGATGCGGCAGCAGTTGCCGTGGCAACCCGTGCGGCAGCTCCGGCGGTGCCCGATGACGATTTCGTCATCGCGCCGCCGCACGATCCGGCCGCCGCGCCCGAAGGCCTTGGCGCCTTGCTGACGGAACTGGCCGCCATCTGGCACGACTACCGCTCGCGCGTCTGGCGCACGCCGCTGATCCGCCAGATCCGCGAGCGCCGCTTCGCCTTGCCCGACTACCTGAACTGGATGGAGCAGTGGGTGCCCCAGGTGCGCGAAGGCAGCCTGTGGATGCGCGAAGGCGCGGCCTCGCTGAGCGAGCCGTACCAGATGCTGGCCTCGCTGATCGACGTGCATGCGGGCGAAGAGCAGAACGACTTCAACATCCTGTTCGACGACTACAAGAAGGCCGGTGGCACGGTCCAGCAGATCGGCGAGCTGCGCCGCAACCCCGGTGGCGAGGCGCTCAACGCCTACCTGCACGGGTTGGCCGCCACGCGCGACCCGATCGGCCTGCTGGGCGCCATCTACATCATCGAAGGCACGGGCCAGCGCATCGTGCCGGCGCTGCTGCCGCTCATCAAGGCGGGCCTGAAGCTGCCGCCCGATGCCTTCCGCTTTCTCGAATACCACGGCCACAACGACGAAAACCACCTGAGCCGCTGGCTCGTGGCGGTCGAGATGGTGATGGCCGTGGAAGGCCAGGCCCGCGCCGCCCGCCAGATCATCGACACGGCGCGCCACACGGCCGCGCTGTACCTGATGCAGTTCCAGCACATCACGGAGCGAATGAGACATGAGCCGCCGGGCCGCCCCAAGGCGAATACCGCAGCCGCAGGCGGAGGTTTCCAGTGAATCGAACGCCTGAATTTCTGACCCAGGCACACGACGAGCGCGACCCCAGTCCGTGGCTCGCGCTCTACCTCGACCAGAGCACGCCGCTGCCGGACAACGTCAAGTCGGCGTGGCTGGCCGATTCGAGCTCGGGTTCGCGGCAGTACCTGCTGCCTTTCTTGCGGCCGTTGGCGCGGCTGACGATCATCCTGATCCAGATCGTCAAGGTGTTCGTGCCGCGCAACTGGTCGCACTCGAAGCTGCTGCACCGGTTCCTGGCCTGGGGCCTGACGCGTTTTGTGTCACCGGAGGCCAACTGGCTGATCCTGCGGCACTTTCACCTGGGCTCGCAGGTGCTGGCCTTCATCGGGCGCAATTCACCGGCGCCTGTCGCCACGAACCCGCTGGAGCCGGCCGACATCGACGCGCTGAAGGACGAGATGTTCCTCAAGCACGACCTGAACCTCTTCAACTTCGTGATTCGCCTGAACACGGCGCTGCGCGAGAAGGGGCTGGCGCTGTGCAAGGCCGAGAAGGTCGATTTCTCGATGATCAAGGAGCCGGGCCTGCGGCTGGAAGACATGCCGCACGGCAAGCTCAACTTTCTCGATCTTCAGAGCGCGATCGAGCTTTTCACGCCGCTCTACCAGTTGATGCTGACCGACAACGATTTCTGGCGAGCGGCCAACTCCTTGCAACTGGACGAAACCATCGGCATCTACACGGCGACCCTGCTGAATGCGCCCGAACACCTGATCCTGGTCAACAACAAGCACCCGCTGGTGCCGCTGTCCACCCTGCGCGCGGGGCACCGGCTGGTGATCCACGGGTTGTCGACCGAGATGCTCCACAGCCTGCTCCAGCGGATGCAGGCAGCCCAGAAAGCGGGGGAGGCCGAGACGACCCTGTACGAGCAGCCACTTGCATAGGCGTATGCTGCCCCCAGATGCAAACCATGAACACGACCCGAAATCCGTCGCCCAAGACCGATCTGGCAGTGACCCACGTGCTGGCTCAACTGCTGGAAAAGCTCGAGCACAGTCCCGTGCCCGTCGGCGCCGAGCAGTACCGCTCGGTGGTCGAGCACCTCGTCCACGAGTTCGAAGATGTCGAACAGGGCGCCGATCTGGGCCGCCTGCTCGATGCCTATCCGGCCGCGTCCGAGGTCTACGAAAATCTGAACTATCAACACGCCGGGCTTTGCCGCTCGGCGCTCGACGCTTCTCTTGCGGCTGAAGTCAGCGCCAGGGAAACCATTGCACGCGCGATGCGCAGTGCCGAACCAAACAACAAGGACAAGACGCATGGCGAAGGGTGAAGTGAAGACGGCAGTGGTGGCGGACGGCCTGCGCTACAAGACCAAGACGCCGGGTTCGCCATTTCGCGCCTCGGCGTCGTTCAGCGGCGCGACCATGTCCTGCTTCATGTGCGGCAAGCACCGCATTCGCTCGCAACTGCGCACGCGCCAGGTGCTCGGAAAATCCCAGACGGTTTGCGCGCCTTCGTGCAAGGCGCTCGACGAGGCATTGGCAGCGGAATAAACAACGGTCTTCCTGCTATCACAGCAGGGAGACGTTTTGGCGACATTTCCGCGCGAGCTTGTCGCTGATTGGCTTCCACATCGGGGCCAATCGATATACAGTTGGAAACAAATGATGCATCAATTTGCATTTATTCAAAAGTTCTAATCTGTAGTCGATTTCCAATGAATTTGCAGCAAAGCCATTGGCGCCCCGCATCGGGCGCGGATCACAACGCTCGCAAAGGGGTTCAGCCATGAGCAAGCCGCGCCATGTCGTCATGCAGGTGGTCAAGCGCTCATCCGGCAGCGCGACCCATCACGTCGAATTCCTGATGGACGACAACTTCGCAGAGCGATTGCGACAGTTGCGTTCGCTCGTCCCGCCCCTGGGCAGTCTCAACAAGCAACGCGACCTTGTGATCGACAAGGTCCGGGTGCGCCTGCCCAACGCCATCTGGCGTTCCGGCAACGAGATCGACGTGGACGGGGGCGTGGACGGCTCCTGCATCGTCATCGCCGCTGAAGGCTCCTTCAATTGCGGTGGCAAGGACCGAAAGACGCGCGAGAAGCTGGTGACGTACAACTTCTCGATCGCGCGCCTGATCGAGCTTCATGGCGAGCGTCCCGAAGGCGAAACCCTCTACATCCGTGATGGCGTGTTCGCCAACGACGAGCCGGCCGAATCGCCGGCTGGCCGTTGGGTGACGTCGATGCACGAGCTGGAAGTGGTGATGCGCGTGCCCGACGCCCCGTCGGACTTCGACACCCTGCACGACCTGAACCTGCGCCCCGACCATCCGCAGGCCGGCCGCGGCGACACGCACCGCGCTACCTTTTTCTGATTTATCGAGCGGTGGCCGCCTCGGGTGCGGCGCCCACCGGCGCGTACTGCGCGCGGTTGTCCGCCAGCCAGCGCGTCGACAGGCTGCTGTCTTGCTGTGCCGGGTGGAAATCCGCACGCAGGTAGCTGCGCCAGCCGCGCAGGTTGCCGCGCAGCAGGCCATTGCGGCTCAACAGGATGCGCGCGGCGCTCGTCCAGGTCGACCACTTCCACAGCTGCTTTTCGTGGCGCAGGTTGTCGACGGTCTGGTGCATCAGGTCGCTGAGAAACATGATCGTCACGCGGCGGAACCAGCGCTTGCGCCATGCCTCGGAACCATCTGCAGCCTTGTAGATGTCGAAGGCGACGCTCTTGTGCTCCAGCTCTTCGGCGCTGTGCCACAGCCACATAGTGCGCAGGCGCGGTTCGGCGCCGTCGAGCACTTCGGGGCGCGCGAGCAGCCATTCGGCAAACATCGCTGTGAAGTGCTCGGTGGCGGCGGTGACAGCCAGCGCATGGCGCGGGTCGGCGCCTTCCATCAAGGTCATGCGCTTGCCGGCGCGCGCGGTCCAGCCGTCCACCAGACCCTGGCTTTCGAGATGGGTGTTGAACAGCGAGTGAATGCGGCGGTGCGTGGCCTCTTGGCCGATGAAGCCGCGCACATCGGCGCGGTACTTTTCCTGCACCTCGGGCGGCAGGGTGGCCACCGCGTCGCGCACGGCGTCGATGAAGAACTGCTCGCCGAATGGAAAACTCATCGACAGGGCGTTGAAGAAAGCGGTCGAGAATGCATCGCCGCCGCACCAGTCGCGGGAAAACGGCGATTGCAGATCGATCAGAAGGCGGCGGACAACGAGTTCAGTCATGAAAACAATCCTCGAAAAAGCACGGGCTGTGTGGGGTGGAAGGTTGGTACAACTTCGTACCGAATGCCTCCATGGTGCAATCGCGAGTTGGTACTGTCAAGTACCTAGACGTAGGAAAATGTGCCATTCATGAGCGCAACCATCGAAAAAACAGCCGTCGCCAAGCCTGCTGAAGGCCCGGCCAACGAACATTACGCCCGTCTGCTCCAGGGCATGGCGCAGGCGGTGGCGGCCAAGGGCTATGCCGAAACCACCATTGCCGACATCGTGCGCGAGGCGGCCGTCTCGCGCCGCACGTTCTACGAGCACTTCAGCACCAAGACCGAGTGCCTGATCGCGCTCTACGAAACCGCGAGCCGGCTGGCCCTGCAGGCGGTGAGCGAGGCCTTCGACCCGGTGCAGCCCTGGCATGCGCAAGTCGAGCAGGCGATGACCGCGTACTTCGACTATCTGGCGCAAGACCCGGTGCTGCTGCGCACGCTCTTCGTCGAGATCCTGGGGCTGGGCATGCCGGGCCTGGTGGTGCGGCGCCGGGTGAACGACGAGATCGCCAACTTCATCCAGATCGCGATCAACAGCAGCGGCAGCGCGGAGGGCCCTGCAGCGCACCTGACGAACGAGATGGCGATGACCGTGGTCGGCGGCATCAACGAACTGGTGTTGCAGTCCATCGAGCAGGATCGCGCGGGCGACCTGCGTGAACTGGTCGGGCCGGCCACGCGGCTGGTGCGCGCGGTGGCGGCCGAGAGCCAGCGCTAAGGGTGTTTGTCGGCGGCGCGCGGCGTGGCAGCGAGCCACAGCGTCAGCAGCCCTGCGAGCGTCAGCGACAGCAGCACGCCCAGGTAGGGCAGCACATCATGCAGCGGCGCACCCATCTGGTTGAGGCGCAAGGAGGCCTGAATGCCGGCCGTGCTCGGGAAAATCCACCGCAGCACCTGCAACGGTCCGGGCAAGGCCTCGACGGGCCATGAGAAGCCCGACAGAAAAGCCATCGGCAAGGCCGTGAAGAGCAGCACCTGCAAGGCCCGCTCGCGATCGCGGAACCAGCAGCCCAGCAGCAGGCCCAGTGTGCAGATCGCGGGCACATAGAACGCGAGCAGTACCAGCGCACCCCACGGATTGCCGCCGCGCGGGTAGTCCTGCAGGAAGAACACCCAGCCGAAGTAGAAGAGCCCGCTCAGGAAGCCGAACACCGAGAGCGCGCCCAGGCGCCCCAGCCATGCGCTCACGGGAGCGCGCAGCCGCCCGGCTTCGGCCCAGGTGCCGGCCAGCATCGCAGCCCCCATCAGCAGCGTCTGCTGCAGGATCAGCAGCGCCACCGCCGGCACCACGTAGCTGCCATAGCCTTCGGTCGGGTTGAACAGCGCGACGAGCTGCGTGTTGAGCGGGCTGCGGCTGCGTGCCGCCTGAATGGCGCTTTGGCCGCCGGCCTGCAGCTTGCGGATCTCGACACCCGCCGAGACCGTGCCGACCGCCTCCGAGAAGCCGTACAGCACCGCCTTGTTCAGCAGCGCATAGGCGCCGTTGCCCTCGATGGTGACCACCGCCGACGTGCCGCGCAGCACATTGCGCTTCAGGTCGGCCGGCAGCAGCGCATAGCCCTCGATCTCGCCACGCCAGAGCGCCTGCTGCGCCTCGTGCACGTCGGCCGTGACCATTCGCACGTCCAGGCGCGGATTGGCCATGGCAAAGCGCGCGATCTGTCGCGACAGCCCGCTGTGGTCATGGTCGACCACGGCCACCGGCACGCGCGTCACCGCCTGCGTACCGTAAGGCCACGGATAGAAGAAGCCGTAGATGATGGGCGCGAGCAGCATGATCAGCAGCACGCCCTTGTCGCGCAGCACCGCGAGCGCGGTATCGCGCCAGGCAGCGCCGAGGCGGGTGCGGCTCGCATCGTTCGTCATCAGCGGCCACCCCAGGTGTCGGGAGCCCCGGCGGCACGCACCAGTGCACCGGCCGACGCGGCAAGCAGTACGGCCGTGGCCAGCACCATCCACAGCGGCGTGGCCACCGAATAGGCAAGCGGTGCGCCCATCTGCAACTGCTCCATCTGCACGCGGATGTAGTGCGTGTAGGGCAGCAGGTTGGCCCAGGCCTGCGCGAAGAAGGGCATCGCGACCAGCGGGAAGCCCACGCCACCGAATGCGAAGGCCGGTGCCGTGATGAAGCCCGTGGCCGACAGCGCAGTGCGCAACGACCGCGTGAGGCTGGAGACAAAAGCACCAAGCGCAATCGACAGCGCAAGGAATACCACCAGCGCAAAAAGCGTCCACCCCACAGACCCCACCGGATGCCACCCGCGCCCCACCGTGATCCACAGCATCGCCGCGATCCCCACCGCGGAAAGACTGGCGAACGGCAGCGCCAGCTTTCCCGCCAGTGCAGCCAACGCTTCGTGCCAGCGCGGCGCAGTGCCCAGCCACTGCGCGATGCTGCGGTCGTGCAGTTCGCGGCCCACGGCCCAGGCGCCGGCTGTCATCGCCAGGATGTGCAGCAGCGCCGGAATGAGCGCGGCGCCGAGAAACTGCTCGTAGTCGGTCGAGGTGTTGAACAGCGCCACCATGCTCGCCTTGATCGGCTCCATGCTTACGCGCGCCGACGTCATCGATTCGCCGCGCTTGTTGCGCACCATGAGCTCGACGCCAGCCGACACGGTGGCGACGGCGGTGCGTACGTCGCGCTGGATCAGGCTCGAATGCGTGCCCAGCTGCGCGTTGTGCAACAGCACGACCTGGCCGACACGGCCCTGCTTGACGTCGCGGCTCAGGTCGCGCGGCAACTGCACGGCGGCATCGACGTCGCCGCTGGTGAGCGCGCGCGCCATCGCGCCTTCGTCGTCGTACTGCTGCACGACGCGCAAGCCGGGCGTGGCGTCGAGAAAGCGCACCAGTTGGCGCGAGAGGGCCGAGTGGTCCTGATCGAGCACGCCGATCGGCAAGCGCTCGGGCAGGCCCGCCGAGAAGATCCACCAGATCAGCCAGACCGCGAGCAGCGGCACCCACGAGATCATGGCCAGGTCCCAGGGGCGGGTGCGCAGCAGCGCGAACTCGCGCCGGGCACTGGCTGCGGAAAAGCCTCGCAGGCTCATCGGGCGGCGCCGTATGGGCTCAGTCGACCAGCACGCTCATGCCGGGCCGCGCGCCTTCGATGGGCTTGAGCGGCCGTGCGCGAACTTCGAAGGTGCGCACGTCAAAGCCGGCACCACCGCGCGTTGCGCGCCAGGTGGCGAAGTCGGGCATGACGGCGCTGTAGTAGACCTTGAAGCGGGCCTCGCGCTTGTTGCCGTCGCTCGCCAGCGCGGGCAGGCGGGCATCGAACTCGTTGCCGAGCGCGAAGCGGGCGAGCCGGTCTTCGCGCACATTGAGCACCACCCACTGGTCGCTCAGATCGACCACGGTGACCACCGCCACGCCTTGGGGCGACAGCTCGCCGACCTTCGCCAGCACCTTGGCAACTTCGCCGCCGACGGGGCTGCGCAACTCAGTCTCGGCCTTGGCGGCTTCCGCTTCGGCCACCACGCCGGCGACCTGGCGCGCCTGTGCGCTGGCTGCGGCCTTGTCCTCGGGGCGGGCACCGCTGCGCGCCATGTCGTACTGCGCCCTGGCCGCGATGGCGGCGTCGCGCGAGGCTTTCCAGTTGGCTTCGGCTTCGTCGCGTTTCTGATCAGCCACCAAGCCTTCGCGGGCCAGTCCGTCGACGCGGCGGAATGAGGTTTGCGCCAATTGGGCTGCGGTTTCCGCGCGCTGCCACTGCATGCGCGCCATCTCGACCTCCTGCGGGCGGGCGCCGTTCTGCGCCTTTTCGGCCACGGCCTGTGCGGCCTGCTCGGCGGCGGTGGCCTGCGCGAGCTTGGCCCGCACTTCGGGGCTGTCCATGCGCACCAGCACGGCGCCGGCGGGGATGCGATCGCCTTCCTTCACCAGCACTTCGGCCACGCGCGCCGTCACCTTGCCGGCCACGTCGGTCTCGCGCGCTTCCATCTGGCCCTGGAACACCTCGGGCGCGGGCTGCGACGCGCGCCAAAAGCCCCAGATGAGCAGCGCCAGCACCAGCAGGGCGGCGAGGATCGCGATCAGTTTTCGGGTCTTGGCACTCATCATCAATTCACCCTCACGTCGGCGCGCGCGATGTAGTCGGAAAACTTGTCGGAAAGGCCAGCGCTTTCGAGCAGTTGCGCAAGCGCCTGCACGTAGTCGTTGGCGGCTTGCGCACGCTCGGTCAGCACCTTGGCTTGATTGGTTTCGGCGTCGATCAGGTCGAGCGTGGTGCTCGTGCCTTCGCGCAGGCCCGAGGTGCGCAGCTTGACGACTTCCTGCGCCAGCTCGACCGAGGCCTTCATTTCCAGGTACTGGCGCCGCGCGTTTTCAAGGGCGCGCCAGTTGCGCTCGACCAGCAGCGAGATGTCGCTACGCGCCTGCGCGTCGGTGCGTTCGGCCTGCTCGACCTGCTTGAGCGAAGAGGCCGAAAGCGCGTTGCGGTCGATGGAGTCGTAGAGCGTCCAGCGCACGCCCAGGCCGGCTACCCAGTCGGCGTTGCTGCCCTTGATCTGGCGCGTGCCGAAGGCGATGACCTGCGGGCGGCGCAAGGCTTCTTCGCCTTCATGCAGTTGCTCGGCCTGCGACTTCTTGGCCGCGACCTTGTCCAGCCCGGGGTGGCGCGTGAGCGCCGAATCGATGAAGTAGCCCAGCGGCTCGATGGGCGTGCTAATGAGGAAGAGCGGCGTTTGCGGCGCCACGCTGCCATCGGCGCGCACCGTGCGAGCGAGCGCCACGGCAGCCAGTGCGGCGTCGTCCTCCGCCTTGCGTGCGTTGCGCCGGGCTTCTTCATAGGCGGCGCTGGCCTGCAGGCGCTCCACACGCGAGATCACGCCGGCCGCAAGCATCTTCTGCGCCGCCGAGTCATGCTGCGCGATGGCGCGCTCGGCCTGCGCGCGCAGCGTGGCCGCGCGCTGGGCGAGCTGGGCGCCGAAGTAGCGCTGCACCAGCAGCGTGTCGACCTCATGGCCGGCCTGATCGGCATCGGCCTGTGCTTCACGCGTTTGCGCCGACACGAAGCCGCGCACCGCGTCGGTCGCGCCACCGACGTAGATCGGCCAGACCGCCGAGATCGACGCGTTGGAGCCGGTGTCGTGCCGGTTGAGCGTGTAGCTGTTGGGCAATTGCGGAATCGGCACCTGCGAGATGAGGCCCTGGATCGACGACGGCAGCGCTTGGCCGATCTGGCCGAGCTTCTGGTTGAGCGGATCGAGGTCCAGGTTCAGGTTGGCGTTGTAGGCATAGGCCAGGCCCGAGACGCTGACCACCGGTCCGCCCAGGCCCTTGAGGCCCTGGCTCTGCAGTTCCTTGGATTCGACCGCCGCGCGCGCGGCCGCCAGCTTGTCGGAGCGATCGACCATGCGGGCGCGTGCTGCGTCGAAACTCAATGCCAGGGTGTCGCTGCGGGCCTGCGCGGAGGCGGCGGTGCCGATCATCGCCGGCAACAGCAGCAGGGCGTGGAAGAGTGCGTGGCGAGGTCTTGTCATCGGGGTCAGGCCGCAGCCTTGCGCAGCAGGGCGTCCAGCTCCTGCTGCAGGATCACGGGAAACGCGGCCTGCACCGCGCCGGTGGCCAGCGGCCGCGCCTTTTCAAGTAATTGGGCGGTGCGCTCGGCATCGATCGCATCACCCGACAAAAGGCTGTCGGCCAGCGTGCGCAGCCAATGGCGTGCCGTGGTGCGCAGCGTGCGGGCCATGGTTTCCTGCATGCCGATCACTTCTTCGAGCGGCAGGCCGAGTGCCGCCAGTTGCTCTGCGATCTGGCCGAGCGCGGGGCTCAGCATCTGCACCTGGCCGTCGGGCAGTTCGCGCATGAGGCCGGCCTTGGCGGCACGCACGAGCAGGGCCGGCGTCATCTGGCCTTTCCACTTGACGGCGAGCGCCTTGGCCGACACCACGACTGGCGTTTCCGATGCAAACAGGCTGCCCGACACGGAGCGCGCCACGGCGACAAGGTCGCCCCAGGCCGAGGCCGGGGCACGCCCGAAGATGCGGCGGATTGCCTCGATGCCGAAGCCCTGTTCGCGCAGCTCGCGAATCAGCACCAGCCGCTGTGCATGGTCGTCCCCGTACAGCCCGAGGCGGCCTCGCAGGCTGGGCGGTGGCAGCAGCCCTGCCGTGGTGTAGGCGCGGATGTTGCGCACCGTGACGCCCGTGCGCGCTGCCAAGGCCTCGATGGAGAGATCCTGGGCAGCATCGGCGGTGGGCTTGGCGGGTGCGGTCATTCGACAAATTCTATGTGACATCGAAAATGTTGCATAAGCCGGACGCGCTCAGACCTGAATCGTGGGCTTGTAGTCCGACAGCAGCACGTCCTTCCACTTGCCGAAGATCGCCATCAGGCCGACGGCCACCGCACCCGACAGCACCACCACGCCACAGGCATGCGCCCAGCCGTCATCGAAGGCGCCGAACATCACGGCACGGAAGGCCTGCACCACCCAGCTGAACGGCAGCCAGCTATGGACGGTGCGAAAGAAGCCGGCCGACAGCTCCACGGGCAGCACGCCGCCGCCGGCGGACAACTGCAGCGTGAGCAGCAGCACGGTCAGGATGCGGCCGAAATCGCCGAAGACGTGCAGGATCGCGAACAGCACCACCAGAAAGACCAGCGAGGCCAGCGCCATCGTGAGCGCCAGTGCCGCCACCCGCGGCGCCTGCACCTCCAGCACACCCAGCAGCGTGGCCAGCACCAGCGCCACCTGCAGCAGCACGATGAGCGCCGGCATGGTGATCTTGCCCAGCGTCTTCGCAAGCTTCGGATAGTGGCTGTGGTCCGCGAGCACGATGCGGATGTTGAACAGGTAGCCGGCCATCACGGCGCCGATCCACAGTGCGACCGACACCATGTTCGGCACGAAGGCGCTGCCGTTGTTCGCCACCGGCGCCACCACCTCGACCTTGGGCTCGACCGAATCGGCCAGCCCCGAGGCGCTGCCCTGGATGCGGGTGATGGAAGCGGGCAGGGCGGCCTCGATGGTGCTCACGCCGGTCAGCAGCCGCTGCGCGCCCTGTGCCAACTGCGTGCCGCCCTGCATGAACTCGTCGAGCTTGCGGTCTTCGGGCAGCTTGCCGGCCATGGTGCGGATGCCGGCGGACAGCGCGCCCATGCCGTCGGTGAGTTTGCCAACGCCGCCTTCCAGGGCCGAAGCGCCGGTGGCGAGTTTCTGGTTGCCTTCTTCCGCCTTGCCCAGTGCGGCCTGCGCTTGCCCGAGGCCGCCGTGCAGCTTGTCCGCGCCAGCGGCAAGTTCTCCGGCGCCTTTGGCGATGCGGTCGCCGACGAAGGGGATATCGGCCGATTCCTTCTGCAGCCGACGTGCGCCATCGCCCAACTGGCCGGCGCCGCCGTTGAGCAGCTCGAGCCCGTCGCCGATCTGCGCGAGACCGCTGCCCAGTTCGTGCTGACCGGCGGTGAGTTGCTGCGCGCCGCTCTTGAGTGCGTGCAGGTCCGCATCAGCCGGCAGCTTCGACTGGATGGTTCTTATGCCGCCATTGACCTGCTTGAACCCACCGCCGACCTGCTGCGCCGCGGCGCTGTATTGGATGGCGCCGGTGGCCAATGCCTGGCTGCCGTCGCGCAGCTCCAGCAGCGCCTGCTTGAGCTTGTCGAGCCGCTGCTGCGAGCCGGATGCCGCATTCAGCACCAGGCCCCAGCGCTGCTCGTTGAGCATCTCGTTGACCTGGTGGCCCAACTCGCCCGCGAAGCGGCGGGCCAACCCGGCCGAGCTGTAATTGTTGCCTTCCGAGGTGTAGACCACCAGTTGCCCGGCGCCGCGCTGGATGCCCGGTACCGCGTTGGCGCTGAAGTCGGCAGGAATGAACAGCGCGAAGGCGAGCGTGCCGCGTCGCACCTCGGCGTGCGCGGCCTCGGCATCGGTCATCACACGAAAACCGAAGGCGCGCTTGGCGAGCAGGGTGCGCGTCAGTTCGTCGCCGACATTGACCGAGTGCGCCATGTAGGTGACGCCGCGGTCCTCGTTCACGATGGCCGCGGGCAGGTCGGCCGTATGGCCGGCCGGGTCCCAGACGCTCGTGAGATAGATCAGCGCGTAGATGGCCGGCACCACGCCCACGGCCACCACGGCCAGCAGGATGCGCGGAAAACGCCGAACGATCGCCAGTTCGGCGCGCGCGATGGCCAGCGTGCCGGCGATCAGTGCTTGGAGGTATCGCAGCATGGGGCTAGGAGACGGTCTTCAGCGCCATGACGATGGGTGCGTGAAAAGTCTTCAGCCCGGCTTTCGTTGCGCCGGGTCGTAGAAGAACTGCTCTTCGGCGATGCGCTCGCCTTCCCAGCGCTGCCACGCGATCTCTTCCATGCGCATCGCGCCGCCGCCCTTGAAGCTGAACTCGAAGACCCAGTGAATCGCCACATGGTCGCCGTTCACCAGCACCGGCCGCACGCAGGTGCTGGTGACCGACTCGGTGCGCGCGAGCACGGCGGTTTCCTGCGCCACCAGCGTGCTGCGGCCGCGCCGGGGCTCGGCCTGGTTCTCTCGCATGGTGGCGTCTTCGGTGTAGTAGTCCTCGATGGCTTTGGCATGCGCGCCGCCTTCGACAGCGGCGATGAAGGATTCGAGTCGAGCGGCAGTGGGCATCTCAGGACTTTACTTTGACTTCCACGCGGCGGGCTTCGGAAGGCGGCCCGTCGGCCTGCGACTGCTCGGGCTTGGCAAGCTCGATCTTGTCTTCGGGCGCGCCGGCCGCCTTGAGCGCGTCGCTCACGGCCATTGCGCGTTGCTTGGCCAGTTCGGCGTTCTTCGCCGGATCGCCGCTGGCATCGTGGAAACCGCTCACGAGCACGGTGCTGCCGCTTTGCACGGCCTTGATGACGTCGGCCAATGCTTCTTTGGCATTGGGCGCGACCTCGGCGCTGGCGCTGGCGAAGTAGAACTTCACCACGCCGTTCTCGACCTTCACCGCGGCGGCTTCGGTGGCCGTCACGGCTGCCGAGGCGATGGCTGCGGCCGGCGTGGCCGGTGCCATGGCGGCGGGCGCGGTCACGGCCGGGGGCATTTCCACCTTGACAGGCACGGCAGCCGCCGCATCGCCGGCGTGGAATTTCACGACCAGCGGCACGATCAGCAGCGCCACGATGTTGATGATCTTGATCAGCGGGTTCACAGCCGGGCCGGCCGTGTCCTTGTAGGGGTCGCCCACGGTGTCGCCGGTGACGGCCGCCTTGTGCGCCTCGGAGCCCTTGCCGCCGTGGTGACCGTCTTCGATGTACTTCTTGGCGTTGTCCCAGGCACCGCCGCCGGTGCACATCGAGATGGCGACGAACAGCCCGGTGACGATGGTGCCCATCAGCAGGCCGCCCAGCGCCTTTGGCCCGAGCAGCAGGCCGACCAAAATCGGCACCACCACCGGCAGCAGCGACGGAATCATCATTTCCTTGATGGCTGCGCCGGTCAGCATGCTCACGGCCTTGCCGTACTCGGGCTTGCCGGTGCCTTCCATGATGCCGGGGATCTCGCGGAACTGGCGGCGCACTTCCTCGACCACCGCACCGGCTGCACGGCCCACGGCTTCCATCGCCATCGCGCCGAACAGGTAGGGGATCAGGCCGCCGATGAAGAGGCCGACGATCACCATCGGGTCGCTCAGGTTGAAGCTGATGTTCAGGCCGAAGCTCTCGAGCTTGTGGGTGTAGTCGGCGAACAGCACCAGCGAGGCGAGGCCGGCCGAGCCGATGGCGTAGCCCTTGGTCACGGCCTTGGTCGTGTTGCCGACTGCGTCGAGCGGGTCGGTCACGGCGCGCACGCTGGCGGGCAGGTCGCTCATTTCGGCAATGCCGCCGGCGTTGTCGGTGATGGGACCATAGGCGTCGAGCGCGACCACGATGCCGGCCATGCTCAGCATCGACGTGGCGGCGACCGCAATGCCGAACAGGCCTGCGAGCGAGTACGAAGCGAGGATCGCGATGCACACGAAGATCACCGGCCATGCCGTCGAACGCATCGACACGCCCAGGCCCGCGATGATGTTGGTGCCGTGGCCCGTGGTCGAGGCCTGTGCGATGTGCTGCACGGGCTTGTACTGCGTGCCGGTGTAGTACTCGGTGACCCACACCAGCGCGGCGGTGAGCGCGAGGCCCACGAAGCAGGCGCCGAACAGCTTGAGCTGGCTGCCGCTCGCGGCGATCGCGTTGTCGGGAATGATCCAGCTCGTGACGAACCAGAATGCGATCAGCGACAGGATGCCCGCCACCGCCAGGCCCTTGTAGAGTGCCGGCATCACGTTGACCATGCCCGGCGAAGCCTTCACGAAGAAGCAGCCGATGATCGACGCGATGATCGACACGCCGCCCAGCGCCAACGGGTACAGCACCGCGCGGTCCGGCGCCGCCGTGACCATCAGCGCGCCCAGCACCATGGTGGCGATCAGCGTGACCGCGTAGGTCTCGAACAGGTCGGCTGCCATGCCGGCGCAGTCGCCGACGTTGTCACCCACGTTGTCGGCGATCACGGCCGGGTTGCGAGGGTCGTCTTCCGGAATGCCGGCCTCGACCTTGCCCACCAGGTCGGCGCCGACGTCGGCGCCCTTGGTGAAGATGCCGCCGCCCAGCCGCGCGAAGATCGAGATCAGCGAGGAGCCGAAGGCAAAGCCGATCAGCGGATTGAGGATGGCCGCGAGGCTGTGGTCCGCCGTTGGCGTGCTGCCGGCCAGGAACCAGTAGAAGCCCGTCACGCCCAGCAGGCCGAGCCCGACCACCAGCATGCCGGTGATGGCGCCGCCGCGGAACGCCACGTCAAGTGCCGGGCCGATGCCGTGGGTGGCCGCCTGTGCGGTGCGCACATTGGCGCGCACCGACACATTCATGCCGATGAAGCCGCAGGCGCCCGAAAGCACGGCGCCGACGATGAAGCCCACGGCCGTGGTCAGGTCCAGGAACAGGCCGATGAGGATGGCCAGGATGATGCCGACGACCGCGATGGTCGTGTACTGCTTTGCGAGGTAGGCCGAGGCGCCGGCCTGGATGGCAGCGGCGATTTCCTGCATTCGCGCGTTGCCGGGGTCCTTGGCCAGAATCCAACTTCGGGCCCAGAAACCATAGCCCACGGCCACGAGGCCGCAGACGATTGCCAGTATCAGGGGGGTGTTGCCGATCATGCTTTGCTTCTCCATTCGTTCGTTGTGACTTGTGGAGACGGACAGCATGGATCCTGCGCGCAACGCGTACGGGACCCAGGTTTTCCGTCGCGTTGCTTCCTCGAAGCTCGCTGCACCGAGGTGCGGAGCCGATTGGCCAACGGTTGCAATTTACAGGCAAAAACGCGGGCGTGTGCGACCGTGCCATGACACGGAAAGTAAACTCAGGGTTTGTCCCCGTCCCTCTCATACTTTTCAACTACTCGAAAAACGTCATGTCCTTCGACAAAGTCTCCCCCGGCAAGAACGTTCCCGACGCCTTCAATGTCGTGATCGAAATCCCGATGAACGCCGATCCGATCAAGTACGAAGTGGACAAGGAGTCCGGCGCGATCTTCGTCGACCGCTTCATGACGACCGCGATGTACTACCCCGCCAACTACGGCTACGTGCCGCAGACGCTGTCGGGCGACGGCGACCCGGTCGACGTGCTGGTGATCGCCCCGTACCCGCTGTTGCCCGGCGTGGTGGTGCCTTGCCGTCCGCTCGGCATCCTGATGATGGAAGACGAAGCCGGCGTCGACGGCAAGGTGCTGGCCGTGCCCACCGACAAGGTGCTGCCGATCTACAGCCACTGGAAGTCGGTCGACGACGTGAACCCGATGCGCCTGAAGGCCATCAGCCACTTCTTCGAGCACTACAAGGACCTGGAAGCCGGCAAGTGGGTCAAGGTGTTGGGCTGGGAAGGCATTGACGCCGCCAAGAAGGAAATCCTGGACGGCATCGCCGCGTACACGAAGTAATTTCTCTCGTTCGCGGCGCCTGGGGCGAGCCTACGTTCTGAACGGACTGCGCTCGCCCAGGTGATCCATGTAGTTTTCGATGCCCGCGCCCTCGCGTTCGAGAAAGCGCTCGACGGCATCTGAAAACGCCGGATGCGCCAGCCAATGCGCGCTGGTGGTCTTCACCGGCATCAACGCCCGAGCCATCTTGTGCTCGCCCTGGGCGCCACCCTCGAAGCGCTTGGCGCCATGCGCGATGCACCAGGCCAGCGGCTGGTAGTAACAGGCCTCGAAGTGCAGGCAATCGACCCGCTCCAGCGCCCCCCAGTAGCGGCCGTAGGCGACCAGACCCTCGTCTTCCTGCGTCGAGAGGGCGATCAGGCTGGCGGCCATGGGCTTGCCGTTGCGCTCGGCAATGAACAGGAGCCAGGCCTCGGGCATGATGTCGGCCATGCGCTGGAAGAAGTCGCGCGTGAGGTAGGGCGGATTGCCGTGCTCTCGGTAGGTGCGCTCGTAGCAGCGGTAGAAAAAATCCCAGTCGGCTGCGGAAATGTCGGCGCCACGCGACCAGCGAAAACTCACGCCGGCATCGGCCACCTTGCGGCGCTCCTGACGGATCTTCTTGCGCTTGTCATGGGCCAGGCTCGCAAGGAAGGCGTCGAAGTCGGAGTAGGCCGTTTCGCCGCCGGGCGTGGGGGCCGCATTCGTCCAGTGGAACTGGACCGTGTTGCGCAGCATCAGCCCCGCTTCGGTGCAGGCGGCGATGTCTGCGTCGGCGCCGAACAGCAGGTGCAGCGACGACAGCTCTTCCTGCTTGCACAGCGCGACCAGCGCCTGCACCAGCAGCGTGCGGCTCTGCGCGTCGCGCGCCAGCAGCCGCGTGCCGGGCACCGGGGTGAAGGGCACCGCGACCACAGCCTTGGGGTAGTAGGTCAGGCCGTGTTGCTCGTAGGCATTGGCCCAGGCCCAGTCGAAGACGTACTCGCCGTAGGAATGGTCCTTGATGTAGAACGGGCACGCGGCCTCCAGCCGCTTGCCGCGCCACAGCGTCACGAACTGCGGCGTCCATCCGCTCGCGGGCGAGGCGCTGCCGCTTTCATGCAGCGCCGACAGGTACTCGTGGCGCATGAATGGCGAGGGTTCGGCCTCGGCGGCAAGCAGCGCATTCCAGGCTTGCGGGCTCACGTCCGACGGCGACGCCAGAACCCGAATGACATAATCGTTCAAGCCTTTTTCTTCCTTCTGTATGACGCTCAAGCTCGCCATCGCGCAACTCAATTTTGTGGTGGGCGATCTCGCCGGCAACGCGAAAAAGATCGTCGACGCCGCACGCTTTGCCCATGCGCAAGGCGCGCGTCTTCTGTTGACACCGGAACTCTCGATTGCCGGCTATGCAGCGGAGGACCTGTTCCTCCGTCCCGCCTTCACCGAAGCCTGTGATGATGCCGTGAAAGGCATCGCCTCTGCGCTGGCCGACCTCAAAGACATGGTCGTGGTGGTAGGGCATCCGACCGGTGGCAGCCTGCGCAGCCGCTCGGTGGCGGTGCAGAGGCGCCACAACGCGGCCAGCGTGATCAAGGAGGGCCGCATCCTCGAGACCTATGCCAAGCGAGAGCTGCCGAACTACCAGGTGTTCGACGAGCGCCGCTATTTCACGCCGGGGCAGGGCACCTGCGTGTTCGAGGCGGGCGGTGTCTCGGTCGGCCTGCTGATCTGCGAAGACGCCTGGTTCGACCAGCCGGCCGAACTGGCCCGCGAATCCGGCGCCGAGGTGCTGGCGGTGATCAATGCGTCGCCGTATCACGTGGGCAAGGAAGGCGAGCGCGTGGCGCGCATGGCCGACCGGGCCCGTGCCGTGGGCCTGCCGCTGGTCTACGCGCATCTGGTGGGCGGGCAGGACGAAGTGGTGTTCGACGGCGCTTCCTTCGCGCTGCAGGCCGATGGCGCGGTCGCCATGCAGGCCGAGAGCTTTCGCGAGAAGGTGGTGTTCGCGCAGCTCGAGCGTGCGCCGCAGGGCGGCGTCGGCTTTGTGGGTGAGCCCGGCGACATCGCGCCTTCGCGCGAGGCCGAGGCGCAACTCTGGGACGCTTTGGTGCTGGGCGTGCGCGACTACATCGGCAAGAACGGTTTTCCGGGCGCCATCCTGGGGCTCTCGGGCGGCATCGACTCCGCATTGGTGCTTGCCATTGCCGTCGATGCACTGGGCAAGGACAAGGTGCGCGCGGTGATGATGCCTTCGCCTTACACCGCCGACATCAGCTGGATCGACGCGCGCGACATGGCGGGCAGGCTGGGTGTGCGCTACGACGAAATCTCGATCAGGCACACCTTCGAGTCGTTCAAGGATGCGCTGGCCGGGGAGTTCAAGGGCCGTCCCGAGGACACAGCCGAGGAGAACATCCAGGCCCGCATCCGCGGCACGCTGCTGATGGGACTGTCGAACAAGTTCGGATCGATCGTGCTGACCACCGGCAACAAGAGCGAGATGGCCACCGGCTACTGCACGCTCTACGGCGACATGGCTGGCGGCTTCGCGGTCATCAAGGACCTGCTCAAGACCACCGTGTTCGCCCTGGCGCGCTGGCGCAATGCCCACGATCCGTACGGCACCGGCACGGAGCCGATTCCCGAGCGCATCATCACGCGCCCACCGAGCGCGGAGCTGCGGCCCGACCAGACCGACCAGGACAGTCTGCCGCCCTACGACATCCTCGACGGCATCCTGGCACGCTACATGCAGGACGACGAGGGCATCGACGAGATCATTGCCGCGGGCTACGACCGCGCGGTGGTCGAACGGGTTGCGCGGCTCATCAGGATCAACGAATACAAGCGGCGCCAGGCGCCGGTAGGCATCCGGGTCACCCATCGAAGCTTCGGCAAGGATTGGCGTTACCCTATCACCAGCAAATTCAACGAAACCGCCGGAGCACAAAACCCATGAAGCAGATCACCGCCATCGTCAAACCCTTCAAGCTCGAGGACGTGCGCGAGGCCTTGGCCGAAGTGGGCGTCACCGGCCTGACCGTGACCGAGGTCAAGGGCTTCGGCCGCCAGAAGGGCCACACCGAGCTTTACCGCGGCGCCGAGTATGTGGTCGACTTCTTGCCCAAGATGAAGGTCGAGGTGGTCGTCAACGAGGGCGACGTGGAGCGCTGCATCGAAGCCATCGTCAATTCCGCACGCACCGGGAAGATCGGCGACGGGAAGATTTTTGTCACCGCCGTCGAGCGCATCGTGCGCATTCGCACCGGCGAAGAGAACGAAAACGCGGTCTGACAAGGCACAAAGCCCCCTCGCGGGGGCTTTGCCGTTGAAGACTGGCGTCAAAGGTTTTCCGACAGCCTGTCTTCTCGCGGATGCAGCGGCACTTCAGCACGCAATGCCGTCAGCAGTTCGGTGGCGTTGGTGCCTGTGCGGATCAGGTCCATCTGCCATTCGCCCATGAAGCCCTCGCGCACGCTGTGCGCCAGGAAGCCCAGCAGTCCGTCGTAGTAGCCGGCGGTGTTGAGGATGCCGGTCGGCTTGTCGTGATAGCCGAGCTGGCGCCAGGTCCAGATCTCGAACAATTCCTCGAAGGTGCCGATGCCGCCCGGCAGCGCCACGAAGGCATCGGCGCGCTCGCCCATCATGGCCTTGCGCTCGTGCATGGTGTCGACCACATGCAACTCGTCGCACAGCGGATTGGCCAGTTCCTTGTCGACCAGCGCCTTGGGAATGATGCCAACCACACGGCCACCGGCGAGGCGGGTGGCTTCGGCCACCGTGCCCATCAGGCCGGTGCGACCGCCGCCGTAGACCAGTTGGCCGCCGTGCTGGCCGATCCATTGGCCAACCGCTTGCGCAGCCTGGGAAAACTCGGGGCGCTCGCCGGGACGAGAGCCGCAATACACACAGATCGAAAATTCAGGATTCATCCCGCCATCATGCCGCAGCCGGCAGGCCTTCTCATGACATGAAGCGCTGCCACAACGCTGCAATCCAGATGCCCCCGCACAGCGTGAGAGACAGCAGCACTGCGGCGCTGCCCATGTCCTTGGCGCGCTTGGAGAGGTCGTGCCATTCGGGGCCGATACGGTCGATGGCGGCTTCCACGGCGGTGTTGAGCAGCTCCACGATCATCACCAGCATCGCGCTGCCGGCAAGCAACGCCACCTCGACCCAACTGCGCCCCAGCCAGAAAGAGATCGGGATCATCACGATCGACAGAACGGCTTCCTGGCGGAAGGCGGGCTCGCTCCAGCCGGCGCGCAGACCGTGCAGCGAGATCAGCGTGGCGTGCCAGACGCGCTCGAAACCCTTGCGGGCCTTCTGCGGGTTGACGGCGGGATCGGGAAGATTGGGCAAGGCACTCATCGGCGGCTCATCGGTTGGGAGGTGACAAGCCGTGTACCGGCCCAGGCGTCGTGCCAAAACTGGCGGTCGGGATGAAAGCGGGAAAGCAGGGCCCAGACGGCGACCCAGCCGAAGATCAGGAGCGTCGATTTGCCGCCCGACAGCTTGAAGGGGGCGATGGCAGCCAGCGGCGGCAGGAACCAGACCCAGCTCAGCAGGTAGCGCGCCAGGGCGCGGCGCTGGCTGACAGGGTGGCTGTGGACATCGACGATGCGGATGTTCCAGGTTTTCATCGCGAGTGTCTGGCCCTTGGCCCAGAACCAGACGAAGTACACGCCGAACACCACGAACAGGAAGGCCTGGAACAGGTGCCGGCGCGAGTCCATGGCGTCACGCATCTGGCCCAGCGTACTGAACAGCCAGCCCGAAACGAACACCACCGCAAAGAGCAGCATGCCTTCATAAAGCCAGCAGGCCATACGGCGCCACAGGCTGGGCACTATCGAAACAGGAGCGCTGGTTGAAGGAGAGGCGGGCGAAACGGGCTGATTGGATCCCGAAGCCTCGGGCGTATTGGAAACCATCGAAGCCTTGGGTCAGGGAGCGGAAGAAGGCGGCTCGATCGCCGAGGAGGGCGCTGGCACCTGGGCTTCGGCCGGGACCGGTGGGGACGTGATGTTGGCGGGTGCCGGCGCTGCGGGCACGATGGCGACTGCGGGCGAAGTCGTCGCTGGCGTGCGTTCCGGCGGGGTTGCAACCATGATCGTCGACGGGGCGGGCGGCGGCGGCGGTGCCAGCAGGATTCTTGGCGTGTGTTGGCCGCCAGGCGTGACGGCCGGCACGGGCACGAGCTTCTGCGAGGAAACCGGTCGCACCGGAATGGCCGCACCGCGTGGCTTGGCCGGTGCGCGCTCCGCGAGCTTGCGCTTTTCTTCTTCACTCAAGGCCTGGTACTGCTCCCATTTGGCCTTGCGCTCATCGGCCGGGATGCGTTTGACCTCGGCGAAATTCAGGCGCGCCTGCGTGCGCTGCTGGTTGCTCAGGGCGGCCCATTCGATCATGCGGCTGTGCAGCGTGACCTGGTCATCGGCCGACATGCTGGCGTAGTTGCGCGACAGCGCCAGCCACTTGCGCTTTTGCCCCGCATTCAGCGTGTTCCAGTGAGGAACCAGCGGCTTCAGGGCTTGTTGCTGTTCTGCGGTGAGCTCGCTCCAGAGCGGCTTGGTGGGCGAGATGGCCTTGGGGCTGGTGGCTGCCGCGGAAGAGGCGGCCGATGCCGGGCTGCCCATGGCCTTGACCGCCGCCTCGGGGCGGGGCTGGGCGCTGGCAAGCGTCAGGCCGAAGGCCGCGACTGCAAGCGCACCCGCCCAAACGACTGCGCCCGCCGGGAGCGGGCGCAACGGGCGAGGGGTGTTCGCGCTGGGGGAAGGGCGGCGTCGCATTCGTTCGGTGAAAGTTCAGTCGGAGGCGCTGTCGGCCTTCAGGAATTGGGCAAAACCGGGGTCGGTGTAGGCGGCAGGAGGCAGATCGCCGGTCAGGAGCGCGGAATCCACTTCGGCCAGCTCGGTGGCGCGGTCATCGTCTTGCATCACGCTGATGGTGATGAGCCCGGCCACGAGCGCGATCAGCGGCACCACAGAGCCGATGCGCGTCCACCAGCTGCCACCCAGCGTGAGCGTGCGGCCCGACTGCACCACGACAGGCGCAGTTCGCAACTGCGGAGGCAGCTTGCGCGAGGCCACGGCCTGCGCACGGGCCACACGCAGGCGTTCGCCGATGTCGTGCGACAACTCGCGGTTGCCGGTCGACAGGCGGGCAGCCAGGCGCTGACCGAACTGGTCTTCGGCGGCGGATGAAGAGGTTGGAACCTTAGTGTTCATAGCGATATTCCCTTGGCCTTGAGCGCCTTGCTGAGAGCGTGAACGGCTCGCGAACAATGGGTTTTGACACTGCCTTCGGAGCAACCCATCGCTGCGGCCGTCTCGGCGACGTCCATTTCCTCCCAGTAACGCATCAGGAAAGCCTCGCGTTGACGGCCCGGCAGCGCCGCGATCTGTTCCTCGATCTCGTGGAAGACCTGGGCGCGGCGGGTCGTGTCTTCGGCACTCTCCGTTTCCCTAGAGTCGGTGGGCGAGACGAAGTTCTCCAGCAGGTCGAAATCGCCGTCGTCGTCGACCGATTCGAAGTCGCTGAGGTTCGAGAAGAGGGCGCGGCGGGTTTTCTGGCGGCGGAACCAATCGAGCGTGCAGTTCGACAGGATGCGCTGGAACAGCATCGGCAGCTCGTTGATCGGCTTGTCGCCGTAGTGCTGCGCCAGCTTCATCATGCTGTCCTGCACGATATCGAGCGCCGCTTCTTCGTCCCGCACGTGATAGACCGAGCGCTTGAAAGCGCGTCGTTCGACGCTTTTCAGGAAGTCGGAGAGTTCTTGTTCAGTGGCCAAGCGAGAGAGGGCGCAGGGCGCGCCGCGTGGGGAGGAGGTGTCTAGCGATCGCGTATGTTTACCGCCGACGATTATGCCTTTGTGTCTTTACACGACAGCTGAAGCGAAGCTGAACGCCCGGAAATGTCATAATCCGCGCTGCAAGTCAAAAGGCAAACGGGTCAAGGTCCGGCGGAACATCAGTCCGCTCATGGCTATGGCCTCAAGTCCTGGCGCGACCTCACAAGGGTTGGCAAGGGGCACCCAAGGTTTTTCGTTCCCGAAAAAACTCCAAAGGTTGATCATGGAAATCTCTAAGGCGGAAATCATTTCCGCAGCAGCCGCGTCCTCTGGCGCCGGCAATCCCACGCAAGAACTCATGGGCGCTGAAGTGCTGATCAAGGCACTGCAGGCCGAAGGCGTTCAGTACGTCTGGGGCTATCCCGGCGGCGCGGTTCTCTACATCTACGACGCGTTCTATAAGCAGGACACCATCCAGCATGTGCTGGTACGCCACGAACAGGCGGCAGTCCATGCGGCCGACGGCTATGCCCGCGCCACTGGTGAAGTCGGCGTGGCACTGGTCACCTCCGGCCCTGGCCTGACCAATGCCGTCACCGGCATCGCCACCGCGTACATGGACTCGATCCCGATGGTGATCATCTCGGGCCAGGTGCCAACGGCTGCCATCGGCCTCGATGCTTTCCAGGAATGCGACACGGTCGGCATCACCCGCCCCATCGTCAAGCACAACTTCCTCGTCAAGGATCCGAAGGATCTGGCCATGACGATGAAGAAGGCCTTCCACATCGCACGCAGCGGCCGTCCGGGCCCGGTGGTGGTGGACGTGCCCAAGGACGTTTCCTTCAAGAAGACGCCTTACGCCGGCTATCCCGACAAGGTCGAGATGCGCTCGTACAACCCGGTGCGCAAGGGCCACGGCGGCCAGATCCGCAAGGCGCTGCAACTGCTGCTGGCTGCCAAGCGTCCGTACATCTACACCGGCGGCGGCGTGCTGCTGGGCAACGCCTGCAACGAACTGCGCACGCTGGTCGACATGCTCGGCTACCCGGTCACGAACACGCTGATGGGCCTGGGCGCCTATCCGGCGAGCGACCGCAAGTTCCTCGGCATGCTGGGCATGCACGGCACCATCGAAGCCAACAACGCGATGCAGAACTGCGACGTGCTGCTCGCCGTGGGCGCGCGCTTCGACGACCGCGTGATCGGCAACCCCAAGCACTTCGCGCAGAACGAACGCAAGATCATCCACATCGACATTGACCCGTCGAGCATTTCCAAGCGCGTGAAGGTCGACATTCCGATCGTCGGCGACGTGAAGGACGTGCTCACCGAGTTGATCTCGATGATCCGCGAAAGCACGACCAAGCCCGATGCTGGCGCATTGGCCGACTGGTGGAAGACCATCGAGGCCTGGCGCTCGCGCGACTGCCTCAAGTACGACCGTGGCAACAACGACGTGATCAAGCCACAGTACGTGGTCGAGACGCTCTGGAACATGACCAAGGACGCCGACGTGTACATCACGTCCGACGTGGGCCAGCACCAGATGTGGGCCGCGCAGTACTACCGCTTCGACGAGCCGCGTCGCTGGATCAACTCGGGCGGCCTGGGCACCATGGGCGTCGGCATTCCGTACGCCATGGGCATCAAGCTCGCCAAGCCCGATTCGGAGGTGTTCACCATCACCGGCGAAGGCTCTGTGCAGATGTGCATCCAGGAACTTTCCACCTGCCTGCAATACAACACGCCGATCAAGATCTGCTCGCTGAACAACCGCTACCTGGGCATGGTGCGCCAGTGGCAGGAGATCGAATACTCCGGCCGCTACAGCCACAGCTACATGGATGCACTGCCCAACTTCGTGAAGCTCGCCGAGGCCTATGGCCACGTCGGCATGCTGATCGAGCGTCCACAAGACGTGGAGCCCGCGCTGCGCGAAGCACGCAAGCTCAAGGACCGCACGGTGTTCATGGATTTCCGTACCGACCCCACCGAGAACGTGTTCCCGATGGTGAAGGCCGGCATGGGCATCACCGAGATGCTCCTGGGTTCCGAGGATCTCTGATCCCGGTTTCCCGTTCGTTCGCTAGTCCGTTCAACTCTTACTGACGAATCTATTGCCCGCCAAGCCCGCGCATTACCGTGCGCGGGGGAGGGCGGCGAAAAGAGGAGTCGCGCAAACATGAAACACATCATTGCAGTGCTGCTGGAAAACGAGCCGGGGGCTCTTTCCCGCGTGGTGGGCCTTTTCTCGGCCCGTGGCTACAACATCGAATCGCTGACCGTTGCGCCGACCGAGGACCCGAGCCTCTCGCGCATGACGATCGTCACTGCCGGTTCCGACGACGTGATCGAGCAGATCACCAAGCACCTGAACCGCCTCATCGAAGTCGTGAAGGTTGTCGACCTGACCGAAGGCGCCTACACCGAGCGAGAGCTCATGATGGTGAAGGTGCGTGCGGTGGGCAAGGAGCGCGAAGAAATGATGCGCATGGCCGAGATTTTTCGAGGCCGGATCATCGACGTGACCGACAAGAGCTACACCATCGAACTCACCGGCGACCACGGCAAGAACGACGCTTTTCTGGAAGCGATCGACCGTAGCGCTATCCTCGAGACTGTCCGCACCGGTGCCAGCGGCATCGGGCGCGGCGAGCGCATCCTGCGCGTGTAGGGGGTGAAGATCCCCTCAGTTTCATCGTTTATCAACACGACATGAGGAGAAGGTAATGCAAGACTTGCTGGGCTTCGACAAGATGGTGACCCCTATCGTCATCCGGGTACTGTATTTCCTGGGATTGATCGGGGTATTGATTACTGGGGTCGGCGCGCTTTTCAGCGGCGGCCTGAGAGGGGTTCTTACCGGCCTCGCCATTTTGGTTTTCGGCGCGATCATGGTTCGCGTCTACAGCGAATTGCTGATCCTGCTGTTCCGCATTCACGACAACCTCGTGTCCATCAACCAGCAAATGAAGGACCGGAATTCTTCCGGCCAACTGTGAGTGAACGGCACCCCCCAGGGGGTGCCAGAGATTAAATAGGAAAGACGCATATGAAGGTTTACTACGACAAGGACGCCGATCTCAGCCTCATCAAGGGCAAGACGGTTGCAATCATCGGTTACGGGTCGCAAGGTCACGCGCATGCGCAAAACCTGAACGACAGCGGCGTCAAGGTCGTGGTCGGCCTGCGCAAGGGCGGCGCCTCGTGGCCGAAGGTCGAGAAGGCCGGCCTCAAGGTCGCCGAAGTGGCTGATGCGGTGAAGGCCGCCGACGTCGTCATGATTCTGCTGCCCGACGAGCAGATCGCCAGCGTCTACAAGAACGACGTGGCCCCGAACATCAAGGAAGGCGCTTCGCTCGTCTTCGCGCACGGCTTCAACGTGCACTACGGTTTCGTGCAGCCGCGCGCCGACCTCGACGTGTGGATGGTCGCTCCCAAGGCCCCCGGCCACACGGTGCGCAGCACCTATGCCCAAGGCGGCGGCGTGCCCCACCTCGTGGCCGTGCACCAGGACAAGACCGGCAAGGCGCGTGACCTCGCGCTGAGCTATGCCACCGCCAATGGCGGCGGCAAGGCCGGCATCATCGAGACCAACTTCCGCGAAGAAACCGAGACCGACCTGTTCGGCGAACAAGCGGTTCTGTGTGGTGGCACGGTCGAGCTGATCAAGGCTGGTTTCGAAACGCTGGTGGAAGCCGGCTACGCGCCCGAAATGGCGTACTTCGAATGCCTGCACGAGCTCAAGCTCATCGTCGACCTGATCTATGAAGGCGGCATCGCCAACATGAACTACTCGATCTCGAACAACGCCGAATACGGCGAATACGTGAGCGGCCCGCGCGTCGTGAACGAAGAGACCAAGAAGACCATGAAGAAGATCCTCACGGACATCCAGACCGGCGAATACGCCAAGAGCTTCGTGCTCGAAAACGCAGCCGGCGCTCCCACGCTGATCAGCCGCCGTCGCCTGACGGCTGAGCACCAGATCGAAGTGGTCGGCGAAAAGCTGCGCGCGATGATGCCCTGGATCAAGAAGAACAAGCTGGTCGACCAGACCCGCAACTGATCTTGCTGGCAAAGGGTGCTTCGGCACCCGTTTCCCAAGGGCCACCCGTCGCGGTGGCCCTTTTGTTTGACGGGGGCAAAGCATCCCCTGAACTACACTGCGAACCATGCGACTCACAGATCAAGATGCTATCGAATGGATAGCTGACCGCGCAGTGCCCATGAGGGACGGAGGCAAATTCAATGCATGACGATACGGTTCCCGACGTGGTGCAGCCGCGCAAACGCCGCAAGGGCATCTACATCCTGCCGAACCTGTTCACGCTGGCGGCGTTGTTCGGCGGTTTCTACTCGGTCGTGATGGCCATGAACGCGCGCTTCGATCTCGCAGCGCTCGGCGTGTTCGCCGCGATGATTCTCGACAGCCTCGATGGCCGCGTCGCACGCATGACCAACACGCAAAGCGCGTTCGGCGAGCAGATGGATTCGCTGTCCGACATGGTGTCGTTCGGCGCCGCGCCTGCGCTGATCGCCTACGAGTGGTCGCTCAAGGGCCTCGGCCGCTGGGGCTGGATTGCGGCCTTCGTGTACTGCGCCTGCGCAGCACTGCGGCTGGCGCGTTTCAACGTCAACACCAGCGTGGTCGACAAGCGCTGGTTCCAGGGCTTGCCGTCGCCTGCGGCTGCGGCGCTGGTGGCCGGGTTCATCTGGCTGGTGGACGAGTGGGGCAAGCGTGGCGGCGAGGTGCTGTATCTCTCGTGGACGCAGATCACCTGGGTCACATTCGGATTCACGCTCTATGCGGGCCTGACGATGGTGACCAATGCGCCGTTCTACAGCTTCAAGGACATCCAGATGAAGAAGAGCGTGCCCTTTGCGGCGATCGTGCTGATCGCGCTCGGCATCGCTGTCATCAACATCCATCCGCCGACGGTGCTGTTCAGCCTCTTCGTGATCTATGGCCTGAGCGGCTATGTGGTCTATGGTTGGCGCAAGGCCAAGGGCCAGCCAGCCAGCGTGATCAGCACATCGACCGAAGAGCCCGACGAGCGCGGCCTGCACAACTGACCAAGCCGATGGGCCTTCCCAGGCCCGCAAAGGCTGTGCTACATTCGCAACCCTCATGACCAAGATTTCGCTGCTGGCCCTACTAGCCCTCCCTCACGGGCGGAGACGGTAGCGCACGCGCAAATCCCTCACCACGGCCCGTTCGCACCAGCAACGGGCCGTTTGTTTTTGGGGTTGCTGGTTGATTACCAACCATCACAGAGAAATCGACATGCTCAAGCAACCTCAAGCCAAATACCGCGCATTCGCCCCGATCGGCCTCAAGGACCGCACCTGGCCCGATGCCGTGCTGACCAAGGCCCCGATCTGGCTGTCGACCGACCTGCGTGATGGCAACCAGGCCCTGGTCGAGCCGATGGACATCGCTCGCAAGATGCGGATGTTTGAAACCTTGGTGGCCATCGGCTTCAAGGAAATCGAAGTCGGCTTTCCTTCCGCTTCCCAGGTTGAATTCGACTTCGTGCGCAAGCTCATCGAAGAAGATCGCATTCCCGACGACGTGACGATCCAGGTGTTGACGCAGGCGCGCGACCACCTCATTGCCCGCACCTTCGAGGCACTGCAAGGCGCCCCACGCGCCATCGTTCACCTCTACAACGCGGTGGCCCCCGTGATGCGCCGCGTGGTGCTCGGCATGAACGAAGACCAGATCGTCGAACTCGCCAGCAGCCATGCGCGCATGTTCAACGACTTCGCCGCGAAGCAGCCGGGCACGCAGTGGACCTTCCAGTATTCGCCTGAAATGTTCTCGGGCACCGACGTCGTGTTTTCCAAGCGCGTGGTCGACGCGGTCACCGAAGTCTGGGCGCCGACGCCGCAGCGCAAGTGCATCGTCAATTTGCCCACGACGGTCGAGCATTCCACGCCGAATATCTTTGCCGACATGATCGAGTGGATGCATCGCAACCTCGCGCGCCGCGATTCGATCATTCTGTGCGTGCACCCGCACAACGACCGCGGCACCGGCACTGCTGCCGGCGAGCTGGCGTTGATGGCCGGTGCAGAGCGTATCGAAGGCTGCCTCTTCGGCAACGGTGAGCGCACCGGCAACCTCGACCTCGTGAACGTCGCGCTCAATCTCTACACGCAAGGCGTGTCGCCGGAACTCGATTTCTCGAACATCGACGAGATCCGCGCCACGGTCGAGCACTGCAACCAGATCCCGGTGCATCCGCGCCATCCGTACGTGGGGGACCTTGTCTACACCTCGTTCTCGGGTTCGCACCAGGACGCGATCAAGAAGGCCTTTGCAGCACGCAAGGAAGGCGACATCTGGGACATGCCCTATCTCCCGATCGACCCGAAGGACGTGGGGCGCAGCTACGAAGCCGTGATTCGCGTCAACAGCCAGTCGGGCAAGGGCGGCATGGCTTACCTGCTCGAGAGCGAATACGGCATCGAGATGCCGCGCCGCCTGCAGATGGAATTCATGCAGACCGTGCAGCGCGTGATGGACGTGGCCGGCAAGGAGCTCACGGCAGCAGACCTTTGGGATCTCTTCGTGCGCGAATACGGCATCGACTCGGCCCACTCGCTGCAGCATCGCGTGATCGAGGAAGAGGGCGAGGGCGCCAATGCCTCCGTGGTTCTGCGTGGCGACCTGCCCTGGGATGGCGAAATCCGCGCCGTCGAAGGCCGTGGCAACGGGCCGATCGATGCCTTCACGCAGGCGTTGAGCAAGGCCACGGGCCACACGGTGCGCGTGATGGACTATCACCAGCACGCCATCGGCGCCGGTGCCGACGCGAAATCGGTGGCGTACCTCGAACTGCGGATCGATGAAACGCAGACCCTGTTCGGTGTGGGCATTGACGCGAATGTGATCTCGGCATCGCTCAAGGCCATCCTCTCGGGTGTGGAGCGGGCACGGAGCCGGGGCGCGCACAGCGCACAATCGACGGCTGAAGTCGCCTGACGCGGCCCTTCGCCGGGTGCGCAAGGTGGGAACGAACAAAGGAAATTCACGATGACTGACCAACTCATAATTTTCGACACCACCTTGCGCGACGGCGAGCAATCGCCTGGCGCCTCGATGACGCGCGACGAGAAGATGCGCATTGCCAAGCAGCTGGAACGGCTCAAGGTCGATGTCATCGAAGCCGGCTTCCCGGCCAGCTCGAACGGCGATTTCGAGGCCGTCAAGGCGATTGCCAATGCGATCAAGGACGCCACCGTGTGCGGCCTTTCGCGCGCCAACGACCGCGACATCTCGCGCGCGGCGGAGGCCTTGAAGGGCGCGGCGCGCGGCCGCATCCACACTTTCATCGCGACTTCACCGTTGCACATGGAAAAGAAGCTGCGCATGTCGCCCGACGAAGTGCATGAGCAGGCCAAGCTGGCCGTGCGTTTTGCGCGCAACCTGGTGGCCGACGTGGAGTTCAGCCCCGAAGACGGCTATCGCAGCGACCCGGACTTTCTCTGCCGCGTGATCGAAACCGTGATCAACGAAGGCGCCACCACCATCAACGTGCCCGACACCGTCGGCTACGCGATTCCCGAGCTCTACGGCAACTTCATCAAGATGCTGCGCGAGCGCGTGCCCAACAGCGACAAGGCGATCTGGTCGGTGCATTGCCACAACGACCTGGGCATGGCGGTGGCGAACTCGCTGGCCGGCGTGAAGATCGGCGGCGCGCGGCAGGTGGAATGCACCATCAATGGCCTGGGTGAACGCGCGGGCAACTGCTCGCTCGAAGAAGTCGTCATGGCCGTCAAGACCCGCAGGGACTATTTCGAGCTCGACCTCAACATCGATACCCAGCACATCGTGGCCGCGAGCCGCATGGTGAGCCAGACCACCGGCTTCGTCGTGCAGCCCAACAAGGCAGTCGTGGGGGCCAACGCCTTCGCGCATGCCTCTGGCATCCACCAGGATGGCGTGCTCAAGGCGCGCGACACCTACGAGATCATGCGGGCCGAAGACGTGGGCTGGGCCGCCAACAAGATCGTGCTGGGCAAGCTCAGTGGCCGCAACGCCTTCAAGCAGCGCCTGAACGAGCTGGGCGTGACCATGGGCAGCGAGGCCGACATCAATGCAGCGTTTTCGCGCTTCAAGGAGTTGGCCGACCGAAAATCCGAAATTTTTGACGAAGACATCCTCGCGCTCGTCAGCGCGGAAGAGCTGTCGAACGTTGGTGAGCAGTTTGCTTTTGTCTCTCTTTCCCAGCACAGCGAAACCGGCGAGCGCCCCCAGGCGAAGGTCGTTTTCACCGTCCAGGGCAAGGAAGTGACCGGCGAGTCCGACGGGAATGGCCCGGTTGATGCTTCCCTCAAGGCGATCGAGTCGCACGTCAAAAGCGGCGCCGAGATGGTTCTTTACTCTGTAAACGCCATCAGTGGCTCGACGGAAAGCCAGGGAGAAGTTACAGTCCGGTTACAAAACGCAGGGCGGGTGGTCAACGGTGTGGGTGCAGACCCAGACATCGTGGTCGCTTCGGCAAAGGCTTATTTGAGTGCGCTCAACAAGTTACAGAGCCAAGCTGAGAGAGTTGCAGCGCAAGGTTAGGTTTTCAGGCGTTCCTTGGTATTCGATTGAAGAAGAGGATGCAAGTAACTGATATTGCGTGTCTTTTTTGATTTCGATACACTGCGGTTCTCGTTTGTCGCCGCTGGAGATTTATTAATGCCTGAAGCCCGTCTCCGCCGAGTTTCCAGCCAGCGGTTTCTACCCGCGTTCAAATTCATCGCCGTCGCGCTCTGCGCCACGGCGTTTTTGCTGCCTGGCGCCCAGGCTGCGAAGAAAGAAAAACCCGTCGCCGCCAAGACTGCCGTCGCCAAGAAGGCGAAGGGTCCGGTGCCGGTCGAAGTCAAGCGCACTGCGTCGTCCAAGGCTGCGCGTGGCGCTACGGCCGTCGTCGCCAAGCGCGGTGGCCGCGCCGAGAAGGCCGAAAGAGCAGAAAAAGTCGTTCGTGGTGGCCGCAATGTGGTCGCCACCATCCACAAGAAGAACGGCAAGACCGTGGTGGCCGTGCAGCGCCGCTCGGTCGTTCGCGTCGAGGCGCCTCCCCGTCAGTCTTTCGGCCAGATGGCCGGCTTGCATGGCACCGATGATGTGCTCGACCTGAAGTCGAGCGTCGCGCTGGTGATCGACCAGGACACGCACGAAGTGCTGTTCAGCAAGAACGACCACGCCGTGCTGCCGATTGCATCGCTCACCAAGCTGATGACCGGCCTGCTCATCAGCGAAGCCCATCTGCCGAACGAAGAGCTGATCACCATCACCCAGGACGACGTCGATACCGAAAAGCGCAGCAGCTCGCGCCTGACGGTCGGCACCACGTTGTCGCGCGGCGAACTGCTGCATCTGGCGCTGATGTCGAGCGAAAACCGTGCTGCGCACGCGCTGGGCCGTACCTACCCGGGCGGCCTGGCGACCTTCGTGAGCATCATGAATGCCAAGGCCAAGATGCTCGGCATGAAGGACACGCGCTACGTGGAACCCACTGGCCTGTCGAGCCGTAACCAGTCGAGCGCGCAAGACCTGGCGCTGCTGGTCAATGCCGCTTACTCCGATGCCACGGTGCGTTCGCTTTCCACGTCGCCTGAGTACCAGGTCGAGGTCGGCAACCGCGTGCTGCAGTTCAACACCACCAACCGCCTCGTGAAGAGCCCGGATTGGGAAATCGGCGTGCAGAAGACGGGCTACATCTCCGAAGCCGGCCAATGCCTCGTGATGCAGGCCAAGGTCGCCGGGCGCAAGCTGATCATGGTGTTCCTCGATTCGGCCGGCAAGTTCAGCCGAATTGCCGATGCGGAGCGTGTGCGCCGCTGGGTCGAGGCCACGCATGGCGTGGGTTCGCCGGCGGTTTCCTCCCGCAACGCCAGCTTCCAGGTTGCTGGTTGAGAGACGTTCGGAAGAAATAAAAAGGCCCGCGATGCGGGCCTTTTTATTTGCTTGACCGGATGGCCCTTGTCGAAGGGGTCGATCAGGTGCTCGTGCCTGTCGTCACCGAAGAGCTGTTGCTCGCAGGGGCTGGCGTGGCAGCAGACACCCCATCCTTGAACCCGAGTGCTCCCGAGATCTCATTGGCCGTCGCCTGAAGCTTGGGCAACCAGCCTTCGTCCAATCGGTCGGCCGGGGCGGAAATCGACAAGCCCGCCACCAGCTTGCCCTGGTCGTCGTAGATGCCGGCGGCCATGCAGCGCACGCCCAGTTCGAGTTCTTCGTTGTCGCGGGCAATGCCGTACTGGCGTGCCTTCGACAGCTCTCGTTCGAGCGCCGGCAGTTGCGTGATGCTGTTGCGCGTGTGGCCAGCGAGACCCGTGCGCGTTGCGTAGCTGCGCACCCGTTGCGGATCGTCGGCTGCGAGGAACAGCTTGCCGGTCGAGGTGAGGTGCAGGGCAGCCCGCCCGCCAATGGCGCGCACCACCTGCATGCCCGAACGCTCGCTGTAGGAACGCTCGATGTACACGATCTCGTCGCCCTGGCGCATGCTCAGGTTGACGGGCTGCTGCGTGAGCTTGTGCAGCTCGCGCATCGGGCCCAGCGCGGCGTCGCGCACGTTGAGCCGGCCCTTTACCAGGTTGCCCAATTCCAGCAGGCGCATGCCGAGCCGGTAGCTGCCGGCCTCGGGTCGGTCGACAAAGCGGCCGACCGCCAGGTCGTTGAGGATGCGGTGCGTGGTGGAAGGATGGAGCCCGGTCTTTTCGCTGATCTCCTTCAGCGACATGGCCTCCTCGCGCGATGCCAGGACATCGATCAGCGAGAACATCCGCTCGATCACCTGGATCACGGGAACGGCGGGAACGTCGGATTGGTTTTTTCTCATGGCGCTGTGCGGTGATGACCGGGCGCCATTTTACCTTGTGAAATCGCCCGATGCCTGCCAGTGTCCATCCACCAACACTTCGTGGGGGGAAAAGCGCGCCTTGTAGTTCATCTTCGAGCTCTGCTCGATCCAGTAGCCGAGGTAGACGTGCGGCAGGCCAAGCTTGCGCGCCTGCTCGATCTGCCAGAGCACGCTGTAGGTGCCGTAGCCCGTGGACGAGGCCCCCACGCTCGGCACTGTGTGCTCTCGCTGCCCCCCGAGGGGGCCGTCCGCTTGCTTGGGGCGGCCCGGCGCCGCGCGGGTATCCGGCTCATAGAAGGTGTAGACGGCCGAGATGCCATCGTTCAGCACGTCGAGGATGGAGACCATCCGAAGCGCGCCAGCACTGCCGTCGGGCAGCGTTTCGCGAAACTCCACCAGCCGTGAATTGACCCGGCTTTGCAACAGGAACTGGGTGTACTGGTCGATGCTGTCGTGGTCCATGCCGCCGCCTGCGTGGCGGCCGTTCTGGTAGCGCAGGTAGAGCTGGTAGTGCTCGGGCATGAAGCAGAGCTTGAGCACGCGCGCCTGCAGGTCGGAATGTTGTTTCACCGCACGCCGCTGGCTGCGCGTGGGACGGAATTCGTTGGCCAGCACCCGCAAGGGAATGCACGCGCGGCAGCCGTCGCAGTAAGGGCGGTAGGTGAACATGCCACTGCGCCGGAAACCGCTGAGTACGAGGTCGGAATACGCGTCGTTGTGGATCAGGTGGCTGGGCGTGGCCACCTGCGAGCGGGCCTGGCGATCCGGCAGATAGCTGCAAGGATAGGGCGCCGTCGCATAGAACTGCAGCGTGTGAAGCGGGAGATCCTTGAGGTGCGTCACGTCGAAAGAGGAGGTCGCGCGGACAGGAGTTCGTTCCAGTATACGGGGTCGAATCGCCACCGTGGGGCCTCTTGCTGTCGCGCAGTGGCCACATGCGCGACGAAGCGCTTGCGTGCCATCTCGTGGGCGCCAAGGCTCGCCAGATGGGCGGTGTTCTGCTGGCAATCGATCATCTGGACGCCGAAGTGCCGGCACAGCGACACCAGCGCGGCCAGCGCGATCTTCGAGGCATCGGGTTGGCGGGTGAACATCGATTCGCCGAACACCGCACGGCCCAGCGCCACGCAATACAGGCCACCCGCGAGCTTGCCGTCGATCCAGGTCTCGACGCTGTGGGCATGCCCGGCTTTGTGCAAATTCGTATAGGCCTTCACCATGTCCGGCACGATCCAGGTGCCCGACTGGCCCACGCGCGGCGAGTGCGAACAGGCCTCGATGACCGAGGCGAAGTCATGGTCGATGCGCACCTCGCAGCCGGGTGTTTCCGCAAATCGGGTCAGGGTCTTGCGTAGCGAGCGGTGCAGCTTGAACTGCGCCACTTGCAGCACCATGCGCGGGTCCGGGCTCCACCAGAGGATGGGCTGGTCTTCGCTGAACCACGGAAAGACGCAGTGGCTGTAGGCCTGCATCAAAGTATCGACGTCCAGCGCGCCTCCGGCCGCGAGAAGGCCGGGCACAGGGTCGGCCACGCCCCACGCCGAGGCGGGGTCTGGCAGGGCATCTCCGGGTTCGAGCCAGGGCAGTTGTTGCATGGGCCTAGGTATACACGGCTTCGCGAAAAGCTGAATCCAGTTGAGGGAAAATTGCGTACGCCATGGGTCTGTCCAGCAGACTGTGGCTCGGGCGTTGCAACCGTTGGCACGACACACCCACAAGACCCGTCGAAGACCATATAGTGCACAGCTTGCATTCGCAGCACCCAAAGCGGATCCGGCAGGCATGTGTTTCGCGCCGGGGACCAGCACAAGAGGACCACGTTGACCACTGAACCCAACCCCACGCGCTTCGGCAGCGGCCAGGCGGTGCGCCGCCTCGAAGACGAAAGCCTGCTGGCAGGTGCCGGACACTACACAGACGACGTCACGCTTCCCGACCAGGCGCATCTCGTTTTCCTTCGCTCCGCCTACCCGCACGCACGCATCCTCTCGATCGACACCAGCGCGGCCGCAGCCATGCCCGGCGTGTTGTGCGTGATCACCGGTGCCGACCTGGCCACAGCTGGCGTGAAGCCCATGCCGGGTGCCGCTGGCTTCAAGCGTGCGGACGGCACCGACAGCGCCAGCCCGCCACGCCATGCCATCGCCCACGAGCGCACGCGCTTCGTCGGTGAAGCCGTGGCGGCAGTCGTTGCCGACACGATCCAGCAGGCGCGCGATGCGACCGAAGCCATCCTGATCGACTACGAAGACCTGCCCATGGTGGTCGACCTCGCAAGCGCCACCGCCGAAGGTGCGCCGCAGTTGTGCGAAGAGGCCTCCGGCAACATCGCAGCAGAGATGCGGCACGGCAGCAGCGAAGCCGCAACCGCCGCCTTTGCCAAGGCTAGCCATGTGGTCGCGCTCGACGTGAACAACCAGCGCGTGGTTGCGCTGACCATCGAGCCGCGTTCCGTGCTCGCGGCGCACGACGCCGAGACCGATCGCCTCACGATCCGCATGAGCACGCAGATGCCTTCGGGCGTGCGCGATTCCGTGTGTGCGGCCATCGGCCTTGCCAAGGAAAAAGTGCGCGTGGTGGTGGGCGACGTGGGCGGCGGTTTCGGCATGAAGACCGGCGCCTACCCCGAAGACATCGCGGTTGCCTTCGCAGCCCTGCAGGTCAAGCGACCGGTCAAGTGGGTGGCCGACCGCAGCGAAGAATTCCTGTCGAGCGCGCACGGCCGCGACATCGAGGCGCGTGCCGAAATGGCGCTCGACGCCAACGGCAGGATCCTGGCGCTGCGCATCAAGACGCTGGCCAACGTGGGCGCCTACGCCACCGGCACCGGCGTCGCGATCCAGTTGCTGATCGGCCCCTGGGTGCAGACCAGCGTCTACGACATCCAGACCATCGACTTCCACTTCAAGGCCGTGCTCACCAACACGGCCCCCACGGGTGCCTACCGCGGTGCGGGCCGGCCCGAAGCCATCTTCACCATCGAGCGCTTGATGGACGAAGCCGCACGCCAGACCGGCATCGACCGCATTCTGCTGCGCCGGCGCAACTTCATCCGCCCCGAGCAGATGCCGTACAAGAACCCGATGGCGCAGACCTACGACACCGGCAATTTCGAGTCGGTGATGGACCAGGCGCTGGCACTCGCCGACTGGGAGGGCTTCGAGGCCCGCGCGGCCGAATCGGCCAGCCATGGCAAGCATCGCGGCCTGGGCATTGCCACCTTTCTTGAATGGACGGGCGGCAATGTGTTCGAGGAGCGCGTCACCGTCTCGGTGCAGGCCGACGGCGTGATCGAGGTGTTTTCCGCCGTCAATGCCATGGGGCAGGGCATTGCCACGTCGCTCGCGCAACTGGCGGTCGATGCCTTCGGCGTGCCGATCGACAAGGTGCGCGTGGTGCTCGGCGACACCGACCGCGGCGACGGCTTCGGCAGCGCCGGCTCGCGCTCGCTCTTCACCGGCGGCTCGGCCGTGCGCATCGGCGCCGAGCGCACCATCGACAAGGCACGCGAACTCGCAGCGCAGGAATTCGAAGCCGCCCTCGACGACATCACCTACAGCCGCGGCGTCTTCACCGTGGCCGGCACCGACCTCGAACTCGACCTCTTCACGCTGGCCGGCAAGCAGCCCGAGCGCGAGATCTTCATCGACTCCACCAGCACCGTGGCGGGCCCGACCTGGCCCAACGGCTGCCACATCTGCGAGATCGAGATCGACCCGCCCACCGGCGAGATCAGCGTGGTGGCCTACAGCTCCGTCAACGACGTGGGCCGCGTCATCAATCCGATGATCGTGCGCGGCCAGCTCGAAGGCGGCGCGGTGCAGGGCATCGGGCAGGCGCTGTACGAGCAGGTGGTGTACGACCACGAAACCGGCCAGCCCGTCACCGGCAGCCTGATGGACTACGCCGCCCCGCGGGCCGACATCGTCAGCACCATGTTCAACATGGAAATGGACGAATCGACGCCGTGCACCAACAACCCGTTGGGCGTGAAGGGCGTGGGCGAGCTTGGCACCATCGGCGCGACGCCGGCCATCGTCAATGCGGTGGCCGATGCCTTCGCCCGCAACGGACTGGCAACGCGCGCACCGCGCCTGCACATGCCATTGAGCCCGTCGCGTGTCTGGCAGGCCATGCAGACCGTCGACTAGAAAGAACGCTCGCCGCAGGGTGAAACGCGATGCTCGTCACCACCGAACTGCAGACCGACCCGATCCGCGTATCGAGCTACCGCTGCGACGCGGGCCCCGATGCGCAGCCGTTCACCGAGGTGCACACCGACTATTCGGTCTCGTACGTGCGCAAGGGCAGCTTCGGCTACCGCACGCGCGGCAACGCCTATGAACTGGTCGCCGGCTCGGTGCTGGTGGGCTGTCCGGGCGACGAATACATCTGCACGCACGACCATCACATCTGCGGCGACGAATGCCTGGCCTTTCACCTGTCGCCGGGTTTCGTCGACCTGATCGGCGGTGACCAGCGCACCTGGCGCACGGCGGGTCTGCCGCCACTGCCTGAACTCATGGTGCTGGGCGAACTCGCCCAGGTTGCGGCCGAGGGCCAGAGCGATGTCGGGCTGGACGAACTGGGCATGTGGTTCGCCAGCCGTTTTGTCGAAGTGGTGGGCGGGCGCGGCAAGCCGCCGTCGCTGCAATCCGCTGGCGCGCGCGACCGTCGCCGTGCGGTGGATGCGGCCATGTGGATCGACGCCAACTCCCACGACAACATCGGCCTCGACGGCGCCGCGTCCGAAGCAGGCCTGAGTTCGTTTCACTTCCTTCGCCTGTTCTCGCAGGTGCTCGGCGTCACGCCGCACCAGTACCTCGTGCGTTCCCGGCTGCGCCATGCCGCACGCCTGCTCGCGGACGACGACCGCCCCGTGACCGACGTGGCCCTCGACGTGGGCTTTGCCGACCTCAGCAATTTCGTTCGCACCTTCCATCGTGCGGCCGGTGTGTCGCCGCGTGGCTTTCGGCAGGCCGCCAAGGGCGACCGCAAGATTTTCCAAGACCGCATTGCCGCGCTCTTCCATGATGACCGCCTGATTCACACATCGAGCAGGAAGCCATCATGTACGACCACATCGGATTGAAAGTCGCGGACCTCGCCGCGAGCCGCCATTTCTACGAAGCTGCACTGGCGCCACTCGGCCATGTGCTGGGTTCGCACGACGACAGCTATGCCGGCATCGGCCCGGCTGAAGCGCCTGCGCTGTGGCTTTATGCAGCCAAGGGCGCGAAGGGGCCGGGCACCCACATTGCGTTCCGTGCGACCGATCACAAGGCCGTCGCGGCCTTTCACAAAGCGGGCCTGAAGGCAGGCGGCACCGACAACGGCGGCGCCGGTCCGCGCACCGACTACAGCCCGACCTACTACGCGGCCTTCCTGATCGATCCCGACGGCAACAACATCGAGGCCGTTTGCCCCTGAGGCGCGCGCAAGACCATGGCAACGATCTACAAGGAATTCATCGTCGAAGCGGATGCATCACAGGTGTGGGACGCATTGCGCGACTTCGGCGCCGTGCACACACGCCTAGCGCCGGGCTTCCTGACCGGCTGCAAGCTCGATGGCACGGGTGCCCGCATCGTCAGCTTTGCCAACGGCCTCGTGGCGCGCGAGATGCTGGTCGGCCTTGACGAGGCGAACCGCCGTCTGGCCTACACCGTCACCGATGGCAAGGCCAGCCACCACCACGCATCGGCACAGGTGTTCGCGCAGGGCGATGGGCGCTCGCGCTTCGTCTGGATCACCGACGTGCTGCCGGACACATGGGCCGCTTACATCGAGCCGATGATGGCGCAGGGCGGACAGGCGATGAAAGCCACGCTCGAAGGGCGCAGCGTTCCGGCGACGCCGCTCGCCTAGAAGTCTTCGAGCGGCAGGCCGACGTAGTTTTCCGCCAGCGCGGTCGAAGCCGCCTTCGAGTGCACCAGGTAGTCGAGTTCGGCTTCCTGGATCTTCTGGCCGAAGGCGCCGGTTTCGGGAAAGCGGTGCATCAGCGACGTGAACCACCACGAGAAGCGCTCCGCCTTCCAGACCCGGCGCAGGCAGAGGTCGGAATAGCGATCGAGCGCCGAAGCCGATTTCTCGCCGTAGAAAATCTCGAGCGCACGCGAGAGATAGCCCACGTCGGCGGTCGCGAGGTTCAGCCCCTTGGCACCCGTCGGCGGCACGATGTGCGCGGCGTCGCCGGCCAGGAACAGCGCGCCGAAGCGCATCGGCTCGGCGACGAAGCTGCGCAGCGGCGCAATGCTCTTTTCGAGCGAGGGGCCGGTCACCAACTGTTCGCGGGCCTCGGGGTCGAGTCGCGCGCGCAGCTCGTTCCAGAAGGCTTCGTCGCTCCAGTTTTCCACGCGCTCCTCGGTCGGCACCTGCACGTAATAGCGTGAGCGTGTGGCGCTGCGCATGCTGCACAGCGCAAAGCCGCGCTCGGTGTTGGCGTAGATCAGTTCATGCGACACCGGCGGCACGTCGGACAGCACGCCCAGCCAGCCGAAGGGGTAGATCTTCTCGTAGGTCTGGATCGCATCGGCCGGCACGCTGGCGCGGCTCACGCCGTGGTAGCCGTCGCAGCCGGCGATGAAGTCGCATTCGATCTCGTGTGTCTGGCCGTCCTTCTCGTAGCGCACGCGCGGCTTGGCCGAATCGAAGTCGTGCAGGCTGACGTTCGCCGCGCTGTAGATGGTGGCAAGGCCTTCGGCCGTGCGCGCTTCCATCAGGTCGCGCGTCACTTCGGTCTGCCCATACACCGTGACCTGCTTGCCGCCCGTGAGGCTGTGCATGTCGATGCGATGGCGTGCGCCCTTGAACAGCAACTCGATGCCTTCGTGCGGCAGGCCCTCGGCCTTGGCGCGGGCATCGACGCCGGCGCGCGCCAGCAAGTCCATCGTGATCTGTTCCAGCACGCCGGCGCGGATGCGGCCCAGCACGTAGTCGCCGCTCTGGCGTTCGACGATGACGT
Source organism: Variovorax sp. PAMC26660 (assembly GCF_014302995.1). NCBI lineage: Bacteria > Pseudomonadati > Pseudomonadota > Betaproteobacteria > Burkholderiales > Comamonadaceae > Variovorax > Variovorax sp. PAMC26660. The sequence continues at coordinate 5,875,125 of NZ_CP060295.1, forward strand.
TGTCGATGCCTGCCTTGTGCAGCAGTTGGCCGAGCAGAAGGCCGGCGGGGCCTGCGCCGATGATGGCGACCTGGGTGCGCATGTTCGTGTCTCCGATTGGTTTTGCAGAGCGTAGGGCGCGCCCGGCCCTTTGGCGCATGGGACCGAGAGGCTCTGTGCGATCATGCGAACGCGTGCGCGATGATCGCGCAAACACTTCGACAGAACCACGAATGACCATCGCCAAAGCCGATTTCATTGAAGGCATTGCCAAGGGAATGGCGGTGCTGGAGAGCTTCGACACCGAACGCCAGCGCCTGAATGCCACCCTGGCCGCCGAGCGCGCCGGCCTCACGCGCGCTGCCGCCCGCCGGCATCTGCTGACACTGGCTCACCTGGGCTATCTTGAAACCGACGGCAGCTATTTCTGGATGGCGCCCAAGGTGCTGCGTTTCTCGGGAAGCTACCTGGCCTCGTCGCGCCTGCCGCGTGCGTTGCAACCCACGCTGAACCGGCTCGCGGCGCAGACCGGAGAATCGTTCTCCGCGGTGGTGCTCGACGGGGAAGAGGTGGTGATCGTCGCGCGCAGCGGCAGCTACGGCACACCGACGCGCGTGCTGGCCTACGGCCTGCATCTCGGCGCGCGGCTGCCGGCCCACGCCACCTCCACTGGCCGCGTGCTGCTGGCGGCCTTGCCGCCCACCCAGCTCACGCAGTGGCTCAAGGGCCGCCACCTCGCGCGGCTGACACCGCACACCGTGACGCAGGCGCGCGGCCTGCGCCAACTGATCGCGCGCGCACGCAAGGACGACCATTGCTTCGCGAGCGAAGAGCACGAACTTGGTGTGCAGGCGCTCGCGGTGCCGCTGCGCGACATGCAGGGTCACACGGTGGCCGCGCTCAACGTGGTGCTGTCGGGCACGCGCTACCAGGAAGAGGCCCTGCAACGCGACATGCTGCCGCTGCTGTTCGAGGCGGCGCGCGAAGTCCGCTCCTTGCTCTGACTGAACTTCGCCGCAACCTCTGCCTCGAAGCCTGAAACCGGAACACAACCATGCGACTCCTGCTTCTCGAAGACGACGTGATGATCGGCGAGGCCGTGCTCGACCTGCTGCGCGCCGAGCAATACGCGGTGGACTGGGTGAAAGACGGCGAGGCTGCCGAGTCGGCGCTGCGCACTCAGCAATACGACCTCGTGATGCTCGACCTGGGCGTGCCCCGGCGTGATGGCCTCGAGGTGCTGCGCAACCTGCGCGCGCGCAAGCAGCGCATGCCAGTGCTGATCGCCACCGCGCGCGACTCGGTTCAGCAGCGCATCGAAGGGCTCGATGCCGGTGCCGACGACTACGTGCTCAAGCCCTACGACCTCGATGAACTGCTGGCCCGCATCCGTGCCTTGTTGCGCCGCGCCGCGGGCCGCGCGGAGCCGGTCTACGAGCACATGGGCGTGAGCATCAACCCGGCCACGCGCGAGGTCACGGTCAACGGGCAGCCGGTGGTGCTCTCGGCACGCGAATGGGCTGTGCTGGAGCCGTTGCTCGCGCGGCCCGGCATGGTGCTCTCCCGTGCCCAGCTCGAAGAAAAACTCTACAGCTGGAAAGACGAGATCAGCAGCAACGCCGTCGAGGTGTACGTGCACGGCCTGCGCAAGAAGCTCGGCGCGGAACTGATCCGCAACGTGCGCGGTGTCGGCTACATGGTGCCGAAGGTATGAGGCGCAGCCTGACGGGATCGCTGCGCGCGCGGTTGCTGTGGTTCCTGCTCGCGGCCATCGTGCTGGCGGCTGGCGCGCAGGCGCTCGTGGCCTACCGCACGGTGCTGAGCGAAGCCGACGACATCTTCGACTATCACATGCAGCAGATGGCGATGTCGCTGCGCGCAGGCCTGCCGCCGAGTGCGGCGGTCGGCGGCATCGGCAGCGGCGAACAGAACTTCGATTTCGTCGTGCAGGTGTGGACCGCCGATGGCGTGCGCATCTTCGAGTCGGCCGAGCAGGCCGCGTTGCCGCAGCTCGCGGTGCTGGGTTTTGCCGACGTGCATGCGCGTGGCACCACCTACCGCGTGTTCTCGATGCAGACGCGCGGGCTGGTGATCCAGGTGGCGCAGGACATGGCCGCGCGGCGGCACATGGCCGGCACGCTGGCGCTGCGAACCATCGCGCCGGTGGCGCTGATGGCGCCGCTGCTGATGCTGGTCGTGTGGTGGGTCGTGAGCCGATCCCTGGCGCCGGTGGCGCGTGTGCGCAAGCAGGTGGCGTCGCGGCAGGCCGACGATCTGTCGCCGGTCAGCGAGGAGGGCCTGCCGGAAGAGGTGCGTCCGCTGGTGCAGGAGCTGAACCTGCTGTTCGACCGGGTGCGCCATGCCTTCGATGCGCAGAAGCATTTCGTCGCCGATGCGGCGCATGAGTTGCGCTCGCCGTTGGCGGCGTTGAAGCTGCAGGTGCAGGGCCTGCAGCGCGCGCCGGATGGCGCATCGAGGGACTTGGCCGTGAGCCGGCTGGTCGCAGGCATCGACCGCGCCACGCGACTTGTCGAGCAGATGCTTGCACTGGCCCGCCACGAGGCCAGCATGGCGGCCGGTGCCAAGCCCGAGCCGGTCGATCTGTCCGAGGTCGCGCGCCTGGCGGTGTCCGATGCCGTGGCCGCTGCGCAGGCACGCGGCATCGACATCGGCATCACCCATGCCGATGCGGCCGTGGTCAGCGGCCAGTCGGAAGCCCTGCGCATGCTGCTGCGCAACCTGCTCGAAAACGCGGTCAAGTACACGCCCATCGAGGGCCGTGTCGACATCGGCATCGCCCGGCTCGACGACGCAGTCGAACTCAGCGTCGACGACAGCGGCCCGGGACTGCCCGAAGCCGAGCGCGAGCGCGTGCTCGACCGCTTCTACCGTTCGGGCGAAACACAGGCGCCGGGCAGCGGCCTGGGCCTTGCCATCGTCAAGTCGATTGCCGAACTGCACGGCGCCACGGTGGCGCTCGACGCCTCGCCGAGCCTGGGCGGCCTGCGCGTGCGGGTGCGCTTTCCGGTGCACGCCTGAGGCTTTTTGCGAAGGGCGCGCCGTTTAAGCGGTGCTTAAGTCAGCGCAACGACATTCCTTTCATCGTGTTTGCGTTCATACGCATTGAAAGGAACCGACAAATGAACACCCGTCTGACTTCGCCCCGCGCCCTGGTGATTGCACTGGCGAGCGCAGGTGTGATCGGCGCCGTCAGTGCCGGTGCCTACACCAGCGCCCGTGCCGTGAACGCGTCGACACCCACCGCCACAGTGGCGGCGCCCGCGGCCATGGTCACGCTGCCCGACTTCTCGACCATCACCTCGCGCGACGGCCCGGCCGTGGTTAACATCAGCGTGACCGGCACCATGAAGGCCTCGGATGACCAGGCCGCTGCCGAGATCCAGGGCATGGACCCGGACGATCCGATGTTCCAGTTCTTCCGCCGCTTCCAGGGCCAGATGAATCCGCGCGGCCAGCAGCAGCAACGCGACGTGCCGGTGCGCGCCGAAGGCTCGGGCTTCATCGTGGACCCGAACGGCATCATCATCACCAATGCCCACGTCGTGAAGGACGCGAAGGAGGTCACCGTCAAGCTGACCGACCGCCGCGAGTTCCGCGCCAAGGTGCTCGGTGCGGACGCCAAGACCGACATCGCCGTGCTCAAGATCGACGCGAAGAACCTGCCGGTGCTTGCGATGGGCAACACCAAGGACCTGAAGGTCGGCGAATGGGTGCTGGCCATCGGCTCGCCCTTCGGCTTCGAGAACACCGTAACGGCCGGCGTGGTCAGCGCCAAGGGCCGTTCGCTGCCCGACGACAGCTACGTGCCCTTCATCCAGACCGACGTGGCCGTGAACCCCGGCAACTCCGGTGGCCCGCTGCTCAACACGCGCGGCGAGGTGGTGGGCATCAACTCGCAGATCTACAGCCGCAGCGGTGGCTACCAGGGCCTGTCGTTCGCGATCCCGATCGACGTGGCGATCCAGGTGAAAGACCAGATCGTCGCCACCGGCAAGGCCACGCACGGCCGGCTCGGCGTGGCGGTGCAGGAAGTGAACCAGGCCTTTGCCGATTCGTTCAAGCTCGACAAGCCCGAGGGCGCACTGGTCTCGAACATCGAGAAGGGCGGCCCCGGCGACAAGGCGGGCCTGAAGGCGGGCGACGTGATCCGCAAGGTCGACGGCCAGGCCATCGTGTCGTCGGGCGATTTGCCCGCGGTGATCGGGCAGCAGGCGCCCGGCAAGAAGGTCACGCTCGAAGTGTGGCGCCAGGGCGAGCGCCAGGAGCTGCAGGCGAAGCTTGGCGACGCCAGCGACAAGCCGGCGCAGGTCGCGAAGGCCGACACCGCCACGGGCCAGGGCAAGCTGGGTCTGGCGCTGCGCCCCCTGCAGCCGCAGGAAAAGCGCCAGGCCGGCGTTGAAAGCGGTCTGTTGATCGAAGACGCGGCGGGCCCCTCGGCGCAGGCCGGTGTGCAGGCAGGCGACGTGCTGCTGGCCATCAACGGCACGCCGGCGCAGAGCCTGGAGCAGGTGCGCGAGGTGGTGGCGAAGTCCACCAACAAGTCGGTGGCGCTGCTGATCCAGCGCGGCGAAGACAAGATCTTCGTGCCGGTCCGCATTGGATAAGGCTCGCCCCCAGGCTTCGCGCACTTCGTGTCGCTTCTCCAACCCCCTACCGGGGGCAACACCGGCGGCCCGGCAAAGCCGGTTCCGCGGTGTTCCTTGAAAAGACGGGAAGAAAAAAGCATGACGTCATCTGCCGGCGGCCTCTCGGCGCACATCCTGCCCACGTCGGCCACGATGATCGGCGTGTGCATGACCGTGATGTCGATCGGGCATCTCGGGCCGCGCGATGACATGCGGCTGCTGATCGATCGTTTGCTGGCTGTCGACGCGCTGGTCTTCCTGGCCAGTGCGTTGTTGTCTTTCATCTCCATGCGCACGCGCATATCGGGTGCACGGCTGGAGGCCTGGGGCGAGATGGTCTTCATCGCCGGACTGGCGCTGCTCGCGCTGGGTGCGGTCACGCTGGCGTTTGCGCTGCGCTGACGCCGCGGCCTGTCAGGGCAGGACGCAGGGCCAGTCGAGCAGCACGCGCGTTCCGCCCGTTCGCTCGTCGGCCGTTTCGATGTGCAGCCGCGCGCCGATGGACTGGGCGCGCGCCCGCATGTTGGTGATGCCGTGCCCCCTCGACCGGCCACCGGCGGGCGCTGCCAGCAGGCCACGGCCGTTGTCCGTGAGCACGATGCGCACCAGCGGCGGCGTTTCGTCGCCATGCCAGCTCGCATGCATCACGATGCGCGTGGCCGACGCATGCTTGAGCACATTGGTGAAGGCTTCCAGCAGGATGCGCTGCAGTTGCAGGGCAGCCTGCGCGGCGAAGGGCGCGACCGTGGGAATCACAGCGACGTCCCACACCAGTTCGATGCCGGCGGCGTCCAGGCGCGGTTGCAGGCGGTAGCGCAGCGTGGCCAGCACGGTGGGCAGGTCGTCGTGCGTGGGCTGCAGCGAATCGACGGCCATGCGCATTTCGTCCAGCGCGAGCTTCACGTGCTCTTCGACCACGCCTCGGTCGGGCACGGCCTGGGTCACCACGTTGAGCAGGCCCACCAGTTGCGAGCCCACGCCATCGTGGATCTCCCGCATGATGCGCTGGCGCTCCAGCAGAACGGCCTGCTCCTGCTGTTGCTGGCGCACGGTTTCGAAGGCGCCGCGCAACTGTTCTTCGCGCTCCGCGACGCGGGCTGCGAGGTTGGCGTTGAGCGCACCGTAGTCGGCCACCGTGCGGCTGTAGCGCTCGACCACCAGGCCGGCCAGGATCATCACGAAGAAGAACATCGCGTGCGGCGTGAGCGTGTAGTAGGCACCGCCGAACAGGCCCATGCGCACCAGCAGCAGGTCGTGCGCGCCGGCCAGGATGGCGAGCGTGCCGGCCGCCATCAGCACGCCCGCAATGCGCCGGCGTGCCACCAGCGCACCGTGGATCACGTAGGGCAGGCAGACGATGCTGATCATTTGCAGGACGACGAGGCCGCCAGTCCACAGCGTCGGCAGTGCGAATGCGAAGGAGGCACAGGCCAGCGTCACGGACAACGCGAGGGCAATGTAGATCGACCGCACCAGCCAGGGCGGATTGCGGTCCAGCACCAGCAGCACGAAGCGCGCGATCAGCCCGATGTGCATCGCGTAGCAAACCGCCACCACCGCGCCCCAGAGCGGCCACGGCACCGGCACCTCGGTCCACACGCGGTCGAGGTTGCGCGTCACGCCCGAGAGCGCGGCCAGCGCGAAGCAACCGTAGAGCGCATCGCGCTGGCGCAGCCAGAGGCCGCCGGCCATGCCGCCCATCAGCAGCAGGCTGACCGCATAGACGATGGCCGAGGTGTTGCGCCAGTTCTGCTGCTCGCGGTAGAGCGATGCGAGCGAGGCCTCGGTGCCGTAGCGGATGCTGGCCAGCCCCGCGCCGCGCTGGCGCTGGATGGTGGTGCGGATGACGAGTGCCTGCGCCTGGCCCTCGCGGTGCAGGGCGGCCGCCACGGGAACCAGTTGGTTGCCCTTGGCCGCGTCGTATTCGGGATCGCCCAGCGTGCCGAAGCTGGCGACGAGGGCAGCGTTGAACAGCACCGCCACCTGGTTGCCCACGCCTGAAAGCAGCAGCGCCGAAGGCTCGCCGGCCGGCACTGCCGCTGCGGGCAGGTCGATGCGGTAGCTGGCCTTGCCGCCGAGGCCCGGGAACTCGTGGTCCCAGCGGAATGGCAGTTGCACCCGGCGCACCTGGGCGGGAAGGCCATCGGGTTCGAGGGTGGCCTCGGCGGAGGTCACGTCCATCGCTTCGGCTGCTTTGGCTGCGTGCGTGGAATGACCCGTCAACGCTGCCATCAGCAGCAGCGCCGTGAGCAGCAGGCGATGGAGTCCCCCGGGTGTCACGCGACTAGGGAAGCCAGCCGAGATTGCGGGCCTCGAACACGGCTTCCGATTTGTTGTGCACATCCAGCTTGCCGTAGATATTGCGGATGTGAGTTTGGACTGTCGACGCCGAGACTCCCATCTGCACGCCGACTTCGACATAGGTGAAACCACGAGACACGAGGTCGAGCACCTCGAACTCGCGCGGCGACAGGCGCTCGGACGCCGTGCTGGCGCCATAGGCCGTGGCGCTGGGCGGGCGGACACCGGTGGGCTCGGGTGGCGTGCCGGCGCGGGTCTGCCAGCGGCGCAGCAACTGCCGTGCGATCACCGGCGACATGGGTGAGCCACCCGCGCGCAGGTGACGGATGTGGGTGGCCAGGTCGGCCTCGGTGCCGTCCTTCAGCAGGTAGCCGCTGGCGCCGGCCTCGAAGGCCTGGACCATGTTGGCCTCGTCGCCGAAGATGGACAGCACCATCACCGCGCAGGCCGGTTGCATGTGGCGGCACTGGCTGATGACCTGCAGGCCGGGGTGATCGGGCAGGCCGAGGTCGACCAGCAGCACGTCCACCGGGTTGTGGACCAGCCACCCGAGGATGTCGAGGGCGTTGGAGGCGCTGTAGGCCAAGGTCAGCGACGGGTCTGCATCGACGACCCGCGCGATGCGCTCGCGCATGCCGGTGTCGTCCTCGACCAGCGCGACCTGTGTCGCCGCCGTCATGCGCCTGCCCGGTGCGGATCAAGCCTGCCCTGGAAGGCGCTGAAGGAGATGCCCGATGCGGGAAAGCTGTATGCGCTCATACAGGACGGGGAGGTGAGGCGCATGAAGATTCCCTGGCGGGTGTTTGGCTGAATGACGCCGAGGGTAGGGTCCGGTCGAACCCCTGCACATCCTATAGATGGGGGAGGCGGAGCGCGGCTTTTCCGGGCTGGCGCGCCGCCGCCTTGCCGAGTCGTTCGGCGACGCGCGCCAGGTGCTCGACCAGCTCCGGAGGCGACTCCACCTCGAAGTCGTGTCCCAGGCAACCGAGCCAGACGGCCAGCCCGTCGAGCGAATTGGCGCCGGTGGCGATGCGCGTGGACCCTTCATCGATGGCTTGCGGCACACCACCCACCCAGCCCATCCGGGCTTCGATTGCCTTGAGCGGTGCATGCACCACGACGCTGGCGTGATGCAGGTAGGGCGATACGTCGAGCGCGTGCGCCATATAGGTCGCCACATCGCCGTGCGGCAGCCTGCGAGGCGTGAAGCGGTCGCCCGTGGGTTCGGGCTCGACGATGCGGTCGAGGCGAAAGGTGCGCCAGTCCTCGCGCACCGTGTCCCAGGCCAGCAAGTACCAGCGCTGTCCGGTCTGCACCACGCGATGCGGCTCTGCCGTGCGGGCGGTGGCGGCGTCGTTGTGGTCGCGGTAGCCGAAGCGCAGCACGAGCCGTTCGGTGCAGGCTTCAGCAAGGAAGGCGACTGCTTTCAGGCGCACGGATGATTTGCCCCGCGCCACCGGCACCACCGACGAGCGCACGCTGTCGAGCCGGCGGCGCAGGCGGGGCGGCATCAGTTGTTCGAGCTTGGCCAGCGCGCGCATCGAGGCGTTCTCGATGTCGCCCGCAGACCCGGCCGGGTTGCCCAGGCTGAGCGCGACGGCGATGGCTTCTTCGTCTTCGAGCATCAGCGGGGGCAGGGCGGTGCCCGCGCCCAGTCGGTAGCCGCCGGCCACGCCCGAGGTGGAGTCGACCGTGTAGCCCAGGCTGCGAAGGCGATCGACGTCGCGGCGCAAGGTGCGCTCGGTGATTTCGAGCCGCTCGGCCAGACCCGCGCCCGTCCATGCGCGCTGGGCCTGGAACAACGAAAGAAGCCGGATCAGGCGTGCGGAGGCAGACAGCATGCCCGCATGATGCCTGTGATCGAGGACAGTATCTGTCCGCAATGGCCCGTAGCCTTGGCGCCTCTTTCAATCCAACGGACTCGACCCATGAAGAAGACATACAACGGCAGCTGCCACTGCGGCAAGGTGCGCTTTCAGGCGCTGATCGACCTTGCCGAAGGCACCGGCAAATGCAATTGCTCCATCTGCACCAAGGCCAGGGGATGGGGTGTGACCATGAAGCCGGAAGCCTTCACGCTGGTGTCGGGAGAAGAGGATCTGTCGAGCTACCAGTTCAACACGCACAGCGCCGAGCACCTGTTCTGCAGGCACTGCGGCATCCGGCCGTTCGGGCGCGGCAATGTTCCCGAAATCGGCGGTGCGTATGTCAGCGTGAACGTGACCTGCCTGGACGACGTGACGCTGGAGGAGCTTGCGACGGCACCCGTGCGCTACATGGACGGGCGCAACAACAACTGGTTCGAGCAGCCGGCAGAAACCCGCCACCTCTGAACTGCAGAGAAAGGTGGCGGGTCGGCCGGCGGCGAACCCGTGGGCTTACTGCTGTTGTTGTTGCTTGCGGCGTCCCTTGGACGTGCTCGGCGCCGAGGTTTGCGACGGCGCTGCGCTGCCGTCCACGCCCAGGCGGCCACCGCCACCGAGGCCCTGGCCGCGCACGGTCTGCGCCTTGTAGTTGCGCAGCGAACGGACCATCTGGTTGAAGGCGTCCATGAAGGCCGCGGCGATCACCTTGCCTTGCGGGGTGCGCGTATAGCCGCCGATGCCGCCGGCACCGGAGATACCACTCAGGTTGGCGAAGCCGCCGAAGTCGGTCTTCGACGCACTGCCTTCGGCCGCCGCGACCTGCACGCCCGAGCGGTTGTCGATCAGCGTCAGGAGCGCGCTGGCTTCCTTGGTCTGCAGGTTGGCGCCGAGCTGGGCCAGTGCGCGGCCACGGCCACCACCCACCAGGCCACCGAGCGCACCACCGATGCCGCCGGCGTCGCTGTTGCTGAACACGATCTCGGGCGACAGGCCGTAGTCGGAAGCCACCATCTGGCCGCGACCGAAGTTGCTGCCGCCGCGCATTTCGCCCGACTGCATCAGCGCGCGCTCGCGCGTCATGGCGTTCATGCCGGCCGCGCCGCGCTCGACCACCACGAAGCAGTTCGATTGCTGCACCAGCAGGCGAAGCAGGTTGGCCGTAGGCGGCAGCTTGTATTCGCCGGTAAGCACCGTGTACCAGCCGGCGTTCACGTTCTCGATCAGCGAGACGGTGCCCAGCGGCGAGTCGCAGCGCTCGAGCTGGCTGCTTTCGCCCGAGGTGGCCGCGCCGGCCGCGCTGCCGGTGGCGACGGTCTTGGCCGACTGGCTGCCCATTTGCATGTCCATGGTCTGGCAGCCCGAAAGGACCAGCAGGCCGGCGAGTGCGCTCGCGAGAGAGAGTTTAGAAAAAGCCATGTCCCGATCTATCAAGTGAAAACAATGCGGTGCCCGTGGCGGGCATCACGCGTCGAGAACCGAAGAGGGAACTGCAGGGGCCTGTACGACCTCCCGATCCGACGCGCCGCCAACGGCCGCGCGACGATACGACCCGGGGGTCCGGCACACCAGTGCCGAAAGTCATGGTCTTGCGCGCATGGCCTGGTCGATGGCCCTTTGCCGCGAGGGCTCCTTGACCAGTGTCCGAAACGGGGATGTGCGGGGTGTCCGGCAACCCGATCCTCGGTCGCTCCAGCCGCGACGCCGAACAGAAAACTGCCCGGGGTGACAAGCGGAGCGTGGCGATTATTACTCAGGAAACTTTTTAAAACAGGCGTGTCACGGTGGGCGCGTCGCCGCGCTTCAGGTCGTGTAGTCGCCGCTGGCCTCGGGCTGGAAAAGAATCGCGACCACGCGCGCCGCACCTTGCGCGCCATTGGGCATCTGCCACCGGGCCAGCGTGCCGGCCTTCACCCCGAGCAGGCCGATGCCCACGGGCGAGAGCACCGAGATGAAGCCGGACGCTGGCTCCGCATCGGCGGGGTAGCAGAGGGTGATCTTCTGCGTCTGATGCGTGGCCGGGTCTTCGATCTGCACCTGCGAGTACATCGTCACGATGTCCGCAGGCACCTCGCGCGATGGCAGGACCTCCGCCAGATCGAGAAGATCCGCAAGCACCGGCGGAAGCTGGCTGCCGTTCAGTTTGTTGAGACGGGCGGCGTCGAGTTCGGTGAGCGTGCGCTCCCCGTGAATGGTTGCAAGCATGAAGCACTCCAATTGAATGCGACGCCGCCCTGTGAAGTGGAACAGGCGAAGTCGCTACCGCGCGGAGGGGGCCCGGCGGTCAATGGTTCGCGCAACAAGAAGGGAAGTAGCGGACCGCCGGGCTCAGGAAAGTGCGGAGGTACGTCGGATGGCCGTCGTGGCCGCCGCAACGACAGCACCCGCGCGGCGGCCGGCTGCTGCCAAGGGCAGGGCGGTGCGTGCAGGGTGTTTGCGGGACGAGGACGGGCAGACCATTCGAACGAGTGTAGGTGTGCCCGATGAGGCCATCAAGCAATGGCCTCACGTGTCTTGCCGATAAGCGCAAAGAGGGATGCGCATGAAGCGGCCCGCACAATCGGCGGATGCGGACCTTTCTTCTTTATGTCGCGACAGCGCTCGCCGAAATCATCGGCTGCTATTTGCCGTACCTCTGGCTCAAGCAGGACCGTTCGGCCTGGCTGCTGCTGCCGGCAGCAATCAGCCTTGCGGCCTTTGCTTGGCTGCTGACGCTGCATGAAGCAGCAGCGGGCCGCGTCTATGCGGCATACGGCGGCGTGTACATCGGCGTGGCGATCGCGTGGCTCTGGGCCGTCGATGGCATGCGACCCACGCCGTGGGACGTTGCCGGCGTCGCCGTGTGTTTCGTCGGCATGGGGCTGATCGCATTCCAGCCGCGATAGGCGAGAGCACCAAAGAAAATGCCCCGCTACCTTGTGAGTAGCGGGGCATCCAAGAACCACGGGGGTTTGTTTTGGCTCCTCGACCTGGGCTCGAACCAGGGACCTACGGATTAACAGTCCGGCGCTCTACCAACTGAGCTATCGAGGAACAAGCCTTAAATTATATTCAATGAAATTGTCGATTCCGGGCCAGTCGGCTTCATTTTTTTGAGAGGCAATGCATGAGCGTCGCGAAGCCGCAAATGAAAATGCCCCGCTACGTTTGAGTAGCGGGGCATCCAGTTGCCTTGCGGCTTGTAGTGGCTCCTCGACCTGGGCTCGAACCAGGGACCTACGGATTAACAGTCCGGCGCTCTACCAACTGAGCTATCGAGGAACAAGCCTTAGATTATAGCGTGGTTTTTTGGGCCTTCCCAACCACGCGTTATTGCCGCACCAAATTTCCGGCGTGCGCGATGTTCAAAGCGCAATGCTCAACCCGAGACGCAAAGTGCGCGGCGCACCCGGGAACAGATAGACGTGGCTGAACTGATAGGGCGACTCCTTCCAGTAGCGCCGATCGAACAGGTTGTCGACCGCCAACGTCCAGGTCGCATTGGCGCCGCGCATCTTCGTGTCGTAGCGCAGCACGGCATCGACGCGCGTCCATGAAGGCAGCGTGACCGAGCCATCGGGCAGCACGTTGCGGCGGCCTTCATACGAAAGCTGTCCCGCCAGTTCGAGGCCCGGCACCGATGCGAAGCGGTAGGCCGTCTGCGCGCGCAGCACCTGCTTGGGCACGTTGGTGGGCGACTGGCCGTTGAGCGCCGGATTGGCCACGCTCCCGCGTCGCTTCGCATCGATCAGCGTGAGGCTGCCGCCGACACGCCAGGGCCCCTGGTTCCACTGCGCGCCGGCTTCGAGGCCGCGATGCACCGCGCTGCCGTCGTTGCGCACTTCGCAAAGACCGCTGCACAGGTCGAGGTTGGTCATCGGCCGCGAGATGTCGAACCACGCGAGTTGCCAGTTGAAGGCATCGTTGCCACCCTTCAGGCCCAGCTCCCACTGGCGCGAGCGCAGCGCCGGCAGCGCCTGGCCGGCATTGCTGTACTGCGAACTCTTGTTGGGTACGACCTGCGACTCGATGCCCCGGCCCCAGCTTGCGTAAGCGAGCAGCCCCGGCTGGATGGCGAAACTGGCGGCGACCCATGGCGTGGTCACGCCCTGCTTGTAACCCGTCGGATTCGAGCCGTCGTTGCCGATGCTGCTGCGGTCGAGCCGCGTGTGGCGTGCGCCGAGCCAGGTGGTGAAGCGGTCGTTCCAGCGGATCGCGTCCTGCACCGAGAGTTCGGTCGAGCGCTCGTCGCGGTTGGTCTGCGGCGTGGTGGCGTCCGGGTTCGGCGGCACCATGGCCGTGGCCCAGATGTTGCCGGTGCCCGCGTAGTTGTAGGCCTGATTCTGGAAGTGGTTGCGCACGCGGCTTTGCAGCAGCCCGAAGCCCAGCTCGTGCCGCACGCTGCCGGTCATCACGTTGCCCTTGAGGTTGAGGCTGCCCGCAGTCAGCGTGCGGCGCTCGTTCTCGCTGCGAAAGTCATAGACGTCGAAGGTGCCGTCGGAGCAATAGCGGTCGTAGTTGCCCTCGGCGCCGCAGCCGAAGGCGTAGGCCAGGCGGTCGTCGCTTTTCAGGCGCTGCTGGCCGATCTGCGCGCTCCAGCGCCAGTCGGTGTTGATCGCCTGGCTGAAGCGCACGGTGCCCGTCAGCGCCTTGAACACCGAGGGCTGCGACCAGGGCTGGTTGTTGAGGTTGATGCGCGGGTCGACCGGTGCAGGCAGCACATGGCCCAGCAGGCTGTAGCCGTTCTGGCTCGGCTGTGTCTTGTGGCTTTGCTCGATCTCGAACTCCAGCACCGAGTCGCGCGTGATGCGCCAGTCGGCTGCGAGCGAAAACAGGTTGCGGTTGCCGTCGAGGTCGTGCGTCAGCGGCTTGAGGTTTTCGCTCGCCACGTTGAGCCGGTAGCCGAACTGGCGGTTCTCGCCGAAGCGGCCGCCAAGGTCGATGGCGCCCAGCACGCTGCCACGGCTGGTGGTTTCGATGCGCACGACGCGCAGGTCCTGCTCGGTCGGCCGCTTGACGACGTAGTTGACCAGCCCGCCTGGCGCGCTGGTGCCGGCCTGGATGCCGCTGGTGCCGCGCAGGATCTCGACGCGTTCCTTGTTGTCCAGCGGGATCGATGTCTCCGCGCTGATCGGCAGGCCTTCGCGCCGGTAGTTGAAGCGGTTGTCGAGCACGAAACCGCGCACCGTCAGGTAGTCCCAATAGCCGGCGGAGTTGTAGGCGTCGGTGACCGAGGCATCGAACTGCGTGAGGTCTGCCAGCCGTCGTGCGCCGCTGGCGCGCAGTTGCTTGCTGTCGATCACCGTCGCCGAGATCGGCAGCTCGCGCAGCGGCACGTCGCCGAAGCCGCTGATCTCTGCTTGCGGTGCAGCAGCGCCTTCATTGACGGTGACTTCGGGCAGCGAAGCCTGTTGCGCGTGTGCGCTGCAAGCCGTTGCCAGAAGCACAACGGCAATTGCACGTGAGACGGGTGAGAGCGATTGGATGGACGAAAGGGAGGGGTGGCGTTGGTTCATTCTGTTCAGTTGCCTGCAGCGGCGCTCATGGCCGCCATCCATTGCGCGGCCGTGGCCTCAGGGTCTTCGGCCGCGACCAGCGCGCGCACCACAGCGATCGAGCCGACGCTGGTGGCCAGCACCTCGGGCAGTCGCACGGCATCGATGCCGCCGATGCCGACCTGCGGATAGCCGCGCAGCAGGCGCGCATAGGCCGCAAGCCGGGCCACGCCCTGGGGTGCGGTCGCCATCCGCTTGAGCGTTGTCGGGTACACCGCGCCCATCGCGATATAGCTCGGGCTCACGGCGTCGGCGCGCACCATCTCGGCGTAGCCATGGGTGCTGACACCCAGGCGCAGGCCGGAAGCGCGCAACTGCTGCAGCTCTTCAGGCGAGAGCGCATCGAGGTCTTCCTGGCCAAGGTGAATGCCATAGGCACCCGCAGCGATGGCCACTTGCCAGTGATCGTTGATGAAGAGCAGGGCGCCGGTGCCCTGCACCGCTGCGACAGCCGCCTGCACTTCGCGTTCGACGGCTGCCGCGTCGTCGGACTTGAAGCGCAACTGCACGGTTGGCACGCCGGCGCGCGCCATGCGGCCGACCCATGCTGCATCGGGCAGCACAGCGTAAAGGCCGAGCCGTTCGGGGCAGGGCGGAAAAGCATCGTCGCGTGCAGCGGGCGGAAACGGCCGCAGGCCGAAATCAACAGGGCTGTCGGGCCACAGCGCCGCATCGAATTGGCTCAGCCGCTCGCTTTGTGCGCGCCAGGCGTGGGCGAGGCATTCCGCATCGATCTCGATGAAGCCAAGGGCTGTGCAGGCCTGCTTGGCGCCGCGATAGACCGCATCGTCCGAAGAGAAGTTCGGCGCGCTGACGGGCGCCGAGGTGATGGCACCGAAGCGCAACCCGTGGGCTGCGACGATGGCGTGCGCAATGGCGCGGGCGTCTGGGGCGGTGCTCATGGCGCGTGGTGCCAGAAGGGCGTGCCGAGCACCGGCGTGCTGGGTTGCGCCGCATCCTGCGCAGCCATGGCGCCGGCGCGCCAGGCGGTGCGGCCCGCCTGCACGGCATCGGCGAAAGCGCCTGCCATTGCAACCGGGTCCTGCGCCAGGGCGACGGCGGTGTTGAGCAGCACGCCGTCGTATCCCCACTCCATCACCTGGCAGGCATGCGAAGGAAGACCGAGGCCCGCATCCACCAGCATCGGCACCTTGAGCCGGTCGCGCAGCACTTGCAGTGCGTAAGGGTTGATCGGCCCGCGGCCGGTGCCGATGGGCGCGGCCCAGGGCATCACGGCCTGGCAACCGACGTCGACCAGCCGCTGGCACAGCACCAGGTCTTCCGTGCAATAGGGCAGCACCTTGAAGCCGTCGCGGATCAGCTGCGATGCGGCATCGACAAGATTCAGCGTGTCGGGCTGCAGCGTGTAGTCGTCGCCGATCAATTCGAGCTTGATCCACGGCGTGTCGAACAGCTCGCGCGCCATCTGCGCGGTGGCGACCACTTCCTGCACGCTGTGGCAGCCGGCGGTGTTGGGCAGCACCGGCACGGCCAGGTTGCGCAGCAGCTCCCAGAAGCCGTTGCCGAGGTCGCTGTTGCCCGAGCCCTGATTCGCTGTCTGGCGGCGCAGCGACGCGGTCAGCATCGCGGGCTTCGCGCGCTTCACCGCCGCTTCGAGCAGGTCGGGCGATGGGTAGCGCGCGGTGCCGAGCAGCAGCCGGCTTTGAAAGGTCTCGCCGTAGAGGACCAGCGGATCGTTTGTGTTGTTCGTCATGGGTGTTGTCTCCATCGTTCGTTCAGCCGCCCGTCACGGGGCGAATCACCTCGATGCGGTCGTCGGGTTGCAGCGTGCGCGCCGCATAGGCCGAGCGCGGCACGAACTCGCGGTTCACGGCCACCGCAAACGGCGGCGTGGCATTCAATGCGGCCAGCGCGTCGGTGAGCGTGGCGCTGTCGGGCAGCGCAAAGGGCTTGTCGTTGATCAGGATGTTCATCGTCATGCGTTGTCGGAGGTCTCCATGCCGAAGCTGCGCGCAAGCGTGGCGTGGCCGTGCGCGAGCAACTGCATCGTGGCGTCGAGCAGGGCGGGCGCGATCATGAAGCCGTGGCGGTACAGGCCGTTGATCTGCAGCACGCGCGGCTGCGGCTGGCGAATGGCAGGCAGGTTGTCGGGCAGCGTGGGACGGCACTGCGTGGCGATCTCCACGATGCGCGCTTCGGCAAAACCGCTGTGCACGGCGTAGGCGGCGCTCAGCAGTTCCAGCGTGGAGCGCACGCTGGCGGGCGACATGTCGTCCGACTCGATCTCCGTCGCGCCGATCACGAAGATGTTGCCGGGCTTGGGCGCGATGTAGAGCGGATAGCGCGGATGCACGAGGCGCGTGGGGCGCTGCAGCGTCACTTCGGGCGCATGCACGCGGATCACCTCGCCGCGCACGCCGCGCAGCGCCTGCCACTGGGGCTTGGCGCCCAGGCCGCGGCAGTCGATCACCCAGTCGGGCTGGCCCGGTTGGCCGGGTGAGAAGTCCGCCAGTGCGCGAGGTGATTGCCAGTGCAGGTCGACGTTCGGGCTGCCCTGCAAGGTGGCGAGCAGCGATGCAAGCAGGGCGCGGTTGTCGAGCTGGCCTTCGCCCGGCAGGAACAGGCCCTGCGCGAAACGCTGGCCCAGCGAAGGCTCGAGCGCGGCGATGGCTGTCGCGTCGAGCGTTTGCATCGGCGCGAGTTCGGGGACCTGCGCGCCAGTCGTGGCGAGCACCCGCGCAAGCCGCGAGGCTTCGGCCGCATCCTGCCGGTGCCAGAGCACCAGCGTGCCTTCGCGCTGGAAGAACACGGGCTGTGCGAGCGAGGCCAGCAGTTCGGGCCAGCGCGACAGCGCGTGCTGCCCCATGCGCACGACCGAGACCGGCGCCACGGCCGATTCGGCCAGCGGCGCGAGCATGGCTGCGGCCACGCGCGCGGCCGCACCCTCGGCGTCGGCGCTGCCCGCTTCGTACAGGTCGACCTTGCAGCCAGCCTGCGCCAGCGAAACCGCCAGTAGCCGGCCCATGAGGCCCGCGCCGAGGATGGCGACTGATTGAAATGGCAGGCTCATGGTCTTGCTCCTTCCCCCTCTGGGGGAAGGCTGGGATGGGGGCAGGCAGAGCGCCCAATAGATACGCCGCTTGCCCCCACCCCGACCCTCCCCCGGAAGGGGAGGGAGAAATGCAAGGCAGGTCGCCGATAATTTTCCGTATGACCCAAGGACTTCCCCAGCGCTACGCACGCGTGCTTTCCATCGCCGGTTCCGACAGCGGCGGCGGTGCCGGCATCCAGGCCGATCTCAAGACCTTCGCGGCCCTCGGCTGCTACGGCATGACGGCCATCACCGCGCTCACCGCGCAGAACACGCTGGGCGTGTCGGGCATTCACGGCGTGCCGCCCGATTTTCTGAAGGCGCAGATCCAGGCGGTGATCGAGGACATCGGCGTCGATGCCGTCAAGCTCGGCATGCTGCATACGCCCGAGGTGGTGGAGGTCGTGGCCTGGGCCATCGACCGCTATCAATTGAAGAACGTGGTGCTCGATCCGGTCATGGTCGCCACGAGCGGCGACCGGCTGATCGCCGCGGAGACCGTGCAGGTATTGGTGCGCGAGCTGTTCCCGCGCGCGTTGGTCGTCACGCCCAATCTCGACGAGGCTGCGTTGCTGATCGGCCATGCCATTGACGGGGTGGATGCGCTCGATGGCGCCGCCGACGAACTGCTGGCGCTCGGCGCGAAGGCCGTGCTGCTCAAGGGCGGCCATCTGCCGGGCGACGATGTGGTCGACGTGCTGTTGCAGTCCGATGGCGCTCGCAAGCGCCTGGCCTCGAGGCGCATCGCAAGCCGCAACCTGCATGGCACCGGCTGCACGCTGTCGTCCGCCATCGCGGCGCACCTGGCACTGGGCTTGGCCTTGCCCGAGGCGGTCGAAAAGGCGCGCACGTACATCCTCGGCGCGATGGCCGCCGGCGCGAACGTGCAGATCGGCGCGGGCCATGGTCCGCTCAACCACGGCTTTGCGCCAGTGCCGACGTACCGCCTGCCCGCGACGGGCGGCTGAGCCACGCAAGCACGAAGGTCGCGGCCAGCGTCGGCAATGCCGAGCCCAACTGGGGCGCCCACTTGGCAAGGGCGTGGTACGCCGCGATGCCCGCGATCCAGATCAGCGCCGCGCCGAAGTCGACCTGGCGCGTGCCGGTAGCCACCACCGATTGACCACTGCCCAGGCGCCCGAGGATCACGCCGTACAGCGGCACGAACACCGAACTCAGCAGCAGCAGGAAAGGTTCGAGCGTGTGCATCGGCAGCACCAGCGCCAGTGCAATGCACAGCGTGGCCAGCAGCAGGCCCCAGCGCCGCACGCTCCAGCGCGGCAGCAGGCTGTGGGTGGAGACCGAGCCCGAGTAGACGTCGCCATAGGCGTTGTCGAGTTCGTCGATGAGGATGAGGCCCAGCGCCACCAGCCCGCCCTGTGCGAGCAGCAGCGCGGTGACGAGGCTGACGCCCGGTTCGGCCACGCTCACCACCATCACGCCCAGCGCGTAGCACCAGATATTGGCCAGCGCGTAGCCGATCCAGGTGCCGCTGAACGCGCTGCCCAGACCACCCGTGCTGCGCTTGCCGTGCCGCGCATAGTCGGCCACCAGCGGCAGCCATGACACCGGCATCGCGATCACCAGGTCGAGCGCGCCGAACATGCCCATGCTGCCGTCGCCCGGCCGCGCCCAGAAGGCGTCCAGCCCCTTGGCCTGCAGCCGCGTCGCGAACTGCCAACTGAGCCACAGCAACGACAGCACCACCAGCGGCAGGCCGAATCGGCTGACGAAGCGCCGCACCAGCTTGACCATCGATCCCGCAAGCAGCGCCAGCAACACCGCGCCCCACAGCAGCGTGGTCAGCACGCCGCCCCAAAAGGAGCCGAGCGACGGGCCGAAAGCCAGTTGGCCGATGGCCTGCGTGCCCTCGCGCATGATCACCAGCTCGAAAGTGGTCCAACCCACCAGTTGCACGATGTTGAGCAGCACCGGCAGGCGCGCGAAGGCGCTGCCGTAGGTGGCATGCATCAGGCCGGCGCTGGCCAGTCCGCTTTCGCAGCCCAGCCGCGCGGTCCAGGCCAGCAGGCCGGCGCCGAGGCAGGAGCCCAGCACGATCGCGATGGCCGCGTCGCGCGTGCCCACTGCCGGAACCAAGTAGGCGCCGATCTGCATGACCAGCAGGCCGACGCCCAGGCTGAACCACAGCG
This sequence comes from Variovorax sp. PAMC26660, assembly GCF_014302995.1. NCBI lineage: Bacteria > Pseudomonadati > Pseudomonadota > Betaproteobacteria > Burkholderiales > Comamonadaceae > Variovorax > Variovorax sp. PAMC26660. The sequence goes on from NZ_CP060295.1 coordinate 5,894,649, forward strand.
AGGCATGGTCATGCCAGCCAAAGACGCGCTTCGACGCGGGCAGCGGCGAGAGCGCCTCGTTGGCGCGGGAAGATTCGTTGTTGTCGTCGTGTGCCATCCGTTTGCTCCAGTGCAAAAGGTTTGGCAGGTGGGCGAGGCTCCAGCGGCTCGGCCGTCGCGCGAGACAACGCGACAGGCCGCCGGACCAGCTTCCCTGCGCGAGGATTACCTCAGTCAGGTTCAAAGGGACTCTCTCAGTCAGCCCCGGAACGGATTCCGGCTCGACACCCCTAGCAATGCACTGCAGCGAACTGCGGCGCGGGGAGGATTTTATCCCTTGCCGGAAAGTGCATCGCCGCGCGTGCCATGGCCATGCTGCGAACGGGAGAAAATCAAGGCCAATAACAAGGGCGCGTTTCAATGCGCGGGAGGGAAACCGTATGGCAGATGATGATTTCAGGCGTTCGGACATGGCAGGGCCTTTGCCGGTCGGCTCCGACAACACTTCGCGAACGCGCATGCGGCGCTTCAGGGTCGATGTCGGCACCATCATCTGCGCCGTCGCGCTGGTGCAATCGCTGCTGCTGGTGGCTTTCGGCTACTGGGCAGCGGAACGGCTGGTGTCGAGGGTGGGTGAGTCCGCGCACAAGGTCAACCACGACCGGGTCGAGGACAACGTGCTGGCCTTCCTCGCCAAGACAGAAGCGTTGGTGCGCGCCATCGCCCACACGCCCAGCCTGCATCCGGCGGGCCAAGACGGCGACCAGACCGCAGAGTTGCTCTGGACCGCGCTGGAGCAGACGCCCGAGCTCGACAGCATCGGCGTGACCAGCGACGACGGCCACCAGTTGATGGCGCTGCGCCAGCCCGTGCCAGCCGTGCGGCAGGTCCTGCGCGATCCGACGTTCAGCACCGAGACGTGGGAATACAAGCAGCCACCCGATTCAGACGGCGACAGCGACCCGAGGCAGCGCTATGCGACGACCCGCATCGAGGCCTTCCGCAGTGACGACGACCCGACGAAGGACGGCGAATACCTGCAAGCCGAGAAGGCGCGGCACGCGGTATGGACCGCACCTTTCCTGCTGCCAGCGGAGAAGGAACTCGGCGTCAGCCACGCGCGGCCGAGCCACCGACGCGACGACGAAGGCGCGCCCCAGACGCTGGTGGTGGCCGCCGACGTGTCGTTGGGCCATCTCTCCAGCCTGGTCCGGCTGTTCGGTGGCACCGGCCATGGCAACAGCGCGTTGCTGAGCGCCGACCACCACGTGATCGCACGTGGCGACCAGCCCCACGTCGTTCGCGTGCTGGAAGATCCACAAGGTGGCGTGCTCGGCGCGCTGCACGCGCACATGCTGGCCAACGGCAGCCGGGGCTGGACCGAAGACACGGCCTTCACCCTTGACCATGAGGGAGCGCGCTACCGGGTGCAGACATCGCTCATCGCGGGCACGGGCTGGCGGCTCGTGAGCTGGGAGCCCGAAGACGCGCTGCTCGGCGGCCTGCATCGCAACGTGCTCTGGTCGCTGCTGCTCACGTTGAGCTTTCTTGCCATCGCGCTCTTCATTTCGCTGCGCCTGTCGAAGCTCGTGACCGCGCCGATCGAAAACCTCTCGCGCACCGCCCGCCGCATCGGGCGGCTGGAACTTGACGACCTGCCGCTCGAGAAGAGCCGGGTGCTGGAAATCCAGCACCTCAACCAGGCGCTGGACGATTCCGCGCGCAGCCTCAAGGCCTTCAGCAAGTTCGTGCCGGTCGATGTGATCAAGCAGCTCATTGCTGATGGCCACACGCTCGCGCCCAGTGGGGCGCCGCGCCGCATCACCGCGATGTTCACCGACGTGGAAGGCTTCACCACTATTTCGGAATCGATGGAAGCCGATGTGCTGATGCGCCAGTTGACCGAGTACTTCAACCTCGCCACAGGCGTGTTCGCACGGCACGGTGGCGTGGTCGACAAGTTCATGGGCGACGGCATCATGGTGCTGTGGGGGGCGCCGGCAGACCTGCCGGATGCGGAGTACCAAGCCTGCGTCGCGTCGCTCGAACTGCACGCCGAGATGAACGAACTCAACCAGAAGTGGCGCGACGAGGGCTTGCACGAGTTCCGCACACGCATCGGCATCCACACGGGTCTCGCGGTGGCGGGTGTGCTCGGCTCCAGCGATCGCCTGTCGTACACGGCCCTGGGCGATGTGATCAACGTGGCGAGCCGCATCGAAGGCACCAACAAGCAACTGGGCACGCGCACGTTGCTCTCCGAGGAAACGTTCGCGGGGCTGCAAGGGCGGCTCGCCACGCGCCGCATCGAGGAACTGGTGGAACTGCGCGGGCGGCAGACGCGGATGGTGCTCTACGAGCTGCTGGAGCCTACGCAGTCCTGATGACCCTGCTGGCGAAAGCTTCCAATCCGTCGATGGTGATCTGCACGTGCCGCTCGAAGCTGCCGTCCAGCGGCACTGTCGTGCCGTTGTCCCAGCGCACGATGAAGGCCTTGTTGGCCAGCAACGGCAGGTGGCGCGTGAGCACCGGGTGGTCGAGCGGGCGAATGGTGTGGACGCGTTCGCGCAGTTCCTCGGCCCAGGCCTGCGTGTTGTCGGAGGGCAGGGGCGAGAACTCCATCGTCACGAAGCCCAGCATGGCCGCGATCACGCAGTTGTAGGCCTCCAGCAGCGATTCGCCCTCGAAGCCGGCTTCGATCAGAGCCGCAAGCACGCCCTCGACAAGCTCGGTCGGCAGGCTGCCGTTCGACACCAACTGGGCGCCGAGCAATTGCGCCACGTTCGGGTGACGCCGCACGGTGGCGCGGCAGCGGCGGAACAGTTCGGCGATCCATGCCTGCCACGTCAGCTTGCCCGCTGACGGCGTGACTTCGGCCATCGCCGTGGCGGCCACCTCGGCGAGCAGCGCTTCGCGCGTGCTCACATGCCAGTGCACCGTGGCCGGATAGACGCCCAGCCGCGTCGCGATCTCGCGCATGCTGAAGGCGCCGAGGCCGAATTCGTCGATGTATTCCAGCGCCGCTTCGGCGATGCGCTGCTTCGTCAACGCAGCGCCGCCTGCTGGGCGACCGGCGGTCCTGGGCGGGGGCTTGGCAGGTGTTTTCTTCATGGAAGCCGCCATTGTGCAGGCGATCAATTAATCGTATAAATAATATTAATTGAGCATTGATCAATTAAATGCGCCGCAAACGCCCGGACGTACCACCATCGAGAGGACATCTTCCATGACCGACACCGCGATCAACAAGGCCCTTGAGAAGGCGCACCGGCAGTTCACCGAGAGCAACCCGGTGAGCCTGCGCCAGTTCGAGGAACAAGCGCGCTACATGCCTGGCGCCAACAGCCGCTCGGTGTTGTTCTACGCACCGTTCCCTCTCACCATCGCAAAAGGCGAGGGTGCTGCGCTCTGGGACGCAGACGGCCACCGCTATGCCGACTTCATCGCCGAATACACGGCCGGCGTCTACGGCCACTCGGCGCCCGAGATCCGCGATGCCGTCATCGAGGCGATGAAGAGCGGCATCAACCTCACGGGCCACAACCTGCTCGAAGGGAAGCTCGCCCAAGTCATCTGCGAGCGCTTTCCGCAGGTCGAGCAATTGCGCTTCACCAACTCGGGCACGGAGGCGAACCTGATGGCGCTCACCGCGGCGCTGCATTTCACGGGGCGCCGCAAGATCGTGGTGTTCTCCGGTGGCTATCACGGCGGCGTGCTGGGGTTCGGCGCGAAGCCGTTGCCGACGACAGTGCCTTTCGACTTTCTGGTGTTGCCCTACAACGACGCGCAGACCGCACGCGAGCAGATCGACGCGCACGGGCCGGAAATCGCGGCCATCCTGATCGAGCCGATGCAAGGGGCCAGTGGCTGCATTCCGGGGCGTCTCGACTTCCTGCAGGCACTGCGCGACGAGGCCACGCGTGTCGGTGCACTGCTGGTCTTCGACGAAGTCATGACCTCACGCCTGGCGCCGCACGGCCTGGCGAACAAACTCGGCATTCGCTCCGACCTGACGACGCTGGGCAAGTACATCGGCGGCGGCATGTCTTTCGGCGCATTCGGTGGACGCCGCGACGTGATGGCGCTGTTCGACCCGCGCACGGGGTCGCTCGCGCACTCGGGCACCTTCAACAACAACGTGATGACGATGGCGGCTGGGTATGCGGGCCTGACGAAGCTGTTCACGTCCGAGGCGGCGGGCGCGCTGGCCGACCGGGGTGACGCCATGCGCGCGCGCCTCAACGCGTTGTGTGCGAAAGAGGGCGTGGTCATGCAGTTCACCGGCCTGGGTTCGCTGATGAACGCGCATTTCGTGAAGGGCGAAGTCTTGCGCTCCGAAGACCTGGCGGCGGTCGACGGGCGCCTGCGGCAACTGCTGTTTTTTCACCTGATCGGCCAGGGCATTTATGCCTCGCCGCGCGGCTTCATCGTGCTGTCTTTGCCGGTGACCGATGCGGACATCGATCGTTTCGTTGACGCCATCGGCAGCTTCATCGGTGAATACCGGCCGCTGCTGGCGGCAATTGCCTAGCGCGGAACGGTCACGCCCAGCAGCTCGTGCAGGCGGGTGCTGGTGGTCGTGTACTGCAGCGGCACGGCCTTGCCGGGGAACACGATGGCCGTGGCGCCCCAGGCGGCCAGCGTGGCTTCATGGAAGCCGCAGACGATGAGCTTCTTCTTGCCCGGATAGGTGTTGATGTCGCCCACCGCGAACACGCCACGCTCGCGCGTTTCGTATTTCTCGGTGTCGACAGGCACCTGCTTGCGCTCGAGTTCCAGTCCCCAATCGGCAATCGGGCCGAGGCGCGGCGAAATGCCGAGGCAGGCGACCAGCGCATCGAGCGGCAGCTCGACGGTCGTGGTGTCGGGCGTGGTGATCTGCAGTTGCTTGCCGTCGAAAGCTGTCGGCTGGCCGACCTTGAGGGCCAGCTTGCCCGCCGCTACGAGGGCACGCATCGATGCCACGGTGCCTTCGTCGGCCTGGAAACCGTCGCGTCGGTGAACCAGCGTGACCTGCCTGGCCGTCACCGTGAGGGCAATGGCGGTTTCCAGCGCGATGTCGTCGCCACCGTTGACCACCACCGTCTGGCCGGCAAAGCGGTCCAGCGAATCGGGGTGATAGAAGAGGGATGAGCCCTCGAAGTGCTCGATGCCTTCAACGGCGATGCGCTTGGGCACGAAAGCCCCGACACCCGCCGCGATGAACACGGTTTTCGCCAGAAAAGACGTGCCGGCCGACGTGGTCATCAGCAGCCGTCCATCGGCCTGCCGGGCCAGCGTTGCCACCTGCTCACCAAAGTGAAACTGCGGCTTGAACGGCGCCACTTGCTGCAACAGCGATTGCGCGAGGTCGCGCCCACTGGTCACCGGCGTGCCGGGAATGTCGTAGATGGGCTTGTGGCCGTACAACGCCACGCACTGGCCGCCAGCGGCGGGCAGCGCATCGACGATGTGGCAGGAGATTTCAAGCAGGCCCAGCTGGAAGGCCTGGAACAGCCCGACAGGGCCGGCACCGACGATCAGTGCGTCGGTTTCGATAGGGGAGGCCAAGGTGCTCAGCGCACCAGCTCCCCAACTTTATCGGTCTTGTCTTTCCAGTCGTCGGCATCAGGCAGCGCGGGTTTGCGCTTGGTGATGCTCTTCCAGCCGTCGGCCAGAGCCAGCTCGGCGTTGATCTTGATGAAGGCGATCTGGTTGGCCGGGAGGTCTTCCTCGGCATAGATCGCGTTGACCGGGCATTCGGGGATGCAGACCGCGCAATCGATGCACTCGTCCGGGTCGATCACCAGCATGTTGGGACCTTCGCGGAAACAGTCCACGGGACAAACGTCCACACAGTCGGTGTATTTGCAACGGATGCAGGCTTCGGAGACGACGTGGGTCATTTGTCTTTTAACGTCAGTGGTCGGGGAAAACCCGAGATTTTAGGCCTTTGCGGCGGCGGGCTGCACGAGCACGGCAGCAGCGGTCTTGTGGGAGGCCGTATCGACCAGCACCAGGGAGCCCAGCGCACGCGATTGCGCGAAGGGCAACACAGCCAGCGGCTGCTGCAGCGCGAGCACCACATCACCGATGGAATTGGCTTCCAGTTGCGTGGTGGGCTCCGATTCGAGCGTCGTGATGTTCACGCGATCGACGATGCGCGCCACCTTGGCCTTGACCCAGCGATGGCCCTGCAGCGCCCAGTACACGCGGCCCGCAACCAGCGGCTCGTCGTCGAGCCAGGCCACGGTGGCCGTGATCTCGCGCACCGGCTCGAAGGCGTCAGGCGCCAGCAGCCAGTCGCCGCGCGACACATCGACCTCGCGGTCGAGCACGATGCCGGCGCTGTGGCCCGCATGCACCGACTTCGGCTGGCGGGTGTGGCTCAGCACCTGGGCGACGGTCGCCGTCTGGTTGCTCGGCAGCACGGTCACGCGCTGGCCGGGTTCCACATGGCCCGAGGCCACGCGGCCCCAGAACACGCGGCGGCCCTGCGAGGTGTCGGCCGAGGAAGAGAATTTTTCGACCCACTGCACCGGGAAGGCGAAGGGCACGGCCTCGTCCTGCGCGGTGACCGGCAGTTCTTCGAGCAGTTCAAGCAGGCTCGGACCTTCGTAGCCAACCCAGTCGGCATGGCGCGTGGCCACGTTCCAGCCCTTGAGGGCAGAGATCGGCACGATGCCGGCCACTTGCACGCCGGCCGCTTCTGCAAAGGCGTTCAGCGCGGTCGAGATGCGCTCGAAGGCGAGGCCGGCGTCGCCGATGGCGTCGAGCTTGTTGACTGCGAACACGATCGACTGCACACGCAGCAGGTTGGCCAGCAGCGTATGGCGGCGGGTCTGCGGCAGCAGCTCGCGCTTGACCACGGTGCCGTCTTCCACTTCGGCGGCCCAGGCCAGCTTGGTTGCATCGACCAGCACCACGGCCGCATCGGCAGCCGAAGCGGCGGTGACCATGTTGCGCGTGTACTGCTCATGGCCCGGCGCGTCGCCGATGATGAACTTGCGCTTGGCGGTCGAGAAGTAGCGGTAGGCCACGTCGATCGTGATGCCCTGTTCGCGCTCGGCCGAGAGGCCGTCGGTCAGCAGGGCGAGGTCGGTTTCACCGCCGCGCTGCACGCCGGCGAGCTGGTCTTGCAGCACGGTCTTGCTGTCTACCAGCAGGCGGCCGATCAGCGTGCTCTTGCCGTCGTCGACCGAGCCGCAGGTGATGAAGCGCAGGGCGGTGCCGGTGTCGCCGTGGACGTCGGTGGTGACAGGGGTTGCAGCAGTCGTCGCGCTCATCAGAAGTAACCGTCTTTCTTGCGTTTTTCCATCGAAGCTTCGGACGTCATGTCGTCCATCCGGGTGGCGCCGCGTTCGCTGACATCGACCGTGAGCGTTTCCAGCACCACGTCGCCCGCATCGGCCGCGAGGCTCTCGACCGGGCAGGTGGTCGTGATGTCGCCCACGGTGCGAAAGCGCACGTCGCGCACCTGCACCGTTTCGCCGTCGCGCGGCGGGGTCAGTTCGGTCACGGGCACCAGCAGGCCGCGGCGCTCGACCACTTCGCGCTTGTGCGTGTAGTAGATCGACGGCAGGCCGACGTGCTCGCGCTCGATGTATTGCCACACGTCGAGTTCGGTCCAGTTCGAGATCGGGAACACGCGGAAGTGTTCGCCGGAGGCAAGGCGCGTGTTGAACAACGTCCACAGCTCGGGGCGCTGGTCCTTGGGCTGCCATTGGCCGAAGCTGTCGCGGTGCGAAAAGATGCGTTCCTTGGCGCGCGCCTTTTCTTCGTCGCGGCGGGCGCCGCCGATGAGCGCGTCGAAGCGGAATTCTTCGATGGCTTCAAGCAACGTCACCGACTGGTGCGCATTGCGCGATTCGCCGGGGTGCGCCAGGCGCACGGTGCCGCGCTTCATCGAGTCTTCGACATTGCGCACGATGAGTTCGGCGCCCAGTTCCTTCGCACGCTGGTCGCGGTAGGCCGTCACTTCGGGGAAATTGTGGCCTGTGTCGATCATCAGCAGCGGATACGGAATGCGACCCGCGCCGAAGGCCTTCTCCGCACACTTGAGCAGCACCAGCGAGTCCTTGCCGCCCGAGAACAGCAGGGTGGGGCGCTCGAAGGCGGCCGCCACTTCGCGCAGGATGAAGATGGTTTCTTCTTCCAGCGCATCGAGGTGCGTGTTGGACAGGTGCGCAGGAGAGTGCATGGGCGGCAGCAGCAGATCGGTTTCGGTACGGGCGTTCATCGGGTGGTGTGCTGAATGCGAAGGGTGGGTGAGGCGTTGGCGCTCAGTGTGAGAGATGCAATCCGCACTCGCGGTTGTCTTCGCCCTTGGTCGGGTCTACGTAGTCGAAGTTGTTCGGCAGGCCATGGGCCTCGCAGTATTCGTACAGCTCCTTGGACGACCAGTGCAGCAGCGGCGCGACCTTGATCAGGCCGTCCGGGTTGACGCTGACCGGGTCCATCTGCGCACGCACGGCCGTGTCGGTGGCACGAAGCGCGGTGAACCAAACCTTCGGCGCTGTCTCGCGCAGCGCGCGGGCAAAGGGCTCGAGCTTCACCTCTTCGGTGAAAGCGGCATGGCGCGGATCGTCGAGCGCCGGCGTTTGGCCCTCCACCGCTTCGCGATGCGCACGCGAGCGGCGCGGCAGGTAGATGTGCAGATCCAGGCCCAGTTGCTTCGTCACTTCATCGGCAAAGCGGTAGGTGGCCTCGGTGTTGTAGCCGTTGTCCATCCAGACCACGGGAACATTGCGCCTGGCACGCGTGACCATGTGCAGGATCACCGCTTCGAAGGGGCGGAAATTGGTGGTGATGATCGCGGGCTGGCCCAGGCCGATGGCCCAGTCCACCAAGCCCTCGGCGTTGCGGCCGAGGTCGGTGTTGATGCGTGTGAAGTCGATGTCCGTGGCGATGCTCATGTCGAAGGTTCCGATGCGCTTTCGGGTGCTCAGTTGCCGGCCACGAAGTGCGGCGCGGTCTTCACTGCGTCGCCCTGGTAGAAGGCGGCAAAGCGGTCGAACTGGCGCTGCGCGTCGGAGGCGTCCACCCCTTCCTTCAGCACGGCGCTCGAGAAGCCGGTGCGTTCCATCTGCACCAGTTGGTCGATCAGCACGTCGCCCGTGGCGCGGATGTCGCCCGTGAAGCCCAGGCGGCGGCGCAGCAGGAAGGCCTGGCTGTAGGCGCGGCCGTCGGTGAATTTCGGAAAGTTCAGGTCGATGCGCTCGATGTCGGCCAGGCACATCTCGATGGCGAGCGGATCGGCATCGTTGGCGAGCTGCAGCACCTTCGGGTCGCCATCGTCGATGTGATCTTCGGCGGCCAGAATGTTCAGGGTCTTGTTCATGCTGCTTCCTCCACCTTGAATCGCGCACCGTTGGCCGCGGCCTTGAACGGGTCCGGACCTACGCGGCGCAGCGTGTCGATGAAGGTCTCGCCGCCTTCGCGGGTGTCTCGGTAGGTGGTGAGCACGGCCTCGATCACGCCCGGCACTTCGGCCGCCGAGAACGAGGGGCCCACGGCCTTGCCGGCCACGGGCGCGCCGCTGAGCGCGGAACCGTCGGAGCCGCCCAGCGACACCTGATACCACTCCTTGCCGTCCTTGTCGACGCCCAGGATGCCGATGTGGCCGCTGTGGTGGTGGCCGCAGGAGTTGATGCAGCCGCTGATGTGCAGGTCGATCTCGCCCAAGTCGTCGAGCTCGTCGAGGTCCTGATAGCGCTCGGTGATGGCTTCGGCAATCGGGATGGAGCGCGCGTTCGCCAGCGAGCAGAAATCGCCGCCGGGGCAGGCGATCATGTCCGTCAGCAGGTGCACGTTGGCGCTGGCAAAGCCGGCCGCGCGAGCGGCGAGCCACAGCGCATGCAAGTCTTCGGCATGCACCCAGGGCAGCACCACGTTCTGGTCGTGCGTCACGCGGGCTTCGCCGGCGGAGAAGCGGTCGGCCAGCAACGCGAGCGTGTCGAGCTGGTCGGCCGAAGCATCGCCGGGCGCCTGCTTCAGGCGCTTGAACGACAGCGTGACGGCGCGCAGCGCGGGGTTCTTGTGCGGCGCGACGTTGCGGGCGAGCCAGCGGGCGAACTGCACGTCGTCTGCCGCGTGGGTGCGCAGCTCGGCGTCGGTCTTCTCGGCACTTTGCAGCACGCGGGTGGCGAGCGTCGGCGGCACGAAGGAGGCAGCCACGCGGTTGTACTCTTCCTGCGTGATGGTGTGCGGTGCGCCGTCGTGTTCGAGGATCTGCTTGTACTCGGCATCCACATCGTCGATGTAGCGCTGGCCTTCGGCCTTCACCAGAATCTTGATGCGCGCCTTGTAGATGTTGTCGCGGCGGCCATAGCGGTTGTAGACACGAATCACCGCTTCGAGGTAATTCATGATCTGCTGCCACGGCAGGAACTCGCGCAGCACGGTGCCGATGATCGGCGTGCGGCCCATGCCGCCGCCCACCTGCACGCGGAAACCGATTTCGCCGGCTTCGTTCTTCACCACGTGCAGGCCCACGTCGTGCCAGCCAGTGGCGGCGCGGTCTTCGGTGGCGCCGGTGATGGCAATCTTGAACTTGCGCGGCAGGAACGCGAACTCAGGGTGCAGCGTGCTCCACTGGCGCATGATTTCCGCGAAGGGGCGCGGATCGGCGATCTCGTCGATGGCAATGCCGGCGCGCTCGTCGCTCGTGATGTTGCGGATGCAGTTGCCGCTGGTCTGGATGCCGTGCATGTCGACCGAAGCCAGCAGGTCCATCACGTCGGCCGACTTCGACAGCGGAATCCAGTTGTACTGGACGTTCTGGCGCGTCGAGAAGTGGGCGTAGTGGGTGGGCAGCTTTTGGCTGCCGAGCAGGCCCTGCGTCTCGATGGCCTTCTTGTAGACCTCGGCTTCGGGCTCGTCGTACTCGCGGGCGATCTTTGCCAACACGCGCAGCTGGCGGCTCGAAAGCTCACCATAGGGCACGGCCACGCGCAGCATCGGCGCGTAGCGCTGGACATACCAGCCGTTTTGCAGCCGCAGGGGGCGGAACTCGTCCTCGTGCAAGCGGCCCTTTTGCCAGCGCTCGAGCTGGTCTCGGAATTGGGCGGCTCGTTGGTGAACGAACTGGCGATCGAATTCTGTGTATTGGTACATCGTGCGTGTGTCTTGAAGTGCAGTGCGTCCAGCGCCCCAGCAAGAAGCCGAGATTCTGAAAGCGGGCCTTATGGAAACAAACTATTTTTTGGTTCGCGCCTTATCCGGATAAGCATATTCACCAGTGTCCATGCGGGTTTCAAGACGGTTGGATGCTTATTCCGGATAAGGCGCGGACCCCGGCGTGGAGCCGCCTGACCCGGGAATTCTAGGAACAGAACGAAGTTTCGGCAGGCAAGCGACGGGCGGCGATGCGTTCGGATGGAAGTTGCCTAAAGTTTTCACCCGAACTGCCGATATCCAGCCATGGAGAGCGGCCACCGGCCTCGCTCCTTCGTTCAGGTTCGACGGTGCCGCCGTGTCTTGCGGCCGTCTTTCCGCCCCCTTGCGTTCTGGAGTTCGATCATGTTCTTGAGCAATGTCTCAATTGGCAAGCGTCTGGCCATCGTGCTGGGCGCCATCCTGGCGCTGTTTCTCGCCACCAGCGTCGCCGCGGTGCTGAAGCTGCAGCAACTGAGCCTGGAGATCGACACCATGATCCAGGACAACGTGAAGACCGAGCGGGCGGGTTCCGACTGGCTGCGCCACACCACCTCGGGCGTGCAGCGCGCGGCCGCCATTGCCAAGAGCAGCGACGCCAGCCTGATCGACTACTTCGCGCCCGCAACGGCCAAGTCGATCAAGGACACCAACGAGCTGCAGAAATTCATCGAGACCAAGCTGGTCAAGCCTGCGGAGCGCGAACTGTTCGAGAAGGTCGGCAACCTGCGCAAGGCCTACCTGGCTTCGCGCGAAGAAGTGAGCAAGCTCAAGCTGACCGGTGACCTTGCCGGCGCCAACCGCGCCTTCGATGCCCAGTTCCAGCCCACGTCGACCAGCTACCTCGCCGGTGTGCAGCAGGTCGTGGACATGCAGCGCGAGCAGCTCGACGCCGCCGCCGCCCGCGCCAACGACCTGCAGGCGCAGACCCGCACGCTGCTGATCGTCTGCTCCGCAGTGAGCCTGGTCCTGGGCGCGCTGCTGGCGTGGCTGCTGGCCCGCAGCATCACGCAACCGTTGCGCAGTGCCGAGACCATCGCGCAGTCGATTGCCGACATGGACCTGACGGGCGTTGCCCAATCGAGCTATGCCAAGGACGAAACTGGCCGCCTGCTGCGCGCGCTGGACCTGATGCGCTCGGCCTTGCAGGGCTCGTTGATGCAGGTGCATGGCGTGGTGATGAACGTCTCGACGGCCAGCACCCAGATCGCGATGGGCAACCACGATCTGTCGTCGCGCACGGAAGCGCAGGCGAGTTCGCTGGAGCAGACCGCCGCATCGATCGAGGAACTCACCTCGACCGTCAAGCAGAACGCGGACAACGCGCGTCAGGCCAATCAACTGGCCACGTCGGCATCGGAAGTGGCAGTGAAGGGAGGCAGCGTGGTGTCGCAAGTAGTCGACACCATGGGCTCGATCAATGCATCGTCCAAGAAGATCGTCGACATCATCGGCGTGATCGACGGCATTGCTTTCCAGACCAACATCCTGGCGCTGAACGCAGCGGTCGAGGCGGCCCGTGCCGGTGACCAGGGACGCGGCTTTGCGGTGGTGGCTTCCGAAGTGCGAAGCCTTGCGCAGCGCTCGGCCGCGGCGGCCAAGGAAATCAAGACGCTGATCGGTAACTCCGTCGAAAAGGTCGAGGAAGGCAGCCGACAGGTGGCCGATGCGGGCCGCACCATGGACGAGATTGTCGGCAGCGTGAAACGCGTGACCGACATCATGGGCGAGATCAGCGCGGCGAGCCAGGAGCAGACCTCGGGCATCGAGCAGATCAACCAGGCCATCACGCAGATGGACCAGGCGACACAGCAAAACGCCGCGCTGGTCGAAGAGGCCTCGGCGGCGGCCCAGTCGCTTCAGGAACAGGCGGGCAGCCTGTCGAAGATCGTCGGCGAGTTCAAGCTGGAACAGGGCGGCCAAGGCGGTCGCAGTGCGACACGGGCCCTGGGTTACGCGGGCTGATCGGGCCGCGCCTCAGCGCAGCATCGTCGACATCGCCGAGCAGCAGTTCAGCATGCGCACGGCCGCTTCGACCGTCTCGGCGGTGAAGCGCAGGTTCACGCCATCGACGCGCTCGAAGTTCGGCCATTGGCAGAACAGGTCGGCCAGCCCCGGCGACTGGCAACGCAGCGTGACCACCAGCGGGCCCTTGAACACCAACGGCAGTGCGTTTGCGCGCGCGGCCAGCGCTTCTTCGACGCCTGCGCGAATCGCATGGCGCGACTGCTCGGGCGAGAGCGACACGCCGCTGTAGTACCCCGTGGCGCGCTTGGTCTGCACGAAGGTCGCGTGCGGAAAGAGCGGCCGGTTCTCGGCGATGAACATGTCGTCGCCGCTGCCCATCACCACTGGCGCGCCGTACTCGCCGGCCAGCGCGCCGTAGACGCCGGCTTCGCCCAGCTCCTGATCGCCGAACCAGATGCCGGCAAAGGCAAAGCCGTTGATCGTGTGCGCGAGGATGCCGCGCCCCTGCGCGCGCGAGTGGTAGCCCACCATGCAGACCGCGTCCACGCCTTCTTCCACGCCCGCCACCATGCTCAGGTAGCGCGGCTTGCCCTGCACCACGCGCGCACGCGCATCGAGCACGTCGGGCGGCATGTTGCGAAAGCCGCCGTGCGAGTCGTTCACCAGCACCTCGGTGGCGCCGGCGTCGAAGGCACCCGCGATGGCCGCGTTGGCCTCGTGCGCCATCAGCAGCCGGGCGCGTTCGTATTCCGGGTTGCCCTGACGCGTCTGCTCATGGTGATAGACGCCGGCAACGCCTTCGATGTCGGTGGAGATCAGGACTTTCATGGGCGGAGGGTTTCCTCAGGCGAGGGGTGAAAGGGAAGACGCCGGCAGCAAATCGCCGAGCGCGGCGCGGTGGTTGCCGTCGCGGCCCGTGACGGGCGTCGCGCGCCACAGCGCATGAAGAATAGCCTGCTCGGTGCTGTCGGCCGCAGCCTGGAACAGCCCATCGAGCAGGCCGTCGTGCAGCATCGCCACGGCCGGCATCGGCCGTTCGACACGGTCGGGCACGGTGTAGGCGGTCGAAAAAGCCAGCACGATGTCGCCGCTGCCATGGCCGAAGACCGAGCCCGTGCGGGCCAGTCCCGCGCCTGCGCGCAGTGCAAGCCGGCGCAGTTGCCGCGCATCGAGCGGCGCGTCAGTGGCCACGACGATGATGATCGAGCCCTTCTCGGGTTCGCCTGAAGCCGCGGCGTTGCGCGATGCCTGCATCGCCGCCAGCCGCTCGCCGACCGCATGACCCGCCAGCAGCATCTGCGGTTGGCGCCCGTAGTTGGCCAGCACCAGCGCACCGACCGTGTGCAGCCCGCCATCGCGCGACGACACGCGGCGCGAAGCGCTGCCGATGCCGCCCTTGAGCTGAAAGCTCGACATGCCGCGCCCCGCGCCGACCGAGCCCTGCGCGAAGTCGGCGGCGGCGCTGTCGAAGGCATGCAGGTAGTCGGCCTCCGTCACCGCCATCCGCTGGATGTCGTTCAGAAAGCCATCGTTGCACTCGAAGACCAGCGGATTGACCGTGGGCAGCGCCCGTCCGGTCTCGGGGTTGGCGGCAGCGCACTGGCGGATCTGTGCCGTGCCCACGGTGCCGACCGAGAAAGTATTGGTCAGCGCGATCGGCGTTTCGAGCACGCCGAGTTCAGCGAGCTGCACCAGCCCCACGCTCTTGCCGAACCCGTTGAGCACCACCGCAGCCGCCGGCACCTTGTCGCGGAACGGATCGCCGGCATGCGGGCGGATGACCGTCACGCCAGTTTGCACATCGCCATCGCTCAGTGTCTGGTGGCCGACCGTGACGCCCGCAACGTCGGTGATGGTGTTGCGCTCGCCCTGGAGCAGGTGGCCGATGAAGGGCAGGGTGGTGGAGGGCATGAAGAAGAGAAGAACTTACTGGCGGTCGATCTTCGGATCGAGCGCGTCGCGCAGGGCGTCGCCCAGCAGGTTGAAGGCGAGCACGGTGAAGAAGATCGCCAGGCTGGGGAACAGCGCCACGTGCGGCGAGGTCACCATGTCGGCGCGCGCCTCGTTGAGCATCGCGCCCCACTCGGGCGTTGGCGGCTGCGCGCCCATGCCCAGGAACGAAAGGCTGGCCGCCGTGATGATCGAGGTGCCCACGCGCATCGAGAAATACACCACGATCGAAGAGATGGTGCCAGGCAGGATGTGCCGCACGATGATGGTCCAGTCCGACGCGCCGATGCTGCGCTCGGCCTCGATGTAGGTCTGCTGCTTGAGCACCAGCGTGTTGCCGCGCACGAGCCGCGCGAACGCCGGCACGCTGAACACCGACACCGCCACCACCACGTTGGTCATGCTGCTGCCCAGGATGGCCACCACGCCCAGCGCCAGCAGGATGCCGGGGAAGGCGAACAGCACGTCCGAGATGCGCATGACGATGCGGTCCCACCAGCCTTCGTAGTAGCCCGCGAGCAGGCCGAAGGCCGTGCCGATGAAGCCGCCCACCAGCACAGACAGGAAGCCGGCCGCCAGCGAGATGCGCGTGCCCGCCAGGATGCGGCTGAAGATGTCGCGGCCCAGCGGATCGACGCCGAACCAGTGCGTGGCCGAAGGCCCGCTGTTCAGCATGTCGTAGTCGAAGAAGTTCTCCGGATCGAAGGGCACGATCCACGGCGAGAACACCGCGATGAGCACCAGCAACAGCACGAAGATGGCCGCCACGATGCCCAGCGGCTGCTTCTTGAAGCGGCGCCAGCATTCGCCCCAGGGCGTGCGGACCTTGCCCGCGGTTTGCACCACGGCAACGGGGGACAGTGGAACGATGGATTCGGCAGGCACGCCGGAAGCTTGCGTCATGGCTGCTTGCTCACTTGTAGCGGATGGTCGGGTTGATGTAGCCGTACAGCACATCGACCACGAGATTGATCAGGATGAATTCGAGCGAGAACAGCAGCACCAGCGTCTGGATGACGGGGTAGTCGCGCATCTGCACCGCGTCCACCAGCAGGCGGCCCAGGCCCGGCCAGTTGAAGACCGCTTCGACCAGGATCGAGCCGCCCAGCAGAAAGCCGAACTGCAGGCCCATCATCGTGACCACCGGAATCAGCGCGTTGCGCAGCGTGTGCTTGAACACCACGCTGGTTTCGTGCACGCCCTTGGCACGCGCGGTGCGCACGAAGTCTTCCTGGATCACCTCGACGAAGGACGCACGCGTGAAGCGCGCCATCACGGCGGCCACGGCCGCGCCCAGCGTGATCGAGGGCAGGATGTAGTGCTTCCAGGTGGCGGCGCCCACGGTGGGCAGCCAGCCGAGCTGGACCGAGAAGATCTGCATCAGCAGCATGCCCAGGGCAAATGCCGGGAATGAGATGCCGGACACGGCGAGCGTCATGCCCAGCCGGTCGGGCCATTTGTTGCGGTACACCGCCGACACGATGCCGATCCCCATGCCGAAGATCACGGCCCACACCATGCTGGTGATGGTCAGCATCACCGTCGGGAAGAAGCGCTCGGCAATCTCCGTCGACACCGGCCGCCGCGTGCGGATCGAGGTGCCGAAGTCGCCTTGCACCATGTGGGCGAAGAAGCTCACGAACTGCTGTGGCAGCGGCTTGTCGAGGCCCAGTTCCTGGCGCACCATGGCCACGGTCTGCTCGTCGGCGTCCTGTCCGGCGGCAAGGCGCGCCGGGTCGCCGGGGAGCATGTGGACGAACAGGAACACCAGCACTGCCACGATGAGCAGTGTCGGGATCAGGCCCAACAGTCGTTTGAGGAAGTAATTCAGCATGGGGTACGGTTGTCGCGAACGGGCGGCAGCAGGAGGCCGCCGCCCGCCGGACAGTCAGTCAGGAAACGAAGAGCGCGCGATCAGTTCGACACCGCGATGGCGTCGATGTTGATGTTGCCGTCAGGTATCACGAACACACCCGACAGGCGCTTGGCGTGTGCCGACAGGTTCTGCTCGGTGACCAGCGGCACGCGCGGCAGGTCCTTGCGGATTTCGTCCTGCGCGGTCTTGTACAGCGCGGCCTTTTCCTTGTCGTCCACGGTGATCAGCGCCTTGGCGAGCGCAGCATCCACCACATCGCTCTTGTAGAACGACATGTTGTTCAGCTTGGGCGCCCACGACTCGGACGCGAACAGCGGACGCAGGCCCCAGTCGGCTTCACCGGTCGACGACGACCAGCCCGTGTAGTACATGCGCACCTTGGCCGTCTTCGCATCGGGCCATGCATCGACCAGCTCGGTGCGCTGGCCCACTTCGAGCGCCTGCACCTGCAGCTTGATGCCCACTTGCGCGAGCTGTTGCTGCACGAACTGGATGGTCTTCTGGCTGGTCGTGTTGTTGTAGGCGCTCCACAGCACCGACTCGAAGCCGTTGGGGTAGCCGGCTTCGGCCAGCAGTTCCTTGGCCTTCTTCACGTCGTAGGGAATGGGCGCCATCTTCTCGGCGAACTTCACGCCCTGCGGCATCACGCCTTGCGCGGGGAAGGCATAGCCGCCGAACGCGACCTTCGCTAGCGCTTCCTTGTTGATGGCATAGCCGATGGCTTCGCGCACCTTCGGGTTGTCATAGGGCTTTTGCAGCATGTTGAATGCCAGGAAGCGCGTGATGATCGACGGCGAGGCCACCACTTCGAGCTTGTCGCTCTTCTTCAGCAGCTCGGCCTGCTCGTAGGGAATCGGGAAGGCGAAGTCGGCTTCGCCGGTCTGCAGCATGGCGGCGCGCGTGTTGTTCTCGAGCACCGGCTTCCATTGCAGGTTGTCGACCTTCGGGTAGCCCTTCTTCCAGTAGCCGTCGAACTTCTTGGCCTTGACGGCGTCGGTCTGCTTCCACTCGACGAACTCGAAGGGGCCGGTGCCGACGGGGTGGAAAGCGATGTCCTTGTTGCCCCACTTCTTCAGCGCGGTCGGCGAAATCATCGCGGCCGATGCGTGGGCCAGCGAGTTGATGAAGGGGCCGAAGGGCTCCTTCAGCGTGATGCGCACGGTGCTGGGGTTCACCGCCTCGACCTTGCCAACACGGTTGAACTGGTTGTAGCGCAGCAGCTTGTTGTCTTGATTGAGCACGCGGTCGAGCGTGACCTTCACGGCTTCTGCATTGAAGTCGGTGCCGTCGTGGAACTTGACGCCGGTGCGCAGCTTGATGGTGTAGACCAGGCCGTCCTTGGACACGTCGTAGCTCTCGGCGAGCACGTTCTGCACCTTCAGGTCCTTGTCGAACTGGAACAGGCCTTCATAGAAGGTCTTGGTCACGGCCGTGGTGATGGTGGTGTTGGTGTTGTACGGGTCCAGCGTTTCCGGCTGCCAGCCGATGGCCAGCACCACGTCTTTCGCGGCCAGCGCCGTGCCCGATGCGGCAATGGCGGCCAGGCCCAGCAGTGCGGATGCCCATCGCAGGGAGGAAGAAGATGGCTTCATGGAAGAACTCCAGTCGGTTCGTGGAAAAAAAGCAGGAGGGCCTGCGGGATGAAAAATCGGAACGCGCCGCCGATGGCGTCAGGAATCAAAAGGCCCCGCCGATGGCGTGGCGGGCAACGAAATGGCCGGGCGCGACCTGCACCAGCGGCGGCACGTCGGGCTCGTCGCCGACTGCGCGGATGGGGCTGGGGATCTCGCCTTCGAGCAGCGCGCGCGGCTTGTGGCGGCGCGACGGATCGGCCACCGGCACCGCCGCCATCAGCTTGCGGGTGTAGGCGTGCTGCGGTGCCTCGAACACCGCGCGGCGCGGACCGATCTCGACGATCTGGCCCAGGTACATCACGGCCACGCGGTGGCTGATGCGCTCGACTACGGCCATGTCGTGCGAGATGAAGAGGAAGGCCACGCCCAGCTCGCGCTGCAGGTCGAGCATGAGGTTGACGATCTGCGCCTGAATGGACACGTCGAGCGCGGACACCGACTCGTCGGCCACCACCACCTTCGGGTTCAGCGCGAGCGCGCGTGCAATCGCAATGCGCTGACGCTGGCCGCCCGAGAACTCATGCGGATAGCGCTGCGCCACTTCCGGCGGCAGGCCAACCTTCTGCAGCAGCCAGTCCACGCGCTGCTGCGCCTCGGCGCCCTTGGCGATGTTGTGGATCAGCAGCGGCTCCATGATCGAGAAACCGACCGTCACACGTGGATCGAGCGATGCGAACGGGTCCTGGAAGATGAACTGGATGTTGCGGCGCAGTGCCTGCAGTTCGCGCGTGGGCAGCTCGCGGATGTTCTTGCCGCCGAACTCGATGGCGCCGCTCTGGCTCTCGACCAGGCGCAGCAACGAACGGCCGGTGGTCGACTTGCCGCAGCCCGATTCGCCGACCAGCGCCAGCGTTTCGCCGGGGTACAGGTCGAAGCTGATTTTTTCCACGGCGTGCACGCGGCGCTTGACGCGGCCGAAGATGCCGCTGCGCACGTCGAAGCGCGTGACCAGATCGCGCACGCGCAGGATCGGGCCGGCTTCTTCGCGCACCGTGTCTTGCGGCGTGATGTGGTCGCATGGCGCCATCTCCGCGCTGCCTTCCGTGCGCAGCAGTTCGAACTTGGCGGGCAGGTCGGTGCCCTGCATCGCGCCCAGCTTGGGCACCGCCGACAGCAGTGCCTTCGTATAAGGGTGCTTCGGCGAGGCGAACACGGCATCCGACGTGCCGGCTTCGACCTTGTCGCCGCGATACATGACGAGCACGCGGTCGGCAATCTCGGCCACCACGCCCATGTCGTGCGTGATGAAGAGCACGCCCATGTGCATCTCTTTCTGCAGCTCGCGAATGAGCTGGAGGATCTGCGCCTGGATGGTCACGTCGAGCGCGGTGGTGGGTTCGTCGGCAATCAGCAACTGCGGCTTGCACGACAGCGCCATCGCGATCATCACGCGCTGGCGCATGCCGCCCGACAACTGGTGCGGAAAGCGGTCGAGCACGTTGCGCGCTTCGGGAATGCGCACCAGCTCCAGCATGCGCAGCGCCTCGGCGCGTGCGGCCGCATTGCTCTTGCCCTGGTGGATGCGGATGGCCTCGGCGATCTGGTCGCCGGCGGTGAAGACCGGGTTCAGCGAGGTCATCGGCTCCTGAAAGATCATCGCGATGTCCGCACCGCGAATGCCGCGCATCGTGCTGTCGCGCGTTTGCGCCAGGTCAAGCACTTCGCCGTTGCGGCGCCGAAACGCCATGCTGCCGCCGAGGATGCGGCCGCCGCCGTGCTCCACCAGCCGCATCAGCGCGAGCGAAGTCACCGACTTGCCCGAGCCCGATTCGCCCACCACCGCGAGCGTTTCGCCGTGGTCGACGTGAAAGGACAGGTTCTTGACGGCATCGACGGTGCGCTCCGACGTCGAGAAGCGAACAGTGAGATCGTCGACGGCGAGAACGCGGCCGTCCGGCAGGGCGAGGGCAGGGGTGGACATGGGAGTGCGAGAGAAAGAGGGCGCGCGTGTCAGGCGAAGATGGCTGTTACCGGCGCTTCATCGCCACGCGCGTGGCCGCGGTACATGCCTTCGGTGTTGAAGGCCAGGCTCAGGTTGCCGTGGCGGTCGATGGCGATCAGCCCGCCGGTGCCGCCGATGGCGGGCAGCGACTGCTGCACCACCGCGTGCGTAGCGGCTTCGAGCGTGGCGCCGCCGTAGGCCATGCGGGCGCAGACGTCGTAGGCCGCGGCAACGCGGATGAACATTTCGCCGCTGCCGGTGCAGGACACAGCGGCGGTGCGGTCGTCGGCATAGGTGCCGGAGCCGATGAGGGGCGTGTCGCCGATGCGGCCGACGCGCTTGTTGGTCATGCCGCCGGTCGATGTGGCTGCGGCAAGGTGGCCGTGCATGTCGAGCGCTACGGCGCCTACGGTGCCGAACTTCTTGTCTTCGTCGAGCGGTGGCGTCATGGTGGCGCCGTCGTGGTCGACCACCACGCGGCCGGTGTCGCGCACGCGGTAGAGCTGCTGGCGGCGCGCCTCGGTGGAGAAGAACGCAGGCTCGACCATTTCCAGCCCGCGTTCGCGCGCGAAGGCTTCGGCGCCCGCGCCGGCCAGCAGCACGTGCGCGCCGTCTTCGAGCACGGCGCGCGCGGCGCGCACCGGGCGGCGGACGTGGCACACACCGGCGATGGCACCGGCGGCGAGCGTGGCGCCGTCCATCACGGCGGCATCGAGTTCGTGGGTTTCGTCGTGGGTGAAGACCGCGCCGTGGCCCGCGTTGAAGAGCGGGCAGTCTTCGAGCATCTCGACGGCCAGGCATGTGGCGTCGAGTGCGCTGGCGCCCTTGAGCAGCATGGCCTGTGCGGCGCGCACGATGTTCTGCAGGGCGTCGTGGTAGGCCTGCGCCTGTTCGGGGCTGGTCGTTGCGGCGCTGATGGTGCCGGCGCCGCCATGGATGGCGATGACGGGAATGTGGGTGTTGTCGTTCTTCATCGGGAAGCTTTGTTCTTTTTCTTGCCGGCGCCGTTCAGGGCGGCGCCATCGGAGGAAGTGCTGGACGTGCCAACCGAGCGCGCGGCGGGGCCGTCGATCCGCGGCAACCCGTTGGCGCCGTGCAGCCAGGGGCGCAACACCTGCAGCGTGCGGCGCGCCGATTGCACCGGGTCGGGCGCGCGCAGCGCTACCGCACTGGTCAGCGCCTCGACCAGCGCGAGCACGCTGGTTTCGCAGTTCGGGCGGTAGCTGGTTTCGGTCTGGCAATAGAGCGCCACGTCGGCCAACGGCGCCATCGGCGAGGTCGGGCGGTCGGTGAGCGCGATCACGCCGCAGCCTTGTTCGCGTGCGATCTGCGCAAGCATCACGGTGTCGGTCAGGTAGCGCGGAAAAGTCAGGCCGATGAACACGTCCTTCGGGCCCGCGTGCATCAGCGAGCGCGCCGCGTGCGTGACGCCGCTCACGCCCGGCAGCAGGCGCACGTCTCGGCAGCTGCTGTCCAGCCCGTGCTGCAGCAGGCCTGCGAGCCAGCCGCTGGCGCCGAAGCCTGCGATGTAGACCGAGCGCGCTTTGCCGATGCGTTCCACCGCGGCTTCGCAGGCGGTGTAGTCCAGCGTCTGGCGCGTGGCTTCGATGTTGCGGCGGCTTTCGTCGAGCGCGGTGGCGAACACCTCGGCCACCGTGGTCGGATGCTCGAGGTTGCCGCGCAGGCGCTCCACCGGTGCCACCAGCGATTCGAAGCCGCGCACGAGCTCGGCGCGGAAGGTGGCGTAGCCGTCGAAGTCCAGCGCGCGGGCGAAACGGTTGGCGGTGGCCACCGAGACACCCACCGCGGCCGCGAGCTCGTCGATGGGCAGCGTGGCCACCTGCAGCGGGTGCTCCAGCACGTAGTCGGCCACCTGCCGGTGCGAACGCGTCAGCCGTGGCAATGCCTGCGCAATGCGCTGGGCCACGGTGGTGCCTGGGGTGTCGACGTTGGTGCTCATGCGGGGAGTGGGGCGCCCGGAAGGGTGCGTTAATGAAAACTAGTTTACAAATATAAGTCAGTTAAGAAAATTTTCTGTCATTTTGAGGCGAAGTTGCAAGTAACGGGCCAGGAGTGAGGGGGCTTTTGGAGCTGCGCATGGACGCGGCATGCGTGCCGTTTCCCTCGTGGCGCGCTCGTTTAAGCTCGTTGCAGTTCGCCTCTAGGTGTTTTCCCGATGTCCTTGCTTCCTTCGCCGTCCGCGGCCACCGGCCCCGGCGCTGCCGGCGCATCTGCCCAGCCTTTGCAGGCCCGGAATTTCAGGATCGACATCCTTCGCGGGATCGCGATTTCCCTCGTGCTGTTGCTGCACTTCCACCTGTCGTACTCGCTGCTCGACAGTCCATTGGCGGCCGTGCTGCCGGCGGAATTCATCAAGGCCGTTGCGCGCAATGGCAACTACGGCGTGACGATGTTCTTCGTGGTCTCGGGCTACCTCATCACCTCGACCACGCTGCGGCGCTACGGCAGCCTGGGCAACGTGGACGTGCGCAGCTTCTATGCGTTTCGCTTCGCGCGGATCGTGCCGTGCCTTGTCGTTGCGCTGGTGGTGATCGTGGTGCTCGGGCTGCTGAAGCAACCGGCATTCATGAATGTCGCCAAGCCCGGTTGGCCGGAGGTCGGCTATCCGGTCGCGGTGCTGTCGGTGCTGAGCTTCTGGCACAACGTGCTGATGCAGCATGCGTGGTACTTCAACTACGCGATGAACATCTACTGGTCGCTGTCGGTGGAGGAGGTGTTCTATCTCGCGTTTCCGCTGCTGTGCTTCGGGCTGAAGCGGCAATGGGCCATCGTGGCCGTGTGGGTGCTGGCGATCGTCGTGGGCCCGATCTACCGCAGCTTTCACACGGACGACGAGATCTACTTCATGTACGGCTATCTCGCGTGTTTCGACGCGGTGGCCTTCGGTTGCTGCGCCGCGTTGCTGGCACAACGCTTCAGCCTTGGCAGTTGGGGAGGCCGCCAGCTACAGCTTGCCGCAGCCTGTCTCGTGGCCGTGACGTACCTGCGCGGGATTCAGGGCAACGAAGTCTTCGGCTTCACTGCCATCGCGGCCGGCACTGCCGTGCTGCTGATCGGCGCGCACAACGAGCGCGTGCCGGGCTGGGCGTTGCGCAGCAGGGCGTTGGCGGGGCTGCGCTGGCTGGGACGGCACAGCTATGAGCTGTACCTCTTTCACATCATCGTGCTGGGGTTGATGCGCAGCTTTGTGCCGCGTGGGGCGATGCCGGCTGTCTACAAGCTCCCCGCGATGGTCTTCTTTGTCGCGGCCTCGGTGCTTGTGGCATGGGGCGTCGCGCGGTTCTATTCGGAGCCGATGAATGCGAGGCTGAGGGCTTTCTTGCTTCGAGGGCGGGCGGCTCTCTGATTTTTTGTTTAGGGTGTACTTGTTCTGGGCGCTGCTGTTTGGAGCGGGTTCATTCAGGGCGAGTGCGAATGACACCAGGTGCTCCCCTGTGCGAATGTCCCCCGCTTCGCTCCTCCTTTATTTCGCTGCGGGGAGCACCTGGCGTCATTCACACAGGGGCACGCTGCTGGTGATCGCCGATCAACGACTGCTCCGCATAACGCTCACGCTGATACGGGGCTCTTTTTAGCTAAATAAAGGAGGAGCGAAGCGGGGGACATTCGCGAAAAAGAGCCCCGTGTCGGCGTGAGCGATGCCCTGAACAGCAACCTCAATGTGGCCAACAACAGACACGCCTTCAGCCCGTTAGCGCCTTCTTCATCAGCACCAAGTATTGGCCCTGCACGAAGTCATCGATGCGGGCGTACTCTTCATAGCCGTGCTTGAGATAGAAAGGCCGCGCCTGCCACTCGAAAGTGTCGAGCCTCGCATTCTTCGCACCGAGCGCGATGGCCTGCTGTTCCGCTTCCACGAGCAGGCGACTCCCAAGCCCTGAGCCGCGCGTATCTTCTTCCACAAAGAGAATTTCGACGGTGAGCCAGCGCAGGGCAACGTAGCCCCGGAGCCCGCCGAGCAGGCGGCCGGCTTCGTCCCTCGCGTCCAGCCGCACGTACTGGGTCTCGGCGTACTTGCCGACGACCCCGTAGTTGAACGCACGCAGCTTTCGGCCGAGTTCGCCACTGGCGAGTTGTTCGGGCGTGGGTGTGGAGAAGGTGATATTTTTCATTGGACGCATGAGGCAGACGGAATCTCAGGAGAGGAGTGCCACGATGGCCCAAGGCACAGCCATGCCCGAATGGGTTTCGGCTGGGAGATTGGTTGGTTGGCGGATCGGCGCGAGCGTGATCTGCAAGATCGCGATTCTGCCTCTCGCGCACAACCCGCATATCGATCCACGCTTTCCTTCTTTGTGCCCGCGCACGCCCGTTGATACGTTCGCTTTCATCGCCATTGAAACCAGCGACCGCCAACGCTTGCGGCGATATCCCTGCGCAGGCATGCTGCACTGGCGTGCCCCGTGCACTCCGCGTGCTTTTCTCTTCCTTCATACTTTTTCGCTCAGAGACATTCCATGACCTATCTCGCAGCTCCCGCGCGCTACGACGCCATTCCCTATCGCCGCGTCGGGCGCAGCGGGCTCGTGCTGCCCGCCATCTCGCTCGGGCTGTGGCACAACTTCGGGGACAGCACGCCCATCGACGTGCAACGCAAGCTGCTGCGCACGGCCTTCGACCTGGGCATCAATCACTTCGACCTGGCCAACAACTATGGCCCGCCGTACGGCAGTGCCGAGACCAACTTCGGTCGCCTGCTGCGCGAAGACTTCAAGGCCTACCGCGATGAACTCATCATCTCCAGCAAGGCCGGCTGGGACATGTGGCCCGGCCCCTACGGCCAGGGCGGCGGTTCGCGCAAATACGTGCTCGCCAGCCTCGACCAGAGCCTGCAGCGCCTGGGTGTGGACTATGTCGACATCTTCTATTCGCACCGGTTCGACCCGCACACGCCACTCGAAGAAACCGCGTCTGCACTGGCGCAGGCCGTGCAGCAGGGCAAGGCGCTCTACATCGGCATTTCTTCCTACTCGGCCGGCAAGACGCGCGAGATCGCCGCGCTGCTGCGCGAGTGGAAGGTGCCGCTGCTGATCCACCAGCCGGCCTACAACCTGTTCAACCGCTGGATCGAGAAAGACCTGCTCACGGCCACCGAGGATCTGGGTGCCGGCGTCATCGCCTTCACGCCGCTCGCGCAAGGGCTGCTGACCGACAAGTACCTGCAAGGCATTCCGGCCGATGCGCGCATCAACCGGCCCGGCGGCGGCTCGCTGAAGCAGGAGCATTTGTCCGAAGCGAACGTGGAACGCGCGCGCGCCTTGAACAAGATCGCGCAGCGCCGGGGCCAGAGTCTCGCGCAGCTCGCGCTGACCTGGACCTTGCGCGATCCGCGCGTCAGCTCCGCACTGATCGGTGCCAGCCGGCCCGAGCAGATCGTCGACAACGTGGCGGCGCTCGCGCATGCGCCGCTGAGTGCCGAAGAGCTGGCCGAGATCGACAAGTACGCGGTCGAAGGCGGCGTGAATCTCTGGGAAAAGCCCTCGACCGACTTCGCCTGATGCCGGGCCATGCCCGGCCTTGCGCCGGGTGGGCTATTCCAGCGTGAAGCCGATCTTCAGCGTCACTTGCCAGTGCGCGACCTTGCCATCCACGACATGGCCGCGCGTCTCGGTCACGGTGAACCATTGGATATTGCGGATGGTCTCGTGCGCCTTGGCGATGGCGGTCTGAACTGCGTCCTCGATGCCGGTGGAGGACGAGCCGGTCAGCTCGAGCGACTTGTAAACGTGATTCGACATGTCTGTGCTCCTTGTGGTTGACCCAGGCCATCGTAGTGAGTGCCTGGCGTGGCAGGTGGAATTTTCTGCATCAGGAAACTCGCAATCCGTCTTTGGCAAAGGGCAGGGCGCTGCGCAGAATCGGGCGCAGCGTTCACCTTCACATTGCCATGCCACAGCGCCATCTCTTCGACTCTCCCGCCGCACAGGCCCGCCATGTTCTTGCCCTGACAGCGAAGTCGTGGCGCATTCCCCCCAGCTCGCCGCGCGAAATTGCACGCCGTGCGCCGCATGGCTATGTGCCGGTGAGGGCGTTGCGCCGGCTGCATGCGGCAGCGACGCTGGCCTTGCTGCCGCATTCGTGGTGAGGCGCGAGCATCAGGCGCTTTGACAGCAAGGGCCGGGGCCAGCACCATGCGGGACCCACCTGGAGGCAAAGACACCGATGCTGATTGTTCTGGGTGGCTTGCCCGGCACGGGCAAGACCACCATCGCCCGCGAGATCGTTGCACGCTCCCCGGCCGTGTACCTGCGCATCGACACCATCGAGCAGGCCATCGTGTCGGCAAAGGTGCTGGCGGGCGACGTCGGGCCTGCGGGCTATGTCGTCGCCTATGAACTGGCCCGCGCCAATCTGGCACTCGGGCAGACCGTGGTGGCCGATTGCGTCAATCCGCTGCCGCTCACGCGCGAGGCTTGGCGTGCCGTGGCGTCGGACTCATCTTCGCGCGTGATCGAGGTCGAGATCGTGTGCTCCGATGTCGCCGAACACCGGCGCCGCGTCACGCAACGCACCTGCGACATTCCGGGCCTCGCGCCGCCGACATGGGCTTCTGTGCAAGGCCGCGACTACATGCCGTGGACCACGCAACGCCTCGTGATCGATACGGCCATCGTCAGCGCGGCCGATGCGGCGCGGTCGATCCTGGGCCACCTGGGCGACTGAGCAATATGCAGATATCGATATAGAAAATCAGCGCAAACGGTGCGCGCGATGCCCTACAGAATTCGCAGCAATTCTTTCAATGGCGTCTTTCGCCGCACACCGTGTCCTATTCGCTGTCCCTGCTCGACAAGAGCCTGATCCCTGAAGGCGCAGACGCCGCACAGGCTTTCCAGCACACCATCGCGCTCGCACAAAGCGCCGAGCGACTGGGTTACCGCCGCTACTGGCTGGCCGAGCACCATGGCAACCGCAACTACGCGGGATCGGCCCCTGAGGTGCTGGCCTCGCATGTGCTTGCCAAGACCTCGCGCATCCGTGTCGGCACGGGCGGCGTCATGTTGCAGCACTACAGCCCGTTCAAGGTGGCCGAGACTTTCCGCGTGCTGGCCTCGCTGGCACCGGGTCGTGTCGATCTGGGTGTCGGCAAGGCGCCCGGTGGCCTGCCGCTCACCAGCAAGGCGCTGCAGTGGCTGCACGATCCGGTGAAGCAGCGCGAAGACTTCGGCGTGCGCCTTGCCGAACTCGATGCCTTCCTGCATGACGGCGTGGCTTCGGGCCACGCGTTGGCAGGCGCGGTCGCCACGCCGAATCCGCCCCAGTTGCCGCAGCGCGTGCTGCTCGGCGGCAGCCCCGAGAGTGCACTGCTGGCCGCGCAACTCGGCTGGGAGTTTGTCTACGCCGGTCACTTCAACGGCGACCCCGTCAACCTCGAACAGTCTGTCGATGCCTACCGCTCGGCCACGGGGCGCGCACCCTTGCTCGCGCTCTTTGCCTTCGCGGCCCAGACGCACGAGAAGGCCGCGCAGCTCGTGGGCGCGTTGCGCAGCTTCAAGGTGCATCTGCCGACCGGGCAGAGCGTGAACCTGCCCAGCCTGGAGGCCGCGGCCGAGTTCGCGCGGCAGGCCGGTGTGACCGACTACCGCACCGAAGAGCGGCGCCCGCATGTCATTGCCGGAACCGGCGAAGAGGTGCGCGACGCGCTCGATGCGTTGAGCGAACGCCACGGCATCGAAGAGTTCGTCATCGACATTCCCGTCGCCGGTTTCGCGGAGCGCTCGGCCTGCATCGAACTGCTGGCCAAGGCGCGCGAGCCCGCGCTGGCCTGAGCCTTTCCTTTTTTCCCCAATCAAGAAGAACGATCGTCATGAGCAACATCAAGTTCGGCGTCATGCTGCAAGGTGCCGGCAGCCACATGAATTCATGGAAGCATCCGGGCGGACCGGCCGATGCCAGCGTCAACCTCGACTTCTTCGTGCGGACCGCGCAGAAGGCCGAAGCGGCAGGCATTGCCTTCGCCTTCGTGGCAGACGGGCTCTACATCAACGAGAAGTCGATCCCGCACTTCCTGAACCGTTTCGAGCCCATCTCGATCCTGTCGGCGCTCGCGACCGTGACCTCGAAGATCGGCCTGGCGGGCACCATTTCCAGCTCGTACAGCGACCCGTTCACGGTGGCGCGCCAGTTCGCCTCGCTCGACCTCATCAGCGGCGGGCGCGCGGGCTGGAACGTGGTGACCACGCCGCTCGAAGGCAGCGCCAAGAACTACAGCCGCACACACCCCGAGCACGCGCTGCGCTACGAGATCGCCGACGAATACCTCGCAGTGACGCAAGGCCTGTGGGACAGCTGGGATGAGGACGCCTTCACGCGCAACCGCGAGAGCGGGCAGTTCTTCGATCGCGAGAAGTTGCATACGCTGGACCACAAGGGGCGCTTCTTCAATGTGTCGGGCCCGCTGAACATCCAGCGCTCGCCGCAGGGCCAGCCGGTGATCTTCCAGGCCGGATCGTCCGACGCGGGTGTCGGGCTGGCGGGCAAGTACGCGGATGCGGTGTTCACGCATTCGCCGTCCATCGAGGAGACACGCGCCTTCCTCAAGCAGGTGAAGGCCAGCGCGGTCGCACAGGGCCGGCAGGCCGACGACGTGAAGATATTCCCGGGCATCGGCCCGGTCGTCGCGGCGACTGAGGAAGAGGCCGAGGCCAAGTACCGCACCATCCGCGAGCTGCTGACCGTCGAGGAAGCGCTGGCCTATCTGGGCCGCTTCTTCGACCACCACGACTTCAGCCAGTACCCGCTGGACGCGCCGTTCCCCGAGCTGGGCGAGATCGGCCGCAACAGCTTTCGCTCGACCACCGACCGCATCAAGGCCAACGCCAGGGCCAAGGGCCAGACGCTGCGCGAAGTGGCGCTCGAAGTCGCCACGCCGCGCACGCAGTTCGTCGGCACCGGCGAGCGCATTGCTGACGAGATCATCCGCTGGGTGGACGAAGGCGCGGCCGACGGCTTCATCCTCGGCTTTCCGGTGTTGGGGCAGGGCCTGGACGACTTCATCGAATTCGTGGTCCCGGCGCTGGAGGCGCGCGGGCGCTACCAGCGTGAGCTGCCCGGCCACACGCTGCGCGATCACCTCGGCCTGCCGCGCAAGGCGAGCCGCTACGTGGCGCAGGAAGGTGTCGCGGCTGTTGTGAAAAAGGTCGCCTGATGGGCGCCGTATTGCCGCGCACGGCCGTCAAGGACATCCACCGCGTCGAATCCGCCATTGCCAGCTACGGCGACGAGTTCATCGCACTGCGACGCGACATCCATCAGCACCCTGAACTCTCATTCAAGGAGCACCGCACTTCCGCCCTGGTGATCGAGCGCCTGACCGCCTGGGGCTACGAGGTCACGACCGGCATTGCCGGCACCGGCGTGGTGGGCACGTTGCGGCGCGGCCCCGGCAAGCGTCTGGGCATCCGTGCCGACATGGATGCGCTGCCCATCCGCGAGGCCACGGGCCTGGCCTATGCCAGCGTGAATGCGGGCGTGATGCATGCCTGCGGCCATGACGGCCACACCGCCATCCTGTTGGCGGCGGCGCGTTTTCTCGCCCAGTCGGGTGAATTCAGCGGCACGCTGCACCTGATCTTCCAGCCGGCCGAAGAACTTGGCGCCGGCGCCAAGCAGATGATCGAAGAGGGCCTGTTCGAGCGCTTCCCGTGCGACGCGGTCTTCGGCCTGCACAACTGGCCCTGCGTCGGCGCGGGGCATGTCGGCTGCGTCTCGGGGCCCGCGATGGCGGCCATCGACCAGGCCGAGATCACCGTGCGCGGCAAGGGCGGCCACGGCGCGCAGCCGCACGAAACGGTCGACCCGGTGGTGGTCAGCGCACACCTGATCACAGCGCTGCAGACCATCGTGTCGCGCAACGTCAACCCGCTCGACATGGGCGTGGTGACGCTGGGCTCCATCCATGGAGGCGAGGCTTCCAACGTGATTCCCGGCACCGTGGAGCTGAAGCTCACGGCACGCTCCTTCAAGCCCGAGGTGCGTGCCTTGCTGCAACAGCGCATTCCAGCGTTGGCGAAGGCACAGGCCGAGAGCTTCGGTGCCACGGCGGATGTCAATTACCGGCTGGGCTTTCCGCCTGTCATCAACCACGAGGCCGAGACCGTCTTCGCCCGCGAGGTGGCGCTCGACACCTTCGGCGCGGACCGTGTCGATGCCGCATTCCGCCCGCGCACCGCCAGCGAAGACTTCGCCTTCATGCTGCAGGCGCGCCCCGGCAGCTATGTGTTCTTCGGCAATGGCGACAGCGCCTCGCTGCACAGCCCGCACTACGACTTCAACGACGCGATCCTCGCGCCCGCAGCCATCTACTGGGTGCGACTGGCCGAGCGCTTTCTCTCCGACGAAGCCCCCCAGGAGTCGACCCCATGAGCGAACAGTTTCTCTACACCACGCCGCTCGATCCGCGCGCCAAGCCGTTGATCGAGGGCCTCACTTTCGAGTACGACAGCCGCTACGGCGACGTGCTGCGCGAGCCGGGTGCCCCGCGCGAGATCGACCGGTATCCGGCCGAGGTGTTCGCACCGCCGCACGGCAACTTCGTGCTGCTGCTGCGCGATGGCATTGCCATCGGCGGCGGCGCCTTCATGCGCCACGACGAACGCACGGCCGAACTGAAGCGCGTGTGGACGCACAGTGACTTGCGGCGCCAGGGCCTTGCCAGCAAGGTGCTGCTGGAGCTGGAAGCGCAGGTGCTGCGCCAGGGCTATGAGCGCATCTACCTCACGACAGGTTTTCGCCAGCCCGAGGCCGTGGGCCTGTATCGCGGCCACGGCTACACCGCGCTGTTCGATGAGGTCGCCGACCCCGAGACACCGCGCAAGCTGCCTTTCGAGAAACACCTGGCCACCGCGCGCCATCACAGCCGCCCGGCAGCGGCCAAGGCAGAGGCGGTGCAGCGATGAACACCACCACCGTTCTGGAAGTCGGCCCCGAGCCGCGAAGCCCCGCGCCGGCGCGTGTCCCATCGAGGTCCGAGCCCGCACCGCCGCCACGCATCGCGCCGGCCAAAGGCGACTATTCGCACTTTCGCATCGTGCCGGCCCGCTATCCGGCACGCACGGTGGGCACCGTGTTCGCGGTGTTCGTCATCGGCATCGTTCTGCATTCGGTGTTGACCAATCCGCGTTGGGGTTGGGGTGTGTTCGCCGAATGGTTCTTCGCCGAACCAGTACTCGAAGGGCTGGGCCGCACGCTGCTGCTGACCGCGCTGGGTGCGCTGCTGGGCTTCTTCTTCGGCACGGGGCTGGCGCTGGCGCGGGTGTCGCGCTCGCCGCTGCTGGCGCGGTTGTCGTGGGTGTTCACCTGGATCTTCCGTTCGGTGCCGGTGATCGTCCTGCTGCTGATCATCAACAACCTCGGCTACCTGTACGAGACGGTCGCGCTGGGTGTGCCCTTCACCGACATCACTTTCTTCTCGTACCCGACCACGCAGCTCATCAGCCCGTTCATTGCAGCGCTGCTGGGCCTCACGCTGAACCAGGCGGCCTTTGCCTCGGAAATCGTGCGTGGCGGCATCCTGTCGGTGGAGCAGGGGCAGCTCGAAGCGGCTGCGGCGCTCGGTCTTTCGCGCGGTCGGCAGTCTTTCCGCATCGTGCTGCCGCAGGCGATGCGCACCATCTTGCCGACGGCCTTCAACGACATCATCGGGCTGGCCAAGGGCACGTCGAACCTCTATATCCTGGCACTGCCAGAGCTGTTCTACACGATCCAGATCATCTACCGCCGCAACCTGGAAGTGATTCCGCTGCTGATGGTGGCGACGGTGTGGTACCTCATCATCCTCACGGGGTTGTCGGTGGTGCAGCACTACGTCGAGCGGCATTTCTCGCGCGGTGCGCTGCGCAACCCGCCCCGTTCGTGGCTGGGTGGCGTGGTGCGCGGGCTGTGGCGGTCGAAGGCGCCCGTGGCCGGCCCCGTGGTCGAAGACGACGTTGCAGATACATCCGTGCCGGCGCAGGTGCCCCGATGGACCGACCCGCTCACGCAAGGCGGCGAGGTCACGATCCACGGTGTGTCCAAGAGCTTCGGTGCGCTCAAGGTGCTCGACAACGTGACGCTCGACGTGGGGCAGGGCAGCGTGACGGTCATCCTCGGCCAGTCGGGCTCGGGCAAGTCGACGCTGCTGCGCGCCATCAATCACCTGGAGCGCGTGGACGACGGCTTTATCGCCATCGATGGCGAGCTGATCGGCTACCGCCGCGACGAAGACACGCTGTACGAGCTGCACGAGAAAGAGATTCTCAAGCGCCGCGTCGACGTGGGCATGGTGTTCCAGAACTTCAACCTGTTCCCGCACCTCACGGTGCTGGAGAACATCATTGAGGCCCCCATCTCCGTGCGCGGCCTGTCGCGTCCCGACGCCGAGGCGCTGGCTTCCGAGCTGCTGGTGCGGGTTGGGCTGGCCGACAAGACGCATGCCTATCCGCGTCAACTGTCGGGCGGCCAGCAGCAGCGCGTGGCGATTGCCCGTGCGCTCGCGCTCAAGCCCAAGGTGCTGCTGTTCGACGAGCCCACTTCGGCGCTCGACCCCGAACTGGTGGGCGAGGTGCTGGCCGTCATCAAGGAGCTGGCGCGCTCAGGCACCACGCTGGTCATCGTGACGCACGAGATCGGCTTTGCCCGCGAGGTGGCCGACACCATCGTCTTCATGGAGCGGGGCCGCATTCTCGAAACCGGCACGCCCGAGAAGGTATTCAACGCGCCAGAGCATCCGCGCACGGCCGAGTTCCTGGCCAAGGTTCTTTGACTTCCTTTTTTCTTTTTCCTTATTCACTGCATCGCCCCTCATGAACCACCGAAGAAAAATCCTGTCCGCCCTGGTTGTCGCCGCCTTGCTGCCGCTGGCTGCATCGGCCCAGTCCGTCGGCGACCTGAACCCCGAACAGCCGGGCCGGCCGCGCGCGCAGAAGCTGGACGAAGCCATCAAGCTCGCGAAGGATTTCAAGTTCCTGAAAGAAGGCGTGCTGGTCGTCGGCACCAGCGTCGGGCGCTTGCCGCTCGCGGCCTATGCCACCGACACGAAGACACCCGTTGGCAACGCGCCCGACATCGCGCAACTGGTGGCCGACAGCCTCGGGCGCAAGCTGGAGCTGGTGCCGACCAATTGGGCCGACTGGCCGCTGGGCCTGCAGTCGGGCAAGTTCGACGTGGTGGTGTCGAACGTGACGGTGACCGAGGAGCGCAAGGAGAAGTTCGACTTTTCCACCTACCGCAACGACCAGCTCGGCCTGTATGTGAAGTCCGACAGCAAGATCGCCCCGATCAAGGAGCCCAAGGACATTGCGGGCCTGAGGATCATCGTGACCGCCAGCACCAACCAGGAGCAGATTCTCTTGCGCTGGAACAAGCAGAACATCGCCGCCGGGCTGAAGCCGATCGAGCTGCAGTACTACGACGACGATGTGGTGCAGCGCCTGGCGATCCAGTCGGGTCGTGCCGACGCCTACGTGGGCCCCAACGCCCTCGCAGCCTATGAGGCGCGCGACGGCAAGACCCGGCTCGCCGGCCTGTTCTCGGGCGGCTGGCCGCTGAATGCGGAGATCGCGGTCACCTCGCGCAAGGGCTCGGGCATCGCCGAAGCCGTCACGGTGGCGCTGAACGCGCAGATCAAGAACGG
This sequence comes from Variovorax sp. PAMC26660, assembly GCF_014302995.1. NCBI lineage: Bacteria > Pseudomonadati > Pseudomonadota > Betaproteobacteria > Burkholderiales > Comamonadaceae > Variovorax > Variovorax sp. PAMC26660. The sequence continues at coordinate 5,928,764 of NZ_CP060295.1, forward strand.
CAACTACGCCAAGGCGCTGTCGCGCTGGAACCTGAGTTCGGAGGCGATCGAGGTGGCACGCACCAATCCGCCCGGCCTGCCGAAGAACTGAGGCCGGAACCCATGTCATTCAAAAGCAAAGCGGGCGTGCTGGTCGTCCTCGGTCTCGCGGCCCTGACGATGGCGCATGCCGCCGACAAGTTCGACTTCAGCCCCGAGCAGCGCGGGCGCCTTCACACGAGCAAGGACGTGGGGGCTGTCAACGCCATTCCAGCGGGCTTCAAGTTCGTGAAGGATGGCGTGCTCACCATCGCGGTGGCGCCTTTCGCGCCGCCGATCTCCACCTATGCCACCGATGCGAAGACGGTCGTCGGCTTCGATGCCGACTTCGCGCACCTTCTGGCCGAAGCGCTGGGCCGCAAACTCGATCTGCAGCCCATCGCCTGGGCCGACTGGCCGTTGGGCCTGAGTTCGGGCAAGTACGACGCGGTGATCTCCAACGTGGGCGTGACCGAGCAGCGCAAGGAGAAGTTCGACTTCTCCACTTACCGGCTGGGCCTGCACGGCTTCTATGTGCGTACCGACAGTGCCATCAAGTCGATCAAGGAGCCGAAGGACGTGGCAGGCTTGAAGCTCACGACCGGCGCGGGCACGAATCAGGAACGCATCCTGCTCGAATGGAACCGGCAGAACATTGCCGCTGGCCTGAAGCCGGTCGAGATCCAGTACTACGACGACGATGTGACGCGCTGGCTGGCTGTGACCACCAAGCGGGTCGATGCCAATTTCAATCCCAATGCGCCACAGGCGTACGAGTCGGCGAAGAACGGGCAACTGCGGCTGGTGGGCACCGTCAATGCCGGCTGGCCGCTGAAGTCCGATGTGGCGGTTGCCACGCGCAAGGGGAGCGGCTTGGCTGCGGCGCTGACCACGGCAACCAACGGCCTGATCCGCAACGACACCTACGCCAAAGCGCTTGCACGCTGGAGCCTTGCGGAAGAGGCCTTGCCGAAGTCCGAGACCAATCCTCCTGGGTTGCCCAAGTTCTAGGAAGTGCGTTGTTCAGGGCGACGCTCACGCCGACACGGTGCTCTTTTTCGCGAATGTCCCCCGCTTCGCTCCTCCTTTATTTAGCTAAAAAGAGCCCCGTATCGGCGCGAGCGCTCAGAGCACTTGTTGATCGGCGATCACCAGCAGCGTGCCCTTGTGCGAATGACACCGGGTGCTCCCCGCAGCGAAATAAAGGAGGAGCGAAGCGGGGGACATTCGCACAGGGGAGCTCCCGGTGTCATTCGCACCCGCCCTGAACAACGACCCAAACACAAGCGCCGCTAAAACAAAAGTGCCCCGAACAGAAGTCTTGGGGAAAAGACATCGAGAACAGACCGCACCATGACCATCCGACACCTTGGATTTCTCACGCCCGGCAACTATGCCGAAGCAGATCCGCTGGCCGGCCTCGAAGCCGCGCTGAAGCTGTTCGAGTTCGGCGAAAAGCGCGGCTTCGACGGCGCCTGGGTACGCCAGCGACACCTGGAGCGTGGCGTTTCATCGGCTTCCACCTTTCTTGCTGCAGCAACACAACGCACACAACGCATCGAGCTGGGGGCCGCGGTGATCCAGATGGGGTACGAGAACCCGTTCCGGCTCGCCGAAGACCTTGCCACCGTCGATGTGCTGTCGCGCGGCCGCTTGCAGGTGGGCCTGAGTGCGGGTGCACCGCTGCATGGCGCGCTGCTCGGCAACCGCTTCTACGACGCAGCGCCGAACACCATCGACTTCACGCACAAGCGCGTGGGTCGGCTGCGGGCCAACCTGGAAGACTCGTTGCTCGGCGACGAAGACACCTTCGTCGAGTCGGCGGGCGGGCGCCTGCGTCCACGCGTGCAGCCCCATGCACCGGGGCTGGTCGACCGGCTCTGGTATGGGGGCGGCTCGCTGCGCTCGGTGGAATGGGCGGGGCGCAACGGCTTCAATCTGCTGCTGGGCAATGTGCTGTCGGGCGAGACCACGAGCGACTTTCTGCAGGCGCAGTCGGGGCTCATCGAACGCTACCGCGCCAGCGAAGACGTACAACGCAAGGGCAGGGTGGCACTGGGCCGTGTCATCGTGCCGCTCGACAGCGCCGATGCCGCCACGCGCCGGCGCTACCGTGCGTTCGCCGCGGGCCGCGTCGAACGCACGCTGGCGCCGCAAGGCGAGCGGCGCACGCTCTTCGCGACCGACCTCGTAGGCACGTCCGATGAAATCCTGGAGCGGCTGCGCAAGGACCCGGTGCTGCCGCAAGTGAGTGAACTGCGCGTTGAACTGCCCTACAACTTCAGCGGCGAGGAGTACGAACAGATCCTGCACGACCTCGCGCAACGCATCGCGCCGGCACTGGGCTGGCACGCGCCCGGAGCGGCAGCGGCGGTGCTCGAAGAGACATTGGAGGCCGGTTAGACGGCCGGATCGGATGAGTTCGAGGTGAGTCGGAGCCGGGTTGCTTGCCAACTCGACGGGCGACTTTTAACGAGCCTTCGGGCTCGTTTTTTTGACGCCGCCGGACGATTCAATCGTGATCGATGAAGATGCCCGCGCACAGCGCGATGCCGACGACGTAGAGCATCCAGGTCCGCGAAATCGCGTAGGGGTAGAGCATCAGCGCGATGCCGAGCCATTTGCTTTTCCAGCGCCCGGAGCGCTTGCCGTATCGGTACGCCGCGATGCCCGCGAGGCCGAACAGCACGACGCCGACGATGTAGGCCGGGCTCGGCAGCGAGATGCCGAGCGACTGCAATGCTTGCAAGTTGTCCATGGAGCGGTATTAACGCATGCCTGCAGCAATCGCCAGGCGGGCTGCAGCGCTTCCCCGAGGATGCGGCGGATTTCCAGGGTGACCGGTGGGTTCTCCTGCACGAGCGATTCAGATGCCTAGGTTCTGGACTTATCGCAATCGCTTCGTTGGTGATCGTGACCGAACTTCCTGGAGTGCAACCTGCTCTCTTTCTTTTGCATTCACAAGGAGTGGGCCGGACTGCGCTTGAAGCGTCGGGCCGGTCTGGCATAGGGGCGCTCGCGCGTCTTTGTGCTCGCTTTCTCTGTGCTTCGATATGCGGATTGCTTCTTTGGGTATGGCGCGAGGCGGGGCACAGTCGCGCCTCGCAACAACGTGCGAGCCATGGCCATCCGCCCGTTTCTTCTTCAAAAAAAAATCCCGAGGATTCTTCATGCTCCGACGACTTCTGACCGCGACCTTGCTGGCCGCCGGCCTGCTGCAGGTGTCCATCGCTTCCGCCGAAACCGTGCGCTGGGCGCGCAGCGCCGACCCGGCCACGCTCGATCCGCATGCGGTCAACACCGGCACCAACTTCGGCCTGCTGCACCAGATCTACGAACCGCTGGTCGTGCGCGGTGCCGACAGCAAGCTGCAACCCGGCCTCGCCGCCTCGTGGAAGCTCACGGCCGACGCAACGGTGTGGGAGTTCAAGCTGCGCCCCGGCGTCAAGTTCCATGACGGTTCGCTGCTCACGGCCGACGACGTGGTGTTCTCGCTCAAGCGGGCACAGGCGCCGACGTCGGCGCTGAAATCGCTGCTGACGTCGGTGGCCGAGGTGACGAAGATCGATCCGCTCACGGTCCAGGTCAAGACCAAGGGGCCGAACCTGATCTTTCCGAACAACCTCACGAACATCTTCATCCTGAGCGAAGCATGGGCGAAGGCGAACAAGGCCGAGCAGTCGCAGGACGTGGCGAGCAAGACCGAGAACTTCTCCACCCGCAACGAAAACGGCACCGGCCCCTATGTGCTGGCATCGCGCGAGGTCGATACGCGCACGGTGCTCAAGCAGTTCCCGCAGTACTGGGGCCGTGGCCAGTTTCCGCTGGAGGTGACCGAGCTGATCTACGTGCCGATCAAGTCGCCCGCCACGCGCGTGGCCGCGCTGCTGTCGGGCGAGGTCGATTTCGTGCAGGACCTGCCCGCGCAGGACGTGGGCCGGCTCAAGGCCGACAAGCGCTTGCGCGTGACCGAAGGGCCCGAGAACCGGTCGATCTTCCTGGGTCTGAACGTGGGCGCGAAGGAGCTCAAGTACTCGGACGTGAAGGGCCGCAACCCGCTGGCCGACCCCCGCGTGCGCGAAGCCATCGGCCTGGCCATCGACCGCGACGCCATCAAGACGGCCGTGATGCGCGGCCTGTCGAACCCCTCGGGCATCATCGCGCCGCCGTTCGTGCACGGCTATGAAAAGAGCCTTGCGGCCTACCCGAAGGCCAATGCCGCCCAGGCCAAGAAGCTGCTGGCCGAGGCCGGCTATCCGAACGGCTTTTCGATCACGCTGCACACGCCGAACGACCGCTACGTGAACGACGAGGCCATCAGCACGGCGGTGTCGGGCTTCCTCGGGCGCATCGGCATCAAGACCACGGTGGCGGCACGCCCGATCGCGCTGCACAGCACTGCCATCAACACGGCCGACACCGACTTCTATTTGTTCGGCTGGGGCGTGCCCACCTACGACTCGGCCTACATCTTCGATTACCTGGTCTACACGCGCGGCAAGGACGGTCGCGGCCCGACCAACGCCACCGGCTACAGCAACCCCGAGGTCGATGCGCAGATCGCATCGCTGGCCTCCGAAAGCGACAAGGGCAAGCGCGACGCCACCATCAAGAGCATCTGGCAGACGGTGCAGAAAGAGCGCATCTACATCGCGCTGCACGACCAGGTGCTCAACTTCGCATCGACTCCGCGGCTCGACATCCCGGTCAGCCCCGATGGCACTGTCTATTTCAAGAACGTGAAGGTGGCGAAGAAGTAACGGCGCGCGATGCTGGTTCATCTCTTGCGCCGGCTCGGCCAGTCCGTGCTGGTGTTGCTGGTCGTGTCCTTCGTCTCGTTCCTGGTGTTTCGCCACATCGGTGACCCGACCATCAGCCTGCTCGGCGAAGACGCAACCGTGCAAGAGCGCGCGGCGCTGACGGCCGAGCTGGGCTTCGACAGCCCGGTGCCCATCCAGTACCTGCGCTATGTGGGCCATGCGCTGCAGGGCGACCTGGGTGTGTCGTACCGGCTCAAGCGGCCGGTGGTCGAACTCATCGCCGAGCGGCTGCCGGCCACGCTGGAACTGGCGCTGGTGGCCTCTGTTCTGGCGGTGGTGGGCGGTGTGGCGCTGGGCGTATACACCGCGATCCGGCGCGACAGTATCGCGAGCCGCGTGGTCATGACCGCGTCGCTGGTCGGCGTGTCGCTGCCCACCTTCCTGATCGGCATCGGGCTCATCTACCTCTTTGCGGTCGAGCTGCGCTGGCTGCCGTCGTTCGGGCGCGGCGACACGGTGCAGCTCGGCGGGTGGAGCACGGGGCTGCTCACGCTCTCGGGCTGGGCCTCGCTGCTGATGCCGGCGCTGACGCTGGGCCTGTACAAGCTCACGCTCATCATGCGGCTCGTGCGCGCCGAAATGCTGGAGGTGCTGCGCGCCGACTACATCCGCTTCGGCCGCGCGCGCGGGCTGCGCGAGCGCGACCTGAACTACGGGCATGCACTGCGCAACACGCTGATTCCGGTCATCACCATCACCGGGCTGCAGATCGGCTCGCTCGTCGCCTTTGCCATCGTCACGGAAACGGTGTTCCAGTGGCCCGGCGTGGGCCTGCTGTTCATCTCCTCGATTCAAGGGGTGGACGTGCCGGTGGTGGCGGCCTACCTGCTGCTGATTGCGCTGCTCTATGTGGCGATCAACCTTGTTGTCGACCTGCTGTATGTGCTGGTCGATCCGCGCCTGCGGCGTGCCTGAACCTTCTTCTCTTTTTTTCCTTGATGACGCTTCCTTCTTCACCCGCCGCGAATGCACCGCGCCGCTGGCGCAACGCCGATTCGCCCGTGCTGCGCGCGTTCGCACGCTCGCGCACCGTGCAACTGGCCGCGCTGGTGCTGCTGCTGATCGCAGTGGCTTCTCTGTTCGCGCCGTGGATCGCACGGCAGAACCCTTTCGATCCGGCCAACCTCGACCTGATCGACGCCTTCACGCCGCCGGGGCAGCAGGGCGTGACCGGCGCCTTCTATCCGCTGGGCGCCGATGACCAGGGGCGCGACGTGTTCTCGGCCATCCTCTATGGGCTGCGCATGTCGCTGCTGGTGGGCATCAGTGCGGTGGCGCTGTCGCTGGCCATCGGCGTGCCGCTCGGGCTGGCGGCGGGCTATGCGGGTGGCTGGTTCGACACGCTGGTGATGCGCGTCGCTGATGTGCAGCTCACCTTTCCGGTGCTGCTGGTGGCGCTGCTGATCTTCGGCATTGCGCGCGGGATGCTGCCCGAGGGCTACCGCGACGACATGGCGGTGTATGTGATCGTGGCGGCCATTGGCTTGTCTGAATGGGTGCAGTACGCGCGCACGGTGCGCGGCGCGGTGATGGTCGAGAAGCACAAGGACTATGTGGCCGCCGCGCAGATCATCGGCCGTTCGCGCACCGGCATCCTGGTGCGGCACATCTTGCCGAACCTGCTGGCACCGGTGCTGGTGATTGCCACCATCAGCTTTGCGCTGGCCATCGTGGCGGAGTCGACGCTGTCGTACCTGGGTGTCGGGCTGCCGCCCACGCAACCGTCGCTCGGCACGCTGATCCGCATCGGGCAGGGCTTTCTGTTCTCGGGCGAGTGGTGGATTCTTCTGTTTCCCGGGCTGGTGCTGCTGGCGCTGGCGTTGTCGGTCAACCTGGTGGGCGACTGGCTGCGCGACGCCCTGAACCCGAGGCTGCAATGAGCGCGCGCGACGAATGGTCGGCCGCTCCGGCGCCAGTGTTGCCTGTGCTGCAGGTGCGCGACCTGGGCGTGGAGTTCGACACGCACCGGGGCGTCGTGCGCGTGCTCGACGGCGTGTCCTTCGAGATCGCAAGGGGCGAGATTCTTGGCGTGGTCGGCGAATCCGGCGCGGGCAAGTCGATGGTCGGCGCCGCCGTCATCGGACTGGTGCCGCCACCGGGGCGCATCGCTGGTGGCTCGGTCGAGCTGCACGGCGAGCGCATCGACACGCTGCGCGGCGAAGACATGCGCCGCGTGAGAGGGCGCCGCATCGGCAGCGTGTTCCAGGACCCGCTGACCAGCTTGAACCCCGTCTATCCGATCGGCCGCCACCTGATCGAGACCATCCGCACGCACTTGCCCGTGAGCGAGCAGGAGGCACGGCAGCGCGCACTGGCGCTGCTGGCCGACGTCGAGATTCCCGACCCCGAAAGCCGCATCGACCAGTACCCGCACCAGTTTTCGGGCGGCATGCGCCAGCGCGTGGCGATTGCGCTCGCGCTGTGTGCCGAGCCGCAACTGCTGATTGCCGACGAACCCACCACCGCGCTCGACGTGTCGGTGCAGGCCCAGGTGATCCGCGTGTTCCGCCGCGTCTGCCGCGAGCGCGGCACGGCTGCGATGCTGATCACGCACGACATGGGCGTGATCGCCGAGGCGGCCGACCGGGTGATGGTGATGTACCAGGGCCGCGTATTGGAGACCGGCCCGGTGCGCGAGATTCTCGACCGCCCGCGCGAGCCCTACACCCGCGCGCTGATGGCCGCGATTCCTTCGGTGCGCCACAGGTTGCACCGGTTGCCGGTGCCGGAGATCGGCGCGGACATTGCCGAGGCTGACGTGTTGCCGCCAGTGCAGATCGAGACGGGTGCGGTGGCAGCATCTGAAGAAAGCGCGCCACTGGTCCGCGTGCAAGGCCTGTCGCGCGAGTTCCACCTGTCCGCCGGCTGGCTCGTCCGCACGCTGGCGCGCGAACCGAAGAAGGTGCTGCGCGCGGTCGACGACGTGCACTTCGACATTGCGCGCGGCTGCACCTTCGGGCTGGTCGGCGAATCGGGCTCGGGCAAGTCGACCGTGGCGCGCATGATCGCCGGCCTGACGCGGCCCACCGCGGGCGCGGTGCTGTTCGACGGCATCGATCGCTGGGGCAGCACCGCGCAGACTGCGGCGCTGCGACGGCGCTTCCAGATGATCTTTCAAGACCCGTACGCCAGCCTCAACCCGCGCTGGCGCGTGGACCAATTGATCGCCGAACCGGTGGAGGTGCTGGGCCTGGCCGGCAGCGCCGAAGAAACGGCGGAGCGTGTGGTCGAGGCTCTGCGCCGCGTGCGCATGTCGCCCGACGATGGCCGGCGCTACCCGCACCAGTTCTCGGGCGGCCAGCGCCAGCGCATCGCCATCGCGCGGGCGCTGGCGAGCAAGCCCGAGTTCATCGTCTGCGACGAGCCGACCTCGTCGCTCGACGTGTCGGTGCAGGCCCAGGTGCTGAACCTCATGCGCGACCTGCAGGACGAGTTCGGCCTGACGTACCTGCTGATCAGCCACAACCTGGCCGTGATCCGCCACATGTGCGACGACGTGGGCGTGATGCAGCGCGGGCGGCTGGTGGAGCAGGGGAGCGCTGCCGAAGTGCTGGATGCGCCGAAGCACGCCTACACGCAGGCGCTGATGGCGGCGGTGCCCGACATGCGTGCGCCCCGCAGCCCCTTCGCGGCGAGCATTTCTATAGCTGGCTCTGCGGGATGATCGGCCCGATGAGTCGCCGCTTGATGCGCTGCCACGCCGAGGTCTCGGGCGGCACGTCGTAGGCCGTTTCCTTGGCGTTGTCGTCTTCCTCGACCCACTCGACCTACTCGACACGCTGGCCGGTCGCATCGAGCCGAGGAACACCTGCTTGTGGTCCACGATGCCGTTCTTCATGTGCAGCGCACCCGTGCGGCGGCCGAAGATGCCGAGCCTGCCGCGCTTGACGCTCAGGGGCGGGCTGAGTTCATAGATGGTCACGCCCGCCTGCAGCAGCCGATGGATGTGCGGCCAATAGCCCACATACACCCAGGGCTCGTCGGTCGATGCCAGCGAGTTCGTGAGCAGTTCCACGCTGACGCCCGACGCCTGCGCGCCCGCCAGGCTGGCCACCGACGCATCGGACGGCACGAAGTACGGCGACACCATCTTGATGTTCTGGCGCGCGGTGCCGAACCAACGGATCACGCCCTCGGTGACCGTGCCCTTGAGGGAGTGCGCGTGCTCGTTCAGGCCTTCCGTCTTGGTGAGCGGGTCGAACAGCACGCGCGCATCGGCCCACAGCAAGGGGCTGAGCCCGCGCTCGGCAAGCTCGAAGGGCGGTTCGGCATCGGCACCATGTCGAGCGCCAATGCGGCGGGTTCGCCATCGAGGGGATTCACGCCGGGCATAAGCTCACTCCGATTCGTTCTTTGGTTCTGCCAGGGTGCTCGGCCACACTCGGGCCCTTATGTCTTTCGTACGACAGTTCGATGCCCGCGCTCCTTCCGCCGATGCCGGCGCGGACGCGCAGGCCGACCGCGTGGTCGACTGGCTGCTGGGCAGCCTCGAATGGAACGCCACGCTGTTCCATGTCGGCCAGTACTGCGGCCGCTGGCGCGCCTCGACGGCGGGGCGTGCGCGGGCCAGCTTTCACCTGATCCTCGAAGGGCGCTGCTGGCTGCACATGCCGGGGCGCGAATCGGTGCAACTGTCGCCGCGCGACGGCGTGTTCCTGATGCGCGACGTGCCGCACTTTCTCTCGCCCTATGCCGACCCCGGCATCGACTGCGCACCGCGGCAGATGCAGCCCTTGTCGGGCAGCGCCGCCCTCGGCGAAACCGGGCTGGCCTGTGGCTTCTTTTCTTTCGACGGACCGTTTCGCGACGTGATCGCCAGCGCCTTCCCCGATTGCCTGGTGCTGCGCGCGGGCGACCTGGCCATGGCCTCGGCGGCCACGCTGTTCGACCTGATGCGCAGCGAAGCCTTGCGGGTGGGCGCCGAGCCTTCGGTGGCGATGGACCGGCTCGCGGGCCTGCTGTTCTTCTATGGCCTGCGGCATGTGGCGCACAGCGAGGTGCACGCGCAGGGCCTGTGGACGCTGCTGCGCAAGCGCGGCTTTGCGCCGCTTCTGGCCGACATCCTGCAATCGCCCGCGCACGACTGGAGCGTGGCCGAGATGGCGCGCCGGGTGAACCTTTCGCGCACCGCCTTCTTTCGCCAGTTCGGCCAGGCCTGCGACCAGTCGCCGCTGCAGTTCCTGCTGCTGTTGCGCATGCAACTGGCGGCGCGACGCATGGCGCAGGGCGATTCGATTTCGCAGGCGGCCGAGGCAGTGGGCTACGAGTCTTATGCCGCGTTCTCGCGCGCCTTCAAGCGAGTGATGGGCGAGCAGCCCGGTGCCTGGCAACGAGCGCGCAGTGGCGACACGTCGCGGCCTGCCGCACCGCGCGGGGACGAACCGGCATAGATCAGAGACGTCCGGTCATTGATGCGCGGCGGCGGCGCCTGAAGAATCGACGCGCCACCTCATCAGCAGCAAAGGCTGCAACAAAAGCAATTGCCCCCGGCCATGACACGCCTGACCCTTCACACCGAAGCCACCGCCCCCGAAGCCAGCCGCCCGCTGGTGCAACGTGCCATTGCCAACAACGGCTTCTTGCCGAACCTGATCGGCATCCTCGCCAACTCGCCACAGGCGCTCGAAACCTACCTGGGCGTGGCACAGGCCACCGCGCGCGGTGAGCTCACGCTGGCCGAGCGCGAGACGTTGCAGATCACGGCCGCGCGCATCCACGGCTGCGACTTCTGCGTGGCCGGGCACACCGCCGCCGCGCTGAAGCAGGCCAAGCTGCCGGCCGAGGCCGTGGGCAAGCTGCAGCGCGGCGAGGCGAGTGGTGAAGCCCGGCTTGACGCCGTGCGGCTCTTCACCGAAGCCGTGATCGCCACGCGCGGCAAGGTGCCGGACGATGCCCTGGCCGCCTTCCGGGGCGCCGGTTTTTCCGAGCGGCAGGCGCTGGAAGTCGTGCTGGGCGTGAGCCTTGCCACGCTGTGCAATTTCGCGAACAGCCTGGCCGGCAGCCCGGTCAACGCGCAACTGCAACCGTACCTGCCTGAAAACCTGCAACGCGATGGAGCGCCCGCCCATGCTGGCTGAGGCCGACCGGCGCTGGCTCGGCGACAACGCCGAGGCGCTCGACGCCGACAACGCGCTCGCGCACGAGGTGGTCCCGCGCCTGGCGTGCGCCGGGCTGTTCGGGCTCGGCGTGCCGAAGGCGCTGGGCGGGCAGGGCGGCGACGTGCGCGATGCCGTCGAGGCCATTGCCGCCGTGGCCGGCCATTCGCTGGCCGCCGCCTTCACCTTCTGGGGCCAACGCGCCTTCATCGAATACCTGCTGCAGTCGCCCAACGCGGCGCTGCGCGAGCGCTGGCTCGCTGCCTTGCTCGACGGTTCGCAGGCCGGGGCCACCGGCTTGTCGAACGCAATGAAGTACCTCGGCGGCATCGAGGCGCTGCAGATCACCGCCACGCCTCAGAACAACGGCTGGCGGCTCGATGGGTCCGTGCCGTGGTGCACCAACCTGCGCCCGCAAGGCTTCGTGACGGCCGTCGCGGTGCAGCGCGCTGAAGGCGGCGTGCCGCTGGTGGCGGTGCTCACGGCCGGGCAGGAGGGCGTGGTGCGCAGCGCCGATCTCGACCTGATCGCGCTGCGCGGCAGCAACACGGCATCTCTGCGCATCGAAGGCGCGCGGCTGGAGGCGGCCGACCTGATCCACGAAGAGGCCAACCGCTTTCTTCCCGCCGTGCGGCCGGATTTCCTGGGGCTTCAATGCGGCCTGTCGATCGGCCTGGCGCGCGCCGCGCTCGACACCGCAACCGAGCGCGGCGGTGCCGGCCGTTCGGTGCTCGAAGCGCCGATTGCCGCACAGCGCGCGGCATTGGCCGCCATCGTCGATGGGCTGTACGAAGGCCTGGCGGACGGCCGGTTCAAGACCCAGCCCGAGGCGCTGTTCCGTGCGCGGCTCTCGCTGGCCGAGATGGCGCAGAACGCCGTGCAGCTCGAACTGCAGGCCAGTGGCGGCCGTGGCTACCACCGCGACCAGCCGCTGACGTTTGCCCGCCGCTGGCGCGAAGCGGCCTTCATTCCCATCGTGACGCCGAGCGTCACGCAACTGCAGGGCGAGCTGGCCAAGCGCGCGGCGGCGCAGCAGCAGTTGGCCGCGACGATGGCCGCCCGCGCAACGTGAACCAGAAAGAGCCACAAGCCGTCGCGCGCCAGCCGGTGCTCGAGGCGAGCGATCTCGCCTTCGGCTACGCCAAGGCCGCACCGGTGTTCGAGGGCGTGTCGCTGGAAGTGGCACCGCGCGAAATCGTCTGCCTGCTCGGCGGCAGCGGGTGCGGCAAGTCGACCTTGCTGCGCAGGCTGGCGCATCTGGAGCCGTCTCATGCAAGCCATGCTAAGGGGGAGATCCGCTTCCTCGGCGAAGCGCTGACAGCGCCCCACCCCCGCGCGGCGCTGGTGTTCCAGCAGCCCGGCCTGCTGCCGTGGCTCGATGCCGCGCGCAACGTCGGCTTTGGCCTGGACTTCGTCCGGCAACCCAGGCTGGAGCGTGCGCTGCGCGAACAGCGCGTGAACGAGGCGCTGGCCGCCGTCGGCCTGGCTGGGCAGGGCGGGCTCTTTCCCTCGCAGCTGTCGGGCGGCATGGCGCAGCGCGTGGCGCTGGCCCGCGCACTGGCCCGCGAGCCCGTGCTGCTGCTGGCCGACGAACCCTTTTCGGCGCTCGATGCCATCACGCGCGCGCAGATGCAGGACCTGCTGGTCGAGCTCGTGCACCGCTGGCAGACCGCCGCGCTGCTGGTCACGCACGACATCGACGAAGCCATCCTGGTCGGTGATCGCATCCTGCTGATGGGCGACAAGCCGGGCCGCATCGTGCGCGAATGGCGCGTCGACGTCGGCCGCCCGCGCACCGCAGACGCGGCAGCCTTCACTGCCTTGCGGCTCGACATCCTCGCGGCGCTGCATGCGGCGCATGCGACCGGTGGCGGTCCTGCTGTAGCCGCAACCGCTGCCGTTTCTTCTTCCTGAAAGCCTGCCGAATGACCGACTCTCCATTCGTTCCCGCCGCATCCCTTCGCCAATCGCCGCACGTCTGTGCATCGTCGGCCTGCGACTGCGGCCTGACGCGGCGCGACATGCTGCGCCTTTCCGCACTGGCCGGCGCTGCCGTGGCCGCGCCTTTCCTGTCCGCGGGCGATGCCATGGCCCAGGGTTTCAAGGGCGACGACCAGCCCGTGAAGATCGGCTACCTGCCCATCACCGACGCCACGCCGCTGCTGATCGCGCACGCCCGCGGCCTGTTCGACAAGGAAGGCCTGCGCGCGGAAACGCCCCGCATGTTCCGCTCGTGGGCGCAGATCGTCGAGGCCTTCGTGGCCGGGCAGGTCAACGTGATCCACCTGCTCACGCCGGCCACGCTGTGGGTGCGCTACGGCTCGAAGTTCCCCGCCAAGATCGCGGCCTGGAACCACATCAACGGTTCCGCGCTGACGGTGCTGCCCGAGATCAACAAGCTCGCCGACCTCGGCGGCAAGACCGTGGCCGTTCCGTTCTGGTATTCGATCCACAACGTGCTGCTGCAGGACATGCTTCGCGCCGAAGGCCTGACGGCGGTCACGCGCGCGGCCAGCGGCGCCATCGGGCCGAAGGAAGTCAACCTCGTGGTGCTGGCGCCGGCCGAGATGGTGTCGGCGCTGGCAGGCAAGTCGATCGCCGGCTTCATCGTGGCCGAGCCTTTCAATGCCGCAGCGGAGATCGCGGGTGTCGGCAAGGTACTGCGCTTTTCCGGTGACGTCTGGAAGGACCACGCCTGCTGCGTCACCTTCATGGCCGAGCGCGACATCGCCGAAAAGCCCGAGTGGGCCCAACGCGTGACGACAGCCATCGTCAAGGCGCAGCTGTGGACGCGCGACAACCGGCTCGACGCGGCACGCCTGCTCTCGAACGCCGGCGAGCGCCGCTACACGCCACACCCCCCGCAGACACTGGCGAAGGTGCTCGCCTCGACCGACTACGCAAGCTACGAAGCCAGCGGTGTGGTGCGCCACAAGGGCTGGAGCCAGCGCCGCATCGATTTCCAGCCGTACCCCTTTGCCTCGTACACCGAGCAGCTGGTGCGCGCGGTGCAGGGCACGAAGGTAGAGGGCGACAACGCATTCCTGCGCGCGCTCGACCCGAAGTTCGTGGCACGCGACCTGGTCGACGACCGGTTCGTACGCAAGGCCATCGAGAGTGTGGGCGGGCCGCAGGTGTTTGGCGTGGCGGCGGACTACACACGTCGCGAAACGATCTCGGTTTGATGAACGTCTGTATTTTTGTTTGCCCCGTTGTGTTTGGTGTTCGTTGTTCAGGGCGGCGCCCACGCCGACGGCGTGAGCGTTGTGCGCAGCGGTTGTTGATCGGCCGCAAACGCACAGCGTGCTCGGGTGCCCGGTGTCCTGTGCACGCGTCCCGAATGCACGTGCCCCCAACGCAGGCACCCCGAACGCACCCAGCAGCACACCAAGCGGAGAAAAACTGAGATGCAACGCCGCTGGTTGTTGCCCCTTGCAGGCCTGGCTGTAGTGCTGTCGGCATGGTGGGCCGGAAGCCTGATGCTGACGCAGCGCACACCCATTGCCGCCGCCTTCGCTCCCGGACCGTCACTGGTGGCGCTCGGTCACCTGCTCGTGGGCGCCGACATTTGGCACCACGCGTTATTGAGTCTTCAGCGTGTGGCCATCGGGTTGCTGCTGGCCATCGTGCTCGGCGTGCCGCTGGGCGTGCTCACCGGCCTGTCGCGCGGCTTTGCGCAGGGCAGTACGCCGGTGTTCCAGTTCTTGCGGATGATCTCGCCGCTGTCGTGGATGCCCATTGCCGTCATGGTGCTCGGGGTGGGCGACCTGCCCGTGTACTTTCTGCTCGCGTTCGCCGCCGTGTGGCCGATCTTGCTCAACACCGCCGCAGGCGTGGCGCAGATCGATCCGCACTGGCTGATGCTCGCGCGCGGGCTATCCGCCACGCGGCGCGAGACCGTGCTGCGCGTGATCTTGCCGGGCATCACCGCGCACATTCTCACGGGCGTTCGGCTGGCCATCGGCATCGTCTGGATCGTGCTCGTGCCGGCCGAAATGCTGGGCGTCTCGGCCGGGCTGGGCTACTTCGTGCTCGACACGCGCGACCGGCTCGCGTATTCAGAGCTCATGGCCGTGATCCTGCTGATCGGGGCGCTGGGGTATCTGCTGGACGCCTTTGCGCGATGGTTGCATGCGCGCTGGACCCATGCCTGACTGACCGCTCCACGCGGTGCGCGCCTAAGGCTTCGCAGTTGCCGCCGGTGTTGCCGCCACCGGCAACGCCAGCTGCTCCCTCAGAATCCTTCGGATCTCCAGGATCGCCAGCGGGTTCTCCTGCACGCTGTGCTGCGACGGAATCACCAGCTCCGACGCCGCGCCATCGAGATGCGCGCTCGCATAGGGCACGATGCCATCGCTCGATTCGGCCAGCGGCACGCCCGGCGTGTCGTTGCCGACGATCGAGTGGAAGCGCACGCGCGGGTTCATCGGCAGGCCCGACGACAGGCGCACGAAGGGATCGCGGTCGCTCAGGTTGTCGATGCTGTTGGGAATGCGCAGCGGTCCCAGGTCCTGCTTGCCGGGTGCGATGCGGATCAGCTCGCGCGAGATGTCGCTGAGCTGCCCGAGCATCGTCACCGGCAGCGTGATGAGGTTGGCCATCCAGCGCGAGATGCGGTTGTTGGCGAAGTCCGTGCCGCGATGCGGCGACGCAATGAAGATGGCATCGCTGACCTGCGGCAAGGGCTCGAAGCGCAGATAGGGCGCGAGCCGCTTTTCAACGCGCGCCTGCTGTGCACCCTGCATGGGGTAACCCTCGAGCAGCGCATCCCAGAGCTTGTCTTCCGACGAGGACACCATCAGCCGCGACAGCACACCGCCCATGCTGTGACCGATCAGCGTGATGTTGCGCGAGGCTTCGGCCTGGCCCGTCGGGTCGAAGTGCGCCAGCGTCTGCGTGACGGCCTCGCGGATCGCGAGGTTGTTGATCGGCAGTGGCGCGTTGGTGGGGTAGTAGACCTGCCAGATCTGGTAGCGGCGGCGCAGGGTCTCGTCGCCCAGCACCTCGTTGGCCACGTTGATCCAGGCCTCGGGGCTGCTGGCCAGGCCGTGCAGCATGATGATCGTGCGGCGGTTCGGGTCGTAGGGCTGCATCAGGTAGATGCGTGGCTGCGTGAGCCCGTCGGCGCTGCCGAACAGGCTGCGCAGGGCTTGCAGCGCGAAGTCGGAGCGCGCAAGCCACAGGCCGTAGCCCGAGGTGAAATTGGCGGCCAGCGGGATGTCCTGCCCGGCCAGTTTCACCGTCGATGTCTTGTAGGGGTCGAAGGCCACGATCTGCAGTGAACGCGTGGCAAGCACTTGCGCGAGGTCGGCGCCATCGAACTTCAGCACGGCGGTGAGCGCGGGGAATGGCGTTTCGCGGTAGGGCACCTTGTCCTGGTGCGGGCGCTCGTCGGTCACGGCCACCAGCTCGGCCCCGAAGCCGTCGCGCCGGTAGATGTTGCGCAGGCCCGAGAAGGTGAGAGAGGCCGCAGGAATCAGCTCGCGCGGCAGCATCGCGCCGGTGGGCAACTGCAGCGCCGACAGGTCGCTGTCGATGTGCCAGTCACCCACTTGCGGAATGGCCGGCTGCGATCCATCGGGCCCGGACGGGTTGCTCTTCTGGTAGCGGCTGAACAGGCCGGTGATGGCCTGCTGCACCGCGTAGTTGTAGTAGTCGCGTACCTGGGTCTGCCGGTCTTCGAAGGCGCGGTCGCGCGGGTTGCGCGTGGTGAAGAAGAGGTAGGCGTAGGCGTAGCGGGCGGATTCCAGCCATGCGTCGATGGCCGCGGTGGCAGGTGTCTTGGTGGCCGCGCCGCTTTTTTCTTCCGCCAGCGCGACCTGCAACCAGACTTCCGACAGCGCCGACATCCGCTGCTCGTCGGTAATGCCCGGCGAATCGGCCAGTGCCTGCCGGCAAGCCTGGCCGTCCTTGCTGCACAGGTCGGCGTCGGAGCCGATCACGCGCAGCACCTCTTGCGCCGAGGTGCTCAGGCGGCCGGTGGTGAGCACGTCGCCACGGCGCTGGGCCAGGTATTCGGCCGGCGAGATCGAGCCGACCTGCACACCCGCGCAACCTGCCATCAGCAGGGCGGCGCACAGCAGCAATGCGGGCAGCGAGACGCTGCGCGCACGCATCACGGCGTGGCCCCGGTGCCCGGGAGGCCTTGCCGGATGGCTTGCGAGAAATCGGCGCCAGGCGTCTTGTCCGCGGCGATGGCGCGGTCGGTAATGCGGCCTTGTGCGCGCAGCGCTTCCAGGCTGTAGCCCGCCGTGAGGCCGCCCACGTCATAGAGGTAGTCGGGCAGGTAGCCCGAGGCCAGCAACCGCCAGTCCATCGGCAGCCCGGGCACGACGTGCTTGGCCAGTGCGTACACGATGGTCGTGCAGTTGGCAGTGAGCGTGTTGTAGAAGCTCGGCGCGCGCACCAGCGCCGCGCCTTCGTCGAGGTAGCCCATGAACAGCGAGCGCATCGCCGGCTGCGGCAGGCTCACGCGGTACATGTAGACGTCTTCGCCGCGCACGTTGGTGCGCACGCGAAGAATGTCGTGCTCGTCTGCCGCGACGAGGCTGGTTTCGAACTGCTTGAAGAAGCCACCGATGGACGAGAAGCTCTCGCCGCGTTTCTTGCGGATCTCGATGGAGAACGTGACGAACTGGCCGTCGTCGAAGCCGAAGGACACCAGCGTGTGCGCGATGGCAGGGCCTGTCCAGTACGAAAGGGCCACGTCGACCGAGCGGATGCGGTCGAGGTCGTAGCGGCGCGTTTCCCAGCGCTGGGTGTAGTCGGTGTCGCTGCGCCAGTCGAAGTTGCGTACGTTCTGCATGGTGACCACGCTGCCGTCCACATGGGCAATCAACTGGCGTGCCACGTCGTCTGCCCACTCGCGGTTCTGCGATGGAAGGATGGTGCCCCACCAGGACATCAGCATCGCGAAGCCCACGGCGTAAGAGAGCAGGGCGCGTGCAGCCCTGCCGCGCCACAGCAGCGCGATGGCGACAAGGCCGAAGCCGGCCCACAGCACCGCTGCGGCGATCTTCAATGCCGATGGCACCGGCAACTGATACCAGAGCGCGAGGCAGGCCCACAGCGCGGACAGCAGCACGAGGAGCGATGCCGAGAGGCGGCCAAAAAAGCGCAGGAACATTCGGAGCTTCAAAAAGTGAGTGCCGCAATTATCTCCAACCGTAACAGGTAAGCGGACTGTCAGAAAGCACACACAAAGTGGCCTGGCACCTTGCATTCCTCATGTGAGGTGCCGCGCGTTCGCAAGCGAAGTTGCGAATAGAAAAAAGACCAACAGGAGACAAGCTCATGAACATGCGCAAGCATGCGGCGGCACTCGCACGTCCGTCGGTTTCGTACCGTCCGGTACTTCACTCGAACCCCCTTCCGAACCCATTTGCCAGAACCCGCAGGGCAACGCTCGTGGCGGTGGCCGCAGCGTCGCTGTTCGTCGCGGGATGCGGTGGTGACGGCGGCGGCCGGAATCCGTATGTCGATCTTTCGGGCATCACGCCACCCGCCGTGCCGGTGGTGAGCGTGAACACCTTGCAGGGCTCGACCAAGGACGTGTCGGTCGAGTTCCACGAGGGCACGAACATGGCGGCCACGCCCTCGCCCGACGGCAAGCGCATCGCGTTCACGGCCATGGGCGCGCTCTGGATCATTCCCTTCGCCGGCGGCACCGCCACGCGCATCACGAGCTGGGACATGGAGCCCACCGCCCCCGTGTGGTCGCCCAACGGCAGCGTGATCGCGTTCCAGAACTACGACGCGGAAGGCAACTATCACATCTGGGTCGTGCGGCCCAACGGCGCGGACCTGCGCCGCGTGACGACCGGCCCCTACGACGACCGCGAGCCGACGTGGACACCCGATGGCAACGGCCTCGTCTTCGCATCGGACCGTGGCAACGACGGCCAGTACAAGATCTGGCGCGTGTCATTGACCGAGCCGAACTATGTGGCGCTGACCACCGGCCCCGGTGCGGAAAGCAACCCGGTCGTGTCACCCGACGGCAAGCAGCTTGCCTTCGTGGACACGGCGCGGGTCTTCACCAAGCCCATCGGCAGCAGCGAGGCGCCGAAGCTCGTCGGCGCCGGCACCATGCCCGCATGGACACCCGACGGCGCGAGCCTCGTGTTCCAGAACGACCGCAAGGCCCTGACGGTCGCCGGCAAGGACATCGCGCCGAATGAAGACTTCTTTCCGTTCCCGGTTCGCTACATGGCGGACGGCCGCTTCATGTACACGGCCGACGGCAAGATCAAGATTCGCAGCGCCACCGGCACCGAGCCGGCCGACGTGCCGTTCAGCGCGATGCTGACGGTGCGCCGCCCGGCCATCAACAAGCAGAAGGACCGGGGCTTCAACCTGATGGGCCCGCAGCCGGTGCACGGCATCAGCGGCCCGGTGATCTCGCCGGACGGGCAGAGCGTGGCCTTCGTCGCGCTGAACGACGTCTGGGTGATGAAGATCGGCCAGGCTCCCGTGCGCCTGACGAACGACATCGCACGCGACGGCAGCCCGCAGTTCACGCCCGATGGCCTGTCGGTCTACTTCTCCACGGAGAAGGACAACGCGGGCGCGCTGGCCATCGACCAGGTCGAGATCGCATCGAAGAAGCGCACGCGGCTGGCCGCGATCCGCGCCAAGTCGATGGTCACGCCGAAGATGTCGCCCTCGGGTGACCGCATCGCCTACACCACCGGCTCGGGCCAGCTCGAAGTGTGGGATGTGGGCTCGCGCACGGCGCAGACCGTCATCGCGCAGGTCAGTTCGCAGGTGAGCACGCCGTCGTGGCTGCCCGATGGCAAGAAGGTGGTGCTGGTCGACAACGAGCGCATGAACAACCGCTTCCGCGAGGGCTACAACAAGCTGCGCGTGATCGACGTGGCGGGCAAGACTGGCACCTTCTATCCGGTGGCCGAAGTGCCGCGCCAGATATCGGACCGCGAGGAGGGCGCCGCCACCGTTTCGCCGGACGGCAGCAAGGTCGCCTTCATCATGGATTCGGTGCTGCACGTGATGCCGCTGAAGCCCGACGGCTCGCCGGCCGGTGCGCCGGTGGCGATCACGAAGGAAGCGGCCGACCTGCCTTCATGGGCCGGCGATTCGCGCACGATCCTCTACAAGTCCACCGACAAGCTCAAGACCATTGCCGCCGATGGCTCGGGCGCGACCGAAGTGCCGCTGAACCTATCGTGGACGCAGGCCGTGTCGAAGGGAACGACCATCGTGCATGCCGGCCGCCTCTGGGACGGCAACAGCGAAACGCTGAAGACCGACATGGACATCGTGATCGACGGCAACCGCATCACCGCGATCCGGCCGCACGATCCCGCATCGGCCAAGACGGCCGCCAAGTTCATTGACGCTTCGGCGCTCACGGTGATGCCGGGTCTGTGGGACCCGCACTTTCATCCGCTCACGCTCTACCAGGGCGGGCAGTTCGGGCAGGTGGCCGCGTCGATGCTGGCTTACGGGATCACCTCGACGCAATCGGTCGCGGGGCCGCTGCACCAGAGCATCGAGATGCGCGAGGCGCTGGACTCGGGCAACCTCGTCGGGCCGCGCTTGTTCGTGTCGCCGCCGCTGTGGGAAGGCAACCGGCTCTTCTACAGCTTTGCTCGGACCCTGCGTACGCCCGAGGTGGCAGACCTGGAGATCGCCAAGGCCAAGGCGATGGGCGTGGACTACCTGAAGTCCTATGTGCGCGCGCCGATTCCGATCATGACGAAGATCGCGCAGGCCGGGCTCGACATGGGTGTGCCCACCGGCACGCACATGCTGGCGCCGGGCGCGGCGGCGGGCATCGCCGGCACCACGCACCTGTCGGCCACGCAGCGCATGGGCTATGGCTGGTCGAAGTCGGTCGGCGGCTTCACGTACCAGGACGCCTACGACCTGCATGCGAAGGCCGACTTCCATCTGGTCGACACGCTGTTCTCTTCGCTTGCGCTGGTGGGGCAGGACACGTCGATGACCACGGACGAGCGCTTCAACCTGCTGATTCCGCCGAACTTCCTGACCGGCCTCACGGGCACGGCCGTGCCGACCGACGCCATCCTGCAAGGCGCTCGCAAGGACGCCGAACAGTCGGCCAAGGTGCAACGCGCCGGCGGCCTGATGGCCATCGGCACCGACACGCCGCTGGTCGCGCCGGGCATCGCGCTGCAGACCAACCTGCGCGCGGCAGGCATGGCGGCCTCGAACTTTCAGGCGCTGCAGGACGTGACGCTCAACGCCGCGAAGATGAGCCGGGTCGACAAGGACCTGGGCACGGTCGAGGTCGGCAAGCTGGCCGACCTGGTGATGGTGCGCGGCAATCCGCTGCAAGACCTGAAGGCCGCGGCCGCTGTCGAGTACGTGGTGAAGAACGGCGTGAGCATGTCGCTCGCGGAAATCCTCGCGCCGTTCCGCACGCCGCTGGCCTTGAGCGAGCGCAGGAAGGCCGTGGTGGCCTACGAGAAGATGTGCCGCGCCGATCCGCATGAATGCACGGACATGAACCACGCGGACTGAGCGGCGCTGCGTGCCTGCCGTGGCCTCCCGCTCCAGGGCGGGGGGCTACAGCAAGTACGTCACGAGCTTGAAGTCCGGGTCTTCCGGGAAGGGCTTGACGCTGAAGCCCAGCCGTCGCACCAGCTTCAGCATGTCGGGGTTGTTGGCCAGCACCAGTCCGTCGATTTCGGCCAGGCCCTTGTCGCGGGCCACGTCGATGATGCTTTCCATCAGGCGCGAGCCGATGCCCTTGCCGCTGAACTCGTTGGCCACCACCAGCGAAAACTCGCAACTGGTCTGGTCGGGGTTGGTGATGTAGCGCGACACGC
Source organism: Variovorax sp. PAMC26660 (assembly GCF_014302995.1). NCBI lineage: Bacteria > Pseudomonadati > Pseudomonadota > Betaproteobacteria > Burkholderiales > Comamonadaceae > Variovorax > Variovorax sp. PAMC26660. The sequence goes on from NZ_CP060295.1 coordinate 5,950,511, forward strand.
CCACGATGCGTTCGCTTTCGAGCACGGTACCGTCGGGCGTGATGCTGCGGTCCAGCACCACCGCCACCAGCGCCATTTCGCGGTCGTAGTCGATCAGCGTGAAGCGCGAGAGCATCGACGGCGGCAGCTCGTGGAAGCGCGAGACGAAACGGAACCAGCGGCTTTCGGGCGACAGGCCCTGCACCAGCGCCTGCAGCATCTGCGCGTCGTTCGGATGCACCGGCCGCACGATGTAGGTGCCGCCCCCCGAGAACGGCCACTCGCGGCGGTAGCGCGCGGGGTACGGCATGATCGCCAGGTGCTGGTAGCCGTTGCCCACATGGCCCGCCACCGCCTGCGTGCTGCTGTCGACCACGATGCGCGCATCGACCGAAATGGCACCCGATTCGTCCACGATGATGGGGTTGATGTCCATCTCGCGCAGCTCGGGCAGCTCGCACACCATTTCCGATACGCGCAGCAGCACGTGTTCGAGCGCTTCCATGTCGACAGCGCTCGCGCCGCGCCATTCGCCCAATGTCTCAGCCACGCGCGAGCGTTCGATCAGCCGGCGCGCCAGGAACTGGTTGAGCGGCGGCAGCTCCATCGCGCGGTCGTTCAGCAGCTCGATCATGGTGCCGCCCGCACCGAACACGATGACGGGGCCGAAAGGCTGGTCGGTCACCATGCCCACATAGATTTCGCGGCCGCGCCGCGCGCGCACCATCTTCTGCACGGTCACGCCGTTGATGCGCGCCTCGGGCGCCAGGCGCGCCACGCGTTCCATCATCTCGATGTAGGTGTCGCGCGCGCTGGTGCCGTTCATCACGTTGAGCGCCACGCCCTCGACGTCGGACTTGTGCGAGATGTCGGGCGAATCGATCTTCAGCGCCACTGGAAAGCCCAACTGCGTGGCGATCATCATGGCTTCGTTGGCGCTGCGCGCGAGCAGCGTGCGCGTGATCGGGATGTGGAAGGACGACAGCAGCGACTTCGACTCCATCTCCGTCAGCACGCGGCGGCGCTCGGCCAGCACGCTTTCGATCAGCAGGCGTGCGCCTTCGATGTCGGGCTTGGCCATCTCCGACAGCGGCGGCGGCGTCTGCTGCAGCAACTGCTGGTTCTGATAGAAGGCCGCGATGTTGCCGAAGGCGCCGACCGCCGCTTCGGGCGTGCGAAAACTCGGGATGGTGGCATCGGCCAGCACGGTGCGCGCCTTGCCGACCGATGCGTCGCCCATCCAGCAGGACAGCAGCGGCTTGTTCATCGGCCGCGGAATGTCGGCCAGTGCCTTGGCGGTGGCGGCCGCATCGGCGCCGGCCTTGGGCGAGAAGATGGCGAGCACGCCATCGACCTGGCTGTCGGCCGAGGCGGCATCGATGGCCGCCCGGTAGTGCGCGGGTGTCGCGTCTTCCGACAGGTCGATCAGGTCGGCCAGCGAGGCGAGCGGCGGCAGCGTCGGTTGCAGCAGCCGCTGCGCGGGGGCGGACAGCTTGCCCAGATCGAGGCCGATCTCGTTGATCCAGTCGGCCGCCAGCACGCCGGGCCCGCCGCCGTTGGTGACCACGGCCAGCCGCTTGCCCACCGGGCGGTAGCGCGAGGCCAGGCACTTGGCCGCCGAGAACAGCTCGACGAAGGAGCGCACCCGCACGGCGCCGGCGCGGCGCAGTGCGGCATCGAACACGTCGTCGCTGCCCACGATGGCGGCGCTGTGGGTTTGCGCGGCCTCGTTGCCGGCAGGCTTGCGGCCGGCCTTGAGCACCACCACCGGCTTGGCATGCGAAGCCGAGCGCAGCGCGCTCATGAAGCGGCGCGCGTCGGCAATGCCTTCGAGGTACACGATGATGCTGTGCGTGGCCTGGTCGTTGGCCAGGAAGTCCAGCACCTGCGGAATGTCGACCGAGGTGTGCGGGCCGAGCGACACCACGCTGGAAAAGCCGACGCCGTTGTGCCGCGCCCAGTCGAGCATCGACGCGGTGAGGGCGCCCGACTGCGACACCAGCGCGAGCGGCCCCGCCTTGGCCAGCGGTCCGGCGATGCTGGCGTTCAGATGCAGCAGCGGACGCTGGAAGCCCAGCGAGTTCGGCCCCAGCAGGTGCACCCCCTCGCGCCGCGCGATCTTGCGCCACTGGTCGGCCTGCTCGGCGCTGATGCCGCTCGAAATGACGACGGCGGCGCTGCAACCGATGCGCCCGGCGATCTCCAGCGCAGCCGCCACGTCGCGCGGCGCCAGCGCAATCAGTGCCAGGTCGGCATGGGTCTGCGACAGTTCTTCCAGCGTGCCCTTGGTGCGAACGTCCAGAAAGCGCAGGGTGCCGCCGAAGCGGTCGGCGCGAAAAGCCTCGCGCAGCGTGCGGCCCGCGGGGGCCTGGCCGCCCGGATCGTCGGTGTGGCCGACGAAGGCGACGACGGAAGCCGGGGCGAAAAGCGGGGTCAGGAAATGCTTGTCCATGCCTTAGTCTGCCTTGATCGGGGGATGAATCCAAACGGGTTTTCGTGTCCCGTACCATTTGGCGTCTCTTGATGTCGCTGGAGGGCGATATGGCGGTCTTGATTGAAGCGGTGTGCGCGGTCGTGCGGCGTGACGCCATCGAAGAGCGAATCCCTGGAGGATGGGCCGCCTTTGCCGCCGCCGTTCCGACTGGAGCGTTCTGCTTCGACGACGAACTTGCGAGCGTCGGGTTCATGGCTGTTGCGGACGCCGAGACCTTTCTTGTTCACATGCAATCGCTGGGCCTGCGCGTGACTTCTGGCGCAGGCGAAGTTGACGCGTGCCTGATAGAGCAGCTCGGACGAAGCGGCGCGCCAGCGCCCTGGCTCGCCACAACGCGGATGTCCCTCGATGAAATCGGAGGCGAAGTCGCAGTCGCGTTCCTCAAGGGAACGCGCGAGCAGCGCATCGTGATGCCTGGGGGCTGGAAGTTCCAGGGATCGGTCTCGCAAAAACCACTCGACTTCGTGCGCACGGACGCCTCGCGCCTGGAATTCATTCGCAGCCAGGGCAACGTCGAGGTCTATTGGGACAAAGAGCAGCAGTGCGAGGTCTATGTGGGGCGGCCGTACGGGACCCAGCCAAGTGGCGGGCGGGCGCTTTCCGACGCTCAACGCGACGAACACAATCGCGTTTGGGACCAGGCTCGGGGCATTGCGGACAAGCACAAGATCTACGCGCTGGTTCCACCGTTCAAGCCTGGCTTTCTCGTCGCGCGCGAGATGCGCAAGGCAATTGCGCTGCTTGAAAAGGTCCTGGCCCTGCATCCGGGCAATGCAGCCGCACTATGGATGCAAGGCAAGTTTCTCCAGTTGCTTGGTGAGTTCGACGCGTCGCTCGATTGCCTGTCCAAGGCGTATCTCATCGATCCGGGCAACACAGCCCACTCAAGAGAGGCGGGCATCAGCGCGACCGAGGCTGGCAAGCTGGATGTCGCCGTCTTCTATGCGCAAGAGGCGCTCAAGGCGACGCCCGGGGACGCAGGACTGCGGACCAATCTCGCGGTCGCCCATCTGTTCGCCGGCAACATGGCCGCCGCTCGCAAGGAAATCGACACTGCACGTTCCGCCGAACCCGACGACCCGATCACACGCTCGGTCTGGGTGCTCGTCCGGGAAGTCGCCGCTGGGCGCATGCGTCGACCCACAAGGACCAGCGAGATCGATACCAAGGCGTTGCGCGAGGCATCGGCAAACGTTTGAGCGCGGCGCGCGAGCCGTGCTCACTTGCGTCGCTCCGCGACAGACACGAAAACAAAGAAGGATTCTTGATGATGGGCATTCTGAGAACTTTGCTGGCCTGCGCCATCTGCTCCCTGGGTCTCGGGTGTGCAGCCCCGCCGGAGGTTTCCAGCCTTCAAAAGGCGACATCGCCGCGCATCGTCAACCTTGAAGCCGACGCCTCGTACAAGTTCTCGGGAGCCTTTGGAAAAGAGGCCGAGGTCCATCTTTTGCCGGGAACATATCGCCTCGAGAAGGAAAACGCATCCGGTCAGTTCTATCTCGGAGATTTGCACTCGGTATGGTGGATGCTCGGCTCAGACCTGGCGCTTTTGAGAGGCGGTGTGTGGATGCCCACGGATTCATCGAAGTCGCCGCGCATTTACTTCTACTACGGCTATCAGGAGATCAGAGCAAAAACCCTGGCCGATGCTCTTTCGCAGAGGAGGGAGCTGGCGACAAAGGGGAGTCCGGTTCGCGATGGCAGTATCGATGCGGCGACAGCCGTCGCCCTCCAAAGCGCTCCACCGACGATGTCTCCTCTGCAAGCCGGCGTGGGAGCGGGGATCGCAGCCGGGCTTGTCGGCGCGCTCGCGGATTTCGACAGTCCTGTCCTTTATCAGCCACCGACGAATGAGCAATTCAAGACGGTGATTGATGGCGTTTTCCGCGCGCCACAGCCATAGAGGCATTGGTTTTTTCGACCCGGCCGGTCGAGCGTCCGTTTGCGGACGAATAAAGCAACCGGCAAGCATGATGGAGAAGACCACAGGACGACGTTGACGAGGGTGGCATGCAGGGTCACCATAGCGGATCGTCGCGAATGCCCAACTCGGCGGCGGACTCACTGGAGAGGCCAGGCCCGCTCTGGAATGGGTGGTCAAGGGCGCCGTTCAGAGCTTTCAAGGAGATCTCATAGCTGCAAGCGACAAGGTGTTCGCGGGCTCGATCCCGAAGTTCTACGACACGCTGATGGTCCCCCTGATCTTCGAGGCCTATGCCATCGACCTGGCGGAGCTTGTCGCTGCCTTCTCGCCCGGCTCGGTGCTTGAAACGGCGGCCGGCAGCGGCGTGGTCACGCGGGCGCTTGCGCCCAAACTCGGCGCCGACGCACGCTACGTGGTGACCGACCTCAACCAGGCCATGCTCGACTATGCCGTCACCCGGCAGGCATCCGACAGCCGCATCGAGTGGCGGCAGGCGGACGCGCTGGCCCTGCCGTTCGAAGCAGCCTCGTTCGACGTCGTCTGCTGCCAGTTCGGCGTGATGTTTTTTCCCAACCGGGTCGCCGGTTACGCCGAGGCGCGTCGCGTGCTGAGGCCAGGCGGGCGCTTTGTCTTCAATGTCTGGGACCGCATCGAAGAGAACGCCTTTGCCGACGACGTCACCAACGCCGTCGCCGCGGTGTTTCCGCACGACCCTCCGCGATTCCTCGCCCGCACGCCGCACGGCTATCACGATATCGCACTGATCCGCGAGGATTTGAGCCGCGCAGGGTTCACCGACATCGAGATCGAAACGCGCGAGAAGATGAGTCGCGCGCCCTCGGCACGCGAGGTGGCCACTGCCTATTGCCAGGGAACGCCGCTGCGCAACGAAATCGAGGCGCGCGACGCCAGCTTGCTTCAGCTCGCGACGGACCGCGCGACGGAGGCCATCGCCAGCCGCAGTGGCGAAGGCCCGGTGGCCGGCAAGATTCAGGCGCATGTGATCGTGGCGGCGGGATAGCGCAGCCCCGCCGCAAGGCTGTTGGCGCATTCGCCGACGCCGATCCCCTGTGCCGAGCCCAGGGCAAATTCAGTCGAACCGAACTCCTTCTCCCGGGGAGCCTTGGCTCCAAGGCCTCCAGGGGCTGGATGTCCGCGGCTGATGTGATGAACGCGCGTGACGACCGCCGACACCGAACTCCCGAGGATTTTCAATCTGACTGACATGCTGCGCTGCGAGGATCGTCTGCGTGAAAGCCCTTGATGTCCTTTGTTCCGGGAGTGGAAGATGGCCGCACGTTCAACCCGTTGTCGCGCAGGTCGGCGCTCCGTTTCCCCGCTGCAGCGCGGCTTTACCCTCATCGAACTGATGGTGGTGCTGGTCATCATCGGGGTGCTGGCCGCGCTCATCGTGCCCAGCCTGATGGACCGGCCCGACCAGGCCCGCGCCACCGCCGCCAGGCAGGACGTGGCCGCGATCATGCAGGCGCTGAAGCTCTATCGTCTGGACAACGGCGGCTACCCCAGCGGCGCGCAAGGCCTGCGCGCGCTGGTCGAAAAACCCACCGCCGGCAAGCCGCCGGCCAACTGGCGCACCTACCTGGAGCGCCTGCCCGCCGATCCCTGGGGCAATGCCTACCAATACCTGAACCCGGGCACCCACGGCGAGATCGACGTGTTTTCGCTGGGCGCCGATGGCGAGCCCGGCGGCGAGAAAGCCAACGCCGACATCGGCTCCTGGTAGCGCCATGCCCCACGAACCGGGGGGCGTGAAGGCGGGCGACTGTCCGTCTGCGCGAGAACACGAGCGCGGCATGGCGGTGGTGAGCGCATTGCTGATCGTCGCGGTGATCGCGGTGCTGGCGGCCAGCCTGCTGGGGCGGCAGTCGGCCTTCATCCGTACCACGCAGGGCGAGCAGTTCCGCGCGCAGGCCCGGTGGCTGCTGCGTGGCGAAGTGAGCCAGGCACAGCGCACGCTGCGTGCCGAGGCGGTGCGCGAGCCGACCACCCGGCTCGACGGGCTGTGGAACCAGTCTTTCTCGCGGCAGGGCTCGGGGCAGGTGGCAGCGGATGGAGGGCGGCTGGTCAGCGAGATCACGGACGAGCAGGGCAAGTTCAACCTGCGCAATCTGGTGGACCGGGGGCGCATCGACCCCGAAGAGGCCGAGGTGTTCACGCGCCTGTGCGCGCTGGTGGGCGTGCCCGCGCCGCAGGCGCAGTCGATCATGCGGCGCGTGGTCGTGAGCCTGGGCGACGCGGATGTGCAATCGTCCGGCACCGTGCCGGACGCCGTCCGCGCGCAGGCGGCCAAGCTCGCCGAAAGCCTCGGCCTGCCGGCGGAGCTGCCGCGCACCGCACAGGCGCCCCGGCTGCGCGCGCTGGAAGACCTGCTGGCCGTGCCCGGCGTGGACGCCAGCGTGCTCGCAAGGCTGACGCCCTTCGTGACCGTGCTGCCTGAGCGCACCTGGATCAACTCGAACACCGCGAGCCCGGAAGTCGTGGCCTCTGGCGTGCCGGGGCTTTCGCTGGAGCGCGCCCGCGCCTTGCTGGCGGCGCGCGACAAGGGCCAGTGGTTCATCAACCGTGGCGACTTCACCCAGCGCCTGCGCATGCCGGAGCAAGACCTGGCCGAGCTGCGCATAGGCATCACCAGCAACTGGTTTCGCGTGGCGAGCGTGCTCGACACCGTGCGCACGAAGTTCGTGCTGACGGTCCTGCTGCATGACGACAAGCGTTCGCTGCCGCGCGTGGTGTGGCTGCGGGAGGGCGTGTGAAGGTCGACCTGCTGCGCCTGATGCTGCCGCCGTGGACGGGCTGCGATGCGCCCGATGTTGCCGTGCGCTGCGGCTACCGCCAGCCCGATGGGCGCTGGCGCGATGGCGGCGTGCAAACGCTGTCGGCCATCGCCGCAGACTTCAGCGCGAGGCGGCTCGAAGTTGCCCTGCATCCCGGCGACGTGCCGATGGCCGCGTTCACGCTGCCACCGCTGTCGGGCCGGCGCCTGCAGGCGGCGGTGCGGGGCGCCATCGAGCCTTGTGCGCTGCAGCCGTTGGACAGCCTTGTGATCGGCTTCGGCCCGCGCGGGGCAGACGGCGTGGTGCCCGCCGCATGGATCGCGCGCCACGCAATGAACGGCTGGCTCGCGTTGCTGCGAAAACACGGGCTGGCGGTGCGCGAGCTGCAACTCCCCGCCGCCTTCCTGCCGTGCCCGGTGGAGGGTTGGGTCGCGTGCCAGATCGACCGCTGGCTCGTGGTCCGCACCGGGCCGAGCCACGGTTTCACGCAGTGGCTGCCTGAAGGCACGGACCGCACGGCTGGCCTCACGGCAGCGCAAGCGGACAGCGATGCGGCGCTCCCGGCCGTGCAGTGGGCCGGTGACGGCGATCCGGCCGAAGGCTGGTCGGGCGACGGCTGGCGCTGGGCGCTGTCGGCGGGCAACGCGGGGTCTGGCGGAGTTGGCGCAGCGCTGGTCGGGCCAGCGGTCGGCTGGGGTGTCGTCGCCGTTGCCGTGTGGCTGACCGGCTTGAATGTCTACGCGAACCAACTGGCGTCGCAAGGGCAGACGCTGAAGCGCCAGATGGCGGCGCGCGTGAAGGCGGCCTTTCCGGAAGTGCCGGTGGTCGTCGATCCGGTGAAGCAGGCGAAGCAGCAGAAAGAGGCGATCGCGGCCGGCGTGGTGCCGTCGGTCTCCGGCGATGCCACGGGTCTCATGCGCGCGGCCGCGGGCTTGCTGGCGCAGACCGCGCCCGGACAGGTGCAAGGGCTGCGCTATGCGGCGGGCGAGCTGCGTGTCCGCTGGCGTGAGGGCGCCGCGCCGGGTGCGGAGGCATGGCACGCCCTGCAGGCGAAGGCCACCGAACAAGGGCTGGCCGTTCAAAGCGACACGGATGGCATGCGCGTGACCGTGGCAAGCAGCGCACCCATGGCTGACAGCGCCACCGTCAAGAAAGGCGCGCCGTGATCCTAGACCGCCTGCGCCCGATGCTTCGTCGCCTGGCCCCGGCACGGCAATGGATGAGGGAAGGCTCGACCCGATGGCAAGCGTTGTCAGCACGCGACCGTCTCGCCGTCGGCGGCGCAGCCCTCGTGATGACGCTCGCCGTGCTGTGGCTGGCCTTCGCGAAGCCGGCGCTGGAGAACATCACGCGCTGGCAGCACGACCTGCCAAAACTGCGCGCGCAATCCGCCGAACTCGATCAGGTGCTCTCGGATGTGCCCACCGCGCAACCTGTTGCCGGCGCAAGCGAGTCGCCGCAGGCCAGCCTGGACCGCGTGGGCCTGCAAGGTCTCTACCGCATCGATGTGATCGTGGCCGATGCACCCCCAACCACCGGCAAGGCGCCACCAGCAAAGGCATGGCGGATCGAGTTCGTCAAGCCCGTTGCCGCCGCAAGACTCTTCCCCTGGTTGCGGGCAGTGTCTGCCCGCACCGACATCGAACTCATCGGCGCTGTGCTCGACCGCACGGACGGCGCCGCCGCAGACCCTGCCGCCGGCCCGCAAGGGCATGTGCGCGGCGTGGTGGACCTGCAGTCCACCGCACTCTACAAGGATGGCCCGTGATACGAGAGCTGAAGGGCGCAGTAATGCGCCGATGGACCGTGGCCTGTTGCATCGGCATGGCAGCCTTGCCGTTGAGTGCGGCCGGCGCGACAACCAGCGCACCTGCGCCCGCGGCCCGTGTCGCGGACCGCGCACCCGCGCCGCAACCCGCCCGCAGCGGCAAGGACGAGAAGGTGGTCCTGAACTTCATCGATGCGGACATCACCTCCGTGGTCTCGGCGCTGGCCCGGTTCCTGGGCCGCAACTTCCTGTTCGACCCGCGCGTGAAAGGGCAGATCACGCTGGTCTCCGAAGGCGAGGTGCCTGCGGCCACGGCCTACGGCATGCTGGCATCGGCGCTGCGCATGCGCGGCTTTGCGATCGTCGACGTGGGCGAGGTCAGCCGCGTCGTGCCCGTGGCGGACGCCAAGATGCAGGGCGGTTCGGTCAACACGCGCAACCCCGGCGGCGGGCTGGCCACGCGCACCTTCCGGCTGAACTACGAGAACGCCGAGGCGATGGTGCCGGTGCTCAAGCCGCTGATTGCGGCCGAGAACACCATCACTGCCTACCAGGCCAACAACACGCTGGTGGTGACCGACTACATCGACAACCTCGAACGGCTGGCCCGCATCATCGAGAGCATCGACACGCCGACCTCGCTGGACTCGGAAGTCATCAAGCTGAAGAACGGCGTGGCGGTGGACATCGCCGGGCTCGCCACCGAACTGCTGGAAGGCAGCGGCGACAAGGGCAAGCGCGACATCGTGGTGCTGGCCGATCCGCGCTCCAACAGCATCGTCATCCGCTCCAGCAGCCCGGGGCGAACCTCACTGGCCCGCGAGTTGGTCGCCAAGCTCGAAAGCGTGCAGAGCGATCCGGGCAACCTGCACGTGGTCTATCTGCGCAATGCGCAGGCGGTGCATCTGTCGGGCGTGCTGCGCGGGCTGCTCACGGGTGAGTCGCCGGACCCGGCCACCAGCGGCAGCGGTTCGGTGCGCGCGGCGCTGGGCGCGGGCGGCATGCTCGGCGGTGCCGGGGGCGCGAACGGTGCGGGCAATGGCGCCGCAAACAGCAGCGCCGCAAGCCGGAGCACCGGCGGTGCAAGTGGCACGACCGGCAGCAGCGGCAGCAGCAGCTCGACGGGTGGCGGCCTGCGCGGCGTCAGCGGCGCGGGTGGCTCCGGCAGCCAGACCGGCGCAGCGGGTGGTGGCAGCGGCTCCGCCGCCTTCTCGGCCGGCGGCGTCACCGTGCAGGCCGACGCCTCCACCAACACGCTGATCATTGCCGCGCCCGAGCCCATGTACCGCAGCCTGCGCCGCGTGATCGACACGCTGGACCAGCGGCGCGCGCAGGTGCTGGTCGAAAGCCTGATCGTCGAAGTGACCGAGACCGATGCTTCGGAGCTGGGCATTCAGTGGATGGCCGGCGGCGGCAACGGGCGTGGGGTGCGCGCAGGCACGAATTTCGGCGGCGCCACGCTCAACCCGAACGCGCGCAACACCATCGAGGCCATGCCGCGCGGCCTGAACATCGGCATCGTCGACGGCACCGTCAACCTGCCGGGCGTGGGCGAGATCCTCAACCTCAAGCTGCTGGCGCGCGCGCTGCAGACCAAGGGCGGCGCCAACATCCTGTCGACGCCCAACATCCTCACGCTGGACAACGAAGCGGCCTCGATCATGGTGGGCAAGACCGTGCCCTTCGTGAGCGGTCAATACATCACCAACGGCAACAGCAGCACCAACCCCTTCCAGACCATCCAGCGCGAGGACATCGGCCTGAAGCTGAACATCAGGCCGCAGATTTCCGAAGGCGGCACGGTCAAGCTCGACATCTACCAGGAGGTCTCGAGCATCGACGACCAGGCATCCAGCGCGGCCAGCGGCATCGTCACGAACAAGCGGGCGCTCGACACCAGCATCCTGGTCGACGACGGCCAGATCATGGTGCTCGGTGGGCTGATGGAGGACAACGTCACCAACGGCACCGACGCCGTGCCGGGCTTGGGCTCGCTGCCGGTGCTGGGCAACCTGTTTCGCTACGACAAGCGCCAGCGGGTCAAGACCAACCTGATGATCTTCCTGCGGCCCTACGTGATTCGCGATGCCGACGCGAGCCGCAACCTCACGCTCGACCGCTACAACTTCATGCGCGCGCGGCAGGGACGCTCGCGGCCGATGCCCCACGGCCTGCTGCCCGATCTCGGCGGACCCGCCTTGCCCCCGTCGGACGTGCCCACGGCAGGCCGCACACCCGAGGTCGACCTGCGTCCGCAGAACTGGGAGCGCACACGCGAGCAGGCACCGCCGCCCACCGCGTCGGCCAGCCAGACGCGGCAGATGCCGGCGGAACTGGCCCCGCCGCCACCGGTGACGCGCTCGCAGCTGCCTCGGGGCGTGACGGTGGATTCGGACCCCGCCGCGCTCTATGGAGGCGCCAACGACAAGCTCGCCGTGGTGCAGATCGCCGACGCCAAGGACGAACAGGATGCGGTGCGCATCGTCAAGCGGGTGCGCATCAGCGGCATTGGCGCCTACATCGTGGGCGGGCCGGGCGGGGAGGGCAACATGGTGCGCGCAGACGTTCCGCGCGATCCGCAGTCGGTGGACAACGCCATCACCGTGCTGCGCGAACTCGGCTACCGGCCGGAGATGGTGGTGGCGCCATGAGCGCTGTGTTGCAAGCCACCACGCTGCCGCATGCGTGGGCGCGCAGCCAGCGCCTCATCGTGCAGCACGACGATGGCGGCGTGCCGACGCTCCTCGTGTGCCAGCGCACGCCGGGCTGGGCCATCGTCGAGGCGCGCCTGCTGCTGGGCGAACTGCCGCTGCGCCAGGTCGGCCCGCAGGAGATGGACGCGCTGTTGGGCAACAGCTATGCCGATGCCGACGACGCCGCATCGGTGGTCGGCGCGGTGGAGCAGCAGGTCGACCTCGACCGCCTGATGCAGGACATTCCCGCCGTCACCGACCTGCTCGACGCGCAGGACGACGCGCCCGTCATCCGCATGATCAACGCGCTGCTGGCCCAGGCCGCGCGCGATGGCGCCAGCGACGTGCACCTCGAATCCTTCGAGACCCATTCAGTGGTGCGCTACCGCGTCGACGGCACGCTGCGCGACGTGGTGGCGCCGCGCAAGGCGCTGCATGCGGCGCTGATCTCGCGCATCAAGATCATGTCGCAGCTCGACATCGCCGAAAAGCGCCTGCCGCAAGACGGGCGCATCACGCTGCGTGTGGGCGGCCGTCCGATCGACGTGCGCGTGTCCACCGTACCGACCGCGCACGGCGAGCGCGCCGTGCTGCGCCTGCTCGAAAAAGATGCCGGCCGCCTGCGGCTCGAACGCCTGGGCATGGCGCCCGACACGCTGGCCGAACTCACGCGGCTGGTGCGCCAGCCGCACGGCATCGTGCTCGTGACCGGCCCCACCGGCAGCGGCAAGACCACCACGCTGTATGCGGCGCTGGGGCAGCTCGACCTGAGCACCAGCAACATCCTCACCGTCGAAGACCCGGTCGAATACGACCTGTCGGGCATCGGCCAGATTCCCGTGCACAGCAAGATCGGCATGACCTTCGGCGCGGCCTTGCGCGCGGCGCTGCGGCAAGACCCGGACAACATCATGATCGGCGAGATCCGCGACCTGGAGACCGCGCAGATCGCGGTGCAGTCCTCGCTCACCGGGCATGGCGTGCTGGCCTCGCTGCACACCAACGATGCCGTCTCCGCCGTCACCCGCATGAGCGACATGGGCATCGAGCCCTTCCTGCTGTCCTCTTCGCTGCTGGGCGTGCTCGCGCAGCGGCTGGTGCGCTGCCTGTGCCCCGCATGCAAGGTGCAGCAGACCAAACCCGACGGCAGCGTGGCCTGGGTGCCGGTGGGCTGCCCGGCCTGCGGACATTCGGGCTTCAAGGGGCGCACCGGCATCCACGAACTGTTCGTGGTGCATGAAGACATCCGGCGCCTGATCCACGAAGGCGGCGACGAACAGGCCATGCGCGCCGCGGCGGTGCGGCACGGCATGCGCTCCATGCGCGAAGACGGGCAGCGCTGGGTGCGCGAAGGCATCACCACCGCCGAGGAGATCCTGCGCGTGACGCGCGACGCCTGAGGAGGCTGCACGACATGGCACGTTTCGAGTTCGAGGCCGCCACTGCCGGCGGCGAGATCCAGCGCGGCACCACCGAGGGCGAGTCCGCGCGGTCGGTGCGTGCGCAACTGCGCGAGCGCGGCCTCACGCCGCTGGACATCCGCGAGAAGGCGGCCAGCGGCGGTGCGCTCGCATGGCTGAGCCCCAAGCTCGGCGCGGCCGACCTGTGCTGGGCCACGCGCGAACTGTCGAGCCTGCTGGGCGCGCGCCTGCCGCTGGAAGCCGCATTGGTCGCGACCATCGAGCAGGCCGAGCGCAAGCACATGGCCGACTCATTGAGCGCCGTGTGCGACAGCGTGCGCGCCGGCATGCGACTGGCCGATGCGCTGGGCGAGCGGCCGCGCGACTTTCCGCAGATATACCGCGCACTGGTGAGCGCGGGCGAAGACTCGGGCGATCTCGCACGCGTGATGGAGCGGCTGGCCGACTACCTGGAGAACCGCGACAACCTGCGCGGCAAGGTGCTCACCGCTTTCATCTACCCGGCCATCGTCGGCTTCGTGTCGCTGTGCATCGTCGTGTTCCTGCTGGGGTATGTGGTGCCGCAGGTCATCGGCGCCTTTGCCCAGGCGAGGCAAGAGCTGCCGGCCATCACCCGCTTCATGCTGGCCGCGAGCGCCTTCGTGCGCGAATGGGGCTGGCTCACTGCCGGGCTGATCGTGGGCGCATGGGTGCTGGCTCGCGCGTCGCTGCGCGATGCGGGGCGGCGATTGCGCTGGCACGGTTTGATATTGCGCATGCCGATGGTGGGGCGCTATGCACTGGGCGTGGACACCGCGCGCTTCGCGTCCACGCTGTCGATCCTCATGGATGCTGGCGTGCCGTTGCTGCGCGCACTCGAGGCCGCGCGGCAGACCTTGGTGAACGAATGGCTCAAGCGCTGCGTGCTCGAAGCCACCGGCCGCGTGAAAGAGGGCACGCCGCTCGCGGCGGCACTGAAGGCGCAAAAGATTTTTCCGTCGAACCTCGTGCACCTGGTGGCCAGCGGCGAGAAGACGGGTGCGCTCGCGGCCATGTTCGAGCGTGCCGCGCTGAACCTCTCCCGTGACCTGGAGCGCCGCGCGATGCGCCTGACCACCTTGCTGGAGCCCGTGATGATCCTTGCGATGGGCGGCGTGGTCATGCTGATCGTGCTCGCCGTGCTCATGCCGATCATGGAAATCAACCAGATGGTGCATTGAATCTTCGGGAGCATCGCGCGAAAAAAGCGCGATGAATCCGGGAGCTTTCAGCGCGGTGTTCCCGAGCTTTTTTCGGGCTGTTGTCACCTCCCAAAAGCAAGATCAAAGGCGTCGCCAGAGGGGCGACGCAGGAAGCGAAAGGGCAGGCGAACCACACAAACAACGCCTGTCCTTGGTAGCTCATTTCTTTTGGTCCATTCAAAGGAGTTTCCATGAATGCAAAGTTCAAGACGGTCGCCCTGTCGGCCGTGATGATGGCGGGTTTGATGGCTGCCGGTGCCGTGTCGGCGCAGACCGCTGTTGGCGGTGGCGCAACCTTGCCCGAGGCCCTGTACAAGGATCTTCTCCCCAGCGGCGTGGGCCTCACGGACTACACCTACACCGGCACGGGCAGCGGCGCCGGCAAGAAGGCATTCCTGAACAACAACCCGCAAGCCACGAGCGGCAGCGAGTTCCGTGACGAGAGCCAATCGACCCGTCCGATCTGGCCGACGACCCAGTCGGTGCATTTCGCCGGCAGCGATTCCGCGCTGACCCAGGCCGAGCTGGATGCCTACAACCCCGCCCACCTCAGCGGCTGGGGTCCGGTGATCCAGGTGACCGGCGTGGGCACGGCAGTGCTGGTTCCCTACAAGCGTTCAGGCATCGCCAACCTCAACCTGACCGACGCACAGATGTGCGCCGTCTTCTCGAACAAGACCGGCGGCCAGACCTGGGGCCAACTGCGCGGCACCAGCGACACCACGACCGTCAAGGTGATCTATCGCACCGAAACCAGCGGCACCACCGAGCTGCTGAGCCGCTATCTGAAGGCCGCTTGCCCCACCTCCAACTTCACGATCTCGAACAGCTTCGCGACCGTGGTCGGCACCGCGCTCACGGGCGGCACGATTCCCGCTCACTGGGTCGGCGCGACGGGCAGCGACGGCGTGAAAGCCGCCCTGACCACCGACAGCCGCCTCGGCTACCTGAGCCCCGATCCGGCCTACACGGGCAGCAGCAACGCAGTCGTTGCCCGCGTCAACGGCAACCTGCCGACCGCCGCCTCGATCCAGACGGCTCTCGGCGCGCAATCGCTGCCGCTGACCGGCGATGCCACCAAGCCGCTGAACTGGGTTCCCGCGTACGTGAAGCCGACCCCGGCCACCGGTACGGGTTCGGTCTACCCGATCTTCGGCACGACCAACCTGCTGGTGAACCAGTGCTACGCGAACGCCGGCGCACAAGCCAAGGTCCTGGACTTCCTGACGCGCCTGTATGACACCGACGTCGAGCCGCACAACTTCGTCAACGTCCCGGCTGCCTGGAAGACCGCGATCACCAACAACTTCCTGACGGCGAGCAGCAACCTGGGCATTGGCAACACCAACGTCTGCAACGGCATCGGCCGTCCGTAAGCGACGGGTCGAGCGGTAGCCGCTCGCCTGAACCTGACGCACCACGGTGCACCGGGTTCCGGACCCGCCTCGAGGCGACGGGTTGTGCCGCATGCGGTGCGACCCTGGCCCTCGAGGCTTTTTCCTGTCCATGCGACCCAAGGAGCTTCCATGCGTGCAAAGCACAAGATGGCTGCGTTCGTGTGCGCGGCCGCGACAGGGGTGGCGGGCCTGCTGGCGTGCGCCACGGCCCATGCGCAGATGGCCGTCGGTGGCGGTTCGGTGCTGCCCAAGGCCACCTACGACCAGCTGATGCCCAGCGGCGTGGGCTTTACCTATTTCAGCTGCACCGGCATTGGCAGCGCAGCCGGAAAGACGGCTTTCTTCAACAACGATGCGACGGCCTTCAGGAATGAGTCGCTGGCCACGCGTCCCGCTTGGCCACTCACGCAATCGGTGCACTTCGCCGACAGCGATTTCACGCTGACCGCACCGGAAGTCTCGAACAACAACGTCGCCCACCTGGCGGCCTGGGGCCGCATGGTCCAGATGCCCGCGCTCGCCGTGCCGGTGCTGGTTCCCTACAAGCGCGCCGGCATCAGCAACCTCGATCTGTCCGACGCGCAGATGTGCGCCGTTTTCTCCCACAGAGCGGGCGGCATGACCTGGGGCCAGGTGCTCGGCACCAGCGACACCAGCACGATCAAGCTGGTCTATCGCACCGACGGCAGTGGCGCCACCGAATGGCTGAGCCGCTATCTGGTCGCGGCCTGTCCGGGTGCGGGCTTCGCGGTGTCGGGCAATTTCGCGGCCGTGGTGGCCGGCGCGGTTGCGGGCGGCCTCATTCCCTCGCACTGGGTCGGCGCGGCCGGCGACAGCGCGATGGCTGCATCGTTCGGCACCGATGGGCGCATCGGCTACCTGACGCCGGATGCGGTCTTCACGGGCACCAGCAACGCGGTCGTCGCGAAGGTCAACGGCCTGCTGCCGGTCGCGACATCGATCCAGGCGGCGCTCGCGGTCCAGGCACTGCCGGGCGTGGGCACTGCCGCCGCGGGCAACCTGCTCGCGTGGGTGCCGCCCTATGCGAAGCCGGTGCCGGCCACGGGCGCCGGCGCCACCTATCCGATCTTCGGTACTACCCAGTTGCTGCTGGGCCAGTGCTATCGCGACCTGGCGGTACAGACGAAGCTCCGGAGTTTCCTGGCCGGCTTCTACGGCACCACGAGCTTCGGCGACGGCCTGATCGCGCTGCCGGCTGCGTGGCGGACGGCCATTGCGAACACCTTCCTGGACATCAACAACCCGCTGGGCATCGGCAACGTCAACGTCTGCAACGGCATCGGGCGGCCGCTGCAGAACTGAATGACATAAGCACACATGTGTGTAACGAATGTCATGGGAACGTCACTACGCCGGACTAACGTAACCCCGGTGTGTAGGGCACACCCGGGTGTGCGGTCTGGCAGACGCGGCAACTCAGGAACATGTGCGTCAACACGGTATGGCAGCGAATTCGGCATCGGTCAGTGTGCTGGCACTGACGTGGTGTCTGGCCGGTGCGGCCGCGTTGTTCGCCGTGCGCGGCGTACATGCCCAGCCGCAAGAACAACAACAGCCTTCGGTGCCGGCCTTGCAGGCGGCGCCGGTGGCGCAGATCGAATTCGACATCACGGCCCAGCGTCTGGGCGATGCCATCGAGGCCTTCAGCAAGGCGACGGGGCTGGACATCTTGATCGATGGCGAGCAGGCGCAGCGTTCTTCGAGCGCGGTGCGGGGCACGCTGACTGCAATGGAGGCACTGGAGGCAATGCTGTCAGGAACTGGTCTGGAGGCGCGCTACGCGAACGCAGGCTCGATCGTGATCCGTGCGGCGCGCACGCCCGGCGTCGCGACGCGCGCGGCGGGAGGCGAGGCAATGGCCATCGAGGAGTCGGGCTTCAGCACGGGAGACGCCGCGCACCGCTCGTATGCCGCCCAGGTGCAGCAGGCGCTGCGCGGCAGCCTGTGCGAATCGGCGCAGACACGGCCCGGTGGCTATCGGCTCGCGCTTCAGTTGCGCCTGGATGCGCAAGGCGCGGTGGAGCGCTTCCGGCTGCTGAGCACGACCGGCGAGTCGGCGCGCGATGCGGCGGTCCAGCGCAAGGTGCGCGGCCTCGCGGTCGGTGTGCCGCCGCCGCCTTCGCTGCCGCAGCCGCTGGTGATCCTGCTGCTGCCCGAAGGGCCGGGCGCGGAATCGGACTGCGGCAGCACCACCGTGCGCGCACCATGAACGACAACCTTTCGTCCTCGCTGCGCGCGCGCATGGTCGCGCGCTATACCGAGCTGCGCGGCAAGCTCGAACGCATCGTCGGTTCGCGCGACGACGCTGCCGATGCCATGCAGGAAACCTGGCTGCGGCTGGCCGCGATGGGCGAGGGCGCCACCGTGCACAACCCCGACGCCTACCTGCTGCGCATGGCCGCCAACATCGCGACCGACCAGTACCGCCAGGACAACGTGCTGCTGGTGCGCGGCGAGATCGCCGAGCTGGTGCACATCGTCGACGAGGCCACCGACCCCGAGCGCGTTGCGAGTGCACGCAGCGACGTGCAGGCGCTGAGCCAGGTGCTCAACCGCATGCCGGCGCGACGCCGCGCGATCCTGGTGGCGGCGCGGGTCGAGGGCCAGCTCAACAGCGAGATCGCCAGGCACCTCGATGTGTCGGTGAGTACGGTCGAGAAGGAACTTCGCGCGGCGCTGGAGTTCTGCAAGAAGCACCTGCCGAATGTCGAGGCGGCGCAACGCGGCCACTATGCCGGTGCGAGAAAATACTGATGATCGCCATCATGTCTTCCCCTGAAACCGAACCCGGCATGCTTCGCCGCCAGGCCGACGCCTGGTGGGTGCGGCTGCATTCGGGCCAGGCGACCCGCGCCGATGCCCAGGCATTCCGGCAATGGGCCACGCGCAGCAAGGAACACGCCCAGGCCTGGCGCGACGTGATGCGCACCTGGACCGCACTCGATCCGCTGCTGGCCGAGGAAGCACGGCGCCAGGCTTCGCGCGCCGGCGCCTTCTCATTGGCATGGCCTTCCATCAACGGGCTGTCGCAGGCGCTGCATTCGCCCGGTCGCCGCGCCTTCTTTGGCGGTGCGGTCGCGGCCTCGGTGGCCGCTGGCGTGCTGATGGTCGAGCCACCGCTCGGGTTGTGGCCTTCGGTCGGCGAGCTGACGGCCGACTACCGCACCGCCACCGGCGAGCAGCGTCAGGTGGCGCTCGGCCAGAGCGTCAACATCAGCATGAACACGCAGACGCTCATCAACCGCAAGGCCGGTGCCGAGAGCGGCGGCATGGAGCTGGTGAGCGGCGAAGCCGAGATCCAGGCGAAGGGCCCCGACGATTTCTTCATCGAGGCCGGCGGTGGCCGCATGCAGGCGCGCACCGCGCGCATCAACGTGCGCTACACCGGCCCGCAGGTCTGCGTGACCTGCCTCGATGGCCGCGTGTCGGTGTCGGTGGCCGGGCAGCAGCGCTCGCTCGAAGCCGGTCGCCAGTTGGTCTACGACCGTGCGGGCATGCAGGAAACAGAGCGCGCCGACCTGGCGCGCGTGAGCACCTGGCGCAGCGGCACGCTGTCCTTCGACCAGACGCCGCTGGCCGAGGTGATCGCCGAGATCAACCGCTATCGCCCCGGCCGGATCATCCTGCGCAACGAGGGGCTGGCCCGCACGCCGGTGCGGATGCAGGTGGCGCTGCGCAGCATCGACAACGCGCCGGTGATGATCCGCGAGCTGTATGGCGCGAGGCTGCGCAACCTGCCCGGCGGCATCGTGCTGCTGAGCTGATGCCGCGCATCGCGTCATTGCTGCCTTCCCGCAAAAAATAATTTACGGGTTGTCCTCCACAGGATCGTCATGGAGGATGAAACAGACGCTCCCCGACGACCCGACGCGCGCTTCCCGCGACGCCGAGGCCTGTCTGGACGAGGCGCTCGACTTGCTGGTGCGCCTGAACCGGATGCGCGCCAGCGATGCTGATGAGCAAGCCGAGCAGGAGGCGCGTGCGCTGCGCCGCTGGTGCGCGCGCAGTGCGGCGCATGCGCAGGCCTGGCGCGAGGCCGTGGCGCTGTGGGCGCTGCTGCTGCCGGCCGCGCGCAGCATCGCCGTGCCACGGGCCGCCCGTCGCCCGGGCAGTGCCCGCCGTCCACTGATCGCGAGCACGGCGGGCGACATCCGCGTGGCCGCGCGCGGAGCAGTTTCAGACACATCTTCCACGCACTTTCGCCGCAGGCAATCCAGGCAATCATGGTCTTGAATTCGCACATCTCACGCACGCGTTCGTTCGCGGCACAACGCACCACGGATGGGAGCGAACTTCACCCGGCGCCGCTGGCGCGCGCCATCGCCATCGCGCTCGCCACGTTGGGCACGTTGGCCACGGCGCAGGCGGGCCAGGCCTTCAGCCCCGCGTGGATGGCTGCGAAGGGCGCGGCGCAGGCCGACGCGATGCAGACAGGCCGGCTGCCCAACGGCATGCCGGTATCCACGCTCAACGGGCCGACCGCGCAGCGACAGCAGGCCGAGGCGCAGTTGCAGCGCTCGCTCGGCAACCTCAACCTCGCGGCGCAGGCCATCGCCGCGCAGCAGGCGGCGCAGGCCGCGGCGCGGCGCGCAGCGCAGGACGATCCCTCGTCGGTGCCCGATGGCTTGGCCGAAGGCGGCTTGCGCGTCGACACCAACAGCCTTACCGCAGGCTGGCTCAATGCCAACGTGCCGGTGCAGTCGCAGGCCAACGGCCGCACCAACGTCGCGATCCAGCAGACCGCCGACCGCGCGATCCTGAACTGGGAAAGCTTCAACGTCGGCCGCAACACCACGGTGCAGTTCCAGCAGCAGAGCGACTGGGCGGTGCTCAACCGCGTCAACGATCCGCAGGCGCGGCCTTCGCAGATCCAGGGCCAGATCAAGGCCGACGGCACGGTGTTGATCGCCAACCGCAACGGCATCGTCTTCAACGGCACCAGCCAAGTCGACACGCGCAACCTCGTGGCGGCGGCCGCGAAGATCAGCGACGAGCAGTTCAAGGCGCGCGGCATCCACAGCGCGAAAACGAGCAACAGCTACGCGCCGAGCTTCACCGACGCGGGCGGCGCGGTGAAGGTCGAGGCGGGCGCGCAAATCACCACGGCCACGCCGGCTTCCGTCAAGCAGGGCGGCGGCTACGTGCTGATGCTGGGTCAGGACGTGAGCAATGCCGGCATCATCACCACGCCGCGCGGCCAGGTGCAACTGGCCGCCGGCGACTTCTTCATCGTGCGGCCTGGCCAGGGCACGGCGGCCAACCAGGGCGCCACCACGCGCGGCAATGAAGTGGCGCCGCAGTTCAATGCCGACAGCACAGCGGGCCGCGTGGTCAACAGCGGTCTGCTGCAAGCGCCCGAAGGCGACGTCACGCTGGCCGGTCGCAAGGTGGTGCAGGACGGCGTGGCGCTGGCCACCACCACCGTGGACACGCGCGGCACGATCCACCTGCTGAATTCGGCCAGCGACAAGCTCGGCAGTGTCACCGTGACACCGAAGGCGTTGAACGCTGTCCTGATCGATGACCGGAACGGCCGCACAGCGCTGGACAGCCAGCGCGATGCGCTGATGATGGGTGCGCCACGCGAGCTGGCGAGCGTGACGGGTGTCTTCGACAACCTCTCGCTGCTTGACGACCGGCGCGACCTGTCGCGCATCGAGATCGTCTCGGGTGGCAACGTGTTGTTCGAGGGCGGCTCCATCACGCTGGCCACCGGCGGCCAGCTCGCCGTGAGCGCGGGCAAGGCCACCGGCCGCACCACCGTGGCCGACGGCGCGCGGCTCGACGTCTCGGGCGCCGTGGGCGTGCAGGTTGCGATGGCGTCGAACAACATCGAGATCAACATCCAGGGCAACGAACAGCGCGATTCGCCGCTGAACCGCGACAACGCGCTGCTGAACAACCGCAACGTGTGGATCGACCGCCGCAAGCTGCAGCGCCTGGCCGCGGGCACGGGCGGCTACGACAAGGACCGCTGGTACACGCCGGGCGGGCTGCTCGAAGTCGGCGGCTACCTGGGCCTGCAGGGCCACAGCATCGGCGAGTGGGCGGGACAGGGCGGCAGCGTGACCTTCACCGGCGGCGAGGTGGTCACGCACGCGGGCTCGAACATCAACCTGTCGGGCGGCACGCTCGACGTGCAGACCGGCATGATCCGCCAGAGCTGGCTCAAGGGGCCGGACGGACGGCTTTACGAAGTCTCGAAGGCGCGCGACGACATCGCCTACACCGGCCTTTACCGCGGCTTCGAAGACGAGCACAAACGCTGGGGCGAAAAGACCACGGGCTTCTTCTACAACCCGCTGATCGGCCCGCAGCAACGGCTGGAGAACGGCTACACGGTGGGCCGCGATGCGGGCCGGCTGGTGGTGGCCACCGATGCGGCGGTGCTGGAAGGCGGCATCACTTCCTCGGCCTACCAGGGGCCGGGGCAGGTGAGCCGGCCCGATGCCGGGCTCGACGGCTACGCACAGTCGCACGACGCGGCGGCGCGGGCGGCGCAACTGATCCTCGGCAGCTACGTCACCAGCTACAACGCCGATGCGTCGTTGGGCCCTGTGGGCGCCTTCCGTCTGTTGGCGCCGACCTTCAAGCGCGTCGTCTTCGGCACCACGCAACCGGACATCGGCGCCGGGCTCTCGCCCGACACGCCGCTGCCGCCCGAGCGCAAGGACGCGCTCTACATCGACAGCGAACGCCTGAACGGATTCGGGCTCGGCGAGCTCACGGCGCTGGCTAGCAACAGCGTGAAGGTCGAGAGCGCGCTGTCGGTGGTGCCCGGCGGGCGCATCCGTCTGCATGCAACGCAGGTCGCGGTCGATGCCGACCTCACGGCGCGTGGCGGCAACATCGTGCTGGGCAATCTGCTGGGCAGCATGACCAACACCGGCTTCAAGGAAGGCCCGTTGCCCGCGGCCGCTGACACGCCGATCGAGGTGGTGGTGGCCAAGGATGTGAAGCTCGATGCGCGCGGCCTGTGGAGCAACCTGCAGCTTGATCGGGGCAACGCGCGCGGCCTGCCGTACATCGACGGTGGCAGCGTGGACATTCGCAGCTCGGGCGCGGTGATGCTTTCGGCCGGCGCGCTGATCGACGTGTCATCGGGCGGCGCGGTGCTGCCCGGCGGCAAGACGCGCGGCGGGCGCGGTGGCGACGTGACGCTGTTTGCCGACATGCAGCCGGTGGACAAGAACAGCCATGCGCTGCTGACCGTCGATGGCGAGATCCGCGGCTATGGCGTCAATGGCGGCGGCACGCTGCGGCTGGCGTCGGGTACGGGGATCATCGTCGGCGGCAAGAACGTGGGAGGGGGCCTGCTCGAAGCGGGCCACGCGGCGCTGACCGATGCAATCTTGCTGCAGGACTACCAGGTCCGCGCGGGCGACATCCTGCCGGTGGACTACAGCTACCAGCGCACGCGCGCGCTGCCGGGCGAGGCCGTGTCGTCGGCACCGTTCTTCGATGTCAACGCGAATGCTGTCACGCTGGCGGCACCCTGGAAATTGCCGGATGCGGTCGGTACCAACACCGGCCTCTATTCCGTGAGTGCCATCGTCAACGGCAGGTCCCAGACATTTCGGGCCTACACGACGAACGATGCCGACGGGAAAAAGAGCGACACGGTGCCGGCGGGCGCGAAGGTGACGCGGATCTCCATCAACGGCGACAACTTTCCCAAGGGCTACATCGTGCCGGCCAGCGTGTTCCCGACAGGGTTCGCGATCATTGCCGAGACATCGACGGTGGGCGCCGGCCGTGTGGCGTTCGCCGACTTCACGATCAAGAGCGGCACGCGGATCGGGGCTGGCGCCGTGTTCACGCGGCCGGTGGCCACCAGTGCGAACGTGGCTCTCGATCCCGGCGTCTTCCAGTCGGGCTTTGCGCGCTACGACGTCAACGGCCACATGGGCGTGGTCGTGGCCGACAACGTTGCGCTCGATGTGAAGATGCCGGTCTACCGCTTCACCGACACGTCGAGGAACTTCGCCACCGGCGAGCAGCCGGCGAACGCGCTCGAGCTTTGGACGCCACCGGTCTGGACCGAAGACCCGATGAAGAGCGTGCTCACGCAGCGCGGCGGCGCGAGCCTGGTTCTGCAATCGAGCGTGGGCACCGGCATTGGATTCATGATCAGCGGCGTGGTCGATGTTCGGCCGGGCGTGGCGATCACGGTCGACCCTGGCCAGTCGATCTCTTTGCAGGGCCGCGATGTCAGCGTTGACGGCCGGTTGGTTGCGCCCGGCGGCACGATCGCGATTGGCGGCGGAAACGCGGATGTGGCAGGAAGCGGCCTGATCTGGATCGGCGACCATGCGGTGCTCGATGCCGCATCACGCGCCGCCACCGCGCGGGATGTGTCGGGCCGGACCTATGGGCGAGTTGCCGATGGCGGCACCATCCGCATCGGTGGTGCGCTGGACTGGGAGGCCACCGGCCAGGCCGGCGCGGCGAATGCCTTCATCGTGCTGCGGCCGGGGGCGCTGCTCGATGCGTCGGGCAGCAGTGCCGTGCTGGACATCGGGACCGGCGTTGGCACGGGCGTGGCGGTGGCTGGCAATGGCGGCTCGATCGTGCTCGCTTCGACCCAGGGCCTGTACCTCGACGGCACGATGCGTGCCGCCTCGGGCGGTGCCGGTGCCGCAGGCGGCACGCTCGGGCTGGCACTCGAGTCGACGAACTACCCGATCGATCGGCCCATCCGCGGGGACGTTCTGCACCATCGCGAACTGGTACTGGCGCAGACGCAGGGGGCCAGCGCGGTGGCGGCGGCGCAGACCTTGCCCGATGCGCGCCTGCTCCTGGCCACTGGCACGGCGCGCATCGGTGTCGACCGGATCGAGGCCGGCGGCTTCGACAACCTCTCGATGCTGGTCTTCGGTCCGTTGAGCTTCGATGGCAATGTGGCCCTGCGCATGGACCAGAGCCTGCGCCTGTATGCGGGCACCTATGCATTGGGTGAGAGCGCCGCCGCCGGGTCGGCGGTGTCGCTGTCGGCGCCCTACGTGCGGCTTGCGGGCGTGACGCACCCGCAGCTGGACCGCAACACGCTGCCCGCGGCCCTATGGCGAAGCGGCGCGGGCGCCACACCGTCGCTGCAGGAAGAGACCGGAACGCTGTCCGTACGGGCCGACCTGATCGACGTCCGCGACTCGGTCGGCTCCGGCACAAACGTCGAGATCGACCAGCGCAGTGGGCGCTACACCGTGGATCGTCGTGGCTTCGCGATGATGGATCTCAACAGCAGCGGTGACATCCGCCTGCTCGGCGGCTTGGGCCCTCTTGGCTCCGACCGGACCACCGAACTCTCGACGCCAGGCAGCATGACACTGACCGCCGCGCAGATCTATCCGGCGACAGGTGCCAATGTCCAGATCCTGGCCGGCTTTCCGCTTCCGGGCTTTGATCCCGAAACGGGCCTGCCGCGCAACTACGCATCGGGCAGCGTGCTGGCCATTCGCCGCCAGGGCGATGCCGATCCGGCCATGCCTTACTCGGCCTTTGGCAGCCTCATTCTCGGGGCCGAAACCATCGAACAGGGCGGCGTCGTGCGCGCGCCGCTGGGCCGGATCATGTTGGGCTCCCATGAAGACAATTCGACCGCCAGCCTGGTGAACCTGCTTGCGGGCAGTCTCACCTCGGTCAGCGGCGCAGGGTTGGTGATGCCCTACGGCGGCACGACCGATGGCCTGAGCTACAGGTACAACGGCAAGCCCGTGACGCCGGACAGCGTCGGTGGCATGGTGGCATCCGGAGGCGCCACTGTCGGGCGCGGCATCGGCCTCAAGGGCAGCCACGTGGATGTTCAGAACGGTGCAGTGCTCGACCTGTCGGGCGGCGGCACGCTCGCGGGTGCCGGCTTCGTCGCGGGTCGTGGCGGCTCGGTCGACATCCTGGCCACGCCGTTGGCCAACGCCAATCCGGCCAACAGCTACAGCAGCGCGAAGAACACGGTCTATGCGATCGTTCCCGGCTACGCGGGGAGCTATGCACCGGTGGCGCCCGAAGCGGGTTTCGGCACGCCGGGCATCGGGCAGCAGGTCACCGTGCCGGCGGGCGTGCCGGGCCTGGCGGCCGGCATCTACACGCTGATGCCGTCCAACTACGCCCTGCTGCCCGGCGCGTTCCGGGTGGAGATCGGGGCTACGGACCCGCTCGGCATTCCAGGCGTCAGCAATGTCGGCGGCGGCTCCTGGCGCATGGCGGGGCAGTTGAGCGTGACCAACAGCGCGGTTCGCGAGTCGCTGCCGAACCAGCTCATCGTCACGCCGGGCAGCCAGGTGCGCAGGCATTCCAGCTACAACGAGACCGACTACAACGCCTTCGTGCTGGGCGATGCGGCGCGGCACAGTTTTCTGCGCGGCATGATCACCTCGGACGCGAAGACGCTGGACATCTCGCTCGTGAAGCCGGCCGATGCGGACACCGAGCGCACCAGCCTGAAGTTCGACGGCGAAACGCGCTTAGGTGCCGAGCCCGGCACGCCGGGCTACAGCGGTACGGTCAATGTGCGCCTGCTCGGCGAGGTCCTGGCGCCGGGGCAGGCTGCCACTGACGGCCTGGTCGGTGCCTCCGTCCATGCCGACGAACTGAACAAGCTTCACGCGCCGCGGCTCGTGCTCAATGGTGCGATCACCACGAGCTATGGGAAAAACGGTTACCTCGCCGAGGTCGTCGCCGACATCCTTCGGCTCGACCTGGTGCTGCGCAGCGGCGCGAGCCTGTCGGCCGGCGATGTCTTCCTCACGGGTGGCAGCGACTCCAATGGAGACCGCCGCATCGTCATCGAAGAGGGCGCATCGATCAGCACGATCGGCAAGGCCAGCGGAGGCTTCGATTCGCGCGCGGGCTACCTGTTCACGGGCGCCGGCGTGGTGGCGCTCTCCAACGGCTGGCTGAACCTGCAACTGGCGCCGCCGGTGGATGGGTTGACCACCACGGTGGCCATCGACATCGGCAGTTGCGTGAGCACCGTCTGCGGCGGCACGACGCGCCTGGTGTCCGAAGGCACGCTGGCCATCGCCACCGGTGGCGCGCTGACGCTGACGCCCAAGGTCTCCTACGGCACGCGCAACCTGTCGCTCGCGCTGGCTGCCATCAATCTCGGGGAAGACGCGGGCATTGCGAACGCGGACGCCAACGGCCAACTGCCGCGCGGCCTCGTGCTGAACCAGGCGAAGCTCGACCAGCTGCTGGCCGGCAACACAGCCATCGGCGCACCGGCACTGGAAACGCTGACGCTCAATGCGCGCGATGCCGTCAACGTCTTCGGCTCCGTGAAGCTCGACGCATCGGGCCTGCAGCGGCTGGTGCTCGGTACGCCCGCCATTTATGGCTATGGCGCGGCCGGCGATGTGGCTGCAATCCGCGCGGGCGAATTCGTCTGGACCGGCTCCGCAGCGGCGCCCGGCGCGGCGATGGCCGCGCTGTTGGGCGACGGCACGCTCGACATTGCAGCCCGCTCGATCGTGCTCGGGCCCGGCCCTTATGCGCAGCCGGACGGCGTGACGACCGACGCGCGCGTGGCGCTCGGCTTCGGGAACGTGAAGCTGACGGCTTCCGAGCGCGTCAGCTCCAGCGGCAGCAACACGCTCGCCGTGTACCGGCGCCAGGGCGACTACACGCCGGGCGAGGGCTATGCGTACGAAGGCGGCAACCTGCGCATTGCGGCGCCGGTGCTGACCGGGCAGGCGGCATCGAAGACGCGCATCACCGCGGGTGGTGCCATCACCGTGGCCGCAGCCTCCGGCGCGGGCGCATCGAGCGATGCATTGGGCGCGACGTTGGAACTGAAGGGGCAAAGCATCGCCGTCGACGGCAACATCGCGCTGCCTTCGGGCCGGCTGGTGCTGTCGGCCACCGACGACATCGTGCTCGGCGCAGCCTCGCGCATCGACCTGTCGGGCCGCAAGGTGTCGCTGTTCGATGTCGACAAGTACAGCTGGGGCGGGGACTTCGTGCTGTCGAGCGCGGCCGGCAACATCACCCAGGCGGGCGGCTCGCTCATCGACGTTTCGGCCCGCTTCAACCGTGGCGGCACCATCGACGCCACGGCGCTCGGCGTGGGTGCCGGCCATGTCGATCTGGCCGGCGCGATCCGCGGCGCCAGCAGCGGCACCTACGACGCCGGCGGCACGTTCGTGCCCTACGACGCGGCCGAACTCACGGTGCGCGCGCAGACCCTTGGCGACTTTGCAGGCCTGAACAGCCGGCTGAACGAAGGCGCCGTGTTCGGTGCACGCCGCTTCCAGATCAAGCAGGGCGATCTTGTGGTGGGCGACGGCGTGAAGGCGCGCGAAGTGTCGATCGCGCTCGACGGCGGCAGCCTGCGCGTCGATGGCCGCATCGATGCGAGCGGCTACCAGGTAGGCTCGATCCGCCTGGCGGCCAAGGGCGACCTCATGGTCAACGGCACGCTCGATGCACACGGCACAGGCCTGCGCGTGGACAGCTACGGCAAGATCATCGACAGCCCGAACCGCGCGGTGGTCGATCTGACAAGCAGCGACGGCACGCTGACGCTGGGCGCCGGTGCACGCATCGACCTGCGCGCCGGCACCGACGTGGCCGTGGGCACCGGTGCGGGCCAGAACGACGGCCGCGCGCGCGGCACGCTTGACCTCAATGCACCGCGCGTCGGCACCAACGACGTGGCAGTCACGGTCAATGGCGCGCCGGTCGTGCAGGGTGCGAAGAGCGTGGCGGTCAATGCCTTCCGCCGCTACGACGACATGCCGCTGGCACCCCAGGCCGATGTGTCGGGCTACACGCCGCAACTGATCAACCAGTTCGAGCTGGACCGCATCGACCGCGACAGCCAGGCCTTCATCAACGCTGCGCTCGGCAACACGGCCTTGAGCAACCGCCTCGCGGGCCTGGGCCGCTACCACCTGCGCCCCGGCGTCGAGATCGTCAGCAACAGCGTGACCAATCCGCACGGCGATCTCACGGTCGACGGCGACCTCGATTTTTCAGGCTACCGCTATGGCCCCGACGCCAACCGCGGCGATCCGGCGCGGCTGGGCTTCGGCGAGCCCGGCCGGCTGGCGATCCGTGCCGCCGGCAGCCTCAACATCAACGGCAGCATCAACGACGGCTTCGCACCGCCCGCGGCCACGCCCGGCGACAGCAGCTGGGTGCTGACCAGCGGCAGCAGCAGATTCGGCGGCGACATCGTGGTGCCGATCGATGGCGTGAAGCTCGAGATCGGCACGATCTTCCGGGCCGGTGTGGTCCTCAATTACCCCGTGACCGTGGTGACCGATGCCGATGTGCCATTGCCGGCCGGCACGCGGCTGCCCGTGGATGCCGTGCTCACGAGAGAAATGAGCCTGCCGGCGGGCACCGTCGTGGGGGCCAATATCTACAACGCCGACGGGACCGTGGCCTATGCCGCGGGCACGGTGCTGCCAGCCTCCGTGGTGCTGGGGGTCGACATGCGGCTGGGCGCAGGCATGGCGCTGCGCTCGGACGCCTACGTGGCCGCGCTGACCTGGCCCAAGGGCGTGCCCTTGCCGGTGGCGATGACCACGACCGAGCAGGTCGAGCTGAAGCGGGGCTCGCTCATCCCGTCGATGACCACGGTGCAATTGCAGGACGGCCTGCCGGTCAACCTGCGGCCGGTGGTCGACGGCGCGCAGGGCCGCAACTGGGCCGTCGCGCCGATGCTGGGCGCGGGCGCCACCTCGTGGGACCTGAAGCTGGTGGCAGGTGCCGACCTCGGCGCGGCCGACCGGCGCGCGCTCAACCCTGCTTCGGCAGGCGCCATCCGGTTGGCCGACACGCACTATGTGGTGGACCCTTCGCTGGACGGGGTCGGCAGCGGCAACTTGTCTCCCGACGCCTTCAGCGTGCTGCGTACCGGCACCGGCGACCTCTCGCTGATTGCAGCGGGCGACATCCGCATGGACTCGCTCTACGGCATCTACACCGCCGGCACGGCGACGCCTGTGGATGCGACCTACAACCGTGCGCGCGGCACGGGCGCCGACGGCACGGTGATCGGCGCGCAGTCCGACCTGCCCGAATACGCCGGGAGCCTGGCCGCCTACAGCGCCTGGTACCCCGATCAGGGCGGCAATGTGCTGGTGGCTGCCGGTGGCAGGCTCGTGGGTGACCTCGGCGGCTCCCAGACCGTCAACGCGCGAGGGACCACCAGCGCCGTCGCCGGCAACTGGCTGTGGCGGCAGGGCTCGGGCACGGCCACCGTCGGTGCCGCGATTCCGACAGCCTGGTGGATCAACTTCGGCGCCTACACGGCGAACGATGCCAGCGCGCCCGGCCTGACCGGCTTCACGGGCATCGGTGCGCTCGGCGGCGGCAACGTCGCGGTGCGCGCAGGCGATGACGCTGGAACGATCGGCCTGCGTGGAGAAAGCGCCAGCAGCACGATCATGTCGGACCGCAGCGAGGCTTTGGTGGTCGCGGTCGGGAGCACCGGCCGGGTCGGTGCCGACGGCTCGCTCGCGCTCACGGGCGGTGGCGACATCGACATGCGCATCGCGGGTGCCCTGAACCCGAATCGCAAGCTGGCCCCCCTCGGCTCCATCGAAAAGCTCTCGCTCACGGGCGCCGTTGCCAATCTGCGTGGTGCCACGCAGGTGCGCGCGGCGTCGATCGGCAGCCTCGGGCGCATGTATGGCGTCGACACCATCGATACGCGCGGCGTCGATCCGTTCGCCGCGACGCGTGCCGACGCCAAGGGCGGCATCAACCTGATTCCGGGCGACACGGCCATCTACCTGCAGACGCTCGGCGACCTGGCGCTGGGCACCGCCGCCGACCCGGGGCGCAGCGACACGCCGAACAGCTCGGCCTTCTCGGTCAACGCAGAGGATTTCAGTGGCGGCGGCCAGGGGTGGTTCAGTCTCTGGACCGGGCGCAGCGCGATCAACCTGGTGTCCGCAGGCGGCGCATTGACGCCCAGCATGGCAACGACAAGGGACCGCAGCCAACTGTCCACCACGCCCCGTGACGTGTGGACCGTTTATCCCTCGATCTTCCGGGCGGCAGCCCTGACCGGCAGCCTTTACTACGGCCAGGCCGCCATGCTGTCGACGCCGCCCCCGGAAGCGGGGAACTTCGGCCTGGTCCTTGCACCTTCCCCGAAGGGCGAACTGGAGATGCTCGCCGGTGGTTCGATCTATGCCGGCCAGTCTTCGGTGAGCATGTCCGGCGCGGGCACGCCGTTGCCCACGCCGTTCAATCCCGCGTTCGTGGGGAGCGACGGCCAGGGCGCTGTGCTGGTGACCAACGCCTCCAGCGACGGCGCAGCGGTTTCCGACAAGAAGTTCAACGGACCTTCGCTCTTTGCCTTCGGCCCGAACAGCGCACAGGTCCGGCTGGATCGCGCCGCCGATGCGCCGCCCATCCGTTTTTATGCGGCGGGTGGCGATATCGTCGGGCTCAAGACAGGCGAGACCGTGGACAGGAACAACGGCGCGCAGACCTGGTACAACGGCGCCGGCCCGACCTGGATCAAGGCCGGCCGCGACATCGTCAACACTGGCGATGCACCCGGCGCCACGACGCCGGGCACCGGCGATTTCGGCGGCCCTACCAGCGTGCGTGGCAACCTGATCGTTCACGCCAACCCCACCGACGTTTCCATCGTCTCGGCCGGGCGCGACATCCTCTATGCCAACTTCGATGTCGCCGGCCCCGGCACGCTCGAAGTCTCTGCCGGCCGCAACCTGCTGCAGGAAGACCGCGGCGGCATCGCCTCGATCGGCCCCGTCGCATCCGGCGACAAGCGACCGGGTGCCTCCGTCGCGCTCATGGCCGGCGTCGGCGCCTCGGGCCTCGACATGTCGGCCATCCGTGCGCGCTACCTCGATCCGTCGAAGCTCGCGGCGTCAGGCACACCGCTGGCCGAGCAGCCGGGCAAGGCCGCAAAGACCTACGAAGTCGAACTCGCCGCTTGGCTGAAGGCGCGCTACGGCTTCAGCGGCAACACCGCGCAGGCGCTGTCGTACTTCGATGGCCTCGCACCCGAGCAGCAACGCATCTTCCTGCGGCAGGTGTACTACGCCGAGCTGCGCGAAGGCGGCCGCGAATACAACAACACGGCCAGCAGCCGCTCAGGCTCGTACCTGCGCGGCCGCGAGATGATCGCCACGCTGTTCCCCGACAACGACGCGGCCGGCACCCCGATCGCGCGCAGCGGCGACATCACGATGTTCGGCGGCTCGGGCGTGCGCACCAATTTCGGTGGCGACATCGAGATGATGGCGCCGGGTGGGCAGATCATCGTGGGCGTGCAGGGCGCGGTGCCGCCGGCCACGTCGGGCGTGATGACGCAGGGGCAGGGCGACATCCGCCTGTTCAGCGACGGCAGCCTGCTGCTGGGCCTGTCGCGCATCATGACGACCTTCGGTGGCGGCATCCTGGCGTGGTCGGTCAAGGGTGACATCAACGCGGGCCGGGGCTCCAAGACCACGGTGCTGTTCACGCCGCCGAAGGTGGTGTACGACAACCTGGGCAACGTCGAGATCTCGCCGCAGGTGCCGAGTTCGGGCGCGGGCATCGCGACGCTGGCGCCGATTGCCGAAGTGCCGCCGGGCGACGTCGACCTGATCGCGCCGCTGGGCACCATCGATGCGGGCGAGGCCGGCATCCGGGTGTCGGGCAACGTCAACGTGGCGGCGCTGCAGGTGGTGAATGCGGCCAACATCCAGGTGAAGGGCGAATCGTCGGGCCTGCCGGTGATTGCGTCGGTGAACGTGGGCGCATTGACCAATGCCAGCGCGGCCGCCTCGCAGGCCAGCATGGCAGCACAGGACGCGATGCAGCGCGACCGCGCCGCCGCACGGCAGGCGCTGCCTTCGGTCTTCACGGTGCGGGTGCTCGGCTTCGGCAACGAACCGGCCGCCGGCAACAGCAACAGCGATGCGCCGGCCGACAAGGCTTCCAGCACGCCGGTCAGCTACAACCCGCGCAGCGTGATCCGCGTGCTCGGTGGCGGTGGCAGCCTGCCGCCTTCGGCGAGCCGGCAACTGACGGACGAGGAGCGCGCCAACCTGCAACGCTGATCCGCGCCCGGCGCCCCGGTCGACGGGCGCACCTGTTCATTTCTTGTCTCAAGGCCTGGCCCTTCCCGCAACCGGCGATCCCGGGCGCGGGCAGGCCGGGCGTTCAGCGAAAACCATCATGACCCCCAACACCCAGGCGATTCGCAGTGCGCCGGACCGGTTCTCCATGCTGTTCCCATCGGTCTGGCGGCTGCAGGACGAGCGCATCGCGCTGTCGGCCGTGGCGGCGCGTGCACCGACGAAGACAACGGTGCCCGCGATCGATCTGCAGGCGCATCTGGCAGCGCACTACAACGCGCTGCACCGGCGGCTGGAGCGCCAGCTCGGGTGTGCGGACCTGGCGAGCGAATGCCTGCACGAGGCATGGCTGCGGCTGGGCGAGCGCCGCTCGCAGGAGTCGCCGGCGAACCCCGACGCCTACATCTACCGCGTGGCCTGCAATCTCGCGATGGACAGCCTGCGCACGCGCAAGCGCTGGCTGGGCCTGAACGACGAAGGGGCGGATGTCGATGTCATCGCCGACCTGCAGCCCGGCCCCGAGCTGATCGCCGAGGCCCGCTCGGAAGTGGCGGCGGTCGACCGCGCCATGCAGCGCCTGCCGCGCCGCCATCAGTCGGTCCTGCTGGCCTTGCGCTGGCACGAGATGTCGCGCCAGGAGGTGGCGCGGCGCCACGGTGTGTCGGTGCGCAAGGTGGACACCGCGCTGCGGCAGGCCCTGGGCGTGCTGCGTTGATGATCGATCAGGGAGTGGATGACCGGATGCGAGGCCTCTGCGCGTGCCGCCGTCACGCATCCTGTTGCACAGTCATTCGGGACGTGGAGGGAGTCAGATGATGAAGTGGATGTCGCCCATGCGGGTCACCATGCAGGAGCTGGATGCCAAGCTCTCGAAGATCGTGGAGCGGGCGCGCGAAGAGCCGGTGGCGGTCAACCGCTACGGCTCGCCGTGGGTCTGGATCGTGAGCCACCAGGCCTGGGTGCAGGCCGATAACCTGCGTGCGCTGGTGCCGCAGAGCCACCCCCTCGTGCCGCTGCACGACCTGGTGGAAGACGCGCTGCGCTACGAGCGCGACCTGCTCGCCGACCTGGAACGCCAGCACGGCAGCACCATCGGCGCGGCAAGGCTGTTCAAGTGCCTGATGCTGCAGATCATCTATTCGCTGGAAGACGGCGAGAAGGTGCACGAGAGCCTGACCTACAACATGCTGTTCCGCTGGTTCGTGGGCTTCGAGAAGTTCGCCGACGAGCTGCCCGCGCGCGCCGCATTCACGCGCGAGCTGAATGCCGTGGGGGCCGATGCGCGGGCGGTGCGCGTCATCACGCGCTGCCTGTCGCACACCTTCCTGCCGGAGTCGGGCGATGGCGACTTCCGCGTCAACCGCGGGCTGCTGCATGCGCTGTCGGCCTGGGCCTCGGCGCCGTCTGGCGCGCCCGGTGCGAGGCCGCACGAAGTGGTGCGGTAGATGCCGGCCCGCCGGCGCGGCGTGCGGACGCTACTGGCGCGCCGCGTCGGCCGGCGTGGCCCTGACGATGCCCGGCGTCGCGGGCTGCGGGATCACCGGCGCTGCAATGCGCTCGGGGGTGCCGGCCTTGTCGATCACCACCGCATCCGCCTCGATGGCCTTCAGCGTGACCGAGCGGGCCAATGCCTCGCCGACCTGGTAGGGCCTTGCGGGCGCGTCGTTGACGGCCAGCACCACGACGCCCTGGTCCGCGCTCTTGATGAGTCCCTTGACCGCGATGTTCGCGCGCAGCTCGCCGGGGCCGAACCATGCGGCGAGCGCATCGGCCGTGGGGTCTGCCTGCGTGCCCTGCACCTGCGCGGGGGCTGCATGCGGCGCGGGCTGGCGCAGCAGATGGGCCCATGCCGCCACGCCCGCCACGACGAGCAAAAGACCCACCGCATGAACGATGTACTTCGCGAAGGGGCGGGCGGTTGCGGTGGTCATGGCTTTCCTTGTCGCGGGTGCTGGGTGGCGGGCTTCGTGTCTATCACAGGGGTGTTGGGGTTTCGTGTCAGTGCTTTCATGCGCGCATCACACAGGCCTCCTAGCATGGGCGGCGGCCTCGTGAATCCTCCGGGCGCCGCGACATGAAGGTGCGCATGCCACAGGGAACCTTGCAAGCCGGCGAACGCGGCTTCTCGCTGATCGAGCTGATGGTCGTGATGGTCATCGTCGGCATTGCGACCGCGGCAATCAGCCTGAGCATCGCGCCCGATCCCGCGCAAGACCTGCGGCGCGATGCGCGCGAACTGGTGCAGCACCTGGCGGTCGCGCAGAACGAGGTGCGCGTCGACGGCCGCGTGATCGCGTGGCAGGCGAATGGCGATGGCTACAGCTTTGCGCGCGGCACCTGGCATGCCGCGCCCGGCAGCGCGATCCCGGTGGTGTCGACGGCGGGCGCGCTCGACACCTTCGTGCGCGACGATGAACTGCGCCCCCGGCAGTGGCGCGTGACGCCGGTGGAAGTCACGCCCGCGCGGCCGGTCTTGCTGACCTCCGAGCCCATCGGTGCGAGCTGGCGCATGGAGCTGCGCCACGGCAGTGCAACCGTCGTCGTACTGCGCGATGCGGCGGGCGGCTACGAGGTTCGATAAGGCATGCGCGCACGGCCTTCATCATCATCGTCCCCGCGCATCGGCGGCTTCACGCTGATCGAAGTGCTGATGGCGCTGACCATCGTCAGCATCGCGCTCGCGGCCATCGTGCGTGCGTCGAGCCTGACCATCACCAACCTTGGTTTGCTGCAGCAGCAATCGCTCGCGATGCTGTCTGCGGAGAACACGCTTGCGGAGTTGCAGATCGGGCAGGGCCCGAACACGCCGGGCGTTGTTCGCAGCCCATGCCCACAGGGTGGCGTGCGGCTGGTCTGTCGGTTGGAACTCAGCCCCGCCGTCGACGGACTGCGCGCGGCAACGGTCGATGTGTACCTTGCGGAAGAGGGCGGCAACCGGCTGGCCTCGCTGCGCACGCGCCTGCAGGAGACCCGCTAGATGCAGCCGCGACAGCAAGCTGGATTCACGCTGATCGAAGTCATGATCGCCATCACGCTGATGGCGGTGCTGAGCGTGATGGCATGGCGCGGCCTCGACAGCGTGACGCGGGCCAACAGCAGGTTGGAGGAACGCACGGAAGGCATCGCCCGCCTCATGCGCGCGCTCGATCAATTGGAGCGCGACGTGGCCCAGCGCGCCACCACCGAGTTGTCGCCGGCCGCCGCCATCGAACTGCTGCCGTCCGCACTGCAGGTGCGCAGGCAGAACGACTTGCCGTTTTTTTTAGAGATCGTTCGTGCCGCACCGGCCGCGCCGGGCTACTGGCAGCGCGTGCAATGGTGGCGGCGCGGCGACGCGCTCTATCGGGCCACGGGCGCGGCTGCCGCTTCGTTTCCCTTGCCGGCACCGGATGCGGCCGCGCGCGTGGCGGTGCTGGATGCGGTTTCCGTTTTCCAGCTCCGCGCATGGGAGCCCGGCCAGGGATGGCGCAACCTGCCGGGCGTTGCACCCGCGCGCGCCGCCGCGACAGGGCTGGAACTGGAGCTTGGCATCAAGGGCAACGGGGATGGCGGCGTGCAGACCTTTCGGCGTGTGTTCGTGCTCAATTGATGCGTTGCCGCAGGGGTCACGAAGCATCGCTATAGTCAGGGCTCCATGCAAAAACGAATAGCGGTGATCTTCGTCTCGCGGCGAAATTCATTGCGCAGCATCCTCGCCGAAGCTTGCCTTGCGCATCTGGACCCCATGCGGTTCTCGGCCCATTCCTGCGGTCAGCCGGGGCAACTTGCCGGCGCGATCCATCCCGCGGCCATCGGTGCGCTGCAAAGTGCCAGCATGCCCATTCCGAACAGGGGGCTGCGCAGTTGGGACGAACTCGCGCGATCCAATTCGGTCGTGGCCGACTTCATCATCACGCTCGATGCCGCCTGCCAGCCCCTGCAGCCGTCGTGGCCCGGCCAGCCCGACGCCGCGCTGTGGGCCTACCCGGACGTGGCCGCCGGCAAGGATGCGGAAGAGACCGCCCATGCCGCGATCCAGATGCTGTTCTCGCTGCGCCGCCGGCTGGAGCTGCTGGTCAGCCTGCCGATGCACGGGGCCGACAGGGCGGCGGTCCGCTCCGACGTGAGAGACCTCGGGTACATGCGCTAGCCGCGCCAGGCCTCAAACTCGCACCATGAAACATCCCTTTGCCGAACTGATCAATCTGCACTTCGAGGAAGCGAAAGCCGGCTCGAGCACGGTGACGCTGGTCACCGCTTCTCAACACCTGAATCCGCATCAAGTGGTTCATGGTGCCGTCTTGTTCGCAATGGCCGACACGGGCATGGGATCGGCGCTCTATCCCACGCTCGACGAGGGCGAGATCTGCGCCACGATCGAGATCAAGATCAACTACTTCAAGCCTGTGTTTCAAGGCAAGCTCGTCTGCAAGACGGAGCTGCTCAACCGTGGCAAGGCCGTTGCCAACCTGGAGTCACGGCTGTATCTGGACCAGGTCCTCGTGGCGCAGGCGAACGGGAACTACGCCATCTTTCGTCCCCGGCGCGCCGAGGCCTGACTGAGCCGCATCCGGCGGGTTTTGTTTTTCTGGGTTTGGAATTTGGCGGCTGAATTGCGGCCTTGGCGTTGACGCGGAGACTGTTGTGGCGGTGCGTTGCCCCGAGCCCAAGACTGTAATCGGCCAGGACCGGACGGTGCTCATCAAAGTCGCGATGCACCGCAGTGCGCCAGTTCAGCGACAGCACGATCCGTTGTCAAGAATTCGAAGACCGGAATCGGCGCGTGTGAATTCGATGCCCTCGATAGATTGACTGCATCCAGTCCTTCGGGCGCACCATGACATTCGCATCACCCCCTGAAACGATCAAAGACCCCGATCAAGCCCTGCCGTATGCCACGGTGATCGGCGACTTCATCCGAATACGCCGCATGTCTTCGATGGCTCCCCACGACGAGTGGATGGCCACGCTGCCCGACGCGACAGAAGTAGTGGTCGATGATGAAGAAGGACGCCCCGACGCTGCCGATATAGAGAAGGCAATTTCGGTGGTCCAGTGCCGGGCCTATCTCGGCAAACGAGCAGTCCAGTTAATCGCACCTTTTCTTCCGGGAGATGGAAAGTGGCGACTCTTGACCATTGATTTCGGCGCCGAAGCGCGTCGATACGAGAGCGAGTTTCTTATGTGCTTCGCCTTTGTCCCGGTCAATTCCACCCTCTCTCGAGCGAGCCCGTATTTTGAGGTCGGATTCTCTATGGCGACCGGCGCGCGTGCCGAAGATACGCCGACGTTCAATGTGACTGTGAAGGCAATCGTCGGCATCCCATTTCCTTTGCCGTAGTGATGCACGAGCCCGCAGACAAAGCCCGAGGCCGCGCTACGACCACGGCCTTGCTTGGTCATCTTCTGTGGCCGCTTTCGAGTGACGCCGATGTCAGGTTCAGGCCCGTTGCGGCTGTACACCACGCTCCCAAGCGGCCGCTCGGAAGACCCGGTGCGACATGCACTTGCGCACTGCCCCTGCGGACCGCCCCCGGGGTTTCCAAGACGCACTCACACGTTTTGGTGAGTGACTCCTTGTGATGAGGAAACTACGCTTACATAAGTCCACATCTTGTTGCGCCTGTTCCCCGGTGCCCAATTTCATGTTCAAGCTTTTCATGCGCCGCACCGCTGCCGCGCTTCTTTCGTCTGGACGTCCAAGCCGCATCGGCTGGACTCTTATCGCCAGCGCGACGTTCGCGATTGCAGCCTGCGGCGGGGGAGGCAGCGGGGGCTCTCTCTCACCCCTGCCAGCAGCGCCCGCCGCACCAACGGCCCCAGCGGCGCCGGTCGCACCGGCGGCCCCAGCAGCGCCCGCGCCCTCCGCCCCCATCTACACCGTAGGCGGCAGCGTCACCGGCCTGCTCGGCACCGGGCTGGTATTGCAAAACAACGCCGGCGATGACTTGGCCATCACGGCCAACGGCAGCTTCAGCTTCGGCTCCGCGCTGCCCAGCGGCGCGAACTATGCGGTCACGGTCAAGAGCCAGTCCAAGATCCTGACCCGGGTCTGCACCGTCAGCAACGGCGCCGGCACTGTCGCCGATGCCACCGTCACCAACGTGGCGGTGACTTGCGCCGCGCCCGCAGCCCGCTTTGCCTATTCAGAAGATTACGTCGGCAACACCCTGTTGGCCTTCACCATCGATGCCAGCACCGGCGCCTTGAGCCGGATACCCACGCCGGCGGTGGTGACGGGGAATAGCCCCGTCTCCATCGCGGTGGACCCCACAGGCCGGTTTGCCTACGTGGTGAACGGCGGCTCCCGCAACGTGTCGGCCTACACCATCGATGTCAGCACCGGCGTCTTGAGCCCGATGGCCGCGCCGGCGGTGGCGACGGAGAACAGCCCCACCTCCATCACGGTGGACCCCACAGGCCGGTTTGCCTACCTGGCGAATACCTTCTCCAACAACGTGTCGGCCTACACCATCGATGCCAGCACAGGCGCCTTGAGCCCGATGGCCACGCCGACGGTGGCGGCGGGGACTCGCCCAAACTCCATCACGGTGGACCCCACAGGCCGGTTTGCCTACGTGGCGAACAACGGCGACAACAACGTGTCGGCCTACACCATCGATGCCAGCACCGGCGCCTTGAGCCCGATGGCCACGCCGACGGTGCCTGCAGGGAGCTTTCCCGTCTCCATCGCGGTGGACCCCACAGGCCGGTTTGCCTACGTGACGAACTTGACCTCCAACGACGTGTCGACCTACACCATCGAAGCCAGCACCGGCGCCTTGAGTCCGATGGCCACGCCGACGGTGCCTGCAGGGAGCTTTCCCACCTCCATCGCGGTGGACCCCACAGGCCGGTTTGCCTACGTGGCGAACTACATCTCCAGCAGCGTGTCGATCTACACCATTGATGCCAGCACCGGCGCCTTGAGCCTGATGGCCACGCAGACGGTGGCTGCAGGGGGTGTGCCCGTCTGCATCACGGTGGACCCCACAGGCCGGTTTGCCTACGTGGTGAATGGCCTCACCAACAACGTGTCGGCCTACACCATCGATGCCAGCACCGGCGCCTTGAACCCGATGGCCACGCCGACGGTGGCGCTGGGGAACAACCCGCAGTCCGTGGTCTTGTCCAGGTAGTCGTCAGCCATGGAGAAGTCGAACGCCTGCGTTTTCGGAAAAATTGTGCCTGGCCGCTGAACGGCTGCTGTTGGCCGAAGTTTGCCGGACGCGGCAAGCGGGAGGTGGTGGCTGGCTGTTGCCTCAGTGGGTTGCGTCGCTGCGGCTTAGGCATCGGCATACGCACGCAGCATTCGGCCTTCATTTCCGCTGGGCGCAACGTGCAGCAAGATGGCTTGAGGTAACTCCACTGCTGGGTGAACGGCGAGGCGCTTGCAAAAAAAGAAGGCGTCGCTTAAGGGGCTATCGTCATGCCAAGTAGTGATGACGAATCGATCCTCGGGTATTTCTTTGAAGTTGAAGGCTTCAATGTTTGCAGCGTCGACCGAGTCGTCCCACAAACTGCAATTCTGACCCCACGCCATCATGTACAGACAGCCCGAGCGCACAAGCCAGTCGCTGACATCGGCACGCCAATCGCTAGAAACCACCCCTTCGATGACCACCACAGCACGAAAAGGAGCCAGGTGCTCAATACTGGGCAGAGAGTGGCCGGGCAGAAGGTGGAAGTAGACAGGGCATTCAGTCATGAATTTTTTTGACGCGCAATCTGGCCACGTTTCAACAAGGGTGCAGAAGCCGAAGCTGAGCCACTGACAAAGCTACAGCGAGCGGCGCGAAGGACTGCTCTTGACCGACTTCAGCCGAAGCACCGTCAATGGCGCTGGGCACCAAGCGGTCTTTGCGTTGATCAATAGTCCCAACTCATTTCAAGTGTCAACCCGTGCTCCCGCAGTGCGGCCTGAAGAGACGAACTCTCCTTCGCAGTAAATCCGTCGAAGTGGATTCGGGGGTACTCATTGCAACTTATGAAAAGATCTTGGCAAGGAGCCTCCCAAAGCTGAACTCCGTGACCGACCGACGCCTCAAGTACTTGGCGAGCGTGCTCCGGGGATTCGAGCGTCATCTCTTCACCGAGATTGCTCCACCCCGTGATCCTGGAGTCGCTCGGGTTCTGGAACTCCCATCCCAGCACATGCAACACTTCCAAGAGATGCGCACAACTCTCCTGCGGGAAATTGGCGATTTCTTTGGTCATGCTTTGGGGAAAACGTCGCCTTCGAAAATCTTGCTCGTGCAAGCTGGAAGTGTGGTTCTGGCCGCATTCTGCCTTTGCTCTATCGCGCCGCTGCGAAGAGGCAACGTGCTTGCTCGTGGTCCCACGCGCCTCCGCGGTCCAAGCACTTGTCTATCGACACCTCGCGTGCGAGCCAGATGCCGGCGGTCGCGACGACAACCGCAACAAGCAGCAAGGTGATTCCGAGGCGAAGCTGGGTGGTCATGGGGAAGGTCTGCTCCTGGCCGATTTCTGCCTGCGCTGGCTAGTAGCCAGGTAGCCAGGGCTCCCGTTCAATAGCGGCAAGATTTCCTTCAGCAAGGTGTTGGAACAGCTCGAGAATCTTGCTGACTGGCACCTCATCCATGTGCCGCTCGCCCCCGCCTTCCGCTTCGAGATTCTCGAAGGTGATGTAGCCGCCCCGCGATACACCCAAGCTCCACTCGGATTCATGGGCGACCGCCACGGAACCATGCTCGGTATCCTCCGGCCTATCTTCAAGCTCGCGCAGCAGCGCCAGGAAGTCCACGTTGGGGCCGCCTGGGTCCATGCTGCCGTAACGGTGAGTCAGAGTGAATGCCATGGTCGATGGTGGAAAAGGCTAAGGGAAAGTCTGCTTCTGGCCGACTGCGGCCGTCGGTCGTATTCTGCCGCGCCCTCCCGCGCCCTCCCGCGCCCTGCCCAGGGTGCGCGTAGCGCGGCTGGCGCCAGCGAAGCACCCCGCGGCGCCGGTCGTCGCCCAAGTCGATCCAGCGGTCGACCTCGGGGGTGGGCGGCGCTCTCTGTCGACAGCCTCGCGGTA
The DNA here is from genome assembly GCF_014302995.1 of Variovorax sp. PAMC26660. Taxonomy (NCBI): domain Bacteria; kingdom Pseudomonadati; phylum Pseudomonadota; class Betaproteobacteria; order Burkholderiales; family Comamonadaceae; genus Variovorax; species Variovorax sp. PAMC26660. The sequence goes on from NZ_CP060295.1 coordinate 5,992,284, forward strand.
GTTCCAAGTTCAGTGAAAGAAATTCCATCCCCAGTGAAACACGACAGCAGGCTTCACACCGCGTCGACGATCGCATCGATGGCCACCCTCAGCCTGGGCAGCATCACCGGCGCCGTGAGCCACAGCGCATGAATGGGCAGATGCCCCGCGAGCCGCTCGGCCATCAGCGCGCGAAGGCGGCCGGCGGCAAGGTCATCGGCCACCAGCCAGCGAGGCAGCAGGCCGATGCCGCGGCCGGCACGCACCGCGGCCAGGGTGAGCATGCTGCTGTCGGTGCGCAGCCGTGAGGGTGGCGACCAGCTCTCGATGCGTCCTTCGGCGTCGGTCAATTGCCAGGGCACAGCCTGGCCGCGATGCGTGGTCGTGATCAGCGCATGCCCCGCAAGATCGTCCTTTGTGGCCGGCTCGCCGTGCTGCTCGACGTAGCCCGCCGAAGCGCACATCACCAGTCCCTGCGTGCCGAGCCGTCGCGCCGTGAGGCCGGTCACATCGGGCAGCTCGCCGATGCGCACCGCGAGGTCGATGCCGCGCGCGAGCAAATCGACGCGCTCGATGTCCAGCGAGATGTCGAAGGCGAGCGCCGGATAGCGTTCGCCGAGCCCATACAGCACCGGCGCGATCACCTGCGTGCCGAACAGCGGCGGCAGGCTGACGCGCAATGTGCCGCTGGGCACCGAGGCCGCCTGCGCGAGCGAGGCCTCAACCCGGTCGATGTCGTCTGTCGCGCGCAGGCAGGCTTCTTGGTAAGTCTGGCCTTCGCGCGTCAGCGACAGCCGCCGCGTGGTGCGGTCGAACAGCCGCACCTGCAGGCGCGCTTCGAGCCGCGCGATAGTCTTGGCGATGGCCGATGCGGTCAGCGCCAGTCCGTCGGCGGCCTTGGCAAAGCTGCCTGCCTGGCAGACGGCCAGGAAGACGCGGATGGGGCTTTGCGGCTCGAGGTTGGACATGCAGGGAAAGGTGGAGATCGATTGCGGAACCCAGTGCGCGGGTCTCGCGAAATCTTATCGTTTTACCTGTGGGAGTGGCCTTCATAGCATCGATGCATGAGTTCAACCCACAACGAAAGCACCTCGTGAGCAACAGCACAGTCAAGACCTACGCCATCATCGGCGGCACCTCGGGCATGGGGTTCGCGCTGGCCCAGCAACTGGTGGCGCGCGGCGACCGCGTCCTCATCGGCGGACGTTCGAGTGAAAAAGCCGAAGCCGCGACGCAGAAGCTCGGCCCGCTGGCCACCGCGCGCACAGTCGACGCGAGGGAGCGCGCATCCATCGCCGCCTTCTTCGAGGGCAGCGGCCGGCTCGCCGGTTTGTTCACGCCCGGCTCGGTCAATCACTCCGTGTCGTTTCGCGAAGACTCGCAAGAAGCGGCCGAGGCCGTGTTCAAGGCCAAGTTCTGGGGCCAGTACTGGACCGTGCACGCGGCCTTGCCGCACCTCGCGCCGGATGCGTCGGTGGTACTGATGTCAGGCGCGGCCTCGGTGCGGCCCATCGGCGCGCCGGCCTATGCGGCTTGCAACGCGGCGGTCGAAGGGCTGGCCCGCGCGCTCGCGCTGGAGCTGGCGCCGATCCGCGTCAACTGCGTGTCGCCCGGCACCATCGACAGCGAGCTGTGGCGCAACAAGCCGCCCGAAGTCTTCAAGGCCGTGGGCGAGATGTGGGAGAAGCTGACGCTCAACCGCCGCTTCGGCACCGTGGCCGAAGCGGCGGGCGCGGCGCTCTTTTTGCTGGACAACGGCAACATGAGCGGCTCGACCATCTACGTCGACGGCGGCTACACGCTGCGCTGACACGACACGACACGACACGACACGACACGACGCGCGTGAAAAACAGATAAGCAAACTCCAAATCCGCATTTCCGGTGATGCGGTGTTGCGGGCAACACTCGAAGGCTTCTTCGCAACTTTTCCCTTCCGGATGCCGGGCATCAGATCGCGCACACCGTTCCCGGCGGAAGGCACCTCGATCTTGTCCCATCCTTCCTTCACACCCCGGCCTTCTGCGAACGCCGCGCCCCTGCGCCTGGGCTTCTTCAGCCGGCTGCTCGACGACGCAACCGCCGCCGAACGCTACAGGCTTGTCGCGGCGCAGATCGCGCATGCCGAGGCCTTCGGCTTCGATTCGGCCTGGGTCGCGCAGCACCATTTCCATGAACACGAGGGCGGCTTGCCGTCGCCTTTCGTCTTTCTCGCCTACGTGGCATCGCGCACCCGGCGCATTCGGTTGGGCACCGGCATCGTGACGCTGCCGCTGGAAAACGCGGTGCGTGTGGCCGAAGACGCGGTCGTGCTCGACCTGCTGTCCGGCGGCCGGCTCGAAGTGGGCGTGGGAACGGGCGGCACGCCCGAGGCTTTCGCCGCATTCGGGCTCCACAGTGACGACCGCTCGGCCATCTTCGCGAAGCACCTCGCCGTGGTGCGCGCCGCATGGGCCGGTCAGCCGCTGGTTGGCGGCGACACGCTGTACCCGGCGGCCTCGCAACTGCTCGACCGCATCTGGCAGGCTACCTTCTCGGTGAGCGGCGGCACGCGTGCGGGGCAGGTGGGCGATGGCCTGATGCTCTCGCGCACGCAGCCGCGTTCCGCCGAGGCACCGAACGCGACGCTCGCCGACATCCAGAACCCCATCGTCGATGCCTACCTGGCCGCGTTGCCGGCGGGCAAGGCGCCGCGCATCGTCGGTTCGCGCAGCGTCTTCGTGGCCGAGACCCGCGAGGAGGCGCTGCGCCTTGCCGACATCGGGTTGCGCCGCGCCGCTGCCCGTTTCGCCGCGTCGGGGCAAGCCGGCCTTTCGGGCCGTGTCGGCCCTGATGCCACGCTGGACGAACTGATCGCCGCCTACGACGTGCACGTCGGCGCACCCGACGACGTGATCGCCTCGCTGCGCGCCGACAGCACGCTGCAGCGCGTGACCGATCTCGTGTGCCAGGTGCATTCCATCGACCCGCCGCACGACGCCATCCTGCGCTCCATCGAACTGACCGCCACCGTGGTCGCGCCGGCCCTGGGCTGGGTGCGCGATGCGGGTGCGGCAGAACTTCATCAACCCGCCAACACGCTTCTCAAGGCCGCATGAACGCCATCGTTTCTCCTCCCGTGTCTTCCATTCCCGATGTGATCGACCGACTTGTCGGCGTTGCGCCGGGAGATCACATCGACCTCGTTCGCGCGCATCGCCAGGAGGCGCGCACGCATGCGCAGCAGAGCTACCTGTCGCTGTTCGCGCCCACGCCGCCTGTGTTCGGGCATTTCAATGCGGTGGACCGGTTCGCCGTTGCGGCCTTCGTCGCCGGCCTGCATGGGCAGGCCGATGTGGCGCGCTTTTATGCAACCGAACTGGCCGGGCAGGGCGCCCGTGCCGGCCTGGCCGAGGCCATTGCCGCAGAAACGAAGCACGGCACAGCGCAAGGGCCGTATGGCCGCTATCCCGCAGGGCCACTCAGTGCCGAAGACACGGCCGGCCCGTTGTATGCGGTGAGCGACACGCACCGCGAGGTGCTGGGCGGCCGTCTCTTTGCGGCCCTCGTGCACGCGCACCTGCTCGTGTTCCATCCGCGCGATGCGAGCCCGGCCGCCCTGCAGGCGCTGCTCGACGCAGGCTGGTCGAGCACCGAGATCGTGACGCTGTCGCAGCTCGTGGCTTTTCTTGCGTTCCAGATCCGCGTCGTCACCGGCCTGCAGGCGCTGGCCCAACGTCCCGCCCCCGCAACCACGGCTTGAACACCATGACCACCGAATCGACCCTGACCCATCCCGACAACACGCACCCGAGCGTCTTCACGCAGGCCCAGCTCGAATGGCTGCCGTGGCTGGAGCCGCTGCCCGAAGCCGAGTTGACCGAGCGGCACTACGCCGGCCTGGTGGACGCGGCCCGAGCCAAGTCGCCGTACTTCCGCCTGCTGGCGCGCGACCCCGACATCCTGGGTGCCCGCACGCGCACGGACAAGGACATCTTCTACAACGCCGAAGCCGGCCTGCCGCGTGCCGAACGCGAGCTGTCGGCTGCGGCGGCTTCGCGCTACAACGGGTGCATCTATTGCGCCTCGGTGCATGTGCGCTTCGCCTCGCATTTCTCGCACCGCACGCAAGACGTGCAGCGTCTGCTCGACGAAGGCGTGAACGCCGAGCTTGGCGAGCGCTGGAATGCGATCGTCGCGGCCTCGGTCGCGCTGTCGTCCACGCCGTCCAGCTTCGGACCCGACCACATCGAGCAACTGCGCGCACAAGGGCTGGACGACCTGGCCATTGCCGACGTGATCCACGGCGCCGCCTTCTTCAACTGGGCCAACCGGCTGATGCTGTCGCTGGGTGAGCCACAGGAGACGGTGAAGGCATAAGCATCTGCCGATTGCTTCGTTCACGAGGGGCCGGGCGCGCCGTATCGTCGTGCGCTTTCGTCTCCCCGCCTGATTCCCCTTGTCCACACCCTTCAGCCTTGAACTCGTCGGGGCGCTTCGCGAAGTCGCCCGCCACGGCAACCTGACGCGCGCCGCATCGTCGATGCAACTGTCGAAGTCGACGGTCAGCAAATACATCACCGAGCTTGAAGCGCAGGTCGGCATGCAGTTGCTTCATCGCAGCACGCGCGTGGTGAATCTCACCGACGCGGGGCGGCTCCTGTTGCGGCGCAGTGCCGCGCTTGTCGATCTGGCGACGCGCATCCAGTCCGAGCTGGATGCGCATGCCGCGTCATTGTCTTGACGAGGCGGCCCGGCTCACTTGCGCGAGGCGCCGAAGCTGCTCTCCAGAAATTCGACCAGCGCCTGCATGCGTGCGGTGCGTCCCTTGCGGGTCGGCACCAGCAGGGTGACCGGCGCGCTGTCGAACTGCCAGTCGGCCAGCACGCGCACCAGCGTGCCGCGCGCAATGGCGTCCGCCGCATCCCACTCCGAACGCAGCACCAGCCCCATGCCTTGCTCGGCCCATTGCCGCGCCACGCCGCCGTCGTTGGTAACGTAGGCGGGGGAGATGCGCAGGGTCTCGCGTGCCGAAGCGCGCTTGCCTGCGGTGCGCACATGCCACAAGGTCACATCTTCGTCGTTCTCGCGGATGCTGATGCAGTCGTGCGCCATCACATCGCGCGGCACTTGCGGCACGCCGTGTGTGCGCAGGTAATCCGGGCTTGCGCACAGCCAGCGCTCGTTGGCACTGAGCGTGCGCGCCACCCATGAAGAATCGCGCACCGCGCCGATGTGGATGACCGCGTCGGCATCGTGCCGGTCTGGCCACGGCGTCTCGCGCAGATCGAGCTGCACATGCAGCCCCGGATGCAGGCGCGCGAAACGCGCAAGCATCGGCGCCACGTACTGCCGGCCATAGCCGAAGGGCGCGGCGATGCGCAGCGTGCCGGTGAGCCGGCGGTCGTCACGCTGCATCGATTCGCGCAGCCCCTCGATCTGCCCGAGCAGCGCGGCGGCTTCGCGTGCGAAGCGTTCGCCTTCAGGTGTCAGGCTCAGTTTTCGCGACGTGCGGGTGGCGAGCGACAGGCCCAGTGCGGCTTCCAGCTTGCGCAGCCGCATCGACAGCGCGGGCGGCGTCACGTCCAGCGCGCGGGCTGCGGCGCTCAGGGACGGCTCGCGCAGCAGGGCGGCCGCCAGTTGCATGTCCTCGATCTGGATCATTCACTTGTGCTTAACGATTGATGACGCTGCATTGAAGCACAGCAGGGGTCTTGAAACGTACAGTCCGTGCTCATGCAAGCACCCATCGCCCCCACCGAAGCGTTCTATCCGCGTGCCGTTCTCTTCGACCTGCTGACCGCGCTGCTCGATTCCTGGACCGTCTGGAACGTCGCCGCAGGCTCGGAAGACAAAGGCCGTGCCTGGCGCGCCGAGTACCTGCGCCTGACCTACGGCTGCGGCGCCTATGTGCCCTACGAACAGCTCGTGAAAGACGCCGCGCGCAACACCGGCATGGCCGACTCGGCGCCCGACGCGCTCGAAGCCCACTGGGACACTCTGCCCGTATGGGACGGCGCGCGCGAACTGCTGCTGGCGCTCAAGCCGCACTGCAAGCTCGCGGTGGTCACCAACTGCTCGCGCCGGCTCGGCCATCGCGCGGCCTCGCTGCTCGGCGTCGATTGGGACGTGGTCGTCACCTCGGAAGAGGCTGGTTTCTACAAGCCCGATCCGCGTCCCTACCGCGCTGCGCTCGATCAGTTGGGTGTGCAAGCCGAAGACGCAGCCTTCGTCGCCGGCTCGGGCTACGACATGTTCGGCACCTCGGTCGTCGGCCTTCGCACCTACTGGCACAACCGCGTGGGGCTGGCGCTGCCGCAGGGCGCGCTGTCGCCCGAGCAGCAGGGCGCGACGCTGGCACCGGCGCTGCCGTGGCTCCAGTCCTTCGGGCGGCTTGCATGAGCCGCGTCGCCTGGCTCCAGCGTGGCGCGCTCGCATTGACGGCGGCCTTCGCCTTGCACGCGCCTGCGCTCGCGCAGGGCGCGGGCTTTCCGCAACGGCCCGTGACGTTGATCGTTCCCTTCCCGCCCGGTGGGCCGAGCGATGCGCTGGCCCGTGGTTTTGCGCTGCACATGGGCAAGCAGCTCGGCCAGGCCGTCATCATCGAAAACGTGGCCGGGGCCGGCGGCACCATCGGCCTGACCAAGGCCGCGAAGGCGGCGCCCGATGGCTACACGCTGGCCTTCGGCACCATCGGCACGCACGTCGCCAACGTGGCGCTGTACAAGAAGCTGCCCTACAACCCCGAGACGGACTTCCTGCCTGTCGGCCTCGCCGGCGCCGCGCCCATGCTGCTGCTGGCGCGGGCCGACCTGCCGGCCAACAACCTCAAGGAATTTGTCGCCTGGCTCGGCACGCACAAGGGCAAGGCCTCGTTCGGCAGCGCGGGCGTGGGTTCCATCTCGCACTACGGCTGCGTGCTGCTGCTGTCTGCCCTGCAGCAGAACGTGGCGCACATTCCCTACAAGGGCGTGGCCCCGGCCATGAACGACCTGATGGGCGGGCAGACCGACTTCATGTGCGACCAGACCACCACCGCATTGCCGCAGGTGGCCGGTGGCAAGGTGAAGGCGCTGGCCGTGCTGTCTTCAGCGCGGCTGCCGCAGTTGCCCGCCGTCGGCACCGCAGCCGAAGCCGGTTACCCGCTCGACGTGCGGGCCTGGAACGCCATCTTCGCGCCGCGCGGCACGCCCGAGCCGGTGATGGCGCGCCTGCGCACCGCGCTGGCCGATGCCGCGGCCGACCCCGACTTCCGTCGGCAGATGCACGCCGTGGGCGTGGACCTGCCGACGCCCGATGCACTCAAGCCTGCGGCTGTGTCGGCGCTGATCGCGCGTGGACTGCGCGACGACGTGCCCGCGCTCAAGGCCAAGGGCGACTACCTGGATTGATGAACCGATGAACAACGACGCCGCCTTGACTCTCTCGACCCTCGACACACCCGCCGCCATCGTCGAACGCTCGCGCATGCAGCACAACATCGCGCGCATGCAGCAGCGCATGAACGAGTTGGGCGTGCGCTTTCGCCCGCACGTCAAGACCACCAAGTGCGCCGAGGTCGCCCGTGCGCAGCGCGATGCGGGCGCACAGGGCATCACCGTGTCCACGCTGAAGGAAGCCGATCAGTTCTTCGTCGATGGCTTCACCGACATCCTCTATGCCGTCGGCATGGCGCCGCACCGGCTGCCGCATGCGCTGGACCTGCGCCGGCGCGGTTGCGCGCTGGTCATCCTCACGGACGGCGTGGCTTCGGCGCGCGCCATTGCCGAGTTCGGCCGCGCGCAGGGTGAAGTCTTCGAGGTGCTCATCGAAGTCGACACCGACGGCCACCGCTCCGGCATTCGCCCGGAAGACGACGTGCTGCTCGAAGTCGCGCACGTGCTGCACGACGGCGGCATGCGCCTGGGCGGCGTGATGACGCATGCCGGTTCCAGCTATGACTTCGACACGCCCGAGGCACTGCGCGCCATGGCCGAGCAAGAGCGCGCCGGCTGCGTGCGCGTCGCGCAGCGGCTTCGCGATGCCGGTCTGCCGTGCCCGGTGGTCAGCGTGGGCTCCACGCCCACGGCGCTGATGGCCGAGCGGCTGGATGGCGTGACAGAGGTGCGGGCGGGCGTCTACGTGTTCTTCGACCTCGTGATGCGCAACGTCGGCGTGTGCAGCACGGACGACCTCGCACTGAGCGTGCTCACCACGGTGATCGGCCACCAGGTCGAGAAGGGCTGGGCCATCGTCGATGCGGGCTGGATGGCGATGAGCCGCGACCGTGGCACGCAAAAGCAGAAGCGCGACTTTGGCTACGGCCAGGTTTGCGATGTCGACGGCACGGTGCTCGAAGGCTATGTGCTCGGCGGCGCGAACCAGGAACACGGCATCCTGTCGCGCGAAGGCACGCCCGACACCGACATCGCCACACGTTTTCCGCTCGGCACGCGCCTGCGCATCCTGCCCAACCACGCCTGCGCCACTGGCGCGCAGTTTCCCGAATACCACGCGCTGTCAGAAGACGGAAGCCTGGCGCGCTGGGGGCGCTTCCACGGGTGGTGACGGCAACAGGTCGGCGCTGGCTTCGGTCAGTACGGGCTGCTTGGTCATCTCGGCCCGCGTGCGGATGACCGCGCAGCGCCCGTAGGTGTCGTCGAAACGCACGATGTCGTCTTCGCCCAGGTAGCCGCCGGTCTGCACCTCGATCACCTCCAGCATGGTCTTGCCGGGGTTCTCCAGCCGGTGGATGGCGCCCAGCGGCAGGTAGATCGACTCGTTCTCCCGCACCAGCGTGACCACGCCGTCGCAGGTCGCCTTGGCCGTGCCCTGCACCACGATCCAGTGTTCCGAGCGGTGGTGATGCATCTGCAGCGACAGCTTGGCGCCGGGCTTGACGGTCAGGCGCTTGACCTGGAAGCGCTCGCCGGTGTCGACGCTGTCGTACGCGCCCCAGGGCCGCACCACGCGCCGGTGTTCGGTGGCCTCCGCGCGACCTTCCAGCGCAAGCATCCGCACCACGTCCGCCACCTGTTCGGCACAGCCCGCGCCGGCCACCAGCACGGCGTCCGGCGTGTCCACGATGATGAGGTTGTCGGTGCCCAGCGCGACCACCGGCCGGTGCGGCGCATGGACGAAGGTGTTGCGCGAGTGTAGTGCGCTGGCCTTTCCGCTCAGGCGGTTGCCGGCGTCGTCCGCCGGGTACAGGTTGGCCACCGCGTTCCAGCTGCCGACGTCGCTCCAGCCGCCCTCGAACTTCACGACCGCGATGTCCTTGTGCTTTTCGAGCACGGCGTAGTCGATGCTGTCGCTGCGGCAGGCCGAGAAGGCCTCGCGGTCCAGCCGCAGGAAGCTGCCATCGGTCGACACGTCGGCGGTGGCGCGCTCGCAGGCCAGCAGGATGTCGGGCGCGTGCGTGCGCAGCGCCGCAATCAGCGTGCGGGCCTGCACGAGAAAGATGCCCGCGTTCCAGCAATAGCCGCCATGCAGGATCAGCGACACGGCCACTTCTTCCGATGGCTTCTCCACGAAGCGCACCACGGCATGGCTGCAGCCGTCGCCCGATGCCTGCCCCGCCTCGATGTAGCCGTAGGCCGTGCTCGGAAAGCTAGGCACCACGCCGAAGGTGACGATGCGGCCCGCCAGCGCGGCTTCGACACCGCCGCGCACGGTCTGCGCGAACAGCGCGGTGTCGGGAATGTGATGGTCGGCCGGTGCGAACAGCAGCAGGTCGTCCTTGTCGGCCAGCAGCGCGGCGCAGGCCATGGCCGCAGCCGTGTTGCGCGCCACCGGCTCCAGGATCTGCCGGCCGGTGGTACGCGCACTTTCAACCGTCTCGCGCACCAGGAAGCGATGGTCTTCCGACGCGATGCAGGTCACGTTGGTGTTCAGGCTGCCCAGCCGCTCCAGCGTGAGGTGCAGCAGGCTCTTGCCGCCGACCAGCGGCGCGAACTGCTTGGGCAGCGCCTTGCGTGAGAGCGGCCACAGGCGCGTGCCGCTGCCGCCGCAAAGAACGACGGGATGAATGGTGGTGGTGGTCATGGGTCGCCTTTCAGATGAGGCCCGAATAGGCCGCGTAGCTCACGGCCTGCGCGCGCGAGTGCACATGCAATTTCTTGTAGATGTTCTTGATGTGGGCGTTGACGGTCTGCCCCGAGATGCCGAGCTGGGCGCCGATCTCCTCGGTGACATGGCCGCGCGCCACGAAGCGCAAAATTTCGCACTCCCGGCGCGTCAAGGCCGTCTCGCGCTGCGGCGGATCGATCGGCGACACCTCGGCGGGCCGGTGGCTCAGCCGACCCAGCAGCCGGCGGGCCAGCCGCGGCGTGATGGCCGCGCCACCGTTGACCACCTGCAGCACCGCCTGCGCGAAGCTCTGGAGCCAGGCGTCTTTCAGCAGGTAGCCGGTGGCGCCCAGCTCGAAGGCATGCAGCACATGCGATTCGTCTTCCAGCGCAGAGATCACGATGATCTCGACGTTGCGGTGGTGCTTGCGCGCTTCGCGGATCAGGTCGAAGCCGGTGCCGTCGCCCAGCCGCAGGTCGACCATCAGCACGTCGAAGTCATGGGTGGCCAGCAGGCGGCGGCCTTCGCGCAGGCTGCCGGCCTGGCCTTCTAGCTGGATGCGCAGGTCGGACAGCAGCTCCTGGGCAATCACACGGCGCATGAACTCGTCGTCGTCGACGAGCAGCACGCGAACCGGCGCATCTTCCTGTCCGTTCAGGAAGCCGGGCCACAGCGGCGCGACGGGCTGGCAAACGCCGGCCGGGTAACCCGGTCGGCCATCGGCAAGCTCGCCGGGAGGGCGGTATGCAGGGTCAGACATTGGAATGTCCCAGGTTGGAGGTGTGAAGGAGCGGCGTACCTGAGGCGAAGACCGGGCTGCCATCGGGCGCGGGCCGCCATGCGGACTGCAGCGGCGGCACCGGGTCGTCGAAACCGTGCGGATTGGCGGCCTGCCAGCGCCAGCAGTCCGCGCACATCTGGTCGAGGTCGCGCCGTGCGCGCCAGCCGAGGCTTGTGTAGGCGTTGCACGCATCGGCCCAGTAGGCGGGCGCGTCGCCGGGGCGGCGCGGCCCAATGCGCACGGCGATGCGGCGGCCGCTGGCGCGCTCGAAGGCGCCCACGACCTCCAGCACCGAGGCGCCGTGCCCCGTGCCCAGGTTGGTCATCAGCACGCCGGGCTGGCGCGCCGCGTGGCGCAGCGCCGCCACATGGCCTTCCGCCACGTCCATCACATGCACGTAGTCGCGCACGCCGGTGCCGTCGATGGTGTCGTAGTCGGCGCCATGCACCACGAGGTGCTCGCGCTCGCCCGCCGCCACCTGCGCGATGTAGGGCATCAGGTTGTTGGGTGCACCGTGCGGGCGCTCGCCCAACAGCCCGCTTTCATGCGCGCCGATGGGGTTGAAGTAGCGCAGGCAGGCAATGCCCCAGCGCGCGTCGGCATGCGCGAGGTCTGCGAGCAGGTTCTCCACCATCGCCTTGGTGCGGCCATAGGGGTTGACGGCGGCATACGGCGCGGTCTCGGGAATGGGCGAGGGGTGCGTGTCGCCATAGACCGTGGCCGACGAAGAAAAGACCAGCACGCGAACACCCGCGCGTGCCATCGACTGGACCAGCGTGAGCGTGCCCGCGAGGTTGACGTCGTAGTAGCTCACCGGGTCGGCCACCGAGTCGCCGACAGCTTTCAGGCCCGCCAGATGCACGACCGCGTGGATGTCGTGCGCCGCGAAAACGCGGTCGAGCGCCGTGCCGTCGCGCACGTCGCCGCGCACCAGCACCGGCTGCACGCCCGTGATGCAGGCCACCCGCTGCAGCGAGCGCGCGTCGCTGTTGACCAGCGTGTCCAGCACCACCGGCAGGTAGCCCGCCGCGATCAGGGCCACGCAGGTGTGGCTGCCTATGAAGCCTGCGCCACCGGTCACGAGGATGTGGGTGTGGGACATGGTCGTGGCTCGGTAGGTGGCAGCCGATGTCAGCCGGCCACGCAGCGCAGCAGTTCCTGCTCCAGCCGCCGCAGGATCGTGTCCTGGTCCAGCTCGGCTTCGGCGAAGCGCCGGCCGGCCGTGCCCATCACATCTCTTGTCTGCGGCGACATCGCCAACTGCTCGATGGCATCGGCGAGCGCGGCCGCGTCGCCCGGTTCGACCACCACGCCGCGCCCCGACACCACGTTGCTCAGCTCGGTGCCCGCATGCGCCGTCACGATGACCGCACGGCCGCTCGCGAGCATGCCGCCCAGCTTCGACGGCATGACGAGGTCGGCCGCATCGGCGCGCTGGGGCAGCACATGAATGTCGGCCGTGCCCAGCAACTCGTTGAGCCTGTCGGCGGGCTGCAGGTCGAGAAAATGCACATTGCCCAGCCGGATGCACGCGGCCATCAACGGCTCGCGGCTCGGGCCGTTGCCGCAGAACACGAAGTGGATGTTGTGCGAGCACACCAGCAGCCGCGCCGCATCGGCAAGCAGCTCGATGCCCTGCTTGCTGCCCAGGCTGCCCGCATAGAGCACCACCACCGCATCGGCAGGAATGTTCATTTCCAGCCTGTACCCGGTTGCCAGCCCGGGAGCATGCGGCGCATGGCTGGCCGAAGGATGGATCGCCTTCACATCCACCCAGTTGGGAAAGAGCACCAGCCGGCTGTCGTCGATGCCCTTGCTCTTTGCCTTCTCGATCATGGCGGTGGAGATGGTCGACACCCGGTCGAAGCGGCTCAGCAGCCAGTGTTCGGCCGACAGGGCAAAGCGCTTCACGCGCTCGCCGCGCACCCAACCCAGGCCGAAGGCGGCGTCCACCTCGTAGTCCTGGATGTGCAGCCACGACTTGACGCCCAGCATCTTCGAGAAGAGCAGAACGGCCGGCGCGCAAAAGAGCGGCGGCTCCACCACGAACACCAGGTCCGGCTTCCAGCGCATCTGCGCAAAGAGCAGCGGCATGCTCGACAGCATGAAAGAGAAAAGATGCCCCATGCGTGCCAGCGTGCGCGGCTGTTTCGGCACCCAGGTCGGCGCGCGCCAGACGGTGATGCCATTCCAGTCGCTCTTGCGGTAGGTCCAGGCCGAGTAGCCCTCGAACACCGCCCAGCGTGGAAAGAAGGGCGGCGATGCGATCACGCGAACATCGTGCCCCTGCGCATGCAGCCATTGCGCCATCTCGCCCGAGTACTTGCCGATGCCGGCCAGCTCTGGCGTGAAGTTCATCGAGTAGAGGAGGATCTTCACGACGGTGACCTCACGCGAGACAGGCCGAGCAAGCGCATGAACGGAAAGAAACCGAAGGCCAGGCGCATGCGTGTTTCGTACAGCGCGAAGTCGGATACGCACGCCAGGAAAAACACGTAGTGCGGCTTGTCGGGAAAGAGCGCCACCACCACGGCGTAAGACAGGAAGCGCAGCACCACCTCCAGCAGCGCCCAGCGGCCGAGCGAGCCCATCGAGGTGTTGAGCGACAGCACCATCTCGTGGTGGACCGTGTATGTGCGCAGCAGGAAGTACGGCGCGATGCACAGGAAGATGCTGCGCGCCTCGTTGCCCATCTTGAGCAGCGGCGCTGCCACCGTGATGAGGCCTGCGAGCCCGACGAAGAGGGCACAGCCCAGCAGGAAGGAATGCTTTGCCAGTTGCAGCTTCGACGCCGCGAGCTTTTCTGCGCTGGCGCCCAGCATGGCCGGCGTCTTCGTGTACAGAAAAGCCTGCACGAACTGCGAGGGCGCTTCCGCCAGCAAAAATGCGAGCTTGAACGCCCCCACATAGCTCAGCGGCATGAAGAAGGCCACGATGAGCAGGTCCGATTTGCGCAGGAGGAAGGTCAGCAGCGAATAGACGGTCGCGCTGCCCTGCGAAGCCAGGGCCAGCGCATGCCGTCCGTTCGGCGGCGCCACGCCGTGGGAGGACAGGACGATGGCCGCGCACACGACCACGAAGGCGAACAGGTTGATGAGCAGCAGATGCGCCACGCCCAGCTCGAACCCCAGCGAGGCACAGGCCGCCACGCCCAGCACCAGAATGGTCGAGCGGATGCCGGCTTCCAGGTTGAGCAGCCCCGCATGGCCCAGGCCTCGGCTGTACGCCAGCCGCAGGCTGTTGAACGAAAAAATCGCCAGCGTGGCCACCACCAGCAGAAACGGCAGGTCGGCGACCGGCAAGCGCTGCATGCCCAGGATGACCACCACCAGCAGCGTTGCCAGCGGCAGCCCGATGCCCAGTGTGCGAGCCACATCGCCGCTGAACACGCCCGGTGGCACGCTGGCCGCATTGCGCGAGAACAGCAGCGTGCTGCCCAGCGTGCCGACCACCAGCGCCACTTCCATCACGGACTGGTAGATCGAGTACTCGCCGAAGCGCGCGGGCGACACGTTCGCCGCCATCAGGAAGATCGCCAGAAAGCCCGACAGGTAGACGTACAGCCGCGACGCCAGCGCGCCCAGCCCGAGCAACCGGGCCATGCGGCCACCGGGCAGTGCGAGTGAGGGTCTGAAGGGCTTCATGGCGTGCGCCGCTTGTCTGTGCGCTTACTTGGCCGCCGGCGCATCGGCCACGCGCAGCGTGTCGAAGACCCGGCGCGCGCGCGTGGCGACCCTGAACGCGCTGTTCTTGGCCCGGCGCGCCACCAGCAGCGCGTAGGTGAGCGCCGCGACCGTTCGCACACGGCCGCGCAGCGCATGCGGCATCGCCATCTTTGCGCTGCCCTGGAAGTGCAGCGCCAGCACGCGCGCCATGTCACCCGAAGACATCACCAGGCAGGGCTGTCCATCGCGATAGGCGATGCGCTTGGCACCGCCGCGAATGCGGAACTCATGCGCCAGATGGTTGTGCGAGCTGTTGATGTTGTGGTCGATCACGTGGCCGTCGAGCACGCGGTTGATCGGGTCGGCGTTGCCCGTGGCCTGGGCCCAGAGGTAGAGCAGCGTCATGTCGGAGACGCCGCCGCGAATGCCGCGCGCCGCGAAACGCGCGGCAATCTGGCGCAGCTTTCGCTTGCCGGCCGGCGTTGCGTAGGTGTCGAGCACGAAGGCGACGAAGCGCTGCAGTCCGTTCGATGTCCAGTAGCTCACGTGCGGCGAGATCTGGCAGGGGTTCCACCCGTCCGCGGGGCGAATGTAGGAGCCCGAGAAATCGGCCTTGCCCGCCAGCCGCCTGATGTGCGTGCCGGCGCCCTCGAACAGCAGCACGTCGCTGTCGATCAGCACGAACTCACTGCACTCGGGGTGCGCGGCCAGGTATTGCGCCAGGAGAAAGTAGCGCCGAAAGCAGATCTTCTCGAACTCGGGCGAATTGCTCGACAGGTGCATGTAGGCGTGGCGAAAACGCTCGTAGGCGGGGCCGGCGTCGGTGTCCGACAGCACGAGCAGTTGCTCGTCGGCCTGCGCGGCCGACTCGCGGCACAGCGACAGCGTCTGGTTCTGGCGGTCTTCCACCACGATGAAGGGCAGGGGTTGGCTCATGGCTGGGTCGATGTGTGGGGTTGGGGAAGGGTCAGGGCTTGCGCGCCGTGGCGCTTCGGACCAGCGCAAGGTGCGCCGGGAGAAAACGGAAGTTGTCGTCCACCGGCATGTCCAGCGTGAACATGCCTTTGGCTGCGTTGGCCTCGGCGATCCAGGCGCGCAATTGCGCGGCCGGGAAGCGCGGCTCCGACGGCCGCGCCCAGGACGTGCCCAGCGGCGTCAGCACATGGAACATGAGTTCGGAAGGCGGCGTGGAAAGATGCTCGGGCGGCTGCATGAACTCGCCGGCCATGAGGTTCTGGCAGGGCGCGCTCTTGAGGCTGAAGCGCGCCGCGCCTTCGCCGGCATTGAAGGCCAGCCAGCGGTTGGGTGCGCCGCTGCGCGCTGCCCCGCACAGCATGTCCCAGTCGGCCGCCGTCATGCCCCGGGTGTTGTAGACACCGTCGAACCACCAGCCGGTGGCGAGCGGGCCGTAGTGCTCGGACCAGTCCCGGATCACGCTGGACCAGGCCGCGATGAAACGCGGTGGCGGCGGCGATTGTTCCGAGACATCGCCCAGGCATTCCATAAGGTACGGGTCGGCTTGGGGCGCACGAAATGGCAAATAGAGAATCAGCGAGATGCCCCTGCGGCGCAACGCCTGGCCGATTTCGAGCGGCAGGTCGCGCGGCGGCCGGTTCTTCGCGGTGCCGGGGCACAGCACTTCCAACGCGGGGTTGGGTGCGATGTACTGGCCGTTGTTCTGCCCCAGCGTCAGGATCAGGTGAGAGGCCCGCATCAGCGCCAGCGAAGTCGCGAAGGCCTCCACATCGAAACGCATGACCTCGGCGATGGATTGCTTTTCGGGCAGGTAATGCACCATCACGCCGAAGCCCGGCAGCGGCGGCTCCGGCTGCTGCGCCAGCACGGCCGTCGATGCTGCTCCGAGCAGCAGCACGGCCAGAAGGCGCAGAAGAAGAGCCGTGCGCGTCTTCATTGCATGGCCCTGGCGAACGCAACAGGCCTGCGCTTGAGCGTGAGGTAGCTCGCTGCCACCGCGCCGGGTGCGCAGGCAGTGGCCAGCGACCACGCCGGGCGCGTGCGTTCGTGCCGCGCGAGGTAGCGCGCCAGCCTGTAGGGATCGCAGGGCGCGCTGCCGACGAAGAAGCCGTAGCCCGAAAAAAGCTCCCGGTGCACCGGAATGTCCGACAGCAGCAGCGGCACGCCGAGCGTGGCCGCTTCGGCTGCGGAAAGATTGAAACCCTCGAAGGTAGAGAGCGAAATGAACGCCGTCGCGCCCAGGTACAGCCGCACCAGCTCTTCGCGCGACACCAGCCCCCGGTGCCGCACGGCGCCGCGCACCTCCGGCGCCAGCGCCGCGACCATGCGTTCGACATCGGCAGCGCCGTTCCCCGTGATGTCGAGGCAATCGACCAGGCCTGCGCGCTTCATGCGCTCGAACAGCTTCAGGATGCCGCCGAAGTTCTTGTGCGGGTAGTAGTGGTAGGCCGCGATCAGGTAGCGCTCGCGCGGTGCCGTCGTGCCGGTCGGGGCTGCGCCGTGGATGGCGTCCACCGGATTGAAGATGACCGCTGCGCGCTCGCAGGCGCGGAAGTGCCGCTCGAAATCCTGCTGGCTGCTCTTGCTGATGAAGACCACGTCCGCGGCGCTGCGGGCGATGCGCCAGAGGCTCCAGTCTAGCCACAGCCGCTTCTGCCGCGTGAAGTATTGCGGGTACGCCTTGTACTGCAGGTCGTGCACGATGACGATCGAATCCTGGTGCCGCCCGAACAGCGTGAGCGGCAGGAAGTAGTTCGGGAACAGCGAGAACACCCGCTCGCCGGACAGCAGCGCCAGCAACCGGTGAAAGTTGTAGAGCAGCGTGTCCAGCAGGAAGCGGCTCACCTTCAGCCGCCGCGCCGCTTCGTACACGCGCGGATGGCGTTCGCTGATCGGCTGCACCTGGTCGTCGGCGGACAGCCGCATGTTTCGCAGCAGCACCTCGGAGACATTCAGCACGCCCCCCGCGCCCTTGTTGAGCCGGATGGTGTCGTAGAACAGGTAAGTGGCCATGTCGCGTCCTCAGGCAATGGGCAGGCCGCGTCGCGCGGCCCAGTGTTGCGGGCGGCGGCCGCGTGCGCTCAGGGCACCGGCGATCACCGCCGCGATCAGCCCCGAGGTTGCGAAGGGGCCCCAGCCGAGGATGGGACCGCGCATGAACGGCACGTACGCAGCCAGCAGCACCAGCGCCGAGAGATACGCACCCGACAGCCCGCGGTGCGGATCGACCGCCTTGTCGATCAGGCGAAAGCCCGCCGAGATCGCAAAGCCCAGCATCAGCGGACCCAGCAGCCCGAAGTCGAAATACGCCGTGGTGAACGGCGGCAGCGACAGGTTGCTCTGCGAGAAATTCCCAAGGATGGCCGACCAGCCCAGCGGATCGAAGTCCGGGAACATCTTCAGGTCGCGCGGCAGGAAGAACGAGAAAGCCGAGAGCAGGTAGCGCCCGAAGCCAAGATCCGGAATGGGCGCGCGCTCCAGAATGCCGGCCACGACGAACATGGCGTCGAAGTCCTGGCTGTAGGGAAAGGTCGAGAGCCCTTCGCCCCAGAAATTCCCGCGCGAGAACAGGTTCAGCACCGGCCCCAGACCCGCGATGGCGCCGAAGATCAGCGAGGCCAGCAACCAGCGCCGCCTCCGGCCGAAGCCATGGATGAACAGCGGCAACAGGCCGATCAGCAGGATCTGCCGCGCCGTGTTGACCGGGTTCGCCGCGACGGCGGCCAGCGCAAGCGCCAGACCGGCCGCGCACCACGCCCACAGCGTCTGCCGGCGAAACGCGTGGATGGCCAGCGCCACGAAGCACATCAGCACCACGAGCTTGGGCAGCGTCGAATAGACGATGTAGTCGACCGGCACACTGTCGTCGTCGCCCAGAATGCCGCGCGCCACGAAGTTCAGGTCGGGCCGGATGAAGAGCGCGGCGAACGCGGCGAGCGAACAGCTCAACAGCAGCAGGAAGGGGTGGGCCACGCCGACCGCATGCGTATTGAACAGGCCGCCCGCGCGCGAAGCGGGCAGGTCGCGCACGCCGATCCGCGCGGCCTCCACGCCCGCCATGTACAGCAGCAGGAGCATCAGCGCCTGCGTGTGCGCGGCCGAGCCGATCACGCCGGTGTCCCAGAACTCGACGTCGTGGGCGATCTGCATCGCCGGCGCCAGCGAGAAGTAGGTCAGGATCGTGGCGTAGTGGATCAGCAGGAACACGCTGGCACCCGAGGCGCCGAGCAGCACAAGCTGCACCAGCGACACCGCGAACACGGCCGCGTAGCCCCACACCGGATCGACCAGCCCGGCGAGCAGTGCGCAAGCGATGCCGAACCAGAAAACGAGGGTTCTCATGATGTGGGCTCCGGCGCTCAGGCCTCGATGCTCATGGGCGTGTGATACCCGTGGCGCTGAAGCAGCGCCTGGCGCTTGGCCAGTTCCAGGTCGGCACCGACCATTTCGCAAATCATCTGGTCCAGCGTGATCTCGGGCACCCACCCCAGGTCGTCGGCCGCCTTCGACGGATCGCCGCACAGCGTTTCGACCTCTGCCGGCCTGAAGTAGCGCGGGTCCACGCGCACCAGCACGTCGCCCACGCAGACGGCCGGCGCGTCGTCGCCGTCGATCGCGCAAACAATGGCGACTTCGTCCAGACCGCTGCCCTCGAACACCAGCGAAATGCCGAGCTGCTTTGCCGCCTTGCTGACGAAATCTCGGATGCTGTACTGCACGCCCGTGGCAATCACATAGTCGACCGCCGTCGGCTGCTGGAGCATCAGCCACTGCATGCGCACATAGTCCTTGGCGTGGCCCCAGTCGCGCAGCGCGTTCATGTTGCCCAGAAAGAGACACTGCTCCAGACCCTGCGCAACGTTGGCCAGTCCGCGCGTGACCTTTCTGGTCACGAAGGTCTCGCCACGGCGGGGACTCTCATGGTTGAAAAGGATGCCGTTGCACGCGTAGATGCCATAGGCCTCGCGGTAGTTCTTGGTGATCCAGTAGGCATAGAGCTTGGCCGCGCCGTACGGGCTGCGCGGGTAGAACGGCGTCGCCTCGCTCTGGCGGCCCTCCTGCACCAGTCCGTAAAGCTCGCTCGTGCTGGCCTGGTAGAAGCGCGTCCTGGATTGCAGGCCGAGCAACCGGATCGCTTCGAGCAGCCGCAAGGTGCCCAGCGCATTGATGTCGGCCGTGTACTCCGGGCTTTCGAAGCTCACGGCCACGTGGCTTTGGGCGCCCAGGTTGTAGATTTCGTCGGGCTGCACCTCCTGCACGATCCGCGTGAGATTGCTGCCGTCCGAAAGATCGCCGTGGTGCAGGTGCAGATGGCGCTCTGTCTTCGTGTGCACATCCGAGTAGAGGTGGTCGATGCGTCCCGTGTTGAACTGCGACGACCGCCGCTTGATGCCATGCACCTCGTAGCCCTTGGCGATCAGAAGCTCCGCCAGGTACGAGCCATCCTGGCCCGTGATGCCGGTGATGAGTGCGCGCTTAGACATGTGCGGCCTCTTGGGTGTTGGCAGCGACTCCCTGTGCCAACTGGTAGTCCGCATAGGTGCGCCGCAGCCCCTCGGCCAGAGGCATCGTCGGCCGCCAGCCGATGGTCGCGGCGCGCGACACGTCGAGCAGCTTGCGCGGTGCGCCATCGGGCTGCGCCAGGTCGTAGCGGATGCTGCCTTCGTAGCCCACGACCTCGCGGATCAGCTCGGTCAGCTCGGCGATGGAGACGTCTTCGCCGGTGCCCAGGTTGATGTGGCCGCGCATCGGGTCGGTGTGCTGCTCGTAGGCACCGCGCGAGAGGTTCATCACGTCCAGGCAGCCTTCGACCATGTCGTCGACATACAGGAACTCGCGTCGCGCACGGCCGCTGCCCCAGATCAGCACGGTGGGCGCCTTGCCGATCTTGGCCAGGTGAAAGCGCTGGATCAGCGCCGGCACCACATGGCTGTTCTCCAGGTGGTAGTTGTCGCCGGGGCCGTACAGGTTGCTCGGCATCACGCTGCGGTAGTCGATGCCGTGGGTGGCGCCGTACTGCCGGTTGTAGCTTTCGCACAGCTTGATGCCGGCGATCTTGGCAATGGCGTACGGCTCGTTGGTCGGCTCCAGCTTGCCGGCGAGCAGGGCGTCTTCGCGGATCGGCTGGTCGGCCAGGCGCGGATAGATGCAGCTCGAACCCAGGAACAGCAGCCGCTTGACGTTGGCAAGAAAAGCCTGGTGCGTGACGTTGGCCGCGATCACCAGGTTTTCGTAGATGAACTGCGCGGGGTAGGTCATGTTGGCGTGGATGCCGCCGACCTTGGCCGCTGCCAGGTAGACCTGGTCGATGGGCTCGGTCGCGAAGAAGCGTGCAACCGCCGCCTGGTCCAGCAGGTCGA
The DNA here is from genome assembly GCF_014302995.1 of Variovorax sp. PAMC26660. Classification (NCBI taxonomy): domain Bacteria; kingdom Pseudomonadati; phylum Pseudomonadota; class Betaproteobacteria; order Burkholderiales; family Comamonadaceae; genus Variovorax; species Variovorax sp. PAMC26660. The sequence goes on from NZ_CP060295.1 coordinate 6,013,070, forward strand.
GTTCCGCACGGCTGCGCGTGACGACCTCATGGCCCTGTTCGCCCAGCCGCCTTGCCAGCGTCTGGCCCACCATTCCGCGATGACCTGCAACAAAGATACGCATATGTGCTTTCGGTGAAGGGGTTGATCGGACAGGCGCCGCCTAGCGGGAGCCGTGTGCGCCGAACACGACGCGGAAGGTCTTCAGAACGATCACGAGGTCGCGCAACACGGACAGCGTGGCGACGTACTCGGCGTCCATCGCGGCGCGGCGGCGGTAGCTCACCTCGTTGCGGCCGCTGATCTGCCACAGGCCGGTGATACCGGGTCGCACGGCGCAGTAGTGGTCCCAGTAGTTCCCGTACAGGTACTTCTGGGCAAACATGCAGGGGCGCGGCCCCACCATGCTCATGTCGCCCTTGAGCACGTTCCAGAACTGCGGAAATTCGTCGATGCTGTATTTGCGCAGGAAGGCGCCGAAGCGGGTGATGCGCGGGTCGTGCTCCAGCTTCTGGAAGACCGTCCATTCGAGCCGCGCCACCGGGTTGTCGCGCAGGTGGCGGGCCAGCACCGCATCGGCGTCGGGCACCATCGAGCGGAACTTGTAGAACCGAAAGACCCTGCCGTCCTTGCCGTAGCGCGGCTGCATGTAGATGGCGGGGCCGCCGGATGTGAACAGCACGCCGATCCATATCAGCGCATAGGCCCAGCCGAAGAACAGGAAGAACGAGCCGGCCATCAGGATGTCCACCGCGCGCTTGCTGGCCTGGAGCAGCCGCGAGCCACCGACCGGAGTGGCAGCTGCAACGGCTGGCGCAGCGCGGTCGGGCCGCGCGGGCGATGCCGTGGGTGTGCCCGAGCGCAGCGTGTTCATGACGGCACCTGCTCCGGGTCGATGCGCGCCGCTGCCCCGTTGGCCAGGCCCAGCGGGCGATCGCGGAAATGCGCAACGCCGTAGCCATAGCCGTAACTGCGGCTGCCGTTGTGCCGCAGGCTGGTGTCCAGCCCGTTGAAGACGACGCCGTGGAACGAAGCGCCCACATGCGCCAGCCGCTTGGCGCTTTCGTGCAGCTCGCCCATTTCGCTGTCGCCGGCGCGCGCCACCAGCAGCAGCGTGCCCATCGAAGGCGCCATCGCGGCGGTCTCCGATGCAAGCAGCGTGGGCGGCGCGTCCACCACCACCACGTCGTAGCGCGCGGAGAGCGTGGCCAGCGTCTGCGCAAAGGCGTCGCTGGTCAGCATGCCGGCCGGATCGCGCGGCAACTCGCCGGTGGTCAGGACGTCCAGATGCGGCAGCACCAGCGGATGGATCGCCTGCTCGATCCGCAGGCTGCCGGCCAGCACGTCCGACAGGCCGCCGTGTCGGTCCAGCCCGAACTGGCTGCACAGGTTGCCGCGGCGCAGGTCGGCATCGACCAGCAGCACGCGCTTGCCCGAAGACGCCAGCACCGCCGCGAAGTTGGCCGACACGAAGGTCTTGCCCGCACCGGGCGTGGCACTTGAAATCAATATGCGGTTGTTCGGTGCGCCGAGCATCACGAACTTGAGCGCCGTGCGCAGCCTGCGCAAGCCTTCCAGCGCCAGGTCGTCCGGATACTGCGCGGCCAGCAGCTTCACGCCGGGCCGGCCGTTCAGGATGGCGCGGTCGAGCACGCGCTGCTGCGGACTCAGCGTGATCGTGCTGTAGACGTCGAGCCCGGTCAGCGCCTCGATCTCCGCCGGGCTGCCGATGGACTTCTTCAGCGTCTTGCGCAGCAGCGCTGTGAGCACGCCCAGAAAGAGCCCGGCCGCCAGCGACAGCACCATGACGATCAACGCCTTGGGCCGGATCGGCTTTTCGGGCAGCAGCGCCTGGTCGACCACGCGCACGTTGCCGACCTTGCCTTCCTTGGCCAGCCGCATCTGCAGCGAGCTGTTCAGCAGCGAGGCGTACAGGTCGGTGTTGACCTTGATGTCGCGCTGCATGCGCAGCGAGTTCTGCTGCAGCATGGGCATGCGGCGGATGCGCCCGTCCACGCCGCCCAGTTCCTTCTTGAGCGAGGCGATCTGCGTGTCCAGCGTCATCACGGCGGGGTGCGCGGCGGTGAAGCGGCCGACAAGGTCCAGGCGCTTTTGCTTGGCGTCCAGCAGCTTGGCCTGCAGGTCCACGCTTTGCGACAGCGCATTGCGGGCCTCGTCGTCCAGGCTGATGGTGCCGTTCAGGTTGCGGTACTGGTTGTAGCTGTCTTCCGACTGTTCGAGCTGCTGCTTGAACTTGGGCAGCTCGGTGCCCAGAAAGGCCAGCGCGCGCTCGGCCTGCGCCGTCTTCTGGTCGATGTTCTGACGCACATACAGGCGCGAGATTTCGTTGAGCACATCGGCCAACTGCATGCGGTTGCCGGCTTGCAGGCTGATGTCCAGCACGCCCGACTGCTTGCCTTTCTCGATCACGCGCAGGTCGTTCTGCAGCCCGAGCAGGGTGAGCTGCTTGGAGTTGCGCACCAGCTCGAAGGCACCGCCGGGTTCGGCCTCGAAAGAGCCCACCAGCAGGTGCAGGGCACCGCCGGGAATGCTGGCGTCCAGCGGCACGCCCACCGTTCCCTGCAGTGGCGTTTCAAGGCCCGACTGGGTCAGCGTGTAGTTGCCGCCGGTGCCCGCGACCAGCAGGAAACGCTTTCCCTCGAAGGCCGGTGGCACGTCCATCTGCGCGACCGTGATCCGCTCGGTGCCGCTGACATAGTTGCCAAGGCCCAGGAACCCCGGCGTGGAAAGCGCCTTCGAGTGCCGCGCAATGAACGCGCCCACCAGCGGCAGGTAGTGCGGCTGCGCCGTGATGTACAGCTTGGTGTTTTCCATCGCCTGCCCGAGCACCATGCGTGACCTCAATATTTCGGTTTCGCCGGCGGTGGGCGTCTTCACGTTCAGGCCGCCGGTGGCTGCCGAGTCACCCGGAAAGTTGCCAGCCGAGCGGTCGGCGTCCTCGACCTGGATCAGCAGGTTGGCCTCGTACACGCGCGGTGCGAGCAGCGCGTAGGCGCTGCCCAGCAGCAGCACCAGTGCAGTGATGCCCGCGATCAGCCAGCGGCTGTCGATCAGGATGTCCAGGTATTCCTGGAACCTCGAGTGCTGGGGCCAGACGGGTTCCGCGCCCGGAGGTGCGGGAAGCAGGGGTTGCCAACGCGCGTTCATGGGTTTCACCTTTTCGTGTTGCGGGGTCGGGCACTCACCGCCGGGCGGTGTCGCGGCTGAGGTTGACGACCTGGGCCGCCGGAAGAATCAGGCTGACGACGCGGTTCCACGTCACCAGCGGCACGTGGTCCACGTAGACGACGTCGCGCGGCTGCAGCTCGAAGCGATCGGCCAGCGCCAGCGCCACCGGGTTCTTCGCGTTGAGGTTGAAGATCAGCTGCGTGTCCAGGTCGTCGGGTGCGTTGCGCACCACGTAGATCTGGCCGGGGTCCGACGACAGCAGGTCGGGCCCGCCCGCGTCACCCAGCGCTTCGTTCAGGCTGAGCCGGCCGTTGCGCATCTGCAGCGCGGACGGCGCCCTGACTTCGCCCATCACGTAGACCCGGCTGTCCTCGCGGGTGCCGACGTTCACGATGTCGCCGTTCTGCAGCGGAATGCGGTTGCCGTCGGCGCCGAAGCTCTGCAGCAGCGGCAGGTCGATCACCGTCGTGCGGTTGCCGCGCGTCAGCGTCACGCGGGAGCGGTCGCCGATCTGGGTGAAGCTGCCGGCCCGGCTGATGGCCTCCGACAGCGTCATCGGGATGTCGGTGAAGATCTGCAGGCCCGGTGTGCGGACTTCGCCCTGCACATAGGCGCGCTGGCTGCGGAACGACTGGATGCGCACCGTGACCTGCGGCTCCTTGATGAAGGCCTTGATGCGCCGCGCAATCAGCTCCGACGCGCCGCTTTCGGTCAGCCCCTGCAGCTTGGTGCGCCCGATATACGGAAAGCTGATCTCGCCGTTCGCGCCGACGATGAAGCCCGGCGCCACGCTGACGCCGGTCGGGTCGGTCTGCTGCGCGATGACCGCGCCGGCATTCGGCAGCAGTTCGGGATGGTCGTACACGATGATGCCGACCACGTCCCCCGGCCCGATGGTGTAGACCGGCGGCGCGGCAAACAGGCGCTGCACGTCTTCGGGCACCGTCTTGGGCCGCTGCGCGATCTGCGCGCGGATCAGGTCGGGCGTGATGGAGATGATCTTTCCGCCGTCGCCACCCGTGGATGGCGTTGCACCCGCGTTGCCCGATGCGCCGTTGTTGAAGTTCAGCGGCCCCGGTGTCCCGAAACCCGGCGCACAGCCGCACAGGCCGAGCGACAGCAGCATCGCCAGGGCCAGCCACCGGAAACGGTGCTCGGCCAGGGCAAGGGTGGAGAGCGTGCGCGTGCCGCGTGACGGCTTCGCTGGATCGATGCGTTGCATGGAAATCTCCTTGACGGCCGGGAACCGGTACTGGCGGGGGGTCATGGCGCGGCCCAGGTGGTGGGCATGGCGCGCCCGGCACCGGCGAGCGGGCGGCTCTGGCTTCGCCGCTCCGTGCTGGTGCCGAAACAGCGGTCGGTGACCCAGTCGCCGACGGACTGGAGGAACAACTGCTGTCCCTTCGCCGTGCAGACGGTGTGGTCCACCTCCCGCATGAATTCGTAGTGCAGCGACTGCGCAAAGGCTTCGTTCCGGAACGGGCCGAGCTGGTCGCGGTCACGGTCGCAGACATGCAGCGAGCCGGAATACAGCATCTGCATCGCCACCTTGCGCTCTGCAAGCTGCGCCATGGTGGTGGCGAACCACGCGGCGGTGACCGCGGGCGATATGGATTCGGTGAAGAAGCCCGGCAGCGGCCTGGCCGCCTGCGTGCGCAGCAGATGGCGCTTGAACCAGCGCACGGCCTTGCCCGCGAACGACGGATGCACGGGCGCGGCCAGCGCGCGGCGCACCGTGCGCTCCCAGCGCACGCGCCGCTGCGGAAAGGCAAAGCCGTCGAACATCGAGATGCCGATGACGCGCGCATCCGCCGCGGCGGTCGACATGGCGTGCTCCGCACCCGAACACATGCCGACGATCACGAACTGCCGGATGCCCAGCGTGGCTTCCATCAGGTCCATGCCGGCCTGCAGGTCGTGCACCGCGCGGGTTTGCAGGTCGGGCGCGTTGTCGAGCGCATCGCTGTCGCCCACGCCGCCCAGGTCCAGCCGCAGGCTGCTCACGCCGCGCGCGGCCAAGGCATGCGCCAGCTTGACGTTGATGCGGCGCGGTCCCACGCGATGGTTGGCGCCCATATTGAGCATCAGGCAGGCGACCGGGGCGGGCGCGTGCCGCGCGGGGGTGGTAACCATGCCCACCAGCGAGCCGCCGCGGCCGAAGCGGACCGGGCTTTGCGTCATGTCATTCATGGAGAGCCCCTTGCAGACGGTTGAGCGCATCGGACGGAACCATGGCGCTGTTGGGATACGGGTCGGAGGTCCAGTCCAGCCTGTGCTTGAAATAGGCCAGCCGCACCGGCATGTGGCGCGACTGCTGGCTCGCGGCCCACTGCGCGGTGTGCTCGTCTTCGGGCGGTGCCAGCACCAGCGTGTCGTGCAGCGCCGTGAGCGGCAGCGCGTCGGGCGTGAGGGCCGCGAGTTGCGCGCGCAACGCGGGCGACAGCGATGCGCCCAGCGCTTCTTCGGGCAACGCGGCAGGTTCGCTTTCGAGGCTGCGGCGCCATGCGGTGTCGGGAATGCAGAACGAGGCATCGACCGCCGCCACGTGCTGCTCGCGCAGAAAGCGCGCATAGCGCCGGCCGTCGATCACCGGCTCCCACAGCACCAGCCGCACCGGGTCGCAGCGCCCGTTGCGTGCGGCCAGCACCGCGAGCGTGGCGCCCAGGCGCGCACCGATCCACACGATGCGCGCGTGAGGCGCACGCCGGCGCAGCTCTTCGTGCGCGGAGCACAGGTCGCGGCGCCAGCCGTCGAACTCGCCCTGGCTTTCGTCGCCGGGCGAATCGCCCGAGCCGTAGAAATCGAAGCGCAGCGTGGCAATGCCGCTGCGCGCCAGGCGCTCGGCCAGCACCTTGAAGAAGCGGTGGGTGCGCAGGCCTTCCGGGCCGAAGGGCGGGCAGACCAGCACGGCGGTGTCGCCGTCCTGCGCCTGCTCGGCGGGATGGAACAGCCCGAAGACCTGGCGCGATGCCGGCCCGAACATGAGCGCGAGCGGGTTCATGCGCAGGCCTCCGTCAGGGAGCGCGGTGCGGTGGCGCGGATGTTCGTCTCGCGCCACTCCGCGAGCGACCCCACGCTGTCCATGCGGGAAGGCGCCGGGCCCAGAACCAGCCACAGGATACGGCCGGCCATCGGCAGCTCGATGCTGCGGCAGTCCGGCGTAATGCCCACTTCGAAGCTGTCCGATGGCACCAGCAGGCCCACGCCGATGGCTTTCAGGCAGGCCTCCTTGCGGGTCCAGCAGGTCAGAAAGGCCTGGTCGCGTTCGCGCGCGGGCAGGGCAGCCAGTGCCTCGTTCTCGCGCGGCGTGAAGTGCCGCGCGGCGAGCGCCGGCGCATCGGGCACCGCGCGCAACTGCTCAACGTCCGCGCCCAGCGGCCCGCGCCCGCCGATGGCGATCAGCGCCAGCGAGCGGCTGTGGCTCATCGAAAAGCGGGTGCGCGGGCAGCCCGACAGCGAGGGCTTGCCGAAGGCGCCGGTGGCGAAATGCAGGGCCTCGGCCCGCAGGCCCGCATGCTCGGCCAGCGCCTGGCGCAGCGCGATGTGCGAGGCCACGAACCGCTGCCGGTCGGCGGCAAAGCGGAAGGCGGCGGCACGCGCCCGCTCTTCGTCCGACAGGATCTGCGCCGGCAGCAGGTCGGTGAAGCTGTCCAGGTCGACATACCGGCACACCGGTGCGTCGATGGAAAGGGCGGATGCGAGGTGTCCCATGATCGATCACCCCTTGCGCAGCCAGCCGCCGAAGGCACGCCCCAGCAGGCCGCTGCCGTGGCTGCCGCGTGCCGCGGCCGCAGCGCCATCGAGCGGCAGGCCCTGCAGTTCCGACGGCATGCTGTCGGGCCCCGTGCTGCGCGGCGAGGCGCCGATCTGGCCCAGGTTCTCGAACAGATAGCGGCGCGGCTCCACGCGGTAGCCGAGCAGCAATTCGGTCTGCTGCACGGCGCGCAGCACCAGCAGCGAATCGCCGCCGAGGTCGAAGAAGTTGTCGTTCGCGCGGATGTCGTTGACGTCGATGCCGATCACACCGGCCCAGATCTGCGCGAGCTGCGCATGCGCCGGGTTCAGCAGGCTCTGCTGCGGCTTTTTCGCGCCCGGCACTGCGGTGGCTGCGTGCGCTGTATCGACCGCCGCGAGCTTTTGCAGGTAGGCCGCGCTGGTGGAGCCCTCGGCGCTGGCGATGTAATCGAGCGTCGCCTCGGGCCGGTCGGCAACCCGGCGCAGCAGTTCGAGATAACGCTCGCGCAACTGTGCCCCGGTCTCGCGCAGGTACACGTCGGCGTTGTAGATCAGCGCGCCTTCGAGCCCGTGCGACTTGTCCATCAGCCACACGCCGATGTCGTCGGTGGCGCCGCGCTGCATCAGGTGCATCTGCCGGGTCTGCAGGCTGCCGATGCGGCGCGAGCGGTCGCGCGCGTCCTGGAACGAGAACATCGACTGGTAGGGCCCGGAAGTGCGCATCTGAGCGCCAAGGCCCGTCTCGGCCGTCAGGCGCTCGAAGGGCACCTGCTGGTAGTTCATGAGCGTGAGCAGTTCCTGCTTCACGTAGCCCATGAACTCGGGCAGCGTCTGGCGCAGGTCGATGCGCAGCGACACCGGCAGCACGTTGTTGAAGACGCCCATCACGTCCTCGGTCTCGGGCTGCTGGCGGCCGCGCACCGGGTTGGCGATGACGATGACATCGGAGCCGATGACGCGTGCCATCGTCAGCGCGTAGATGCCGAAGGTCAGCATGCTGAGCGTCACGTCCATGCCGCGCGCCACTTCGCGCAGATGCTGCGTGGTCGCCAGGTCGATGCTGATCCACTGGGTGCCGCCCTGGCCGCTCTTGCCCGCGCGGCGGGGCATGTCGGTGCTGGGAAGGCGGGGCAGCGGTGCCTGCGCGAAACGCCGGCGCCAGAAGTCGAGCTGTTCCTGGAAGGTCGGCTCTTCCATCCATTGCGCCAGCCACTCGGCGTAGTCGCCGTGCGTGGTGGCGAGCGCGGGCAGCGCATGCGGACGGCCGCGTTCCGATGCGTCGTAGATCGCCGACAGCTCGCGCTGCAGCAGGTCGAAAGACCAGCCATCCCAGATCAGGTGATGCGGCACGAAGACGAAGGCGTGGTCCTTGTCGTCGAGCTGGAACAGGGCTGCATGCGCCATCGGCGCGCGATGGATGTCGATGGGCCGGTCGGCCAGTTCCTGCATGCGCTCGGCCAGCTCGGCTTCGCGCTGGTCTGCCGGCATGCCGCGCAGATCGATCACAGGCAATGCAAATTCCACAGACTGCGTGATGGACTGGACAAGCTGGCCGCTGCGCGAATCGACACCCATGTGCGTGCGCAGCGCGGGCTGGCGGCGAATGATTTCCTGCACCGCCGCCTCGAAGCGCCGGGCATCGAGATCCCCGAGCAGCCGCTGCGCCGAGGGCGCGTTGTAGACCGAGCGGCCGGGGTGCAGCTCTTCCATGAAGCGGATGCGCTCCTGCGACGGCGTCATCGGCGCCGACGCGCGATCGGGTGTGCAGGCCAGCGGCGCCTGCACGCCGACGCCCGCACCCTGCAGCCCTTCGATGGCGGCGGCCAGCCGTTCGGCGGTGGGTGCCTCGAACAGCGTGCGCAGCGGCAGCGTCACCTGGAACTCGCGGCTGAGCAGCGTGGCCAGGCGTGCAGCCAGCAGCGAATGGCCGCCCATGGTGAAGAAATCGTCCTGCATGTCCAGGCCCGGCAGGCTCAGCACCTGCTCCATGGCGGCGAGTACCTTGCGCTCGCTGTCGTTGCGCGGACCCGCGCCGCGCTGCACTTCGTCGCGCGGCAGGGCCTGCGGTGCGGGCAACGAAACGCGGTCGAGCTTGCCGTTGGGCAGCGTGGGCAGCGCCTTGAGCGTCACCACGTGCTGCGGCAGCATGAAGGCAGGCAGGCGCTCGCGCAGATGCAGCATGAGCGCATCGAGGTCGAAATCGACACCGGGCACCAGCGCAAGGTAGGCCACCAGCCGCACGTCGCCGGGGTGGTCTTCGCGCGCCACCACCACGCTGCGCGACACGCCCGCGACTTCGTTGCAGCGGGCCTCGATCTCGCCGGGCTCGATGCGGTAGCCGCGCACCTTCACCTGGAAGTCGAGCCGGCCCAGGTGTTCAAGCAGCCCGTCGTTGCGCCAGCGGCCACGGTCGCCGGTGCGGTACATCGCCCTTGCGGCACCGAGCACGCGGGCCGTGACGAAGCGCTCGGCCGTGAGTTCGGGCCGCTCGAGGTAGCCCAGCGTGACGCCGTCGCCGCCGATGCAGATTTCGCCCGGCACGCCGATGGGGCAGGGCTGCAGCTCGTCGTCGAGCACCCAGACTTCGGTGTTGTCGATGGGCCGGCCGATCGACACGCCGCGCGAAGCGACCACATCGCGCTGCATGTTCCAGGCGGTGGACCACACGGTGGTCTCGGTCGGGCCGTACACATTCCACAGTTGCTCGCAGCGGTCGAGCAGTTCGAGCGCCAGGCGCGAGCGCACCGGCTCGCCGCCGATCCAGGCCCTGAAGCCCGGGGCGCCCGGCCACTGGGCGTCGAGCAATAGTTGCCACATGCCGGGCGTGGCCTGCAGGATGGTGACCTGCTCTTCTTCGAGCAGGGCGCGCAGGCGGTTGCCGTCCATCGCGGTGTCGCGCTGCACCATCACGATCTCGGCGCCGGCGGCCAGCGGCAGCAGCAGCTCGGCCACCGCAATGTCGAAGGACAGCGTGGTCACCGCCGCGAGCCGGTCGCCCGCGCCGATGCCGGGTTCCCGCTGCATCGACTGGATCAGGTTGGCCACCGCGCGGTGCGGCACGCACACGCCCTTGGGCCGGCCGGTGGAGCCGGAGGTGTAGATCACGTAGGCCGCGTCTTCGGGTTCCGCGTCGTCACCGGAGGGCGGCAGCGCGTCGGGACTGGCCTGGTGCCAGTCGGTGTCGCGGTCGATCTCGAACAGGTGCGCGCTGGCATCGACGCGCCAGTTGCGCGGTGCAGCCACGATGTCCGACGAGGTCAGCAGCAGGCCGAGGCGGGCGTCTTCTGCGTAGTGGTCGAGCCGCGCCTGCGGAAAGGCGGGGTCTAGCGGCACATAGGCGGCGCCCGACTTCAGCACGGCCAGCAGCGCGACGACCATGTCGATGCCGCGCTCCAGGCACAGGCCGACGCGCTGGCCCCGGCCGATGCCGCGTTCGCGCAGTGCATGGGCCAGCCGGTTGGATTGGGCATCAAGCTCTTCGTAGCTGTGGCTTCGCGCGCCGTCGCGGATCGCGGGATGCCTGGGTTGCCGCAAGGCGCGCGCCACGAAGCCGGCGTGGGCAAAGGGTTCGCCCACAAGGTCCGTGGGCCGTGGCTGCAGGGCGAGCAGCGCATCGGTGGAGTCGGGCGACAGCACTTCGAGCCGGCCGATCGCTTCGGCGGGGCTGCGTGCGGCCGAGCGCAGCACACACTCGAACATGTCGAGCCAGCGCTGCACGCTGGTCTCGTCGAACAGGTCGGTGTTGTATTGCGCTTCGACCACGAGGCCACCGTCGAAGGGCCTCAGGTTCAGGAAGAGCTCGAAGTTCTCGTACTGGCGCCCCACGGTGTCCTGCGTGACTTCGAGGCCGATGAAGCTCTGCGCGCCGACCGCGACGTCGGGGTCGACGTTGAACATCACGCTCACCAAGGGCTGCCGGCTGGCGTCACGCTGCAGCGAGAGCTTCCCCAGCAGCGCGCCGTAGGTCAGCGACTGGTGCTCGAAGGCATCAAGCACAGCGGTGCTGCATTCGCCCATCAGCGCATCGAAGCGCAGTTGTGCATGCGCGGTCACGCGCAGCGGCAGCAGGTTGACGCAGTGGCCGACGAGGCCGGGCATGTCGCGCGCCAACTGGCCGGACGCAGGGATGCCGACCACGATGTCGTCATGCCCGGTGAGCCGGTGCAGCGTGGCCACGAAGCCGCAGAACAGGCCGACGAACAGGCTGGCGCCGGTTCGGGCGCTCATCGAACGCAGGCTGCTCACGAGGCGCCGGTCGAGCAGCCGCTCGGTGCGGCGCGAGGCGAAGGTGCGCACCGCCGGGCGCGGGTGGTCCAGCGGCAGGTCGAGCACGGGCAGCGAACCGCCGGCGAAACGCTCCAGCCAGTAGTCCACATGCAGTTGCATGTCGGGCTGCGCGGCCTCTGCGGCTTCTTCGGCGGCAAAGTCCGCGAAGGAAGGCGCCGCCTTGAGCCGCAGTCCGTTGCCGGTCTGTTCGGCATAAAGATGGCCGAGCTGCTCGGTGATGACCGCCCAGGACCATCCGTCGCAGACCACGTGGTGCGCCGACATGACGAGTTCGTGCGCGTTGTCGTCGAGCCGGAACAGCACCGCCCGGAACAGCGGGCCGCGCTCCAGCGAGAACGGCGTGCTCACCGCCGCGTTGCGCGCCGCTTCCAGCGCCTGCGTGCGGGCTTGCGGGGCGAGCGCGCCCAGGTCTTTCAGAGCCAGCGGGTCTGCTTCAGGCTGGCCGACCAGCATGCAACTGCCGTCTGGCGCAATGGTGGAACGCAGCGACTGGTGCCGCTCGACCAGCCGCGCCACGGCCCGTGCCATCGCGCGCCTGTCCAGCGGGCCGTGCAGGCGCAACAGCACCGATTCGTTGTAGGCCAGCGAAGCATCGGCGCTCAGCATGGCGCCGAGCCAGACCTCGCGCTGCGATTCGGTGGTCGGGATCACGCATTCGATGAACCCGCCGGCGGCGGGGCCCGTTCCGATGTCGGCGACGGGGCGAAGAACGGCGTTCATGCGGCGGCCTTTCCATTCACGAGGTGGGCGGATGCCTGGGTGTCGGGCACGTACCAGAAGGGCTGGCCGTCGACGTCGCGCGCCAGCACCGAGCCTTCCTGCGAGGGCTTGCGTACATCGAAGCCGGTCACGACCGCCGCGCGGCGCGGCAGGAAGCCGGACTCCTGCATCTCGGCCACCGACTCCTTGAAGGCGCGCTGGATCGTGGCGATGTCTTCCTGGCTGTGCGCGCTCGTCAGGAAGCAGGGGAAGTTGTCCAGGATGTGCACGCCGCGGCTGCGCATCATGGCGAACAGCAGGTCTTGCAGCGGATGGTCTTCAAGCCAGCTCACGCGCCACAGCGAGGCGATGTGGCGGATCGCGATGGGCGCGCCAACCGCGACGCACCAGGCCGTGAGTTCGTCGGCCATGGCGGCGGTGCTCGCGCTCAGGCCGGTCTGCAGCGTGGGGCCGGCTTCTTTCAGATGCGTGAGCGAAGCCCTGGCAGCGGCCAGCGCGAGCGGATGCCGCACGAAGGTGCCGGCGAAGTAGGTGACGCCGACACCGGGGATCGAGTCGTCGCCGTACTGCCAGCCTCCACCGTCGAGCGCGTCCATGTAGGCGCGCTTGCCGGCAATCACGCCGACCGGAAAGCCGCCGCCGATCACCTTGCCGTAGGTGGCAAGGTCGGCACGCACGCCGAACAGTTCCTGCGCACCGCCCAGCGCCACGCGAAAGCCGGTGATGACCTCGTCGAAGATCAGGCACACGCCGTTTTGCTCGGTGATCGCGCGCACTTCCTGCAAAAACTCGCGCGGCTGGAAGTCGGGGCGGCGGCTTTGCACCGGCTCGGCCAGCACGGCGGCCAGGTCGTCGGCGTTCTCGCGGATGAAGGCCAGCGCCTCGGGCGTGCCGTAGTCCAGCACGCGGATGTCGCCGAACATGCCGCTCATCACGCCGGGCGCGGCCGAGATGCCCTTGGCGCCCTTGCCGGCGCGCACCAGCACTTCGTCGAAGGTGCCGTGGTAGGAGCCGGTGAACACGACCACGGTGCTGCGGCCGGTGACGGTGCGGGCGATGCGCAGCGCCGCCATCACGGCTTCGGAGCCGGTGTTGCACAGGCCGGCGCGATCGCTGCCGGTGAGTTCGCAGATCAGGCGCGTGACATCGGCGGCCAGCGGATGCTGCGGCCCGATTTCGTAGCCAGCGTCGAGCTGCTGGCGCACGGCCTCCTGCACGAAATCGGGCTGCCAGCCGAACATGTTCATGCCGAAGCCGTTGAGCGCATCGACGTATTCATTGCCGTCGATGTCCCAGAGCCTGGAGCCCTTGGAGCGTTCGATGACGATCTGGTAGGTGATCTCCTTCGTCACCGGGCGAAAGCCATTGACCACGCGCGGGTCGGCCATGTGGGCGCGGTTCGCCTCGGTGAATTCCTTGCTCTTGCGGGTGCGTTCCACATAGCGTCGCAGGAAGGCCGCGAGCCGGGCCTTCTGGCGGCCGCTGGGCTCGGTGGTGCGCTGGGTGTGGATGCGGGCGATGGCGCCGAATGCCTTGGCGACGTCATAGCGCAGCGGTTCCTTCGCTGCCTCTGGCTCGGAAACTGGCGATGTGGCGGGCGTAGCGACGGCCAGCATCTGTGTTGCCTGCGAGGGCACGAAGGGCGCGGCCGTCACCGTGCCCGACAGCAGCGCCAGGTGTTGGCGCATCAATTCCATTTGCTGCGCAATCAATTGGGGAAGCTGCGTGCCGTTCAGATCGCCGGCTTGCAGCGGCCGCAACTGTTGCACCGGGTAGGGGACGGGTTGAAGCGGCTGGCTGGCCAGCACGGCTTCCACCGGCTCGGCCACGGGCACCGCTTCGGGTGGCAGGCTCTCGCGCAGGAAGGCTGCAAGGGTGTCGAAGCTGCGGTAGTTCTCCATCAACTGCCTGAAGCTCAGGTTCACCTTGAAGCGCTTCTTGATCTGCGTGGCCGCCTGCGTCAGCGTGAGCGAATCCAGTCCGAGTTCGGCGAAGAGTGCGTGCCCCTCGGCCTGGGCCATGTCGATGCCGGAGATGTCCTCGAACAGGGTGCGCAGCCGCGCATCCATGGAAGGGGTCGACGAGGCGGGAGAAGAAGGCGGAAGAGGCGAGGGCGCTGCAGCTGTCACGATCGGCTCCAGTGGAATTGAGGGGACGGAAAGGGCGGGCGAGGTCGGCAAGGCGGCCGGACGGGTTGCGATGTCGATCCAGAAGCGCTTGCGCTCGAAGGGATAGGTGGGCAGGCACACGCGCTGCGCGCCGGCATGAGCGGCAAGGCGCGAGAGTTCGATCTCGGCGCCGCATGACCAGAGCCTTGCGAATGCCAGCCGCAGCGTGCGGGCTTCGTCGGCCGGCTCGCCGTGCAGCAGGGGCACGGCTGCGTTGGCGCCGTGCTGGCGCACCAGCGTCGAGAGCGTGTTGCGCGGACCGGCCTCCACGAAGACGGGATGGGCCATGTGCGCCATCGCGCTGCGCACCGCCGGCGAAAAATGCACGGTGTCGCGCAGGTGGCGGGCCCAGTAGGCGGCGCTGGTCGCTTCTTCTGCTTCGAGCAGTCGGCCCGTGAGCGTCGAGAAGATCGGGATGAGCGGCGCATGCAGCGCGACCTGGCTCACCAGTGCCTCGAAGGGCGCGACGGCCGCGTCCATCATCGAAGAGTGAAAGGCGTGCGAGGTCTGCAGCGGCCGGTTGGCAATGCCTTCTGCGTCCAGCGTTGCCTGCAGGGCTGCGATGGCCTCGAAGGGGCCGGCGGCGACGCAGGCGGTGGGGCCGTTTTCCGCCGCGAGCGACAGCGACGGGCCGAGCCGCGACAACAGGTCGGCGACACCGAGCCGCACCGACAGCATCGCGCCGGCCGGCTGCGCCTGCATCAGCGCGCCACGGCGGGCCACGAGCCGGGCTGCGTCTTCGAGCCGCATCACGCCCGCCAGCACCGCCGCGACGAACTCGCCCACGCTGTGGCCGATCAGCGCCTGCGGCCGCGCACCCATTGCAAGGAGCCGCTGCGCCAGCGCGTATTCGAGCGTGAAGATGGCGGGTTGCGTGATGGCGGTGGGCGCGAGCGATTGCGCGTCGACGCTGAACATCTGCGCGCGCAGGTCGAAGTCCATGGCGCCGTCGAAGGCGCGCAGGCCATCGTCGAACGCTGCCGCGAACACCGGATCGTGCGCATGCAGGTTCTTGCCCATGCCCGCGTACTGCGCACCCTGGCCCGGGAACATCAACACGAGTTGCGGGGCACGCGAAGCGATGCTGCCGCTGGTGCGCCACGGGGAGGCTTCGTCGCGCAAGGCCGCGATGGCTTCGGCGGCATCGCCGGCCACCACGGCGCGACGGAAGGCGTGGACCTTGCGGCCGACGCTCAATGTGTACGCGGCATCGGGCAGCGACAGCTCCGGGTGCGTTTCGAGGTGCGCCGCGAGCCGTTCGGTCGCCACGGCCAGCGCGGCTTCGGAACGGGCGGACAGCGGCAGCACCTGATAGCCCGCCACGGTCGCCGGGGCCGGCCGCAGCGGTGCCTCTTCGACCACCACATGCGCGTTGGTGCCGCCGACGCCGAAGGAGCTGACGCCCGCACGGCGCGGCACATCGGCGCGCGGCCAGGGCTGCAGCACGTTGCTCACGCGAAACGGCGTGCGCGCGAAGTCGATCACCGGATTCGGCGCGTTGAAATGCACCGTCGGCGGAATCAGTCCGTGGTGCAGCGACAGCGCGGTCTTGATGAGCCCGGCCGCGCCCGCAGCCGTGACCATGTGGCCCACGTTGCTCTTGAGCGAGCCGAGCGTGCAGAAGTCCAGCGCATCGGTGTGTTCGGCAAAGGCCACGGCCAGCGCCTCGACCTCGATCGGATCGCCCATCGGCGTGGCCGTGCCATGCGCCTCCACATACGAGATGCTGCGGGCGTCGACATTCGCCGCCGCCAGCGCGGCACGGATCACCGCCGCCTGTCCGTCGACGCTGGGCGCCGTGAAGCTGGCCTTGGCGCCGCCGTCGTTGTTGACGCAGGCGCTGCGCAGCACCGCGTAGATGGTGTCGCCATCGGCCTGCGCGTCCGCCAGCCGCTTCAGCAGCACGACCGCCGCACCGTCGCTGAAGACGGTGCCCTGGGCCTTCGCATCGAAGCTGCGCGTGTGCCCGTCGGGCGACAGCATCGAGCCCTCGTTGTAGAGGTAGCCGCTGCGCGGCGGGCAGGTGACCGAGGCGCCACCCGCGAGTGCCATGTAGCACTGGCCGGTGCGCAGCGCATGGAAGGCCTGCGCCACGGCCACCAGCGAGGTCGAACAGGCGGTGTGCACGCTGACGGCCGGGCCCGTGAGGTTGAGCCGGTTGGCCACGCGGGTGGTGATGTAGTCCTTCTCGTTGGCCAGCATCACCTGGAACTCGCCGACCGCTTCCACCAGATCGGGCCGCGTGGCGACGTGGCGCTGGAAGTAGCTGGCGTTGTACATGCCCGCGTACACGCCCACCGGGCCGGGTGCGGCGTCGGGCACATAGCCTGCGCGCTCCATGCATTCCCAGCAGATTTCCAGAAAGATGCGCTGCTGCGGGTCCATCAGCGCCGCTTCTTTCGGGCCGATGCCGAAGAAGGCCGCGTCGAAGTCCTCGATGCCGTCGATCACGCCGCGTGCGCGCACATAGGCCGGGTCCGTGCGCAGGGCCTCGCTGATGCCGGCGTCTAGCGTGGCGTCGTCGAAGAAACTGATGGTGTCGCGGCCGGCGACGAGGTTGTCCCAGAACTGTTCGACGTCGGCAGCGCCGGGGAAGCGGCCGGCCGTGGCGATCAGCGCGACGGCATCGAGGGTGTCTGTGGCGGGACGTGCGGTGCTGCTTTGCGTCGCGATGGGTTCTTCGCTGGCTGGATGCAGGCGGGTTGCCATGGCCTGCGGCGTCGGATGGCGAAAGAACAGGTTGGTCGACAGAGGCTGCACGGTGTCGCGCTGCAGCTCGGCCAGCACCTGCAGCACCAACAGCGAGTCGCCGCCGAGATCGAAGAAGTTGTCGTTGCGCCCGACCTTCTGGATGCGGAGCGCGCGGGCGAAGGCTTCGCACACTTGCTGCTCGGCGCCATCGCGCGCTTCCTCGAAGGGCTGGGCCAGGTCGGGGCGCTCGCCGGCGGGCTCGGGCAGGGCATTGCGATCGAGCTTGCCGTTGGGCGTGACCGGAAGCTGCGCCAGCCACACCTGCGCGGAGGGAATCAACGCGGCAGGCAAGCGGGTCGCGAGGTGGGCGCGCAGCGTGTCCCACGGGAGCTTGTGCGACCGGGCGACGAGGTAGGCCACGAGGCGCAGTTGCCCGTCACCATCGGGCCGCGCGACGACGGCGCAGGACTGCACCTCGGGGTGGGCAAGGATGGCCGCTTCAACCTCGCCGGTCTCTATGCGGTGCCCGTGGATCTTCACCTGCCCGTCGCGCCGGCCGATGAACTCGATGGTGCCGTCGGGCAGCCAGCGTGCGAGGTCGCCGGTGCGATAGAGCCGGTCGTCGGGGCCACCGAAGGGATCGGGCACGAAGCGCTCCGCGGTGAGCGCGGGTTGCTGCAGGTAGCCACGGGCCAGCCCATGCCCGCCGATGCACAGCTCGCCCACGAAGCCGGAGGGCAGCAACGCCATCGAAGGGCTCAGCACGCGCAGCACGGTGTCCTTGATCGGACGGCCGAGCGGCACCGAGCGCAGGCGGGCCGGCAGCGCGGACGGAATGCGGTGCGTGGCCGCGAAGGTGGTGCATTCGGTCGGGCCGTAGCCGTTGCTCAGCGCCAGGCCGGGGAGCGCGGCGAGGGCGCGTTGCACATGCGGCACCGACAGGGCTTCGCCACCGGTGATCAGGTGCCGCAGGCCCTTCAGATGTGCCGGGTCGTCGTCGACCACGGCGTTGAAGAGCGCGGCCGTCAGCCAGGCCGTGTGCACGTCGTGCTGCGCGATGGTGTGCGCAAGGCCCGCGCCGGTGGGCACGCGTTCGCCGTGGATCACGCAGCGGCCGCCGTTGAGCAGCGGGCCCCAGATTTCGAGCGTGGCGGCGTCGAAGGCAAGCGGCGCGGCGTGCAGCATCGCGAGGCCGGGGGCGAGCTGCACGTAATCGACACCGACAACAAGGCGAAGGATCGCGCGATGGCAGATCTCGATGCCCTTGGGCGTGCCGGTGGAGCCCGAGGTGTACATGACATAGGCCACCGATTCGCCGGCGATGGCAGGTTCATTCCAAGCACTGCGATCTGTATTGCCGATGCAATCGTCGAACAGCAGAACGGCTTGCGTCGCGGGCACGAGGTGGCGGTGCGGCTGGGTCGTGATCACCTGCCGGGTGCGCGCCTCGCCGAGCATGTAGGCGATCCGCTCGGGCGGGAAATCGGTCGGCACCGGGACGTAAGCTGCACCGGCCTTGAGGATGCCGAGCAGTGCAACTATGGCGGCCATCGAGCGGTCCAGCAGCAGGCCGACGCTGTCGCCCGCGTGCACGCCCGCGTCTTGCAGGCTATGCGCGAGCCGGACGGATTGCTGGTCGAGTTCACCGTAGGTCATGTGCGCGTCGCCCTCGGCGAGCGCGACGGCGTCGGGGGAAGCGGCCGCCTGCCGGCTGAACAGGCCGGTGACGGTGAGCGCGCGGTCTACAGGCGCGGGCGCGGTGGTCCATGCGGTGAGTTGGGCGTCGAGGTCGCCGGCCGGCAGGGTGCGGATGTCGCTCAACGCGGCGTCGGGTCGGGCCAGCAGATCAGCGGCCGTGTCGGCGAGGGCCGCGAGCAGTTGTTCGAGCGCGCCGATGTCCATCAGGCTCGCTGCCGCATCCATATGAAGGCGCAGCGGTGCGTCCGGCGCGGTGCCGCTCAGCCAGAGCCTGACGGGCGCATCGGCATCCACTTCGGCAAGGCCCACGTCATCGCGCAGCCAGAGTGAGGCGGGCACGGCGCCGGCCCGCGGCGTTGCGGATGCGGCACGGCGGCCGGCGTCCAGTTCAGTCAGCCAGGCGCTGGCCGTCTTCGTGGCATCGAACGCGACGGTGATCGTTCCGTGCCTTGCCTCACACAGTGCAGGCCACAGGGTGCCGAGCCAGCGCGACTGCAGCAGCAGCCATGCGCCGGCGAAGAGGGTGTCTGGCAAATGGCTGGTGGCGGCGAGAGCCTGCGCCTGGCATTGCGCGAATTGCGCATCGAGCGTCAGCGAACCGGCGTGCCGGCCCTTTGCTTTTTCCGGGTTGGATCGCGGCACGAAGAGGTCGCCCAGAAGCAAATCCGGAGCGCCGCGGCGTGCTGGCGAAACAGTTTGAATTTCCATGTAAACACCCGGGGAATAAATACATTGGAATTAATTGAATGCGCGAAAATACCGCCCATTCAATTGGCGTTCTGAGGTGGATCTATTCGTTTTTCTTGACTGAATACTAGGAGGTTTGCTACCGGGAATGTGCGGCCTTTAGGCCTAAGTTACAGTTAGACAAGGTTATTTCTAAAACGTACTACCCGAACTGTCACGTACGAGGTAACTGATGCGTGGTTTGAGGGAAGGAGGTGAGTCCGCCGATCGGATTTCGGCGTCGGGAGAGGTCGGCGAAGCGGGGTACTCAAGGGGAGAAACAGAGGAGATCAGGCCTGTCAGGGTGGCAATGATCGTTCTGTCGGCATAACTGGATTTGTCTGAGCGCCTCGCAGGGAGTCATGCGGAAAACGCACAGCCAGGTGTTCGGGGAATGAAGCATTTACAGCGAAATCCGCTGTTATTAATTCATCGAGTCTGTAACTGGATAAAAAATATCTGTACAAAACTCAGAAATAATCAAGACTTCGCGAAGTGTCTGTTTTTATGCAGAATCAACTCTCTTGAAAGTCAAAAATGCTTAGCGACATCCTATTACCCGATGTAGTTCTCAAGCGTTGCAATCACTACTTCGAGTCGATTCTTCCGAACAATTCAGATGCATTGACCGCCAACGCCATCTATTTCGGCAACGCGGAGTGGGCGCAGGAATACCTGGACTTCTGCCATCGGGACACGCACTTCAGGGCCAGATGGCTCGCGGCGGGCGGCGACTGGACCGACAAGGTCGTCATCGACCTGGGCTGCGGGCCCGGCAATGTCTTTGCCACGCTGGGCGGCAAGCCCAGGCTGCTGATCGGCGTCGACGTGGCCGCCGGCTCGCTGGAGCTGGCCGCGAGCCTGGGCTACACGGCGGTGCTGGCGGATGCGGCGCACACGCCTTTTCGCTCGGGCGTGGCGGACATCGTGGCCATCAATGCGTCGCTGCATCACTGCGACGACATGGGTGCGGTGCTGCGAGAGGGCGCACGGCTGGTGAAGCCCGACGGCATCCTCATCACCGACCACGACCCGCAATTGACCGCGTGGGACTACAAGGGCCTGGCCCGGCTGATGTGGGACGCGCGGCTGTGGGTCTATCGCGCGACGCGGCACGGTTTTCACAAGACCGGCAGCCAGCAGTCGTGGGGGCTGAAGACGGAAGTGCATCACCGGCCCGGCGACGGCGTCACGAACGAGTTCTTCAGGAAGACGCTGGAGCCGCTGGGCTTCGAGGTCAGCGTTCATCCGCACAACCACCAGGTCGGGGCGGAGGCGCTGAGCGGCAGCGTCGGCCCCGCGCAATGGAAGTACCGCATGGGCAATGTGCTGTCGGGCCGCGACCCGGCGGCGCCCGCGAGCGCGTTGTCCCTCATGTGCATCGCCAGGCGCGTGGTGCATGAAGAGCCGATGGCAACGGCATGACCCGGATCCGACACAGGAGAGACACCATGACCATGAACGTTCTCACGATGGGCCGGCAACTGCGTCACGCGCTGGCCGACCCGATTGCGCGCCCCGCCATGCTGCATCTGAAGCGCAGGCAGTTCTTTACGCCGCAGGGCTTCGGCGCCTGCTTCGGCGTGTTCGAAAGCTTCGACGCGGCCCGCGCCTGGCTTCCGCCCAGCGCGGAGTTCGACCATGCCGCACTCGCCCAGGAGTACGTGCAGGTCCGCACGCAGCGCATCTTTGCCTACGACTATCCGGTGATGTGGTGGCTGGAACGCGCGTTTCGCAACGGCGCCGCGTCATTGCTGGACATCGGCGGATCGGTCGGGGTGCACTACTACGCCTACCGCCGCTATTTCGAAATGCCGGACAACCTGGCCTGGCATGTCGCCGAAGTGCCGGCCATCGCGTCCATCGGTCGCGACCTGGCCGCAACGAACCATGCCACGGCGCTGCACTTCACCGAAGACATGGCGCAAAGCGGCAGGGACGCCGACGTGTGGCTTTCCGCCGGTGCGCTGCAGTACCTGGAAGCCGGGCGAATCGACCATCTGCTGCAGCAGTCCGGCGCGCGGCCGCGCCACATCCTGCTGAACAAGCTGCCGCTGTATGCCGGGCCTGACTTCGTGACCACCCAGAACATCGGCGATCACTGCTATGCGCCGGTGCACATCTACAACCGCCTGCGCTTCGTGCGCGGCATCGAGGCGCTGGGCTATGCGCTGGAAGACCAGTGGCTGACGCCGGAGCGTTCGCTGCATCTGCCGGGGCATCCCGAACGCGCGATCCCGGCGTTCACGGGGCTCTACTTTTCCCGGCTGGAGTGAGCAGGGCGCCGGAAGCCGGACAGCCCTTCAGCGACTGCTGGTAGCCTCTGCGGATTCTTCGAGCGCGACTCCGGGCACATGGGGGCGCGTGATTCAAGTCTTCCAGGAAGGAATCCGGTAGTGGTTGTGACAGGCAGGAAGTGGCGCGCGAGCCTCGCGCTGATGGCGGCATTGATGGTGGGCGCGTGCACCACGACACCCAAGACCCCGGTGGCGGGCCCCGGCGAGTACGTCGTGCAGCCGGGCGACACGCTCTATCGCATCGCGTCGAAGTCGGGCCGGTCGGCGAGCGACATCGTCCGCTGGAACAATATCCAGGACCCCGACCGCCTCGAAGCCGGGCAGGTGCTGCGCGTGGTGCCGCCCGGTGGCGCATCGTCCGAAGCGTCGCCCCCGCCCAGGAGCGGTGGCAACGCCGAACGCACAAGGCCGCCCCGGGCCACGGCACCGGCCCGCGAGCCCGACCCCGTCGTGCCACCGGCGTCCCGGCGCAGCGACTGGGGCTGGCCCGCGCAGGGCGCGGTGGTCGCGGGCTTCAACGGCAGCAGCAACAAGGGCATCGACATCGGCGGCAGCCCCGGCGAAGCGGTGCTGTCGATCGGCGCGGGCTCGGTCGCGGCAACCGAGACGCTGCGCGGCTATGGCAGCGTGCTCATGGTCGATCACGGCGGCTCCTACATGTCGGTCTATACCAACGTGCGGACCATGCTGGTCAAGCAAGGCCAGAAGGTGCAAAGGGGCCAGAAGATCGCCGAGATGGGCAACGAGGCCAAGCTGCACTTCGAGATCCGCTACCGCGGCAAGGCCGTCGATCCGCGTCAGTACCTGCCGGCCAAATAAACGGGCTTCGCGCTGTTCGGGCCAACAGCGCTACACTCCCGCCGCACATGCGCCGCACCTCCTTCCATCGCTGCATGACCGCGTTCCTCGTGGTCCTGTCGCTGCTGTTCTCGCAGCTGGCGCTGGCAAGCTACGTCTGTCCGGGCGTGCCCGACACGTCCTCGATGGCGCAGATGATGGCCACGGGCGAGCCGTGCGAAGGCATGGACATGGCGCAGCCCGTGCTCTGCTACCAGCACGCGGCAGACATGTCGCTGTCGTTCGAGCCGGTGAAGCTGGCCACGCCATCGCTGCCCGCCATCGTGCAGATGGTGGTCATGCCACTGGTGCTGGTCTCGCTGGGCCATGCACTGCCAGTGCAGGCCCAACCCGAGCGACAGCATCCGCCGCCCGACCCCGTTTTTCTGGCCACGCGCAGACTTCGCGTCTGAAATTTCCGTTGACTGACCGGTGCTGGTGCGGCTTGTCCGCTCGCCAGCGATTGCCTCGTTCGTCTGCGGAGTTTCCATGTCCATTCCTTTCCCGCGCGCGGCCGCTTTGGCCGCTGCGCTGCTGCCGTACCTCGCGGTGGCCACGCCTCTTTCTTTCGATACAGCCCTTCAGCTCGCCGTCCAGCGCTCCGAAACGGCGCGCGCTGCCCGTGCCGGCGTACTGAGCGCCACGGAAGCATCCCGGGCTGCGGCCCAGTTTCCCGATCCGACGCTGCGCATCGGCATCGACAACCTGCCGGCAACGGGCCCGGATCGCTTCCACACCACGCGCGACTCGATGACGATGAAGCGCATCGGCATCAGCCAGGAATGGCTGTCCGCCGACAAGCGCGCAGCGCGGCAAGCGGCGGCCGATGCCTCGGTCGACCGGGAGGCGGTGCAGGCGCGCGTCGCTGCGGCCGACGCCCGACTGCAAGCCGCGCTCGCGTACCTCGACGCCTTCTATGCCGGCGAGACTTTGAAGCTCTCGACGCTCATGGAACACCACGCTCATGAAGAGCTGGAAGCATCGCGCGCACGCCTGTCCTCGGCGGTGGGGAACAGCCAGGACGTGCTGGCACTGGCCGGCGCACGCGGCATCTCGGAAGACGAGACGGCCGAAGTCCGGCAGCAACAGAACACCGCGCGCGTCGCATTCGAGCGCTGGGTCGGCGTACCGCCCGACGAATTGATGCCCCCGGGGGTCATCCCGCTCCCCACCGAGCAAAGCTACATCGCCAGCCACCCCACAGTCGCCGCGATGCAGCGCGATGTCGATATGGCCAGGCGGGCGGCAGACGTCACAGCGTCCAACCGCAAGCCCAACTGGACCTGGGAGGTGGCCTACGGCCAGCGCACCGGCTATTCCGACATGGTGTCGGTGGGCGTGAGCATCCCGCTGCCCGTGGCGCCTGGCGAACGCCAGGACCGGGACACCGCGAGCAAGCTGGCGCTGGTCGAGAAGGCCGAAGCCGATCTGGCCGAAGCCACCCGGGTTGCCATCGCCGAGTACCGGTCGCTGTACGGCGATGCGCAGCGCCTGCAGCAGCGCATCGACCGCTATGGCAGCGGCGTCGTCG